>NZ_PHQQ01000015.1 GCF_002909235.1 Arenibacter catalasegens
AATCTAGACCCAAAATTTGACTATCTTTTTTAATGTAGAGGGGTCAGCATCCGACAGAACGGCAGATGCATTCTCTGACCATTTTTAACCCCAGGTAGAGGGGTCAGCTTGCTCTAGCGTATCCAAATAAGGCAGGGGAATGCACCATCGCCATTCGCATTACTAAAAATAGGAAATCGACTTATATTCATACAGGTCAGAAAATTAAGCCAAAGTATTGGGATGAAGTAACGAGTAAAGTTAAAAAAAGTCACCCGAACTCGAATCGTTTAAACAATTTTATATCCTCCAAAGTCTTAGAAATAAATAAAACACTTTTAGACGTAGAGACCGAAGTCAATTCCAAAAGACAAATTGCAGAAATAAAAAAAACAATTTCAGGTAAATATAAAAGCTCCTCGTTTTACACATTTGCCGAAGCTTATTTTGAGGAACTTGAAAAAAACAAAAAGTATTCTCGAATCGATTGTGAACGACCCCTATTGAATAGGATTAAAAGGTATCCAAGGGCAAAGACGTTGACCTTCGAGGCCATTACCCCTCTTTTTCTACGAGGCTTCATCTCCTATTTAAGAAGCACTAAAGATTCCGTTGGGGAAAGAAGTATTGTAAACACGCTGATTTTCATACGCACCTTGCATAACAGGGCTTCCCAACAAGGCATTGTCTCTAGGGATAATTATCCTTTTGGGAATACCGATGGAAAGATTAAAATAAGAATTCCAAAATCTATCAAAATCGGTCTTACTTCAGAGGAAATCAGAATTATCGAAGAAATAGATCTTTCTGACAATCCAAAGCAGCACCACACTCGCAATGTATTTCTTTTTAGTTTCTATCTCGCCGGAATGAGGGTTTCCGATGTAGTTCAAATGACTTGGGCGAACGTGCAAGGAGAAAGAATATATTATACCATGAACAAGAATCAAAAAAACCTTTCGCTCAAAATACATGGTAAACTTCAGAAAATTTTGGATAAATACCTCCCGACGAAAACCGCACACACCGATTATATCTTCCCTGAATTAAAAGAAGCCGCCAATAATCCGAAAGATATTCTAAGGGTTAGCAAAACGGCCAACAAAAGACTTAATAGATTTTTGGCGCAAATTGCCGAGCGAGCGGAAATAACAAAGAAAATCACGATGCACGTATCTCGTCATTCCTTTGGGAATATATCTGGAGATCGCATTCCGTTACAAGTATTGCAAAAGCTTTATAATCATTCCGACATTAAAACAACCATTGACTACCAGCAAAACTTTGTAAATAAAGATTTGGACGATGCGCTTGATAGTGTCATTGGTTTTTGATCTATTCACGCATGGCGCTTTCCCTAAATACGTTATCGGCCTTATAAATAGTTCCATTTGAAAATAATTATGTATATTTGTTCATAATTTTTATTTGTTCACGTTTTCGTGAACTATAAAATAAAGTGAACAATGAACGATCAAGGAATTGTGCAATATGCATTGGCCAACCTTCAGAAAACAGGTGAAATCGAAGCCAAATGGCTTGATAAAGCCCCTAATGAAGTCTTAGATGGCACGATAGCCCTTACCCTGAACGACCGGACTATCAAGCTTGGCATAGAAATTAAAAAGGAGCTAAGAAATATCCATCTTCCAAAATTAGAGGCATTCGCCAAGGAGTATGAGCCATTTATGATCGTTGCACAAACCATATTTCCCAAAATAAAACAAGAGCTTCGTAACAGGAACATCGCCTATCTTGAGGCCAACGGTAATATTTACCTCAACGAAAAAGAAACCTTCCTTTGGCTAGATGCCAATGAACCCATCGCAATAAAGCAAAAGACCACAAATAGGGCATTTACCAAAACCGGCCTAAAGGTTGTTTACCAATTCCTATTGGACGATACATGGGTTAACAAAACCTATCGTGAGATAGCCGATAAAACAGATACAGGTATCGGCAATATCACGAACATCTTCAATGGTCTAAAGGATGATGGTTTCCTCATTCCACTTACCAAGGACACTTATATTTTAGAGGACAATAAAAAGTTACTCGAAAAATGGATTATGGCCTATGAAAAAAAGTTGAAACCAAATCTGGTCATTGGAACATATCGATTTGTTGATAACGATGCTTTTTTTAATTGGAAGGACATTAAATTAAAACAGGGGCAAACGTTCTGGGGAGGAGAACCCGCCGGAGACATATATACCGATTACCTTCGACCGGAGGAGTTAACGCTGTACACCACCGAACCAAGAAACGAACTGATGAAGAACTATAGGCTTGTTCCCGATGAGGGCGGCAATGTCAAGATCTACGAAAAATTCTGGAAGGACAATACAGAGGAAAAAGAAGCGGTTCATCCTTTGCTCGCTTACGCCGACCTGATAATGAAAGGGGATAGACGATGTACCGAAACCGCAGAAAAAATATATAATGAGTACTTACAGGATAAATTTTAAACAACTCCGCCAAAGACCCGACTTTTTAGAAATGTTGGCAGCTTTGGAACGAGGTTTTGCAGCATTCCATGTTGACTTTTATTTGGTCGGTGCCGTCGCCCGTGATATATGGATGACGGCAATTAATGAAATCCCGCCAAGCAGAATTACAAGAGACATTGATTTTGCCGTTTTTATGGAAGACAAGGGAATCTATGAAAAACTAAAACGGCACCTTATTGAAATAGAACACTTTCAACCTTCCATAGAGAATAACTTCGTGTTATTTTGGCAGGGCAGAATGCAGGTTGACCTCCTTCCTTTCGGAAACATTGAAGATGAAAATGCCAAGGTAAGTTTGGAAGGTACTGGCCTTACCAGTTTGAACATGCCTGGCTTCAAAGAAATCTATGAGAGCGGATTGCCCGAAGTAGAATTAGAAGGGGAACATCGATTCAAGTTCTGCACCTTGCCCGGAATCGTTATTCTAAAGCTCATCGCTTGGGAAGACCGTCCTGAAATCCGAAGGGATGACCTAAAAGACATTCTGACAATACTGACTCATTTTTTTGAAATGTACACCAACCAAATTTACGAGCATCATTCAGATCTATTTGGCGACGATGATTTTGGGCTTCATCTCATTGCAGCACGAGTGATGGGTCGAGAGATGAAAAAAATAGCGATGAGGAATGAAAAACTCTATGAAAGGCTGACCAATCTTCTAGAAAAAAATACGATGGATGTCAATACAAGCGAAATTGGGAAGATTCTGGCAAATATGGCAAACACTACTGTTGCCGAAAGTCTAAAACCATTAGTTGAAATTCAGCTCGGTTTTCAAGGCGATTAAAAATTAGTTTTCCGTCCTCCCCCAAACCATACCATAACTTAACTGCACGTGGATCCTGCAGAGTTTCTTTAGCGTTCCGATAGATAAGAGTTAAGACGAAACTTTGTAGGTCGTAATCAAGTCTTGACTGGGCATGCAATGCCTTTTCGCTCCACATCAGCAACAGATTCGATTTGGAATGTATATCGAATACTTTTTGCAGATTCGGGCCGCCCAGTCTTCTATGTACTGTAAAACCTTTGATGAACCGTGCCCGACAATCCATTTGGCTGACCAGTCCATACTTTACCCCTAACCTCCCCGTTTCATTTTACGCTTTCTTGACTTGAATATGAAACGGGGAGCATATCCTTTTCTTCAGCCTCTTGTTGTAAGGCCAATCTTCTAAGGAGAGGACTTATCACGCCCCTTTCCAAAATATTCAAGTTATAGGCTTCGCATATTTTTCTCAAATTATCGTATTCCGTGATATTGAAACGAAACGTTATAGTAGACTCCCATTTCCTTTCCCTAAAACGTTTTACCTCCCCTTTTGTTGATTACCGTTTTATTATACGATATTCTTATCGGTTTTCACTTCGCCAGAAGTAGGAGTTTTAGGATGCTTAAAACATAACTTGCTATCTTCTCCGAAGATTAATATTTCCAATTCTTTTTTTAAGGATATATTACTCAAAACAGATGGGTCTGTTTTATTCCAACTCCAAAACAAAAATACCTTCCGAATGCGTAAATCCTATGTGCATATATACATATACCCATATATTTATATATTTATATTTCAATATATCCCGAAAGCAGCATTCCCTTTATTATTTATTCTTTGGAGGGTTTAATTGTACAAGTGCAACCTGGAGGCTATGGAACATTTCAACGGCTAAAAATAAATGTGGTTAGGGAGAAAAAGGGCAAGCGGTTTTCATCGCTTGTGCTTTTCAGCGGCCGAGGAGGTCGGGCAAAACTGGAACGGAAAGACTTCCCAAGCGGACCAGCTTAGCGTCTCCGCTTGGGGAGGATTGGAGCGGAAGGGTTGCCCGACTTCCGCAGGGATTGGAAATCTGAGTAGACGATAAAGTGGTTCTAATTTTGAAATATGTCTGTTGCATTTAAGTGTGGAGGATATTGGCTTCATAACATATGAAACTTGTCGATGCCGAGTCCAAATCTCTCATCAATAAGTCTGTCCTTACCTGATTTAACAAATCCGCCAAAAAATGAACGATAAGGTCGTAATTAGAATTTGCCAAGGCAAAAAAAAGGCTCCCAATTTCTTGGAAGCCTTGTCTTTGTTACTGTGGGCCCTACTGGGTTCGAACCAGTGACCCCCTGCTTGTAAGCCTAAAAGAAAGGACATCAAATCATATCAAACACCCATCATATATATCTGAATATCAATGTTTTATAGCAATTAAATTTTATTTGATATCATTTGCATCCATTTGACATACAAAAAAAGTGAGCGTAAAGTGAGCGTAATTATTTCTTACCTTTTCCTTGAAATATTCGAATTGCAATGGCCAAGGTAAGTTTAATATTGGACACTAGGAAGAAATCCAAAAGCAGTATTACAGGACTATATCCCATAGTCCTAAAGGTCTTTCACAAAAAGAGCCGGCTGATCGTTCTTGGCCACTCTACCAACCTTACTGGATGGAATAGAAAAACCCAACAGCTCCGAAAATCCGCAGTTATGGACAATGGGCTGGATTACCATAAGATAAATGCAGAACTTGGAAATAAATTCCATTGGGCCAGGCAAGTGGTATACGAGCTTGGGGAAAGTATCGGCCGTATAGATGTTGATCTACTACTTGACCACATAAAGGTCAGATGGGACGGTGAACAGGACTTTGAAATAAAAAAGAAGGTCGAAAATGATATTTCCCTATCCCAATGGGCAGGTGTGATGATAAAAAGAAAACGGTCAGCTAATATTCCTGGAACGGCACAATGGTATCAAAGCGGCGTAGATGCCCTGACCAAATTCAACAATGGAAAGGACATAATGTTATATGATATTACGGTGACCTTTCTCAAGGACTTCGAGGCCCAACAATTGAGCAGGGGAAATTCGAAAAACACAATAGGGATGTATATTAGGGCCATTAGGTCCATGTACAATGGCGCCATCAAAGAGGACCAATTTGTTCCGCTTAAGAATCCGTTCGATCACTACAAAACTCCCTCAATGGCCCGTACTAAAAAAAAGGCCGTGGCAAAGGCCAGGATCATGGAACTAAGGACACTGGAATACGAACGGGAAAGCCCGCTTTGGCATGCCAAAAACTATGCCCTTATCATGTTCTACTGCAGGGGAATGAACTTTATAGATCTGGTCAAGCTTAAAGTGAAGAATATTGAGGGCGACCGTCTTCTATATGGCAGAAGCAAAACTGGTGACCCTTTTTCCGTCAAGATTACCGAAAGTCTTGGCAACATCCTGGAGTTCTACCTAAAGGGGAAACGACCCGAAGATTATTTGTTTCCCACAAACTATGACGGCAGCACCAAACATTATCAAAAGTACAAATCCCAAAGGAGGAGAATGAACGAACGTCTTAAGGTCATTGCAAAGGATGCGGGGATAGAAGGTGAATTCACAACCTACTACATCCGCCATTCCTGGGCCACAATAGCCAAGTTCATGGGAATCCCTACAGAGGTTATTAGTGAAGGCTTGGGCCATAAATCTTTAAGGACTACAGAAATCTATTTGAAAAGCTTTACAAACAATGTTTTGGACGAGGCCAATGAGCTTGTTGTTTCTTGATTTACGGACAGACAAAGGTCGTTAACTAAGGAAGTCTTAAAGTGGAAGGTTTTTTAAACCTCGACAGGAGCTAGGGAAACATAGCAAGATTTTCTATTGTAAATTTCCATTCCGATCAAATATTTAAGAACTTTACTTTTCAATATATAGAATAGGGGTTAAAAAAACATGGCTACAACTGAAGCACAACTAAAAGAACGCATCAAGGAACTTACTTGTCTCTACGAGGTTACTTCCATCATCGTTAACTCAGATTACAACCAATTGGAGGCTTCTCTTGAGGCTATTGCTTATTGCCTGAAAAAAGCATGGCAATTTGAACATGATACCGAGGTGCTATTGAAAAGTGGCGTATATGACATCGGGACTGAAGGGTATATATCGGACATGGTTTCTATAAAATCCGATATTAAGGTTTTCAATAAATTGGATGGTTTTATTGAAGTGGGATATCCAAAGGACAAATATGCGAAATCCGACTTTTTGAAAGAAGAGGAAAAATTACTTCAAAACGTATCCTTGGAAGTTGGTAACCTACTTGAAAAAAAGCAGGTACACGATAACGAAGAGGCTATCAAACGACAAGTCGAGCGTGCGGACCGCCTTCATATTTTGGGAGAGATTACAGCTGGCATAGCCCATGAACTAAATACGCCCCTTGCGAATATCTTAGGTTTTACGGAACTTTTGAAGGAAAGGATAACAGACCCGAAGTCCATACGAGATCTCGATAAAATTGTGGACAATGCAATCTTCAGTCGCGAGGTGGTTAAAAAACTAATGTTCTTTGCGTGCGAAATGCCCCAACAAATGAAGTCGGTAGTATTAATTCCGGTGGTTGAAAATATATTGAAGCTGCTTGGGCCTTCCCTACACACGAAAAATATAAATTTGACCAAGTCTTTCGGCGATGATAACATAGAACTCCGTGCCGATACAGTGCAATTGACCCAAGTATTATTCAACTTGATTATGAACGCCATCTATTTCTCCCCTAAAGGTGGGAGAATTGACATTGGCATCAATGAGAAAGGAAAAAAAATACAAATTCGAATCTCAGATGAAGGCCCAGGTATCGACCCAAGAAACGAAGATAAAGTTTTTGAACCTTTTTTTACGACAAAACCTTTGGGAGAGGGTTCGGGACTGGGCCTGAGTGTGGTGCACGGTATTATAAGTAGTCATAAGGGAACGATAACCCATAGTGCGAATACCCCAAAAGGAGCTATTTTTACCATAGATTTTCCAAAATTGTAGAAATGGCATTACGTAAAGAAAACATACTGCTCGTCGATGACGATATCGATATTTTAGAACTTTTGCAGAGGCATTTGCAATCGATGGACTATCATACCTATAAGGCCGTATCGGTCAAGGAGGCCCTTTATATTTTAAAGGACACTTATATCGACTTGTTGATTACCGATATACAAATGCCCGAAGTGGACGGGCTGCAGTTGGTAAAGTTCGCCGATGAACATTATCCTGAAATACCCAAACTAGTCATTACTGGCTACCCTTCCGTGGATGGTGCTCTAGAAGTCATCAAATCTGGTGCGACTGATTATTTAACCAAACCCTTTACCAAGGACGAGTTAAAACTGGCTGTCCAAAAGTCTTTTGAAAGCGGCGCAAAAAGAAAAAAACCTCAACCCCCTTTAAGTGTCCATAAGGGCAGAGGGTATGCCGATATGATCGGTACGTCGGAAGCATTTCAAAGAATTACGGACATCATAGATAGGGTAAAGAATAACAAAGCTACAGTCTTGATCCAAGGAGAAAGCGGTACGGGCAAGGAATTGGTAGCAAGGGCCATCCACTATTCTGGCCAATTTTCCCGTGCGCCCTTTGTGGCGGTAAATTGCGGAGCCATTCCAGAAAATCTATTGGAGGCCGAACTTTTTGGCTATATTAAAGGAGCCTTTACGGGTGCCAACGACAACCGAAACGGATTCTTTCAAGCTGCTGATGGGGGTACGCTCTTTTTGGACGAAATTGGTACGGCACCCCTTTCCGTTCAGACCAAACTACTCCGCGTCCTTCAAGAAAAGGAAATCACAAAAGTGGGTTCCCGACGGGCGGAAAAAGTCGATATTCGTGTTATTGCTGCAACAAATGCCGATTTGTTAGAGGCCATCAAAAAAAAGGATTTCCGTGAAGATCTTTACTATCGACTTACTGTTGTAGAAATCAATGTGCCTCCACTTCGCGAACGAAAATCAGATATTCCACTGTTGGTCGATAAATTCGTTCAAAAATATGGGATAGAATATAAAGATCGTCTTATGGGTATTTCCTCAGATGCCCTACAAGTTTTGCAACGCCATCATTGGCCAGGTAATATTCGGGAATTAGAGAATATAATTCAACGGGCGGTCATTATGTGTGATGGTGCTATCGATGTTAAAGACCTTCCACAAAACTTAAAATTCCAGATTGATTTTCCCAATGCCGATTTCCTTCCACTTCGTGAAATGGAGAAGGAATATGTAAAACGCGTGCTTGCAAATGTCGGTGGCAATAAAACCAAGGCGGCTGCAATCCTTCAAATAGACCGTAAGACCTTACGTGATAAGTTGAACTAACTTCCTGAGGTAAAACTCCTATATCGAGGAATTTCTCCCCGCTTTCTTAATATCGTTCCCTTTCTAAATTTATCATTATTACTTGATTATTAAGTGGTTACATATTATTCCGCTGAATTTCAATTTTAGGGCATGCACTTTGCTTTTAATGGCATGAATCCAAAACCCTGTTGATGTTATATTTCATCAATTCATCATAAGCTCAAAAGCACATCTTTTTCTAATTTTTTAAATAAAGGATGGTTTAATAAAATTCAAAAGTAGTGATGGGTCGAAGAAGTATGATATTTCAAGGAAATTAAAAACGAGAAAAATGAAATACGGAAGCCTAATCTTGGAAAAAAAAGATCTCGCTATGATAAAACAGTATCAAAATATAAATTACCATATCGAAGATTATTCGCATAAGGATGCGTTGGAAATGCTTGAAGAAAACATGACGAAAGCTGTGGTTATGGATGTGGAAGATATGGCCGTTGATATCATACGCTTGTATTCCATCGTAACAGTAACCTCAAAATCTGGATGGAGCGAAACCTTTCAATTGGTGCTCCCCTTAAAAGATGACGTCATGGCTAACAGGATTTCTGTACAATGTGCTTTGGGAGCTTCTGTAATAGGAAGATCTGAAGGTGATATAGTTCGTTATAGTACACCGATTGGTGTAATACCTCTTAAAATTACGAAGGTCGCGCAAACCGCAAATTATTGCGAGACTTCGATTCCAGAGGGCCTTTTAAATAGAGGGCAAGCTCACATAAGTTAGTTTGGTTTATTAGTTAATTATCGGACTTGTCTGACTTTCGAACCGCTGATTTAATTGAAAACCAATTGAAAGTCAGGCAATTTTTAAAATTTAATATATAAAACTATGAGACAGCAATATAAAAGGAGCATATGCTCCACCTGCAATTTCCTATTCGTTTGCAGTTTGACTAAGGATAAGAGCAACATTCATTCGTGTAGTGAATATGACCATAACGTGGAACTACCAAAAGGGAAGACCAAATTGGAACGGCCGTTAATACAACCAGCGTATAGGCAAATCAAAAGAAAAAGACAATTATCGATTAAATAGAACTAATGGTGAAATTATACACCTGAACCAATAATTACCACATCAGGTGTACTGGACAACATCCTGTGCCCATCGAAAAATCAAAAAAATATTTCTTGGTTTATAGCAACATTCGATAAGGACTGGAAATAACATAGAACCAATTGGCAGTGAAAATCGGTCATTAATGAAAGTTGCCATGGATAGATTACTCAACAGGGTATATTCCCTTTAAATAAAAAGACAAAAATGAAATACAAGAATCTGATCATAGAAAAAAAGGAATACGTAGTCCTAAAACGATTTATGAACCTTTCAGGATATTATAAGGACGTTACCCTACGTAAATCGGTAGAAAAGTTGTTAGGTGAATTGGAATCGGCCCAAATATGCGACGAAATGGATATGCCAAAAGACGTTATCCGTTTCAACTCAAAAATTAACATTGGATCTGAAAACGGGTGGAGACGAAAATTCCAACTGGTCATGCCCAACGACAGTGATGTGAAAAACGATAAAGTTTCGATCCTAACCCCTATGGGAGCAGCTGTTATTGGGTATGCTGAAAGCGATTCGCTATCATGGGAATTCCCGTCCGGAGAACAAAAATTGACCATTGAAAAGGTCGAACAAGAGAATAAATATATTAACGTAAATATGATATTATGAACACTTCAAATTTATTTCACAGCCAGGAGTCCGATAGCAGGATTATGATAAAAAAAGATAAGGACGAAGTCAATAACTGGATGGACGACTTGGAATATATGAACGAGGAACTTGAGTATCTGTTGGAAATTGAAGATCGTATATTGAACAATGCCGCTTTATATGAAGAACTGCAGACCCTTCAAAAGGAAAATACCTTAAACTTAAGAACACTGTTCCGATATAACGGCGCTATAAAAGGCGCTTTGGAATGCGATACGGTAGAATGTGATGCATTTTATCTAAGCAAACACGAGAGGAATCGCAAATTGTACTTAAATCACAAAAAAAAATATAGGAACGTAAAATCAAAAGTGCTATCTAACATTTTGTTGGAGGCCAAACATTAAAATTAAAAACATTAAGGTCATGGGAAAAAAGCTGTTATTGCCTACCGATTTTTCAATGAATTCATGGAACGCTATTCAATATGCGATTATGCTTTATGAAGGTCATCCCTGTGATTTTTATATCCTTAATACCTATACCAAGGATAGCCATGGATTTGACCGCATAACCTTAGATCCCGAAGAAGCTTTTAACAAGTTGTCTGAAAATCGTTCTAAAGAAGGTTTGGGGGATATTTTGAACCGGATCTCGGAAATCGATAGGTATGTTGATCACCGTTTTTATGTAATATCGCGACCAGGCTCAGTAATCGATGCCGTAAAGGATATCGTCAACGTCCTAGAAATCGATATGATCTTTATAGGCGGCAAGGGCATGGGCAATGAACAAAAAAACAAATATGGAAAGAACACCTTGGATATTATACAGAACATCAGGCGATGCCCGGTAATGGTCGTGCCCAATAATGTAACTCTTGACCCACCTAAAAAAATCATTCTTGCCACCAATTTCAATGCTGATTTTGACTTTTTGGAAATGGAGCATCTCGCCGAGATCGCCAGATTGACCAAGGCCAAGATAAAGGTGCTGAGCCTTGCCGATAATGATGTACTAGACCAACAGCAAAAAGAGAACAAGCTACGTCTTAGTAAGCATTTCGAAGGGGTGGATTATAGTTTTCATACATTGCAAAACATTAAAATGGAAGAAGCGTTGAACAGTTTGGAGATGGGATCGGGGAATATGCTCAGCTATATCGACAAAAAACCATCACTTTGGGAAATATTGGGCTTCGGCAAACCCACCTTGGGAAAAATGGGCTACTTAAAGGATACCGCTGTGTTGGCATTGCATGGCTAAACTATCTTGTGATCTTTAAATCCAATTTGACCATCCAACTAAAAACATGTTCAAGAAAGGATCTAAATAAAACAACGCTTTAACCATCTTTTGCCGGTGTTGCCTTTTTTGATCTAGTCGTCTTTGATCCACCAACTTCATTGACGACAGTGCTATGTGAATTGCATTTATACACCATCACTTTTCTAAATCACTTTAGAGGTGTTTTTTTTCCTCCGCTCCATCTCAAAATCATATATCCGACGATTCCCGAAACTACAGAGCCAATAAGTATTCCAACTTTTGAAGAATCGATAAATATCGAATTTCCAGTAAATGCCAAATTCGCAACGAAGATGGACATGGTAAACCCGACTCCAGACAAAATAGCGACCCCGATGATCTGTCTATAATTTATACCATTGGGCAATGCCGCTATTTTCAGTTTCACACTAAGGAATGACATTAGTGTTACACCTATACATTTTCCTACAAAGAGGGCAATGGCTATATTCACGATTAATGGAGTATCCAATTCCATATCCGCACTGAATACCACCCCAGCATTTGCCAAAGCAAAAATGGGCATAATAAAATAGGCTACCCAGCCATGAAGCCCATGTTCAAGATGCTGTAGTGGCGAATTAAATTTTTCCGTCAGATCCTCCAGGTCGTCCATTTGTTCTATTTGTTCCTTGGATAAGATAGGGAGATAATCGCGTTTTGTTTTTGCAAAATTTTTGGAGATATCGGCTAAGCTCTCGGTAAAATCTTCAATTGCTATCTTTTGCCGTATCGGGATGGTAAATGCCATCAGTACCCCGGCTATCGTTGGATGGATTCCCGACCCAAGAAACAGGAACCAAATGATAATCGCAATACTAATTGATAGATACTTGATGTAGACACCCCGGTGCGCCAAGAAAAAAAGTAATGCCAAGGGAATCATGGCGTACAAGATCAACCACCAATCTATTCCCGAACTATAAAATAGGGCTATTATAAGTACCGCACCCAAATCATCAACAATCGCAAAGGCAGTCAGGAATATTTTTAGGCTCAAAGGCACTCTGTTCCCCAAAATCTTCAATATCGCCAAGGTAAAGGCAATGTCGGTCGCCATCGGTATTCCCCAACCGTCAGCCGTTTCTGGCGAATTGTTCAAAACTAGAAATAAAGCCAAAGGAAAGAGCATTCCTCCAACGGCAGCGAACAACGGAAATGTAGCTTTTCGCAGGCTGTTGAGTTCTCCAATCAGTAGTTCTCGTTTGATTTCTAATCCGATCAAGAAGAAAAACACGGCCATCAAACCGTCGTTTATCCAAAGAATTAGTGGTTTGGAAAACCTAAAACTCTCGGCACTTATACCAATATCCAATTGCCACAAAGCTTGATATGAATCGCTGTAGCCCGAATTTGCCCAAATCATTGCAACCAAGGTCGCACCGAACAGTAGTATACCACTAAAGCTTTCGATTTTTACGAATTTTTGAAAGGGGGTCAGAATTATCTTTTTTATCATCGTTTTTGTAGTGTTGTCTTTGCAATAATAGCGATTTCTTGTATCAACCGATCCGTTTCGGTCAAGGCGACGATCATTCTTTGATAGAACTGAATATCCTCAAAACTTAGGGTTCCGCCCATGCGGTCCTTCAGCCATTTTTGGGCTGGCCTGTAGCCATTGATATGAAACTCCCAAGCCACTAAGGGAATATTATCAAAATATTGAGCTTCATTTATCCAAATTCTGCCTTCCTCCCACAACCCATCATGAGCATTAGCGATTAGCTCCCAATCGCTTTCTCCGATATTGGCGGTGATGGTATTGTCACCTTCTTTGGGGTAGCTAGTAATAAATTCTTCTACCTTAGGCGATTCCAACAAGTGTAGCTGCCGCAGCTGGGAGCCTAGTCCTGCAAAGTTCCAAAAATGGAGAAGGTCGACAGGATACGGTACTTGTGAAAAATCTATATCTAAGCACTCCTTACCCTTTTTACGGTAGTCGGGCGAGTAAAGTACAGCATAGATGTAATCGAGGAGATTTATGGACGTAAAGGTTTGCTTATATTCATTTCGCACCTCGGGGCTATGCACCATACAGACATTGCCTTCTTCCTCTAATTCCGGCATAAAAATCAAGCCTAAATTACTTTCTATTTTCTTGATGATTTGAATACTCCCCCAATCGCTATCGGTATTTATACTACCGTACCATTTAGTTAATTCTCCTAAATATTTTGCTAAAATCATGTGCGAAACTTCATGAATTCTGTCGGGGGAAGACCATTCGAAGAAGAGCTTGCCCTCATTTTTTGACATCTAGATGTTAAAGATACATATATTACTTTCCATGCCTACAGTAACTCTAGAAAATACAAGAAAAATTAATAGGCCTAAAGATAATATATAAGCGTCATATGGTGTACGGAAAGTTATACTTTCCCGGGTCTTCCAGAGCCTAATCCCATATACAATTTCAATGCAGCAAATAAAATAAGTAGAAGAAGGGAATAGGTCCAACTTCCCGTAAAATCAAAAATACTGCCGAAGATAATCGGTCCCGTAGCCGCTACTATATAACCTATGGATTGTGCCATACCGGACAGTTCGGTGGCAGACTCCGCATTTTGTGAACGAAGTACCAAAAAAAGCAGGGCCAATCCGAAAGTTCCACCCAACACAAAACCGATGAGCGAGACCCATACTGGAACGAGTCCAATTTGGGGAAATAGTAGGCCAACTAGGCCGATAACCTCTACAATAATCAGAAACCACACGATGCCACGCTGGTCATTTTTTCTACCTGCTAAAGTCGGGACAACCAAAGATCCTAGAATACCTGCAGCTTGTGATAGGGAAAGCATCCACCCCGAAAATTCCGCATCGTATCCCCTACTCTGCAAAATGGCCGGTAACCAAGCTAGAATTACATAGAAAGTCAATGACTGTAAGCCCATAAAAAGGGCGATTTTCCATGCCAGACCGGATTGGCCCAAAGACTTCATTGCTTTTGGAAAACTGCGTTTTTCTTCAGATTTTTTTAAACGGGACAATTGTGGCAACCAAACAAAAAATGCAATTAAAGCCAAAATTGCCCAAACACCGAGCGAGACCCTCCAACCCAACCCATAGTTGTCGGCTAAGGGAACACTGATGCCCGCTGCCAAGGAAGCACCGACCGCCATGACGCTGGAATACAAACTTGTTATATACCCTGAATTCGACGAAAAATTACGTTTCGTCAATCCGGGGAGCAGTACATTGCCAAAGGCTATGGCAATACCCAATAATAGTGTACCGAAGTAAAGCAGAAATGTTCCGTCCAAAGACCGAATCCCGATACCCAGCACCAACAAAAGCATCGCTCCAAGAAGCGTACCTCCAATGCCAAAACGACGAGTGAACAAGGGGGTTAAAGTAGAAACGACACCGAAAGCTATCAATGGCAAGGTTGTCAACAGACCGAGCATCGAATTTGAAAGTCCAGTAGCTTGGCGAATATGGTTTATCAATGGCCCTACCGCTGCAAGTGTAGGTCGTAAATTGATGGCGATAAACAATATACCGACCAGCAATAAAACATATCTGGGCCTAGACTGGTTATTGTTGATCTCCGATTTGGATTTTGGCATTTCAAATTTATAAAAAAGGATAAATGGAACTGCGAAATTAGGTAAACCTCGGTAATGTATCTGCAATGTATTATATGAATTCCTGAAAGTTGCATTAATTTCCCTTGTGAACTAAGAATCTTTAAATACTCGCCACTAAATTTATCTTAATGCATTATCCAAGCATTGACTTTCTTGGAATCTAATTAGACAAAATAACCTGCCATGACCAAAATCATTTGGTGCCTCCACGAAATCAGATAGCTTTGTTTCTTAAACATTCAAAGTAATGAATACTATACTTTATACAACTAATCTTACCGAAAAAGCGGTACCGGCTTTACGCTACGCCTACGACCTGAGCAACAGATTGGGGGCCGAACTAATTGTCTTATATATCCATCAAATACCCCATATACGGGTCTCCGTGGCCCGACAACCTGACCAGATAGAACTTCAAGTAATCCAAGAACAAAAGGATATTTTGAGGGCCTATTGCGCCAAACATTTGGGTGAAAATTTTGACAAAGGAAGAATGTGGCTAGACGTCGTATGTAATGATTCTGTCTTGGATGGTATTATTGAAAAATCGAAGGAAGTAAATCCAGACATCGCGTTGATCGGTAGAAAGGCCAAACATACGGAAAGAGGATTGTTCGCAGGTAATATTGCACAAGGTCTTTTGAAAAGATTGGCTTGCCCGATTCTAATTATGCCGAACAATATAGGTGGCGTTCCAATCCAAACTATGCTCTATGCCTCGAATTTTGGGGAAGCGGATATTGCGGCCATTAAGAATTTGGTGCCAATGGCAAAGTCCGTTAACGCGAAAATACATATCGTTCATATCGCCACAGAAAAGCAATACTCCGGAAAGGACCAAATGGAATGGTTCAAGGAAACGCTCATGAAACAGGTAGATTATGACAATATTGAAATCAAGATAATCCTCTCTAACCATATCGAGGAAGAACTCAAAATCTATTCGAAACATATTCAGGCGGATATTTTGGCCCTATTGCATAGGGAAAAAAAAGGCTTCTTTCAAAACCTGTTTAACAAAAGTCTAGTCAAAAAACTGGATACGCAAATAGGTATTCCGTTGCTGAGCATTAACGAGGCCATTTAATACTTTGTGGTCATGGTAAGAAGGAATAAAAATACATATCTGTAGTTATAACATTGTCCCCACAGGGCATATTTTATTTTTTTTAATAATGGAACCAATTAAAGAGAAAATTATCTTTCTGTAATACCGGGCACTCGCGAGTGTGCCTGTAACCACCCTATATATTTATAAAATTCAATACACTTTCCTGTCCAAATATTTTGGAAAGGCCTACTCGTTATGTAAAAAAATAGTACCAAATATAGGGTCAGTTCGTTGGTCAATTTATAAATTTAAATATTCTATTATGGCTGCTGCTAAAAAAAAGCTCTCCAAGTCAGATTTAAAGGCTAAAAGACAAGAAAAAATTCAAAAAAAATTAGAGGAAAAAATAATGAAAAAACGCAAATCTAGAGTTTAAAATAGATATCCATTAACTATAACGTCCGTAAAATGTTTTTTTTGCGGACGTTTTTCAATTTAAAATACCTTTGATGCAAAACACCTTCTGAAATTATAATGTCTTTACCGTTCCAAACCTAAAACTAGCCGAAATTATCATGCATTTGAGAAAGAAGATATTAAACCTAAACCAGGATGAAACTTCCTGCCAACTGATAATTATCATTCCAAGAGTCCATTAGCTATCGTATTTTTACAGTTATAAAAAGGATAACGTTCTTTGGAATAAGTTGAAATTTCAGGTTGCCAAGCAGTAATGCCTTTGCAACAATATAAGGGTGCCCGGTCATACGCTTGTTTTCTATGAATAAATTGATATAAGGTTTAATAGAATAATGATTTAAGTAGGTCCAACGGCACCCCTCTGAAAGACCGGGATTCCTGCGTGTCCCGGTCTTTTAATAAAAGAATTATCCCAAATGTCTTAGGAATAACATAGACACTTTTGAAAAGTGGAGTTACCATCTCAGGGATTTGTTTGTTAAAAACAATATGGAATAGTTTCTCAAAAAATAAATAACAGAATATTGAGCCTGTATTTTCACATAAAAAGAGATGCTTCCTTGTTCCTATTTTAATTGCTTGTAAATGCTTAAAACATACCATAATGATTGTAAGAATTGAATATATACAAATGGCCGTTAGCCAAACGATGAACACCAGAGTGCATCAAAAGCTGGAGAAACTTGGAAAAAAATTTGATTCCATTGTCAGAGCCGAGGTCACCTTTAAACAAGAAAAAAATTCCACTGGCAATGGCAAGAGCTGCAGCATAGAGGTTAGTGCCCCTGGGGTACGGTTTTATGTAAGATCCTATTCGGACCATTTTGAAAAATCTTTGAACGAATCTTTAAAAGACCTAAAGAGAAAGCTACGCAAAAGAAAAACAGCGTTCCAAAAACAACGGGTACAACCTATTTCAAATCTCTGATCGAGGAATAAAATATTGTTTCCTTTTGATTTTCATGAACATTCCGAATATAAGTTGCAGGCGGTGCCCACCTAGGCAAATGGGCGCAATATCAAAATTGTATAGCTATTGGGATGGAGCTTTCTGAAGCTGTATTTACTAAAGGCGAATAACCGGTATTCGCCATAGCTCAATATAATATGGGGCTGGTCATAAAACGTTTGGACATTATCTCAAACTTACCATCTCTCCAAGCCCATCAAGACTACTCAAAGGGTACAGAACTATAAAATCATTAGCCAAATCACCAAAGTCCCCTGTAAGAAGGGGATCGACCTAGTTGATATAGGATCACACTATATGTGCATACTTATCGCAATCTTCGGAAACTCCAATACTGAAAGAATAATCTGTACGGCCTATGTACCAGTTTTGTTCATCAAAAAAATGTGTCAAGGACTTTGCCTAACTAAAAATGGGCTTGGGTTTTGAGCCCAAAAATCTTGAGGCCAGTCAAAGTCGCCTATTTTTTACATCGCCTATCTAGGACACGGCAATGACCACCGTATGGAAGCCTGCCCGAGATTATTCGGTTGAAATAGAAATCTACAACCATGCGCAAGAAATCGGCACAGTTGAATCATAAGTTGCCTTTCTGTATCATCTCGATATTTAATTTTTAAAAGGAGACCGTGCTTTCTGTATATTCTACAAAATCTGTCCTTCGTTTTGGTTCCTGATAGGTACATTGCGTAATTGGGAAACCTATATGGTACAATTCCCGCTTTGCCTTTTCAAAAGTCGAATTATTTTGATAGAGAAAGGAAATCGTGCGGGTTTCGATATCGATATCCAAAATACGGATGTCAAGGATGCGGCTTAGGTTTCGAACGATTGTGTGCTTGCAATTATCTGTTTTAAGATTTTTTAATTGTGCCAACGCTCTCATGATTCATGGGTTTTATTGAAGGCATAAACATATTACATATAAGCCTGTTGCGGAATGATTCTGGTCATGCGGTCTTATCATTATTTTCAGTTGATTTGTGTAAATTTAATGACTATGGAAAAAGAAGTGGTCTTGGGAATCGATTTGGGAGGCACCTACACCAAATTAGGGTTAGTAACCAAAACAGGGAGTATTTTAAACGTAAGAAGGTTTGATACTAAAGCAAAATTTTCGTTCCATGATTTTTTAAAAAAATTGGAAGGGGAGGTCAACGCCCTAAAATCGGTTTTGGGTTCGGGACAACAGCTGATCGGGATCGGAATTGGGGCACCCAATGCCAATCCGCAATCCGGAAATATGGAGAATCCACCCAACTTTAGGTGGGGTCAAACGGTGCCACTAGTAAAGTCCATAAAGAAAATATTTAATTTACCCGTCGCCTTGACCAACGATGCCAATGCGGCTGCTTTGGGCGAATTGGAATACGGTTTGGGAAAGGGCATGAAAAACTTTGTAGTGCTTACCTAGGGAACTGGGTTGGGTGGTGGTATCATCACCAATGGCGAACTGTTGATCGGCTAACATGGCATGGCAGCTGAAATCGGCCATGTCAATGTAAACTCCAATCCCAATGCGCGGCAGTGCAATTGTGGGCTTAACGGATGCCTGGAGACATATGTGTCGGTAACAGGAATACGGCGTACCATCTTTGATTTGATTGCCAAGATGACCGAGGATTCCAATCTGCGAAGCATCAGTTTCGACGAGATGACGGGCGAGCTTATTTCCGATGCTGCCCTCGACGGCGATGCCATCGCCCTAAGCGCTTTTGAGCAGACCGCCGAAACCCTTGGCATACAATTGGCTGACACCGCGGCACATCTGGACCCCGAAGCCTTTATACTATTGGGCGGACTCAGCAAAGCAGGTGACATCCTTCTTAAACCGACCATTGCCGCCATGGAACGAAACCTGTTCAATGCTTATAAAGGCAAGATTAAGGTGCTAATCTCAAAAACCCCAAGCGAGAATGCCGTTTTAGGTCCTGCTACGCTTGCATGGAAAGCGTATCGCAAAAGAACTCCGACAAAATAAATTAAGTTTTAAAACGTATGGGCACTCTCTGTATAGTATTATAGAGTTGAAAGCTATTATTTCCGGATTGGTTTTAAATTCTATACCATCATCAAGGACTTTTATACCCGAGGTATTAACGGGTATTATCTTAATCTATTTAATTGTATTTTTTATCATAAATGCACCAGATGTGCATACCCTTGCTTGACCCTTTCCTGCAAGTTTTGATCTTCCTCTTTCGTAGGGGCATTCACCCATGCGTTCGCCTCTTCCCTTTCATCTAGGTCAAAGACTTCCACATCTACATTCGGCGTCAAAAAAAAGATAAAATCGACAAGATCCCCTATCCAATCTGCATCGGCAATCAGGGCAAACTTTCTTAAATGCTTGAGGAAACTCTGTTTCGATTTTATTTCCGAAAAGAACTTGTTTACATTACGTAAACCATCTATATGATACACTTCCAGCACCAAATTAATCATGCGATCTTTTTTTCCGATTGCCGCCATTTGTTCAAAAAATTCATTAATATGTTCTTGATCAATTACTCCTTTTATCTTGTATGAAATAGTTATCGTTGAATTTTCCATTATTTTTATTTTAAAATCTCTAATTTTTAATGTATTTGAAGTTTGAATTTTCTATTTCCCATCCTATAGAAATGGTATGCACTTGAAATATTGAACATCCCTAAAGTTAAAAAGGCAAGCGCCGTAGCATAAACGATAATTGTGCCGCCCAAAATAGGATATATCATAATCAATAACGAAAAGACCATTATTGCTATTCCATAGGCTAACGTCAACACCCAACTAGGGCAATTCCAAGAGTTCAATTTCACAGAAATACCTATTGCTAAAACTCCTTTGTATAACATCCAAAAAGCCAATATATAAGGCAATACGGCCATCGTTGTTAACGGATTTAACAAAAGATACCCCCCGATTAGAAGGTCAAAGACACCTCCGATCAAGTACCATCCCCAATTTTTGATTCCTTCTCGGTAGAAAATAGAAGCGAATATTTCAAAGGCCCCGGCCGTGGCCAGGGCAAGACTGAAGAAGATGGTCAAAGAAACATAACTGGCCAAAGGCGTAATGAAAACCCATAAACCAAGTGAAACAAAAAGCAGTCCCATCAAAAGATTGATCCACCATTTTTTTGCTACAGGCATAACCGTACTGTAAACTAAATCCTTCATGATTTTCAATTTTTAGTTATGTCACAAACCTATTGAAAACCTTTGGATCATGCCATGATGCATATCATCTGACAGCGTGCAATATGATAAATATCAGTTCCCAATAATTTTGATGGACTTAGTTTTACATTCAAAAAAAAATTAACTAATCTGTCTACCAAAGGAAATGACTAAATAAAGGAAAAGCCTTGTTTTAACCGGAGTATATTCTTTATTTTAGTAGTAGGAAGTATTCTATAATTTTTAGGAATCAAATAGTTTATCTGAAAAAAGAATATCTAGGGATTATCACAGCAATACAAAATTCCAAGCATTTCAGAAGCCAAAAGATTTATTCACAGCCTATGCATGTTTTTGAAAAGAACAGTGATATTTTTATGTTGTTATCCGAGGCCGTATCGGAAGGAATTATCGTGGTAAATGAGGAACAGGGAATCGTGGCCGCCAATCATCTCGCTCACAAATTGTTCTGCTACGGACCAAATAAACTGGTTGGCCGCCCTTTGGAAATCTTGATGCCAGAAACCCACAGAAAAGTACACCAAAAGTACCTTAAGGAGTATTTCCATAAACATGAAAAAAGAAGGATCGGGGCAGATCAAAACCTCTTTGGCCTCAGAAAGAACGGCAAAGAGTTTCCATTGGAAGTTAGTCTGAACCGCTTTTCGCTATATGGAAATACTTATACCCTTATTCTGGTCATCGACATTACCGAACGCCGAAAAATCGAAAAAAGCTACCTGATGAAAACTGCGGCCCTTGAGGCCGCTCTGAACGGAATTACCATTACCGATGCCTTAAAGGAAGACAACCCTATCATTTATTTCAACCCGGCATTTCAGGAAATTACCGGATACTCCTCGGACGAAATTCAAAATAGAAATTGTCGGTTTCTACAGTCAGGGGACAATGACCAGCAAGGTGTCAGGGATATGCATTATGCCATTTCAAAAGGCAAAAGCTGTCAAGTACAACTCAGGAACTATAAAAAGGATGGTACCATGTTCTGGAACGAGGTTTCCATAAATCCTATCAAGGACAAAGATGGAACTATCACCCATTTTGTTGGAATACAGAATGATATTACCGAGCGGAAATTGGCTCTTCAAAAAATTGGACATTTAATTCGAATCTTTGATGAATCGCTCAACGAACTTTATGTTTATGATGCCGAAAAACTACAGTTTTTGAATGCCAATTACGGAGCCCAAAAAAACACGGGCTATACCTTGGAAGAATTTCTGCAACTTACGCCCTTGGATCTTAAACCTGATTTTTCGGAAGCAGATTTGCGTGGGTTAATAGCTCCCCTACTCAACGGCAAAGAGGAAAAAGTGGAATACGAGGCGGTACACCGGCGCAAAAACGGTACAAGTTATCCCGTAGAGGTACATCTGCAATCATCTACCTTGGGCGATCAAAAGGTCATCGTTGCTATAATTCTTGACATTTCGGACCGAAAGTATTATACCCAAAAACTGGAAAAAACCGTTGCGGAACGTACAGAA
This sequence comes from Arenibacter catalasegens, assembly GCF_002909235.1. Classification (GTDB taxonomy): domain Bacteria; phylum Bacteroidota; class Bacteroidia; order Flavobacteriales; family Flavobacteriaceae; genus Arenibacter; species Arenibacter catalasegens. The sequence continues at coordinate 22,414 of NZ_PHQQ01000015.1, forward strand.
CAGTTAAAAAAAGCACTTGAAAGGGAAAAAGAATTGAACGAGTTAAAGAGCAAATTCCTGTCCTTGGTCTCGCATGAGTTCAAAACTCCCTTGAGCGGCATCCTTAACTCTGCAACATTGGTAGGTAAGTATCAAAGGGAGGACCAACAGGATAAAAGGGAAAAACACTTAAAGACCATCATGGGAGGTGTACAGCACCTTACAAATATCTTGGATGATTTTCTTTCTATTGAACGAATGGAAAAGGGTAAGGAGGTGTACTACCTTTCCGATTTTTCACTCAGTAAACTGGTAAACGAGGTCGTTTACAACTCAAATATGCTTCTCAAAAATGGGCAACGCATCAACTATCCACACAATATTGAAGATGTGACCATACATCAAGACCAGCGTATAGTAGCCCTGACTTTGACCAACCTTTTGCACAATGCCATAAAATATTCCCCCGAGGATACCGAAATAGACTTAAAAGTGGATTTGTCGGAAGACAAGATCACTTTCCAAATCAAGGATGAAGGCATCGGTATTTCCAAAAAAGACCATAAGCATATTTTTGATCGGTATTTCAGATCCGAAAATGTGCTTTTGACCCAAGGCACAGGTATTGGGCTAAACATCGTAAAGACACATTTGGAAAATTTAGGAGGACGTATCTATTTTACAAGTGCAGAAAATCAAGGCAGCACTTTTACAGTGGAATTGCCAATAGAGAGTTAGGCGCCGGAAATTGCAGCGAACAGAAGAAAAAATTTTGAGTTTATAACAAAACTAGTTGTAATTATTAATAAAGAAACTATAATAAAAATTAAGGCTATCCTAGTGGTTAAACTGACAGATTTGTGTAATTATAGTTGGAAATAGCTATCAAGAATAAAATTAATTCCTATGAGAAAAATCCTATTGATCGAAGACGACACTGTTTTAAGGGAAACCACGGCCGAGCTTTTAGAGCTTTCGGGTTTCGAGGTACGTACTGCCGCAGATGGTAAAAATGGAATTCAAATAACTAAAGAATATATGCCAGATGTAATTGTCTGCGATATTATGATGCCCGAGATTGATGGTTATGGGGTATTGAAAACACTATCTCAAGATAACCATACCAAGAGCATTCCCTTTATATTCCTTTCTGCCAAGACAGAACGAAAAGATGTGCGCAAGGGCATGGACCTAGGTGCGGACGATTATCTCACAAAACCCTTTATGGAAACGGAACTTATTGGTGCCATTGAAAGCCGATTGGCGCGAATGGCAATACTCAATGATACCGAAGCTTCAACCAAAAGTATCAGGAAGCTTTCAGGCATCAAAATGGAAACCATTCATGAGCTTAAAAACTTCATAGACGACAACGGATCTGAGTACAATTTTGAAATAGAGGAAAACATATACCGAGAGGGCACGTATTCAAACACGGTCTATCTCATTATAAAAGGTACAGTAAAGACCCATATTCTGGATCAGAAAGGGAAGGAATTGATTACGGGAATTTACAAGGCCGATGATTTCTTTGGCTTTACTTCCTTTACCAGCAACACCTTGCACAAAGAATATGCAACCGCCATGACTAAAACCCAATTGGTGGCTATCCCTACGATAGAACTGGAGCCATTGTTGCGGGAAAACCATGAATTGACGATGGAACTGATGCAAATTCTATCAGAAAACCTAACTGAGGCCAAGGCACAATTGTTGGAAATGGCCTATGGCTCTGTTAGACGGAAAACGGCTGGGACACTTTTAAAATTCGCCGAGAAACTTCAAAAAGACTCCAATGGAAACATACTTGTACTACGAAGCGATCTAGCCAGCGTTGCGGGTATGGCCACAGAGACCATGATACGGACACTCTCTAGCTTTAAAAAAGAAGGCCTTATTGATATTGAGAACCATAGAATTAGAATTGTCGACGTTAACGGTCTTGATCAAGTGGATTGATTACTTTGGGAATTTTTTGTTTTATAGCTCCCTTTAGTGTTGATAAGCATTAGAAGACGGAATTATTAATCCGGAACGGATTATCGAAAACGAGATTCTATACTTGCAGCATTTTACACAAAAAAATAAAAATCCCTTCTCTCCTTGCAATTAAACTTTTCTCAGCCTTAGTCTTATGTTAAGTATAATAAACAAACCTTGGAATATGCTGCCTGCATGACCATTATCATTTCGCATCGTGTTTTGAGGGCCTAATTTTACAGCATCAAACCGAGATTCATGTCGCAATGAAATGAGTCATAATCCTGCTCCGAATCAAAGCGATATGTTTTATGGCGATGTTTCCCAATAATTATCGGGGTGCCCCTATTAAAAACTAATAAATATATCCAGATGAAACAAATCCTTGTACCCACCGATTTCTCTGAAAATGCATGGAACGCTCTCCTATATGGACTTGACCTTTTTCAAAATACAAAGTGTATTTTCTATTTGTTGCACGTAAATCCAGTAACAGGATATTCTGGTGCTAGTTCTACCATTCAAAAAACGTCCCTTACCTTGAAAGAAAACCTTTTGAACACCAGTATGGGCGAAATGCGCATATGGATGGAACGTATCGAAAAACTTCCAGTGAATACAAAGCATATGTTCTTTCCCCTAATCCACTTTAACTATTTTATCGATACGATAAAAAGTGAAGTACAACACAAGAATATAGACCTTATCATTATGGGAACCAAAGGCGCTACAGGACTCAAAAAAGCAACAATAGGCAGTAATACTGGCGATGTAATTACCAAGGTAAAATGCCCTCTGCTCGCCGTTCCCGAAGATGTGGAGTATATCAGACCAAAAGAGATCGTTTTCCCTACGGATTATCAAATAGGTTATGACCTAAAAGTCTTGGATTCCTTGATAGAAATGACAAACATGAATAAAGCCGTACTGAGGATTTTGCATATTTCCAAAAAAGGAGAGGAACTGAACCAGGAACAACTTAAAAACAAGGATTTTCTACAGGATTATTTATTGGATGTAGACCATAGTTTCCACTCTCTTACCGGTACAAAACTTGAAACTGCCGTGCAATGTTTTACCGAAAGTAGGGACATCGATATGATTTCAATGGTGGCCAAGAATCTCAACTTTTTCCAAAAGATTTTATTTCGGCCAGCCGTTGAAGAAATTAGTTACCATACCAAAGTGCCATTTCTAGTACTGCACGAGTAAGGATAACGAATCAAAAATACCAATAAAACGCAGAAAACATATTTCTTAATACCCATGGAAGAATATTTCAAAACCCACAGTTCGGACCTAATCTACGGAGCCGTCATTATTTTGGCAGTGGCTGTCTTGTACCTATTGACTAATTTGTTGCACAAATGGCTATTGAGGAGGAGACTCAATAAATTTGCAAGTCTTGATACAACACCCATCAATCTTGTAAAGCGGGTAGTAAATACCTTGTGGATTGTACTCGGCCTTATTGCACTCACCTTCATTTTTATAGAAGAGGAAGAATTTGCTGCAATGAACGAACATTTTAAACTGGTATTGTATTTGGGCTTTGTAGCTATTATTACAATCGTGGCCGCAACTTCCTCAAATATGTGGTTTAAAAGAAGTATTCGAAGGAAGATCCAAACCGGTGACGATCCTACTAATTTTAAATTTTTACAGTATGTATCGGTTTACGGTATTTATATTACAGGAGCTCTTTTTGGTCTTCTGGCTATCCCATCCCTGCATGGGGTTGCTCAGACCATTCTGGGGGGAGCGGGGGTGATTGCACTTATAGTAGGCGTATCTTCTCAAGAGGCCCTTTCGAATCTTGTCGGCGGCTTGTTCATTATTTCCTTTAAACCTTTTAAGGTAGGTGATGTCATTGAAATAAGTGACACCATGATAGGCACCGTAACCGATATAACGTTACGGCATACCGTAATTCGTAATTTTAAGAATAGGATGATTGTTATTCCCAATTCAATAATCAATAAAGAAAAATTGGTCAACTATGATCTGGGCGAACAAAAATGTTGTGAGTATGTGGAGATGAGCATCTCGTACGACAGCAATGTAGACCTGGCCAAAACGATCATGCGGGAAGAATGCGAGAAGCACCCTCTCATTTACGATAACCGTACCGAGCTTGAAAAACAAGATGGTATATCAATGGTCAAGGTGGCCCTTGTCCAATTTGATGACTCTTCAGTAAAGCTTCGCGCATGGGTATGGGCACGGACTTTCGGGGATTCCATTGCCCTAAAACGTGATGTCTTTGAAAGTATCAAAAAGCGTTTTGATACCGAAGGTATCGAGATACCATTTCCATATCGGACTATTGTTGTTAAGGGTAAGGAAGGATGAAAATCAAGACGGTCATGCAGGTTTAAGAATAAAAAAGCTGTCACGAAAGACATTTCGCAATACGAAAAAGCTCCGGAATAGACCTGATTAAATCCCAAAAAAGCCATCCGCTTTTCCTTCTTAATAAAAAAGGCTAAAGACGGATGGCTTTTTAATAATTAAGTTCCACTATTTTGGATTATACTCCAAGTGGTTTTTTGTCCACAGTTTGCTTCGATATACTAGCCCGAAGCATCCACGCCATTTCTTCGTGTTCCTGCAATAGTCCGGTCAAGAAATCGGCTGTACCAACATCACCGAATTCCTCTTCCACCTGGGAAATATTCCCCCTGATGAACTGAATAATCGCATCGTGGTCTCCCAACAGGATTTTTATATAATCCTGGCTCGTATTACCACTGTTTGACTTTTCGGTCAAATGGGTCAAGTCCAAAAATTGCTCTAAAGTTGCAGGGGCGTACGATCCTATTTTACGCATTCGTTCCGCAACGCTATCGATTGTTTTTTTAATACTGTTGTAGTGTTCCTCAAAGAATAGGTGCTTCGTATGAAAATCGTGACCTTCAAGATTCCAGTGTGCACCCAATGTTTTAGTATACAGTACAAATTCGTCCGCTAATAATTTGGCCAGTACGTCTGCTACTTTTTCCCTATTCTCTTTTGTAATTCCAATGTTCGTTTTCATTTTATTTCGAATTTAAATTTATAATAAGTTTATATATAATTGATAATCATACGCCATCCAACTCACAATTTAGTCTTTAGGTCATGTCTGAAGTCATTTGTTCTAGGCTTTGGAAAAATCTTCGTCATATTTACATTTTACTATTTTGAGTAAATAATATTTCATAGTTTTAAATTTAAGTAGGCTTAAGATTTGCATTTAGGAATATTACTCCTATTCCTCCAAAAACTGTCGAAGCACATATTGTAAAATACCGCCATGCTTTACGTATTCAATTTCGATTTCCGAATCCAATCGAATGATCACCTTGAATGTGATTTCTGACCCGTCTTCCTTTCGTGCGGTTACATCGAGTTCTTTGCCAGGTTTGAGGCCCGTCGCTATCCCTGTAATGGAAATGGTTTCATGCCCTGATAACCCCAAGCTGTTGGCATCTTCCTCTTCTTTAAATTTCAAGGGCAAAATGCCCATCCCCACCAAATTAGACCTGTGGATTCGTTCGTACGAACTGGCAATGACCGCTTTTACGCCCAATAAGCTGGCTCCTTTTGCCGCCCAGTCTCGCGAAGATCCGGAACCGTATTCACTGCCCGCAAGAACAATCAAAGGAGTATCGCTTTCCATATACTTCATAGCTGCATCGTATACACTCATTTCCCTATTTTCGGGGAAATAGGTTGTAAAACCACCCTGTTTTGAGGCTATTTCATTCTTGATGAACACATTGGCAAAAGTGCCCCGCATCATCACTTCGTGATTCCCCCTTCTAGAACCATAGGAATTGAACATGGATCGCTCGATACCTTTCGATTTAAGGTATTGTCCTGCTGGACTTTCCTCAGAAAATGAGCCAGCAGGCGAAATATGATCTGTTGTGACAGAGTCACCCAACTTCATCAGTACCCTAGCGCTGGCAATGTCCTTTAGCTGATCTGGTGTTTCGCTAATGTTCTTAAAGAACGGTATTTCCTTGATATAGGTGGAATCTTCTTTCCACTCATAGTCCAGTCCTGTGGGGGCCGGTAGGTTTTTCCATTGTTCTTCCCCGTCAAAAATTACAGAATATTCCTTGGCATAATCTTCCTTGGTCGTAGCACTTTCAATGGCCTCCTGAATTTCTTCTTGACTGGGCCAAATATCCTTTAGATATACGTCCTGTCCGTTTACGTCTTGAGTCAGTGGTTCTTCCATCAGATTGACATCTACACGTCCTGCAATGGCATAAGCTACCACCAACATGGGCGATGCCAAGAAGTTCATCCGAATCTTGGGATGGATCCTGGCCTCAAAATTCCGGTTTCCGCTCAAGACCGAAGCGGCCACAAGATCACATTCGTCTATCGCTTTTTCTATATGGGGCGGCAAGGGACCCGAATTACCTATACATGTGGTACAGCCGTAACCCACCACATGGAATTTCAATGCCTCAAGATGTTGTAAAAGACCTGCACGCCTTAAATAATTGGTCACGACTTTTGACCCAGGCGCCAAGGAGGTCTTTACCCAAGGTTTTACATCCAGCCCTTTTTCTATGGCTTTTTTTGCTACCAGACCCGCTCCCAACATAACCGAAGGGTTGGAGGTATTTGTACAGGAGGTAATGGCGGCCACAACAATGGAGCCATCACTTAATGCATATTCTTGATTGCCCTTGCTAATCCGAACGGAATGCAATGCTGTATCCTTCTGTACCTCTACTTCTACATCATCTGCAACTTCTTTATCTCGGAATCGTTTGTTGAAACGGGTGCCAGAACCACCCTCGGCATACCAGGTTTCACGTTCTTCCAAGGGCACATAATCCCTACCATGCATCTCCTTTAGAAGGTTTCCGAATTGGTCTTTCAAATCCTTGACCAATATTTTATCCTGTGGTCGTTTAGGCCCTGCTAAAGACGGTTGTAATGTGGACAAATCCACCCTAATAACATCAGAGTAGTCCATATTTTCTTTTCCAGTTCGCCATAAGAGGTTGTTTTTACAATATTGTTCCACCAAATCGATTTGTTTTTGATCGCGATTGGTCTTTTCCATATACCGAAGGGTCTGGTCGTCAATCGGAAAATAGGTGATGGTACATCCAAATTCCGGAGACATATTGGCAATGGTGGCACGATCCGGTACGGACAAATGGTCGAGACCGGCTCCAAACACCTCCACAAAATCGCCCACTACGCCATATTTGCGAAGTCGGTTCGTGATTTCCAATACCATATCGGTAGCTGTAATACCTTCTTGAAGTTTACCATTTAATTCCAAACCGATAACCTTGGGACTGGAAAAATAAATGGGCTGCCCTAACAATGCCGCTTCCGCCTCAATACCACCAACACCCCAACCTACTACACCAATACCATTGACCATGGGGGTATGTGAATCAGTGCCAACCAAAGTATCGGGATATGCCCAGCCATCCCTTGAAACAACACCCTTTGCTAGGTATTCTAAATTTACCTGATGGCAAATACCCATTCCTGGAGGAACAACAGTAAAATCCTCAAAGGCGTTCTGTGCCCATTTTAACAGTTCGTAGCGTTCGCTGTTACGCTTGTATTCAAACTCCACATTCTTTTTATAAGCGTAATCGGTACCAAAAAAATCGACCTGAACCGAATGATCAATGACCAGATCTACAGGAACTTTCGGATTAATCTTTGCTCCATCCTTACCTTTTCGGATGGCTTCAGAACGGATGGCGGCAATATCGACTACGGCCGGTACCCCAGTAAAATCTTGCATGAGCACGCGAGCCGGTTTATAGGGAATGGAAGCATCGCTGCCCTTCGAATTCCAATTAATCAGGTTTTCGATATGTTCATCAGTTACCAAAAAACCGTCATAGTTTCGTAAGGCATTTTCCAATAAAATACGAATGGAAAACGGCAGTTTTTTTAACTGTGGATATACCTCGGCTACTTTTTCGAGACTGATGATTTCGAGTTTTGTGCCCTCTACATTTAAGGTGCTTTTGAAAGTGTTTTTATATGTTCCCATAACTGTTGAAATTTTACCGATTCTTGATATTACACTAAAAATTCCAGACTGTATTCTCTTTGTCAACGAGGTCATAATAATTGGCCCTTATCCTATGAACGATACCCAAAATGACTCCTTGACCCTTATCCTGAATTACATCCTTCTACTTGTTTTACTGCGAAAGTATATACTTGTTTCTAGATGTGAAATGATTACGATCAGTCGCCATAAATATTTGCATCAATCCATAATCTGAAGTGACCAATATCATTGCGTAAGGCTTTTATCAAACTTATTTTCGCGTCAAATTAAAGTACAATGCGAACGGTTTCAGTGCCTACCTATTTCCTGGATAATGTTTTCAGTCTTTTAAAATATGCCTGTCTAATATTCTAATATGAGACTAGCGAAATTTTCATAGTGATTGACCACATCATTAAGGTATGCCAAAAAATATTGGGAGGGAGTTCTTTCGAAGAATTAAAGATGACAAACAGAGAATCGTATCTATTTTACTGTCCTATCCTTAACCACAATTACAAAAATAGGTATGTAGTTAAAGATACCCTTTTTGGCACTCCAAAACAATTCTAGATAAAAAAAGTTAGAAGTACAAAACATAAAATTTGAACATATGAAAAAAATAATCCTTCCCACCGATTTTTCCGAGAACGCGTATAATGCTATACGCTATGCTGTACAACTTTATAAGGATGTGGAGACAACCTTCTATCTACTCCACACCTATACCCCACCAATTTTTCAAGTGGAGTATGTCTTTCAAAGCCCAAGCCAAAACGGACTCGAAGACCTCTATCAAACGAGGGCGATGAAGCAATTGGAAGCATTAAAACAGCGGTTACAAGATGAATTCGAAATTCCGGAACACATCTTTAGGATGCGGGCAGCCTTTAATACTTTGACCGACGAAATTCTTTTAATGACCAAGAACGAAAATGCAGATTTGGTCATTATGGGGACCCAAGGAGTAACAAAGGCCAAGGAAATCCTTTTGGGCACCAATACCACCCATGTTTTGAATAAGACCATTTGTCCTGTGATTGCTGTACCCTCCGACTTTATTTATAAGACCCCGAAGGCTATTCTATTTCCTACGGATTATGAAATCGATTATAATAGGGAAAATTTGCAACAACTATTGAATATCTCCAAAAAGTATGGGTCAACAATAGATGTGATTCATATATCCTCAGGTTACGATTTAACGGAAGAGCAATTGCGGAACAAACAAAAACTAAAAGATATTCTTGTACCTACTGACCATGTTTTTAACGACCTGCCCGATCAAGGAGTTATCGATGCTATAAACCAATTTCAGACCAAGAAAGCAATGGACCTTTTAAGCATGGTGCGGAACAAACATACTTTTTTCGAACGTATGTTCGTTGAGCCTATCATCAAAAAAATAGGGTTTCAAATTGAAATTCCGTTTATGGTAATTCCGCATGTGGATAAAAAGTGACGTGGGCAGTTGCTGGAAGAAATAAAAAGTTGATGCGCGGGTTTATTCATCCAGCCCGTGCACAACTCGTTTCAGAAAACCTGTCGACGAAGCCTGTGTCGAGTAAGGTTGGGACACTCAATATTGGCTGGTTGAACGCACTTTCTGACTGGACAGACCTTGCGCCGTCCAATAAATTCCTAGTGCGATTGGGCAAGTTCACTGACCATCTAGGAATGACAAGGAAATGGAATTCCTTTCTAAGGTTTTTCCTGTAGCGACTGACCATAATCATTTCAGAGGTTATTTAAACATCCTAAATTTGCCTTTAACTTAAAGCTATCGTTATGGGCAAAAGGAAATTACTTCTCACCGATTTTTCAAAGCACGTCCTCAATACTGTTCGATATTCATTGGTTCTGTAAGCGGGACAAAAATGTTCCTTTTACTTTCTGAACATATATGAGGTAGAAGGCTATTCCATTGAATGTTTTGCATATAGATCGGAACCGGGCCAACGTTCTTATGAAATAGAAAAATGGAAAAACACTTCGAAAAATTAATAAAAGTACTACGTCTACGCCATACCAACCCCTATATTTTTTACGAAACGATCAGGACCCACAATACCTTGTTCGGAGCCATTAGGGATATCCTGTCTATTGGACAAATATCCAAAGTTTACTTACTAAGCGAATCTTGGACTAAGAGCATTAATAGATTAAATAAAATTTAAAGTGTCAACATAAAAATGAAAGGAAATGAAAAAAAAGTTTTTTAATGCGATAATTTATCGCAACGATTCCGCTACCGATATGATTGTAGAAAATGGAAAAATCACTCATATGGGAACGAATTTACCTCAATGTGACGAGGAAATTGACCTAAACGGAAAGCTTGTTATGGCACCTTATGTGGATCCACATTTGCACTTGGATTATGTATATACATTATCTGAACTTGGGCAAGAGGGAGCTGGTTCAGGAACTTTGTTCGAAGCCATTGAATTATGGCCAAAATTCAAAGAAACTTTGACTGTGGAAAGCGTTAAAAAACTTGCTATGAAGGGAATAAAGGACGAGGTATCCCAAGGGGTCCAACATATCCGTACGCATATAGATGTTACAGATCCAAACTTTACGGCACTAAAAGCGATGCTGGAAATGAAAGAAGATCTAAAAGAAACCGTGGATATTCAAATAGTGGCCTTTCCACAACAAGGTATGTACATGTATAAGGGAGGACGTGATTTAGTGGAAGAAGCGCTGAAAATGGGTGCCGATGTTGTGGGAGGAATTCCACATTATGAACCTGCAAGAGAATTTGGAGACAAATCCGTTCATGATATTGTTAATCTTGCTTTGAAATACGACAAAATGATTGATGTACATTGTGATGAAACAGATGATACTCATTCACGTTTTGTGGAGCTATTAAATGCCCTTATCCTTATGGAAGATTACGGCACCAGAACTACTGCAAGTCATACATGTTCCTTTGGTTCTGCAGATAACTCATACGCCTTTAGAATGATGGACTTATTCAAAAAAAGCAAGATGAACTTTATCTCTTGTCCCACTGAAAATGCCTATTTACAAGGTCGTCAAGACACCTATCCCAAGCGTCGTGGATTAACTAGAGTGAAAGAATTTATAGAATCAGGAATTAATGTTGCTTTTGCACAAGATTCAATAAACGATCCATGGTACCCTATGGGGAATGGGAATATGATGAATATTCTTGACAATGGAATTCACTTAGCTCAAGTAATGTCTCCAGAAGAAGTAAAAACGAATTTTGATTTGATCACATACAATGGAGCGCGTTGTTTAAATATTCAAGACCGTTATGGCTTAGAAGTTGGTAAAGCAGCGAACTTCATCGTTTTAAATGAAAGTTCTGTTTATGAGGCTATTCGTAAAAGAGTAGATGTGTTAGCATCTGTACGCAATGGTGATTTCTTATTCCGTCGTAAAGAAATGGCGTATGATATTCCTTTGAATCTTTAAATCTGTTTTTCTTATTAATAGTAAAACATAAATATCAAAAAAAGACTGTGGCCGAGGCCTCTTTAATTTTGTACTTTTCTTAGTACATAAAAACCAAAAAGACTTCGGCAACTTTCATTATGTATAAAAAATAGAACTATGAGCAAACAAAATTATACGGAACAAACTAAAAGTGTTTTTCCGTGGCTGATTATGATTTTGATGTCGTCCGTGACTTTTGTAGGAATACTGTCCGAATTGATGCCTTCGGGTGTGCTCCCACTAATGATGGCAGATTTAAATATCAGTGAAGTGCAAACTGGCAATCTGGTGGGTTACTACGCCATAGCTTCTGCTATTTTTGCCATTCCTCTAATTTCAATGACCATGCAATTCAACCGCAAATATTTGTTGATGATATTACTTAGCGGGTTCGCTATTTCCAATATCATCGCAGGACTTGTTTACGATTATACCATTATTATTGCTCTTAGAGTTATCGGTGGAATTTGCGCAGGGGTAATGTGGCCAATGATTGCTGCTTATGGAATGCGATTGGTAGATGAAAAGAATCATGGTAAGGCTATCGCAGTAATTATGGCAGGGACTACTTTGGGCATTAGTATTGGGATGCCTATCATGACCTCCATTGGTAATGATTATGGCTGGCGAACAGAATTTATTGGACTCGGAGGGTTTATTATTGTTATCGCTTTAATCAGTTTTTTTGCATTGCCATCAATGCCAGGAGAGAAACTTACCAAAAGTTCATCACCATTTGCGCTCTTAAAAATACCGGCAGTTCTACTTGTGCTACTGCTTACGCTACTTGGCGTAATAGCACATTATGGTGTCTATGTGTATATCACAAGTCTTGTTGATGAAATTCAGCTTGCAGGAGGTGTTGAAAGTGCCTTATTGTATTTTGGAATAGGATCATTGATTTCGGTGTTGTTGGCCATAAAATACACCGATAAACACTTGAGACTGTTGACTATATTAATGTTTGCCTTGCTGATTATCTCCATGGTTATTTTTATATGGTATGGAGGAACAAAAGGGATGGGACATTTTGCTTTCTTTTTATGGGGCCTTTCATTTGGTCCGTTGGTAACCTTGTTACAGGCAGCCGTAAGCAGACAGGTAGAAACTGCCAAAGACGTGGCCACATCAGTCCAGTCCTCTGTATTCAACTTATCCATTATGATCGCATCATCAGTTGCAGGCCTGTTGCTCGGAATTTATTCTCCCATGAGCTTGGTTTATTTTGCAATTGCTTTGTCTATTCCAGGTATAATCATTTCCTATTTTTCCAAGAAGACTTTAAGTTGATGTTTGTACAGATATTGAGATTGAAAAATTAATATGAAAAAATATGAAAAATTCAGCAAAAGCAGTAATAGAAAAAATGTTCGTGGCGTTTGGTAGTGGCGATGTTGAAAAATTCGTGGCAACAGTTTCCGAAGACACAGTATGGATTTATCACGGTACGTAAATTATTCCTGCAAGAACTTTTGAAAAGAAGGAAGGTGTAAGAACATTTTTTACTAATATTCTCGAAAGAACTAAAATCATCAATTTTGAGCCACAACAATATATCGTTGAAGGGAATATGGTTGTTATATTAGGCAAAGAACATCAAAAAGTAAAACAATCGGGAAGGGAACTAAAACAAAAATGGGTACAGATATATACCGTTAAAAACGATTTAATTTCAAAAATGGAGGAGTTTGCAACTTCGGAAGAAGTAAGTTAATTTAATAACATTGATTTCTTTGGGAAACATAACATATTATAAGAGGTAATTTAAAACAAAAAATATGAATAACGAAACATCAAAAAATAATCCGCTTTTATGCGACATTGAAACCGGAATGTGTGAAACATCCGCTGAAAATACAGACATCACATCCAACAGTAATTTCCAATCAACAGAAAAATCCGTAAAGCTAATTTATTATACGGATCCAATTTGCTCGTCATGTTGGGGAATAGAACCACAATTGCGGAAACTTAAATTGGAATATGGCAATGCTATTGAGATAGAATATAGAATGGGAGGCTTATTACCAGATTGGAGTTATAACAGCGGTGGAATTGGCAAACCTTCAGACGTAGCTTCACATTGGGACGAAGTAAGCGTGCATTACGATATGCCTATTGACGGAGACCTCTGGTTGGAAGATCCTTTGGACTCTTCTTATCCCCCATCCATAGCATTTAAAGCCGCACAAATGCAAGACAATGAAAAAGCAATTCTATTTCTTAGGGAGATCAGGGAAATGGTTTTTCTACAAAAGAAAAATATTTCAAAGTGGGAGCATTTAGCAACTGCGGGTAAAATTAAAGGGCTAAACGTTGAGCAATTGAAAACTGATTTTGAAGGTAAAGCCAAAGAACTGTTTGCAGAAGATTTAAAATTAGGAAGTGAATTGGGGGTAAGAGGATTTCCTACAATGTTCTTTTTAGATGATTCTGGTAATAAAGAAATTGTTTACGGCACAAAACCTTATGCTTTTTACGAAATGGCCATTCTAAAGCTTAATCCGAATGCTACAAAAAGTGAGTACAGTAAAAAATGGGAAACACTCTTCTCAATGTATCATTCGCTCACGGCAAAAGAGTATGCTGAACTTTCAGGTACGCCAAGAAACGAAAGTGAAAAGATTTTGAATGGACTCTCTAATTCAGGAAAATTGCAAAAGTTGACAACAAAAAACGGGTCTATTTGGACAATTAAATAATATCACAATAACAAATAAAACTATCTTACAATGGGAAAATACACAACTTTATCTGAAGCCATTAATGACCTAACAAAAAAAGGCTATACCTATAATTTTAATTTGAAGGAAGATTGTATTGAATGTGCAGAAAAACAATATCAATTAGAGCCCGAAGAGTTTAATATCGATAAAAAACACCGTTTTCAAGAAATGTCGGATGTTGATAATGAAAGTGTTTTATATGCCATTTCTTCAAAAGAAGGTGGTTTAAAGGGGCTTTTAGTAAACGCATACGGTATTTATGCAGATTATACATCTTTTAAACTGGTTCAAAAACTCAACACACCAAATAGGTAATTTTAATTATGTCAAACATTAAACTAATAATTGAAGAAAGAGCCGCAAGCATCGGGAAGTTTATGGTAGGTCGTTTATTGCCCTTTAGACAAAAAAGAATGGTAGGTCCTTTTATCTATATAGACCACATGGGTCCAGTTAAATTAAGTGAACGAGACAACTTTGACGTACTGCCTCATCCACATATTGGACTGTCAACCCTTACTTTTTTATTTGAAGGCAGTATTATGCACCGTGATACCTTGGGCAACGAAGTAGAAATAAAACCAGGTGCAGTCAACTGGATGACAGCAGGACAGGGGATTGTACATTCAGAACGAACACCTGAGTATTTGCGAAAATCCCAACTATATATGCACGGTTTACAAATCTGGGTAGCACTGCCAAAAGCTCTGGAACAAATGGAACCACAATTTTCTCATATCGAAGAGAAAGAAATTCCAAGATGGACAGAAGGTGACCTGCAATTTAAACTGGTGGCTGGAGAAGCCTTTGGAAGACAATCACCAGTGCCTGTTTTTAGCAAATTGTTTATGCTCGAAATAAAAAGCAAAACCAAACAGCTTGTTAATATTGGTAACGAGCTTTATGGTGAAGCAGGTTTATATATTCTTGAAGGAGCTATTGAAAGTGAAGGGAACGTTTATGACCCTAAGCAATTATTAGTGGCAAAAGACAGTACCCTTTGCGAATTTACAATTCAGGAAAATAGCACCATTTATATTTTTGGTGGTGAGCCTTTTCCCGAAGAACGATTTATTGACTGGAACTTTGTTTCATCTAACAAAGATCTAATTGAACAAGCCAAGCAGAAATGGAAGTCACAATCATTTCCTAAAATTAAAGGAGACGAAACGGAATTTATTCCTTATCCATCAAATACTAAAAAATAAAAAGCCTGTAATTGTCCATTAGCCCAAAAAATCGCCTGTTTTTCTAGGAGGAATATTGAAAAAATAAAAGTAAATGTAAATTAGTATTAATCCAGTTTAACTGATGCAGCCAGTCTGAACATTTTACCACTTAAGGAAAACAGCCATTGCAGTTGTTCCCAAACCAAATGGGCCTCTTGAAGATCACGTAGTGTTTCTTTTTCCTTAAATGTCCACTTACTAATTTCTAAAGAAATGAAAGCAGGCAACTGCTCCTCAAAAAGAGTTTCGTTTTCAAAAGAAGCCTCCGCAGCATCGCACTTACTATTATTTAGGCATTGGAGTACCTTCTCCAAGTTTTTCCCTATTTTTTCTGTTGCAACCTCGACCTGTTCGGATGCCTCCCCAGTTTTGTTATTCTGTATATAGGTGCTTAACGAAGCTAGTGAAGCTAAAAAGGAGTGGTTCAAGACGACCATTTCGTAAATTTTATCAGCTTCCCTTTGTTTCGACTTGGGCTCCTGTGCCATCCGCTGAAATGCCGAGCTCAAATTGGATGTTTCCAAAAATGCGTCCTTACGAGCTATATTGTAAGAGGTGGGTATGTTTCCCTTCCGCTGATAATACTCGGTAATTTTAAGAAGAAAATCCTTGTTGGCTTTTACGCTCTTTTCTATGCTCTCATTGATTCCAACGAACTCCCAGGTAGGCCACAGCCACAGCATGGCGGCATAGGACAGTCCGGCCCCTACAAAAGTGTCCAATACGCGGAATTTTATTAAGTTCAAGACGTCCGGACTAAGAGTAGCATAAATAAATACCGCACTCAAAGTAATGAAGGTTGCCGCAGCTTTATAGTTTTTTTGAACCAAGGAAAGTGCAATCACCAAAGAAAGCACTCCCATGGCTCCGAAAATATAAGGGTTCTGAATCAGGAAAACCAAACCAAAGGCAATGCCCCCGCCGATCAGCGTACCAATAATACGGTCTTTTGCCCGGTTCCTTGTGAGGCCGTAGCTGGGTCGCATAATTACGATAATGACCAACAAAATCGAGTATGGATCCTGAAAAGCAAAGATCGAACCCAGCGCATAACCGATCATAACTGTAACTGCCAGCCGTAACGAATGTCTAAAAATGATAGACTTAAAACTAAAGCTTGTTAGCAATATCCTGGGGTCATAATCTTGGGGTGCTATAAAGCGTTTGGCCGTTTTTCTGTCGATAAAATCGATTTCGGTTGTATTGGGCTCACCTAAAAGCCATTTTATTCTTTTGAGCTTTTCGAACTGTTTTTCCTGGTATTCGAGTAAATTTTGAAGCATAAAATATTCCTCATAATCCCGGGTTTCACGTAGTAAGGCTATTTCAATTCTTACTTCCTGAAAACATTGCCTTAAATAATCGTTCTTAGGAAGCATTTTTTTGTTGCTTCCCGCAATAGAAATCATCCGCAGTTGATAGGACATTTCAAAAATCAGTGACTGAAGTCTATTAATGAATTGCGAATGGTCATTAAAGAGCGCATCCAATCGGTCATAATTTACGGGATTGGCGATTGCCGTTTCCAGCATTTCCACCAATTGCACGAATATCAACAGGCGTTTATCCTGATAATTAGACCTACCCGAAGTCTTTCTGGAAAGAATCAAAATTTCTCTCAGGGTCTCATGATTCTCTGTAAGCCCGCTCTGCAGCTCCAGTAAATGAGACTGTAATTTTTCGTGGTCTTCCAATGGGTTTATCAATTTTCCACGCGTTTCTAAAAATTCGGCAGTAAGTACATAAGTTTCAGATAAAAATTCCTCGGTCTCTGCTGTTGGGTTTAATCGATGCCAAACCTTGGATAAGAGTAAATACCAAAGCCCGCCTATTCCCATCAACAAAGCATATTGATAGATTTCCACTCCTTCAGAATCGTGGGCAGAACTCAGTACCAATGCCATAAGGCCTGAAAAGCTTATGAGCGAAGCCCGAAAGCCATAGACCGAAATAAAAGCAATGGCAAATGTGAGCAACCCCAAAATGGAAAGTGACAACCAGAGTTCCGCAGGTAGATAGCCCTTTATAAAACTGACAATCATAACCAAAAAAGCAGAAATAAAAATACCTATTTTTTTATGTCCAAAACTACCAATGACATCGCTGAACGAACTCCAAAAGGCACCAAAGCTGAGTGCCATCCCAATTTCAAAATACCCGAGTTGTGTGCCTATTACTGCCGGCAGGGTGACCGCAATTCCGACCCTGATGGCCCTTGAAAAACTAATGCTGTTCAAAAACCGTTGCAGTTCCTTAAAACTATTTGAAATAAAATAAGTTACAGTGCTCAAAACAGTACGGTTAGACTGCAAATATAGGGTTTGTTGCAAGACGTATTCTATTCTAAAAAGCAAATAGGTGCATTTGATATTAGGCCAGTACATCAATCAGGCTTTTATCAAGAGCACGATAACCGAAAGACCTTGGTCGTAAATTATTCGGAAGATTTTCTAAACCTAAAATGGAATACAATCCTTCACAATAAACTATATTTAGCCAATACCAAAGTGTAATATGCCAATAGAAAACATACCTGAAATCTACATTAAAGATCCAAAAGCAAATCAAGACTTATTTGTGTACGACTTTAAAATGACCAGCGATGTGGTCAAAAGTAAGGTCAATTTAAGCAAGAATATGTTTAGCTTTCTTCAAGTTGGAAAAAAGCAAGTGCATTTCGCTAATACTTCAATGGCCGTAAATAGCCAGCAATCGCTTCTATTAAAAAAGGGAAATTGGTTGTGGACCGAATTATTGGATACGGAAGCTATCTATTATTGTAAACTTTTCTTTTTTTCAGAAAAAAAACTCACGGATTTTTTGAGCAAGTACACCAATGATGTAAAGCCATATAAAGAGGAAATTCCATATTTCGTGATTGAAAACGACAATTATATCGCTACGTTTATCACCTCTTTATCATCTAGCACCTTTACTGATCACAGTTTTAGCGATGCGTTGTTAGTCTTAAAATTTGAAGAAATTATGCTGTATTTACTCAATAAGTACGGATCTGATTTTGAATACTATTTACATTCCTTAATCTCAAAAGAAGTTTCCCCATTCAAAAACATTGTTGAAAGTAATGTGCACTCCAATTTAAAATTGGAGGAAATTGCCTTTCTCTGTAATATGAGCCTTTCAACTTTTAAACGTCATTTCACAAACGAATACAATGAACCACCAGGAAAATGGCTTCAAGACAAACGCCTACAAAGAGCAAAGGAATTATTACAGACCGGCAATTTAAAGGCCTCTGACATCTATCTGGAAATTGGATATAACAACCTCTCCAACTTTAGTGTAGCCTTTAAAAACAAGTTTGGAATTAGTCCAACAGATATTTCCAATTGAAATATATTTTATTTAAATACCTGATTATTAGTATTTTAACTGTTTAGAAAAGTTTTTATTTTTTACAAATCTTCACATTGACCTTTTTTCATAAGTTATTGAACCGTATCAATAAATAAGAAGGAAACAACCCAACGTACATTTGCACTGTAATTACACAGCGCTTGTTTTGGCAAGCATTAATTAAGAATCAAATTAAAATATAATATTATGGCAAATGTAACTAAACCTGTATTCAAAGAAAGATACGGAAACTTTATTGGCGGTAAATTCGTAGCTCCTGTAAAAGGTCAGTACTTCGATAACGTATCTCCAGTAGACGGTAAAGTATTTACCCAAGCTGCTCGTTCAACACAAGAAGACATTGATCTTGCTCTTGACGCAGCACACGAAGCGTTCCCATCTTGGAGCACGTCTTCAGCAACTGAGCGCAGTAATGCTTTATTAAAGATTGCTCAAGTAATGGAAGATAACTTCGAATACTTGGCAACTTTGGAAACTATAGATAATGGGAAACCAATTCGTGAATCCCGTGCAGCAGATATCCCTTACTGTATTGACCACTTCCGTTATTTCGCAGGTGTTATCCGTGCAGATGAAGGTAGTATTTCAGAACATGACAAGGACACTGTAAGCATCGTATTACACGAACCTATTGGTGTTGTTGGTGAAATTATTCCTTGGAACTTCCCAATGTTAATGTTGGCTTGGAAGATTGCTCCAGCTTTGGCAGCAGGTTGTACAGCAGTTGTTAAACCGGCAGAACAGACTCCTACCAGTGTTATTGCATTAATGGAACTAATTGGTGACATTTTACCTCCAGGTGTATTGAACATCGTAACTGGTTTTGGCGCAGAAGCTGGACAAGCCTTGGCAACGTCTAAGCGTATTGCAAAACTTTCCTTTACTGGTTCTACGGAAACAGGTCATAAAGTATTGCACAATGCAGCCGAAAACATTATTCCAGTAACCATGGAATTAGGCGGTAAGTCTCCAAACATTTTCTTCCCATCGGTAGCAGATCAAGACGATGAATTCTTTAGCAAAGCTATTGAAGGCGCGTTAATGTTCGCACTTAACCAAGGAGAAATTTGTACTGCTCCATCACGTATTTTAGTACACGAAGATATTGCAGATCTTTTCATTGAAAGAATGCAAGAGCGCTTACGAGGTATCAAAACAGGTAATCCATTAGATCCTGAAACTATGATCGGTTCTCAAGTGTCCAAAGCACAATACGAAAAAATCCTTAGCTATATCAATATAGGTAAAGAAGAAGGTGCATTAGTATTGGCTGGTGGTGACGCCGGTAACTACGAAGGTGAACTTTCTGAAGGATATTACATCCAACCTACAGTATTAAAAGGTGACAACAATATGCGTGTGTTCCAAGAAGAAATTTTTGGCCCAGTTGTAGCTTTAACAACATTCAGTTCTACTGAAGAAGCTATCGCAATCGCAAATGATACACCATACGGTTTAGGTGCCGGAGTTTGGTCTCGTGATGCTCACGAATTATACCAAGTTCCCCGTGCTATCCAAGCCGGTAGAGTTTGGGTAAACCAATACCATACCTATCCTGCACACGCCCCTTTTGGTGGTGTTAAGGAATCAGGATTTGGTCGTGAAAACCATAAAATGGCCTTAGATCATTACCGTGTAGTAAAAAACATGTTGATCTCTTACGACAAGAAACCTATGGGGTTCTTTTAATTGAAACTGGCAATTAAATTTCAAGTAAAACCCCGGAATATCCGGGGTTTTACTGTTTTAACATCAAGGGTTAACGCGCTTTAATCACTTTATAATTATGAAAAAACCATTTTATATCTTTCGTTTTATCAGTTGGATCGCGATCATCTTTTCGCTTCTAGGTTCTTTGCTTCTTTTTATCGTGGGAGCATTAAAAACGCTAAATGCCTTTAAAGTATTCTTTTTGGGCTATATTCCAGTAGGCAAGGAACATTTGCACACGGCAGACATAGGAATCACCTTTCTTATTAAATCGTTGGACACATTCTTAATCGCCTTAGTGCTCTTTATTTTTGCACACGGCATTTATACATTATTTATTTCGAATACTTCAAGTAACAAAAACAGTGGTGTTCTTAACTGGATTCAAACGCCAAACATTGGGCATTTAAAAAACGTCCTGGCCGAAGTAATCGTTATCATTCTATTTGTAAAATTTCTTGAAGTGGTTTTTGTGAATATTGATAATTTAAAATGGAACCTACTGATTCTTCCTATTTCCATTATTTTAATGGCCGTAGGGTTAAAAGTATTGAACCTGAATAAAGAGGAAAGAAAAAACAATAAAAACTAAGTAGGCCATGAGCAGAGGATTTGTAAAGGAAGATGACCAAGAAGAAATTCCGATAGTGCCACCAAGAGCTGATTTGCCTGAAGGTGTAACTAATTACGTTACGCGAATTGGTATGGATGAACTCTTGATTGAAAAAGAAATGCTCATAAATGAAAGAGAGCAGCTAGAAAGCACAGATGAAAACGAAAGACGCATAGCACTGAACCATATCAATGCAAAATTGCAATTACTGAACAATAGGATTTCTACGGCCAAAATAATCGATTTGAATGAACAACCCCAACATGAAATTCGTTTTGGCGCTAGGGTTACCCTTAAAATAGGAGATACGAAGAAAACTCAAAAATACCAGATTGTTGGGGTAGACGAAGCAGATATTTCCAAGGGGAAGATCTCTTTTATCTCGCCGATAGCCAAAATACTGATTCATAAAAAAGTGGGAGAAAAAGCTACTTTAAAGCTGGCGGAAGAAGACAGGGTTTTTGAAATTATGGGTATAGCTTATAATTAACCATTTATAAAAATAACATCAGAAAATGGAAAACAAAATAAAAACTGGAATATTGTCTTACGGAATGTCGGGTCAGCTGTTCCATTCCCCTTTTGTAGATGCTCATAAGGGATTTGAACTTATAGCCATTGTGGAGCGATCTCAAAAACGCGCACATCAAAAATATCCGACCATAAAAAGTTACGACTCTGTAGATGCTCTTTTGGAGGATGACCAAATAGAACTGGTTATTGTAAATACGCCCAACGTTACACATTTTGAATTAGCTCTAAAAGCACTTCAAATGGGTAAGCACGTATTGATTGAAAAACCTTTTACTACTGCACTTGGACAGGCCGACCAACTTTTTCAAGCGGCCAAGAAAAACAATCGACACGTACTTCCTTATCATAACAGAAGATTTGATAGCGATTTCCTATCTGTAAAAAAAGTTTTGGATTCGGGAAAATTGGGCAGGTTGGTAGAAGTGCATTTTCGTTTTGACCGGTATTCGTTACAAATTGGTCAGAAAGCCGGCATGGAGACTCCCATTGATGGCAGCGGACTGTTGTTCGATCTTGGACCCCATGTTCTTGATCAGATAATTTCGCTTTTTGGCACACCTTTGAAGTGGACCAAGACTGTGGGCCATTTTCGTCCGAATACGCAAGTAGACGATTACGCTCACCTACATTTAACTTATCCCAATGAACTGCAGGTTTTTGTTACCATAAGTTTATTGGTCGCCGATTCAAAACCTGCCTTCATATTAAACGGTACTAAGGGGTCATATACAAAACATCGAACTGATATTCAGGAAGAACAATTGTTGCAAAATATGAGTCCCCTAGACCCTTTGTACGGTGTTGAGGAAAAGGGAAATGAAGGTATGCTTGTTACCATGGCCGAGGATGGTTCAAAAAAAACTGAAACTATTGTCTCCTCCAAATCGAATTATTTAAATATGTTCGATGCAGTACACGCAACCATTCGGGATGGAAAAGCGTATTCTATAACACAAGAACAGGTTATAACTCAATTAGAAATTTTGAACGGTTGAACAGTATGGAGCTGCAGGAATTATGTTAGAGAATTGAAAAGTGATACTATTTCATTATCCTAGTCAGCATAAAATATAAAAGATATTTTATGCTGATGTCGGTAATATCCAATAGACAACCTTCTTTCATGAAAGTATAAATTTCATATATTATAAGCTTTTCAGGTGCTTGCTTATCAATGTCCGACACACCTTCAGACGCTTATTTGCCGTTCTTTCGCCTTTCGAACAAATGTTTTTGTAGTTTTAATACCTTAAATTTAAACTAAAACTGTCCATCAAATAGAGAATTTTCATTCCACTATTTTTTCCTACATAACTTTATAAAAGTCACTACAACTTCTCTTATAATTATTATTAACAACAAAAGATGACCTCTAATTATTACTTGTTTTATTCTTTCATTAGGACTTGTAACATACCCATGGCATACCCAGAATTACTAGACTTCCTACTACTATGCTACGCCTCCTCCCTATTAGATAAAAACCCCAATTCCAACAGCACCCCTGGACAAATGTATTGGGTCTCTCTTAGCCCCTGAAAATTGGTAAATTTCATTCCTCTAATTTACATACTAACCACAACTAGAGACTCTAAATGATCACAAAAAATGACCCCCTGCTTTTTAGATTTTCAAAACCAAATATATTTCAATTCAGCATATTCATAAAATATTGATTATAAGTTGATTATAATGAATGTAATAGTCTAGAGTACAATTCAGTTTCGACAAAATAGAAGAAAAGTGAGCCTAAAGTGCGCGTTTTTAGCGATTTTATGAAAAACCAAAAAAGGCTCCCAATTTCTTGGAAGCCTTGTTCTTGTTACTGTGGGCCCTACTGGGTTCGAACCAGTGACCCCCTGCTTGTAAGCCTAAAAGAAAGGACATCAAATCATATCAAACACCCATCATATATATCTGAATATCAATGTTTTATAGCGATTAAATTTTATTTGATATCATTTGCATCCATTTGATATACAAAAAAAGTGAGCGTAATTATTTCTTACCTTTTCCTTGAAATATTCGAATTGATATGGCCAAGGTAAGTTTAATATTGGACACTAGGAAGAAATCCAAAAGCAGCATTACAGGACTATATCCCATAGTCCTCAAGGTCTTTCATAAAAAGAGCCGGCTGATCGTTCTTGGCTACTCTACCAACCTTACAGGATGGGATAGAAAAACCCAACAGCTCCGAAAATCAGCGGTTATGGACAATGGGCTGGATTACCATAAGATAAATGCAGAACTTGGCAATAAATTCCATTGGGCCAGGCAAATGGTATACGAGCTTGGTGAAAGTATCGCCCGTATTGGTGTTGATCTACTACTTGACCACATAAAGGTCAGATGGGACGGTGAACAGGACTTTGAAATAAAAAAGAAGGTCGAAAATGATATTTCCCTATCCCAATGGGCAGGTGTGATGATAAAAAGAAAACGGTCAGCTAATATTCCTGGAACGGCACAATGGTATCAAAGCGGAGTAGATGCCATAACCAAATTCAACAATGGAAAGGACATAATGTTATATGATATTACGGTGACCTTTCTCAAGGACTTCGAGGCCCAACAATTGAGCAGGGGAAATTCCAAAAATACGATAGGGATGTACATTAGGGCGATCAGGTCCATGTACAATAGCGCCATCAAAGAGGACCAATTTGTTCCGCTAAAAAATCCGTTCGACCATTACAGAACGCCCTCAATGGTCCGCACTAAAAAAAAGGCCGTGGCAAAGGCCAGGATCATGGAACTAAGGACATTGGAATACGAACGGGAAAGCCCGCTTTGGCACGCCAAGAACTATGCCCTTATCATGTTCTACTGCAGGGGAATGAACTTTATTGATCTGGTAAAGCTCAAAGTAAAAAATATTGAGGGCGACCGTCTTCTATATGGCAGAAGCAAAACTGGTGACCCTTTTTCGGTCAAGATTACAGAAAATCTTAGCATCATCCTGAAGTTCTACCTTAAGGGGAAACTACCTGAGGATTTTCTGTTTCCCACCAACTATGACGGCAGCACCAAACATTATCAAAAGTACAAATCCCAAAGGAGGAGAATGAACGAACGTCTTAAGATCATCGCAAAGGATGCAGGGATAGAAGGGGTATTTACGACGTATTACATTCGTCATTCTTGGGCCACGATAGCCAAATATATGGGAATATCAACTGAAATCATAAGTGAAGGTCTTGGGCATAATTCCTTAAGGACCACAGAGATTTACTTGAAAAGCTTTACCAACACAGTTTTGGATGAGGCCAATGAGCTTGTTATTTTATGAGCCAAAAACAGCGAAAATTAAATACAACCCATAATTTAATTCAACATTGAATTACAACAAAAATAGCTGAATGCTCACGAATACAGTTTTAGCTACTAAAAATTTATCAAGCTTTTCTAAATTTCAGCAGTCATTTTCAACTTGACTATAAGAAACTATTTGTCATTTCCTAGGGTTAAATCACGAATAATAAATTCAAAAAGTCATTCCATTATTGGCCCATTAAATGCCTCTGGTTGACGTATTTTACGTTCATCAATTCCAATATTCGGAATTCGGTAATTAATACCCGCCCTTTGATATCTCAAGTACTGCATGGACAATCTTTCTTGAAATGAATCCCAATCAATATTATCCTCGTAGGTCCATGCCTTTTCAGCTACTGCAGATAGCCTTGGATAGGCAATATATTCCAATCGCTTTTCATCGGCAATAAATTCGGTCCAGATACCGGCCTCAATACCAATAATACGGGCAGACATAGTATCGTTAAAAGTTTCTGGAATTGGCAGCCATCTATATATTGCTTCCAATGAATTTGGTCCATTGTGCAATCCTTCCCATTGTGCACCTGCCTCCTTTAAATCAGAGGGATAGTCCAAATAAAGGAAATCTACAGGGGATAAAATAATATCATAGCCTTGTTGGGCGGCAGTATATAATACTTCAGGGAATTCCCCACGCCACCATTGCAAGGTGGTCTCCTTATTTATACCAAAAACGGAAGCTTCATCCCAGGCTACTGGATTTAATCCTGAGCTTACAATGAAATCGGCCATTCTACGGTCGAACCAGCCTTCAAATTCACGTTGATCTTTAAGGTTTAGTTCGTTCATTTTGGCCTTCATATCAGGTCTTCCCTCCCAATTATGGTGTCTTACCTCATCGCTTCCAAAATGGATATAGGTGGTGTTAAAAAGTTTGGACAAACGCAGGATTACCGTTTCTATCATTTTTATCGCATCATCATTGGCAATATTTAGCGTGTTATTGCCACCACTAAATTCTGGATAAGCTCTTTCTATTGCTCCCGAATGACCAGGAATATCCACCTCAGGGATTATCATAATCTGCCTTTCGTTTGCATAGGCCGTAATATCCCTGGCTTCTTCCTCGGCAAGGTACATAGCTGGACCATTAGGATCGGTCCTATCCCCCATTGAACCAATTTCATGAAGTTTGGGATATTCCTTTACTTCTATTCGCCATCCAGTATCATCCGTAAGATGAAGGTGCAGCCTGTTCAATTTTTGAGCCGCCATCTGATCTATAAATTTCTTTATTACTTTAGGGCCAAAGAAATGTCGAGAAATATCCAGCAGTGCGCCTCGCCATGCAAACCTGGGCTGATCAGCTATAGTAAGTTGATCGAACTTAAGTTCCGTTAATATAATTTTTTCTGTTAAAACCGGAGCCAACTGCAAAATCGTTTGAAAAGCGTAAAAATATCCGGACTCCGAAGATGCTCTTATAGTTATCCCAGTGTCATTAATATCTAGCAAATATGCTTCGTTGACCATGGAACTATCCTCGATTAATACAATCGAATTCTTCCTTAATGATTCTGTTCCAATACGGCAAGACAATCCAACCAAATTCTCCAACTCTCTTTTGAACCAGTTGGCCACTCTGTGCTGTTCTTCTGTAGAAAATACCACCTGAGTCATGGAATCCATAACAAATGACCCCTCAAACACATGAATCTCTTGGGGTTGTGGAATTATAGGCAATACTACATTAGTTTTTTCTTTCCGGACCGCAGGATTACAAGAAACTAAAAACATCAATAATAGGCTCTGGAATAATGCTTTGGGTGAAATAAATTTTTTCATTTAACTGTTTATATTAATTATCTCGCTTAATCGTTTACAGAGAACAAATGCATACAGAACTAATGGATTCTATGATCCAAACATTGAAGATAGAAAATTCGGCGATAGTTTGACTTAACGATCAATTAATGGAAACCGAAAGTTAATCACCTATATCAAAGGTCAGTTTTCTTTCCCCTCCATCTTTTAATGGAGGAATAATTAACCAACCTGCATCCGAGTATTTAATTTTTTCAATTTTAACATCACCCCATTTATTTAATGCGTCTATATCAAGTTTGGATAGTGAGGATGCAAAAATCATGGTCACAGCATTGTTCTTTTTACCTTCCCTCCATGTCATAGTGAATTGGCGGGATTCAAAATCATTGCCATAACTGATTAATTCCCCACTTACATATGCCGGATACACCCGGACCAAAGCTTGTTTAAAATATTCCAAATTTTCCGTCCCAGGGTCATAAGACCAATAGGCATTTCCAAAAAGATGCTTTTCAATCAGTTGAACAGAATTTTTTGCAACGGGAATAACGCTCGTTGAATTTCCATAAAAAGCACCCCATTCACCCAACCAGACAGGCATTTTTAATTGCTCCCCTTTTTTGGCAATCTGATCAAAAATATAGGACACCCTCTCATTGGATGCCATAGCCACTGACTCTGTATCCGTTACCAAATCGTAACCATGTGGTGCATATGCAATCAATGGATCTGGTGACCCATTGGGTAAATTAACCCTTTCGATACTACTCCCCACCCCTGTGTTACTGTAATAACTATGCTCAAGAAATAAAATATGTTTTGTATCCACTTCTCGGATAGCTAGTGCAACTTTCTGATACATTTGCTGCAAATATGTTGTTTCAAACTCTTTATTAAGTTCAAAAAGTCGACTAAAAACAAAATGATAATTTTCAGTGTTGGAGAGAATTTTAAGAGCCTCCATTCTATTCCCTTCATCTCGCCATATAATGGTCAATTGTTCTTCATTTAACTTTTCCCCAGTTAAGGAATAATGCAGTTCCCCATAAGCGGTTAGTAAGATTTTGGTGGATTCCAAGGCTGAAGATCCAGGAAAAGGCTCATTCATAATATCGAACCCGATAATCGTTGAATTGTCTACATACCTTTTTGCTATATGTTGCCATAGAGAGGCATAATGGTCTTGAAGACCAATACCATCGCTTGCTGGTTTGTTCAACCAAAAGTTGTCGAAAGAAGTTTGAACCGCCTCACTCATCATATAGGCATCACTCCATATGACACCCGTGGTATGTGGTTTCCCGTCGTCCAAAGTAGCCCATTCCGGCGCTCCATCGGAATATTTCACACTAAATAGATCCTGATGCATATCCAACACAACAAACAAGTTATTTTTTTCCGCTAGTGCGATCCGCTGATCTATTTCTTTTAAATATTCTTCGTTATACACTCCGGGTTCGGGCTCCAATCTATCCCAAATAATAATAAACCGAATACAATTGACTCCCCATTTTGCCAGATTCTCATACAATTCCGGCCCACTTTGAAAAATATAGCCTTCCTCCTTGTTTTTGCTAACAATGTTTATCCCATTTAAAATAACTTGTCTTCCATTATTATCAACAAAATAACTCCCGTTAATCGTTATGGTTTTTGGAAATTTTTCACCGACCAAAGCTGTAGAATTCCCATTATTTTTACAAGACATAAAAAAAATCCCAAGCAACATTACAGTCATGGGAACAATCCTAATTTTCATTTTTACATTCATTCTAAATCAATTTTTATCGGCATTTTAATTATCAACCTTACTACTTAAACTAAAAGAAACGGAATTCCGCGCATTGCCAATAATAATTTGGGATAAACATTTAACATTTTTAAACCCGGTAAATCTCTGGATATTTACTTTTTAATTGTAATAAACAAAGGGTGATCAAAATCACCCTTTGTTACTACAAATTAACTCAAAACAACTAACTTATTACTTTTAATACTTGTTGACCTCAACAATTGCTATATTGTCTATTATCTTCCAACACACCCATTATTGACCACAATTATTATTCTTCAATAATACATAACTAAGAACACAACTCGTTATAACGGATTCCGATATCTATGGCACAATTTCATGGAATACAACATTTTCAGGATTGTCTACCATATTTTCGGAAAGGCAATATGAAATCCTTACAAATCCCTATTTTTACGTAAAGACCAGAATAAGCTTTATGAGTTTTAGGAAGATTTTTTTACTAGTCGCTCTATTTACGTTTTTAATAGTGAATAAGACCTATACACAAATTGTCAACTACAATACCAAGGATGGTTTGGTATTTAACAACGTGGACCACATAAGTGAGGATGACGAAGGACTTATCTATATTTCTACAGGGGAAGGCTTAAATATTTTTGATGGTAGCCAGTTTACGCTCTTCAATATGCATAATACTGATGGCTTTAGCAATAAAATATCCCAAGCCTTATTTTTAAAAAAAGGATTGATATTAATCGGAACCCGTGACAAAGGCCTTTTTTTATGGGATAAACTCAAAAAAAAGATTATTCCTTTAGTCATAGATAAGGAGCCGTTACATTCCCTTGTAAACATTTCCACATTATTTTTGGATAGCCATGATGTTGTATGGGTAGGCACTAATAATGGAACCCTATTTTCGTTTCCACTCGCGGATATCGATTCAAACTCATCTGATTACCTTTTAAAGGAGGCTGAGGCACTCACAATGCTTTCTGGGGCAATTCATACTATCCTGGAAATAGATGGCACAATGCTCATTGGCACTGAAGGCTCCAAAATCACCAGGATCAGGAAAGCAAATAACAATTACATTATTGATCAACCGATAGAATTGGAAGCGCCGACTAACATAACTAGTCTTGCCATTAAGAGGGAAGTACTGTTTGTAGGTACGGACAAAGGCCTTTTCAAAATAATGGATTTCGCGCCTCAAGAAAACAATAATGTGCAAACCCTTACAGATTCCTGGAAACTGGACAATTCTATTATAAGTTCTCTAAGCATTCATCAGAACTCCATATGGGTGGGAACAGAAGGGGAAGGTATTTTTAATTTTTCAACCAATGGTTTAGAGCTGGAGCATTTCCTTTATGAACAGCTCAAACAAAACAATCTGAACTCCAATTACGTATTGAATACTTACATTGACAGCAATAATAATCTTTGGATAGGCACTTGGTTTGGAGGAGTGAACGTAATTGATTTAAGTAAAAAGAATTATTCCGTTGTCTATGATGCGGAAAATGAGAAGAATCTCTTTTCCAATATTATCTGGGCCATGGCCAAGTTACCCGATGGTAGAATCTTTCTAGGCACTCACGGCAATGGGCTAGGGGAATATATCACGCACCAGAAGAATTTCAAATCCATAGTAACCAACGAAGAAATAAAATCCATTTCATCCCTTTATTACGATCCCATAACCAATCTCCTGCTCATCGGCACATGGGGAAATGGAATCAGAATGTACGATCCCTATACCCATAAATTAGTGCCCAACAAATATGATCTGGGCCTATTAGCTAAAGATCGCATTTACAGTATAACACGCGGACCCAGTAATAACTTGTGGATTGGCAGCTCGGAGAATGGTCTATATCGATTCTCAAAAGACAATTTGCAATTGCAAAAAATAGACCTTCCGAAGGAAACGACAAAAAAACCTACGGATATAAAGAGTCTCATAAGCGATAACAAAAACAGACAAATATGGGCCGGATCTATAAAAAACGGCCTTTTTTCCCTAAAACTTAATGAAAATGGGGCCATTGAAAGCATAAAGCAGTTTGAATTATTTGCCTCTGAAAATGATAAAATATTTGTTGAAAACCTTTATCTTCAGGATAATGGAGATTTATGGATACTTTGTAGAAATGGCTTCGGTACTCTAAAACCCAACGAGGTTCCCAAAAGAAATACTTTAATTAATGGATGTGTTGTCACAGGAATGACATCAGATGCATCAGGAAATTTATGGGCAGGCACCCATAAGGGCATTTTTAAAATAAATCCCGAAGCATTGACCGCAACATATCTCTTATCCGAATTCTCTTGTTACGGTATGCTTTACAACTCCTTGGACAACACGCTCATCACAGCTTCGGACAATGGGCTGCTAAAAATAGCACCTGATGAACCAATTCGTCTTCCACCATTTCCTAGACTAATGTTATCTGAATTTCAAACTCTAAATCAAACAGTCTTGCCGCAAAAAGAATTACATGGAAAGGTAATCTTGCATCAAAATCTAAATTATAGCGACACCATTGTTCTACCTCACAATATTGAGTCCTTTTCCATAAGCTTTAATGCATTGGCCTTTACCGGCAAGAAAAAAATACAATTGTTACATAGGCTTAATAATTTTGAACAAGAATGGAAAACATCACGCGGTATATCCAGTATTGCCAATTACACCAATGTGCCGTCGGGAACTTACGAACTGGAAGTAAAGGTAGGGCATGAATATGTTGGTTTAAATCCTCAGTCCAGAAAGCTTACCATCATTAAATTAAAACCTTGGTGGGCAACTTCGCTGGCATATTTGGCTTACTTTCTTTGCCTAGTACTAATTCTTTTTATAATAATTAAAGAGGTAAGGGCTCGTATGGAAATTAATCAAGCATTGAAAATAGAAAAAATAAAACAGGAGCGAAACCATGAACTCTACCAACAGAAACTATCCTTTTTTACTAATGTTTCACATGATTTAAGAACTCCCTTAACACTTATTATTGGTCCCCTCGAGGAAATGATTTCGAGTGGCGAGCTAGAGCAAAAACTCCAAAAAAAGATGATTCGAATGCATAAAAATGGACAAATGCTTTTAAATATTGTTAACCAGATCCTGAATTTTAGAAAGGCCGAGAGCAATACAATGGATTTGGAATTGGAGCAAATAGACCTTAATGCTTTTGTTAAGAATACCTGCTCCCAATTTTATGAATTGGCACAAAAAAACGATTTGGATTTTGAGGTGTCGTGTCCTGAAGAGAAATTGATTCTTTTGGCAGATTCCAACAAATTGGAGTCCATTCTAATAAATTTAATCTCCAATGCCATAAAATTCACTCCCAAATACGGAGAAGTCATTGTACAAGTGTATAATGACAACGAATATATCTCCATTAGCATTATGGATACGGGCATGGGTATCCCAAAAGATGAATTAGATTTAATTTTTAACCAATTTTACAGATCAAAGAAAAGCAATGAATTACAAGGCAATGGTATTGGAACCACCTTAATAAAAAAATATACAGAAATGCACAATGGAAAAATTGAAGTGCATAGTATAGAAAATGAAGGGACCGAATTTATTGTTCATTTCCCAATTATCAATGCACTTTCAGATTATCCACATCATGTTATAAATTCCAATCCTGAATTTAGTATAGATGCTACCCCTGAAATTAAGCCTGCATCTATAAACCCAAAGAAACTTTCCATATTGGTAATAGACGACAGTGAGGATATTAGAGATTATTTAAAGGAAATCCTTGAAAGCGATTATAAGGTCTATACCGCTAATAATGGGAAAGAAGGGCTTTGTGTGACCAATAAAAATATGCCAAATTTAGTAATAAGTGATATTATGATGAAAGGTTTGGATGGAACAGAGGTATGCCAACAGATAAAATCCAATTTAAATACCTCCCATATTCCTGTAATTTTATTGACGGCCAAAACGTCTATAGACTCCAAAATTGAAGGGTTTGAAAAAGGTGCCGATGCCTATATTGAAAAACCGTTTAATAGTAGGTTTTTATTGACCAGGGTCAAAAAAATAATAGAACAAAAGGAGGCTTTAAGAATGAAAATGTTGCAATCTGACAATTTATTAGGGGAGGCCCAACCCCAATCAGTGGACGAACGGTTTATTGAAAAAATTATTGGGCACATAGAATCCAATATTTCGGAATCGGAATTCTCTGTACAAAGTCTTATCGAAAACATGAATATGAGTCAAGACCAACTTTATAGGAAATTAAAAGCGCTGACCGGACTGTCTATTAACCATTTTATACGTCTAGTTCGATTAAAAAAAGCCGCCCGATTGCTTGCCAACAGTGATTATACCGTTAGTGAAGTTTTATTTAAAGTTGGATTCAACAATCCATCCTATTTTACTAGATGTTTTAAAGCTGAATTTGGAGTGCTCCCTAGAGAATACAGTCCATCTGCTTCTGCATCGTTGATACAAAATGAGCATGATTAGACAGCAGATACTATACCTTGTTCGGGCTAATATAATTTTGAATTATAAATGACCTTTAGTCACCTAAAGTAGCGTATTTAATATTTAATAATTTTCAATGGCCCATCATTTACCCCTACTAGCATACCCCTATCCGGCCCCAATTTTATCGATTTCAATTCCTTTACATCATAAGGCAGGCTTAAGCCACTTTCAGCCATGGGGATGGCTTTAAAACCACATTTTCCATTTCCTTTTAAAAAGAGTCCAATGCCCGCATCGTTACGAGGTGTTTCAACTTCTGAACCATACATGTTCCCGGCTAGTATAAGATCCAATGCACCATCATTGTCCACATCGGCAATTATAATATCATTTATACTGGATACTTGCGTCTCTATAGGCAACTCATGTATTTTGAAATTTCCATTTCCTAAATTCTCAAGGGCTATACTTTGGAACGTATGGGCCTTATACTCCAAGGATCGGTTTAATTGATCCTCCCCATATACTTCGCTTAGGGATGCGGAGGCAAAAGTATCGTAGTTCGGAAAGATTTTTTTTAATCCAGGGATTTGTTGCGATGAGCAGGATCTACCTCTCAAAGGATAATGCTCCCCGTAATTATAGTATCCCAGCACAATATCACTTTTCCCATTTTGGTCAAAATCACCATAATTCACCGTAAAGGGTTCTTCTGGATTGGCCTTATACTTGTAATTGAGCCCGAGATTCCCAATTATATAGTCATCATCCCCGTCATCATCCAAATCGGCAGCTTTTATACTGTACCACCAGCCTGTAGTGTTTTGGAGGGAATTTGGCAGGGCCAGTTTTTTAAAACTACCTTCTTTGTTCTCCAGTATGGTTACCGGCATCCACTCCCCCACAACTATAAGGTCTAAATCCCCGTCTTGATCATAGTCAGTCCAGGAAGCATCCGTTACCATACCCAAATCAATTAGGTCTTTAATAATAACTTTCTCAAACTCAAGTGATCCTGTTTCCTTCCTATTATTTTTCAAAAGGTAACTTTCTGTTGGCTCGGGGTAATGGCCAGGAACCTGCCTGCCACAGACAAAAAGGTCTATATCTCCGTCCTTGTCATAATCTACCTTTATTACCCGAGAACCGCTGGCCGTTAGTTGCGGCAAGGCAGATTTTAACAAGGAAAAAATGCCGTTGCCATCGTTTGTATAAAACCTGTCCTGATATAGGTCAATTCCCTTTTCGTATTCATTACCGCCACTTACTACATACAAATCCAAATCCCCGTCCAGATCAGCATCGATAAATACGGCACCCATATCCTCGTGATAGGGATAACCAGCATACGTTTCAGACCCTGTCTTGGTGAATGTTCCATCCTTAGCTTGAAAAAAGACACTTCCGCTTTGCCCCACTGCTCCACCAACGAAGAAATCATCCAGCCCATCCCCATTAACATCACCTACGGCGAGTCCTGGGCCAAATGCAGACATTTTATGGGGCAACAACACTTCCCTTTCAAAATCATCAAAAGTGTTCTCTTGATGAATATGATTTAGGCCAATCTCCTTGGAAATGTCCTTAAAGGGTCTGTTTGTTGTTTTTTGCATACCTACAGCTGTAATTTTCAATTTTGCCCGATCAAGGACCATAGTCTGATTGGGTCTGATTTTATGTAGCACCGAGTTTCCCCCATCGTACCATGAGATTACCAAACTATCAATTTTCTTGGCAGTTCCCAATCCAAAATGAATAAGGCTTTCGCTACTCGAATAAAATCCCCTCGCACTTGTTAACTCCCCTAGCTGTATACCTCCATTATAGTAAATAGTAGCCCTGGTTCCAAAAAAGCTTTTGTGTTTGTTATCTTCTGTAAATTTTAAATTAAGAAAATTATTCTTGGTCAATTTGTCAGAATTATTCTCATAGATGAATGCTATATCATCAACATTATTCACCACTAGATCCAAATCCCCGTCGTTGTCAAGATCTCCATAGGCGGCCCCAGAAGAAAATGAAGGTTGGTCAATTCCCCACTCTTCTACCGCTTTCACAAAATTTAACCCACCCCTATTCTTAAAACCATAGTTGGATATTTTTTGTGTTGGAAAAAACGCTAAAATAGTATCCAATGAGACTAACTCCCTAATTTTGTCCAAATTGGCAGCAGCATCCTTAATTTGGTGTTTTTCAACGATACCGGCCAGATAAGTATCAATATTCTTAAGGGCATCCGTATTTCTAATATCCCTCTTAATACCATTGGTAACATAAATATCTTGAAAACCATTATTATCAAAATCTGCAAATAAGGTGGACCAGCTCCAATCTGTGTTCGACATACCTGCCAATTGCCCAATCTCGCTAAATACAAGGTTACCATCGGCATCTGCCCCATTATTCATTTGCAGGGTATTGAACATATACTGGTAATGCCCGCCAAGATCTACTATGTTCCAAAATTCTTGTGGGTTCATGCCTCCCATATTTGCCTTAAGTCGATAGTTGTCCTCTGCGACCATATCTACCACTGCCAGATCTAACAGGCCATCATTATTAATATCACCAACGTCAGAACCCATACTAAAAAATGACATATGCTTTAAATAGTCATTGGCCTTATTGGTAAAGGTTCCGTCTCCATTGTTAATATAAAAGAAGTCGGGGCCCTCATAATCATTGGTCACGTAAAGATCAGGCCATTGATCATTATTAAAGTCGCCCACCACAGAACTAAGGCCATACCCCACATTCTCGAGACCTACAGCTGCTGTAATATCCCTAAATCCTTCATCTGTGTTCTCCAAAAACCGATAGGTAAGATCCGGGCTAAGCCAATTTCGACCTTTTAAAGGGGACAATAAGGAAGGATTTGGAGGTTGATTGATCAAGAACATATCAAAATCCCCATCTTTATCAAAATCAAAAAAATTAGCGTGGATTGCTCTAAAGGGGTCGTTCAAATTATATTTACGTGCAGACTCCGTAAATGTTAAGTCCCCATTATTGATGTACAGTTCATTTATTCTAAGTTCAGGATTATCATCGAACAAATTCTTGCATACGTAGATGTCCTGGTAACCATCCCCGTTAATATCTACTATATTAACGCCCTTAGACCATCCGCCTCTATCCAATATTCCCGATGATTCGGTGATATCCTTAAATTTAAGGTTTCCTAGATTTAAATATAGCCTATCTCGTACTTGGTTACCCGCGAAGTAAATATCAGGCAATCCATCATTATTGATATCCTCTATGGCCACACCTGCGCCATTATAGAACAATTCATAAATAAGGGCATTGGCCTCCTTAGTATCGGTTACCGAATTGTTAAAATTTATACCCGTTTGGCTACTGGCCAATAAGGAGAATAGTTTTTCTTCGTTTGCTCTTTTATGGGGGGTTTGGGTGTGACCAAATTGTACTCCAAACCAGAGAATAGCGAGAAACAAAGCAATTTTGATTATTTTTCTATTATTCTTCATGCAAACTTGAATTACCATTTATTTTTATACTCCCCATCATCCCATTGTTAACTGCACTTATTATCAGTCTATTTGTGGGTGTGCTAATCAGCATCAATTTCTGAACATCCCCTTCTAGAAACAAGCCACTTTCCGTTGGTGATACCGGAATAAACCCTCCCTTGCCGTCACCTTTTAAGAACAGGCCAACACTGGCATCATTTCGTGTAGTCTCTACTTCTACCGGATACAAATTACCGGCCAACAGAATATCTTTATTCCCATCACCATCAAAATCTTCGAGTAGAATGGCATCCACATTGGAAACCTGCGCTTCATTTGGCAGCACTTTCATACTAAACATTCCGTTACCTTTATTTTCGAAATATGCGCTGGCAAAGGTTTTTGCCGTATAGTGTAATGCCGATTGCAGGTTATCCTCCCCATAGACCTCTGATAAATTGGCGGATGCAAAAATATCATAGGTCTGGAATCGTTGAGAGATCAAAGGTATTTGCTCAGAGGAACAGGACCTTCCACGAAGCGGAAACTGCTCCCCAAAATTGTAATAACTAAGCACTATATCTTTGGAGCCATTTTTATCAAAATCGCTATAATGCACCTCAAAAGGAGTGTTCACAGTAGCCTGATATTTATAATTTAGTCCTAAATTACCGGCTACCAGATCTATATCCCCATCATGGTCCATATCAGCAGCTGCCAAACTGTACCACCATCCTTCGGTATCGGGCAGCCCCTGGGAATCGGTTACATTAACGAATTTCTTTCCCGTATTTTTAATAAAGGTAATAGGCATCCATTCTCCGGTAAGAACAAGGTCTATATTACCATCTTCATCAAAATCGATCCATTCTGCATCCGTGACCATGCCTATATCCAATAATTCTTTGGCTATGGTTTTTGTAACATCCTTAAAAGTCCCCTTATGGTTATTCAATATTCTACTGCTTACCGGCGATGGATAATCCCATGGCATATGTCGCCCTCCTATAAATAGGTCAAGATCACCATCATTATCATAATCGTAAGGCCGAACAACCGATCCACTTTCCGTAAACGTGGGGAGTCTATTTGTGGTTAATTTAAAGTTCCCCTTCCCATCATTGATATATAGTCTATCTTGGTAATATTCGGAATTCGGTGCCCATTCATTTCCACCGCTCACTACATAAAGATCTTGATCCCCATCATTGTCCATATCAAAAAACACGGCATCCAAGTCCTCATATCTTAACGCTTGGTTCCAGGTCTTGCTTGGGACTTTCTTAAATTCTTCCGCCTTATTTTGGAGAAAAAGTGCTGGTTCATATCCCGCTGCCCCTCCAATAAAAAAATCTTCCAAACCATCCCCGTTAACATCGCCAACTGCTAATGCGGGACCAAACTGGGATTGTTTATGGGGCAATAGCACTTGTTTGTCAAAATCATTGATTTTGTTCTCTACGTGCTCAAATTGGATATTTTTAACCACGCTAAACAATGGGCTCCTATTGGAAATATTATTCACCTTGACTGTATCGGCCTCGATGATATCAATATTTAGCAATTGGTTTACATCTAGATCGGTGAAAATACTAATTTTAAGATTTGGCCATGTCACCTTTAGGGTATCTATTTTTTTGTTTTCATTAAATCCAAAATGGGCCATTTGTTCACTTGATGAATACATTCCCCGAACACTTGTAAATTCATAAAGCTGTCTTTTTTTTCCTTGTAGGACCTCCACTCTTGCACCTAGCATTGGAGTATTCTTTTCTGTATCTGTTAATTTGATTCTCAAGTAATTTTGACCTGCTTTTTTCTCCCCGTTATTTCTGTAAATAAATGCCAGGTCATTAACATTATTTACTACTAGGTCCAAATCCCCATCATTATCGAGGTCGCCGTAAGAGCAACCTGCTGAAAAAGTCTTTTGGGACAGGCCCCATTCTTCAGACATTTTCTCGAAGGTCATTCCGTCCTTATTTTTGAACGCATAATTGGACAACTTAACGGAAGGAATATGATCAAGTGTTTTCTCCAAGTCAAGAATATCCCAAATTGAAACATCTCCTGCCGTAGGATTGTTTTTTACAAAATCGTTGGCCACTTGAGTGACATAGTTTGAAACGGCCTTATCAGAATCCGTATTGCGAATGTCCCGTAGAAGTCCGTTGGTCACGTAAATATCTTTTAATCCATCGTTGTCAAAATCGGCAATAACATTGGACCAGCTCCAATCGGTACTGGACACGCCTGCCATCTGTGCAATATCTCCAAACTGGGGTGTTCCAGAGAAAGTACCTTGATTTAATTGCAAGGTGTTATACATATATTGATAATGTCCATCATTATTCACAATATTCCAAAACGATTTCGGGTTCATTCCGCTCATATTGGATTTAATACGAAAATTATCCTCTGCCACCATATCTAAGACCATAAGGTCTAAATAGCCATCATTATTAATATCCGACGCATCAACACCCATACTAAAATAGGAAATATGATTTAAGGATTTATCTATGATATTGGTAAAGGTCCCATCAGTATTATTTAAGAAAAAGGCATCTGGAGGTCCAAAATCATGCGCTATGTAAATATCTGGCCATCCATCATTATTGGCATCAAATACGGAAACACTATTAGCGTTACCAAATTTTAAAATCCCAGCATCCAAGGTAACATCCGTAAAAGTTCTGTCCCCATTATTTTTATATAATTTCGGAGCAAATCTTTCTTGGTTGCGATCTACATCGTACATTTCTGAAAAATTTCCTGGATTGGGTGGGTTATTAAGAATAAATATATCCAGCAAGCCGTCTTTATTGTAATCCAAAAAAGTGGCATGTCTAGTCCTTTCGCTATTGTCCAGTCCGTACTCTGCCGCAGATTCCTTAAATGTTGTTTTATTATCTGAATTGTCTTTAGAGGTATTTATATACAGTCTGTTCTTTCGAATTTCAGGATTGCCATCATAAAGCTCTCTAGTTACATAAATATCTTGCCAACCATCGTTATTAATATCTCCAATTATAACGCCAGAAGACCACCCTCCATTATCTTCGATACCCGAAGACTGAGTTATATCCTCAAACTGCATTTCGCCCTTATTTAGATACAATTGATCACTGACCAAGTTTCCAGCGAAAAAGATATCTTGTAAGCCGTCATTGTTAAAATCACCCATTCCTACGCCTGCTCCACCGTAAAAATTTGAATATATAAGGATATTACTCTCCTTGGTGTCCTCTATTGTATTTTCGAAAGTTACACCAGTAGTTGCAGAGTCCAATAAAGTAAATTGCTTATGTTCTTGGGCAAAGGCAAATATTGGCAAAAGAAGGATTATAGTTACTGTAAGTTGCCAAATACAAATTGTCGATTCATATGTTTTCATCCTAATAAACCTAGTAAATAAAAATAAAATAAAGGAGGGTTTCCCCTCCTTTATTAATCTAACTAAAAAAAAATAAAATTGTTTATGTAATAAGAATATTAATACTATTGCTTATCCCACCATACTCGGGTAGTGTACGTGTTTGGGCCTTGATTTGATATAGCAGCATTTACATGTTCTGCATTTACTGTAAATTCCACCAAAGGATACTTCATTCGTCTGGGAATAGTTCCTCCGGTAGCATTTCCTGTATAATTTATGGGTGTCAAAACAGGGTATTCAACTCTTCTCCAATTGGCATAAGCTTCCAATGGATTTAAAAAGGTCGCGGCCCAATATTGCTCACCGATCATCTCCAGACCGTTAGCCTCTACAAAAGGATTCGCTACTAAATAAGCATCAACATCTGCTGTTGCAGGTGCCGTTACACCATAAAAGCTCCAGTTTGCCATGGCAGCACGCACTCCTTTGTTGTAATGTGTTTCCGCGTCGCCTGTAGACCATTCTCTTACTGCAGCCTCTGCCAACATTAATTCTACTTCGGCATAAGTTATATACATAGAAGGTGAATTTCTTTCAACCAAGGCTTGATTAACTTGTGAATAATCTAAAAGATTGCCTCCTGCTGGCCCGTCGGATGCCAATGTTGTGGGATCCAAGCCATTTGGCAAGCCCTGATGTGGCGCACCAGACTCCACAAAGGACAATATCTCCAATCTTGGATCATCATTATCTTGCATCCAACTAACGAAGGTATCACTTATACGCATGAATTTATCAACCACAAATGAATAGCCAATAGGACTTTCAACACCGCCTTCTTCATGTTCAATTTTAGCCAAGTCATTCAGATCGGTCATAACACCTCCTGCGATAGCTTTCTTAACCCATGATTCAGACGCTGCTGGATCTACTTTAGACATCCTAAGGCCTAATCGTAACATCATCGAATACGATAATTTTTTCCATTTTGTAATATCACCACCATAGATTACATCTTGAGACCCTGGGTTTTCAGCTGAAGCACTTAATTGCAATGCCGCTGCTTCCAATTCACTTAACATGTTGGCATAAATGTCTTGCTGAGGATCGTATGCCGGAAACCAAGTGTTGGTTAAATAACCTTGGCCAGCTTCAGAATAGGGAATATCACCATAAAGGTCAGTTACCTTATGAAAAGAGATTACCTTCATAATACGTCCAATAGCGTTGTAATTCACATCTGCTGGATCTTCAGAAGTACGAGTTACAAAGTCAATTACATCTTTGGCTTCATTTACCCAATACTGATCAAAAACTGCATAGCTATAATCGATAAAGTCCATGTATTTATCTCCAGGCAAAAGGTTGGTCGCAATATTTATATCGGCCAACTGTTGAATAGCCGATGACGCCCACCCAAGACCGACCCGACGCATTTCATATTGTGCACCAGCTGCACTTAATTGAATCTGTGTCAGTTGAAGTCCAAGAGGTAAGTTTGCAATTGCATTTGGGTTTTCATTCAATTCAGCTAATTCATCAGTACAAGATGACATTGAAATAGCCATAATTACAACAAAAAAACAGGCAATTTTTATGCTAATTTTATTTATTTTCATAATACTATTATTTTATTAATTACTAAAAAGTAAGGTTCACATTAAATCCAAATGAACTTGTTTGCGGCATAGCAAAGAAATCCAATCCTTGTGCGTTTCCTGCATTATAACTAGATTCTGGGTCAATATTATCAACGTTTGAATGGATTAGCCAAAGATTTCTTCCTACAAGTGATAAATTTGCTTTACTGATAAAGGTTTTTGCCAAGTATTTGGAAGGAACGTTATAGCCAAGTGTTATTTCTCTTAATTTCACAAAACCTGCATCATAAATAAATTCTTCCGCAATGTCATTGTAAATTTTCTCGTAATAAGCACTAATACCACTAGCAGGTATAACACCAAGACCAGTTTCACGCCCTACTAAAGTATTCTTATGCACCCCTCTTCTGTATAATTGCGCATTGGTTCCACTGTGTCCCACAGCTCCATCCTTCATATCCACCAAAAAACTGAAAGCGAAATCTTTATATCTGAAACTATTTTGCAAACCAGCGACAAAAGGATGAACACCTGTGCCAAAAGCCACTGTCCCGGCAACCTCATCTACTTGTGGTAATCCGTTGGCATCAAGGGTTAATTCTCCATTTGCGCCTCTAAGAAATTGACTTCCTGTTATTTGCCCAAAAGGTTTACCTTCAATATGTGTAACCCAGGCATGTCTAGCCCTACTCAATCCTATATTAAAACGCTCTTCATCATTATCAGGATCTACCAAACTGACTACTTTACTTGTATTGTTACTCATGTTAAAGGAAACATTCCAAGAAAAGTTTTCAGTTCTAATTGGCACACCGGTCAGCAACAATTCTACTCCTTTATTAGTAAGTTCACCCACATTTACTATGGTTGAGTTATATCCAGAAGTATAAGAAATTCCTGCATTTAGGATATCATCTTCGGTTTTTTTGTCGTAGTAAGAAAAATCTACTCCCAATCTATTGTTTAAAAACTGTACGTTAAAGCCTAGTTCTAACTCTGTTACAAGTAGTGGGCTAAGATTTGCATTTCTTACCGAGCTACCGCTTATTGAACCACGAGGAATTCCTAGTTGTGCCCTACCTAAACCGTAATTTTGATTTAAAGAATAAGCACCAATGTCTCCAACACTTCCAACTTGTGCCCAAGATGTTCTAACTTTTACAAAGTCGATAACTTCTGGTAAATTTAAGACATCCGATAATACCGCACTCAATCCGACCGATGGATAAAACACATCTCTACCATCCATTACAGAGAACCAGTCATTCCTTGCCGACCCTGTTAAAAACAGCCAGTTATCATAAGAAATTTCTGCTTGGCCATATACTGAATGTGAACCTATTTTTGAGAAAGAGCTACCTCCTCCATTATTAATACCATTTGCTATCGAGTAGAAAAATGGTAAGGCAAAATTACTTCCAGATGCAGAAGTTCCATCTTCTTGTAATCTCATTTTATTTGCACCTGCTAAGAAATCATAGGCAATACCGTTGTCAAATTCATGACGTGAACCTAGCATTATATCAAAATTTGACTGTTGATATTTATTTTGACTTTGACTCATACCCCCATCTAAATTATATCCAGTTCCAGTAGGATTAATACTTTCAGAAATACGATCGGATTGGTCAATACCTGCTCTACCTTTTACATATACCCAATCATTAATATCATATTGCAAGGAAGCACTGGCTATTACACGATTTTTGGAATCTTTGTCAGTTTGTTGATAAGCGGCCCAATATGGGTTTTGATACCAAATAGAACTAGATGGTA
The DNA here is from genome assembly GCF_002909235.1 of Arenibacter catalasegens. GTDB lineage: Bacteria > Bacteroidota > Bacteroidia > Flavobacteriales > Flavobacteriaceae > Arenibacter > Arenibacter catalasegens. Next base: position 65,627 of record NZ_PHQQ01000015.1, read on the forward strand.
ACAACTCATATCCTTTTTGTCCAAAAGTAGAACCATATAAATCAGTTGCATCGTTTGGATTTGCCCCTAATCTATCAGGATCCCCTCTTAAATCAAGGACGTTTGTTGTTACTGGCAATTGCCAAACGCTATAGTGAGAATTTCCAGGAGAATCCGCTAATTGAGCTCTGTTTTTTACATCTTGTAAAATATACTGAGCACTTGTTTGAAATGACAATTTATCATTCAATGCTTTTCCGTGCAAGTTCACACTAAACGTCTGTCTTTTCATTCCAGAATTAGGCATAACACTTTCGTTATCCATAGTGGAAGCAGAAAATCTATACCCCAAATCTGCTGAACCACCACTTAAGGAAACCGTGTTTGTAGACGTACTTCCCGTTCTATAGAATTTATCAAAATTATTGCCGGAATAAGCGTACGGTCTGCTAACCCCATCAAATTGCACAACACTGGACCCATCCAATTTTGCACCCCATGAAAACTCCCCAGCAGCCCAAGCCTCGGTTTGTGTTGAAGGTTTTACTCCTAAAAGTCCCGATCCGTATTGGGTCTGTGGATCTAGATGATTAATAGCATTTTCCAATACGTAGTTAGAATTTACTTCCACTTGTAGTCCTTGATTGGTTTTACCTCTTTTGGTTGTAATTAGAATAACACCATTAGATGCTTGAGACCCATAAAGTGCCGCGGCTGAATTACCTTTTAGTACTGACATGGATTCTATATCATCTGGGTTGATATTACCAATACCATCACCACCATCGGATCCACCCCATTCACCTGCAGAGCCTCTGTTTGAGTTGTCTATTGGAATACCATCAATAACATATAATGGTTGATTGTTCCCTGTTAATGATGAGTTCCCACGAATTAAAACGCGTGCTGTTCCAGCAGGACCTGACGCAGTTCTTGTCACATCTACACCAGCTACTTTACCAGCCAATCCGTTTGCAATATTTGTTTCCCTAGCTTCGGTAAACTCATCTCCCCCAACTTTTGAAACGGAATAAGCCAAGGATCTTTTTGACCTTTCTATTCCAAGAGCCGTAACCACAACTTCATCCAAAGCATTTGCAGTTACCTGCAATTGAATGTCAATATCACTTCTTCCATTAATAGAAACAATTTGCGTTTCATAACCAATATAAGATATGGCCAGTTTTGTAGCATTTTCCGGTACCGATATACTATAGTTACCATCAAAATCAGAGGTTGTCCCAATTACTGTTCCTTCCACCAATACCGTGGCTCCTGGCAAAGGCCTGTTGTTTTCATCCAGAATCGTTCCTGTAATAACCTGGTCTTGAAAAATGCCTTCAATTAGACCTTTATCTACCATGGGTTCCAAAATAACCCTAGCTTCCATGGTAATTGCAGCAAGTGCAAATAGGAATAACACAAGGTTTATTTTTAATTTTTGACTTTCAGGCTTTTTAAATAAAAAGAGCCTACACCTTCTAAGTTTTCTCATACTTAAGTTTAGTTTAAATTGGTTGTTAGTTATAATCACAATTTGCCCATTAACATATTCGACTTGAAAGATTGGATAATAAGATTCAGTAGATGTCAAATCTGTATAAGAAACAAAATTGGAATTATTTATATGTACAATATTAGTCCTGACCTAGTCCCCTTTGTTAGAACAGATTCAAAAAAATGTAACATAATTTCGAGGCATTAACACATTTTTAAGAAAATTTAGCACATATTCGGAATTCTACCCCCATTATCTTAGGCAACCATTAGGTTTTTGAATAAAGCGTCTAAAATTTCAAATGAATTTTGCTGAAATGATAAAGAACAACGCACACTCCTGGTCTGGGCAAAGCCTACCGCGACATTGCATTTCACAAGGTACTTATGACGCCATTCGATGGTTCTCGCTCAAGGAAATAAAAATTGTCAATGCGTTAGAAGAAGGTTTGGCAAAATAACTCTCAATTGAATCTACTCTGGCCAATGGACATAAATAATGAATATCTATTGAGTCCAATATGCAGCTATAAAAGAATTGGCTATAAAGTACTCACAAGTGAAAGCTAGATAATTGAGCTTGACCCAAACAACCATATATTCAATTTAGAAGTATTTCATCTAAAAAATAAATTCAGATATTACCGAAAATTTAGCCAATATTTTGTGTGAAGAACTTTGAAATATGAACCGCAAATTTAATTTGAGTGAATACATTTACTTTAAAAATTTACTGCAACTATTCCTGATTTAATCTTTGAAGCCAAACTATGAAAATTCCTTAAATAATTGACCTCTTCAGAATTCGATAGAAAGCCAGGTTCCAGCACTTCTCTCGAAAAAATAAATAAGATTTTAAATAAACCTGAAAATTGACATATTTCCTTCCTCTAATTTTATATTTCAATGTTACCGATGGCTCTAAAGGTTTGTACTTATGACCCCCTGCTTTTAGATTATCGAAATTCAAGTATAACTCCAAACAATAGAATACATAAAGGCCTATATTTTAGATGTTTATATGTATTTTGATAAATTTTATTCAATATGGTTTCAAATAATATGCAATAAAAGTGAGCCAAAAGTGCGCGTAATCGGTGATTTCAAGGCAAACAAAAAAGGCTCCCAATTTCTTGGAAGCCTTGTCTTTGTTACCGTGGGCCCTACTGGGTTCGAACCAGTGACCCCCTGCTTGTAAGGCAAATCAATTATTCCCTTCAATAATTTCTGATTCTTAATGTTCTACTTTTTTTAAATAATGGTAAAACTTCCATTTGTTTTGACATTGTTTTACCAAAACAAAAAAAGCCGACTCCTAAAAGTCGGCTTTCCCTTGTTGTACAGGCGGAGAGACTCGAACTCTCACACCTTGCGGCACTAGATCCTAAGTTTTGTCCAATTTGATTCCAAAAATACTAAAACATCTTATTATCAAATGTTTACATAAAATCATAAATCAAATAAACCCACTTAAAACCATATAAAACCATCATTTGTTGTACCTATGTTGTACCCAAATTTTGTATCTTTAGAAAAAAGAAGGCAATGGCAACAATTCAGGCGACACTCCGAAGAAAGAAAAATAATGCAGGGCTTTATCCTATTTCTATCCGTATCACCAAAAATAGGAAATCAACTTATATGTACACAGGGCAATACTTGGATGAAAAATATTGGGACTCTGTCAAGAATAATGTCAAAAAAAATCATCCAAATTCTGCACGGCTTAACAATCTTATTTCTGTTAAGTTGGCAGAAATCAACAAATCGCTTTTGGATATTGAGAGCGATGCCAAGCCCATTGCCCGAATAGAAGAAATTAAGAACACGATTCAAAATAAGCATAAGAATCATTCCTTTTACACATTTGCCGAAGCTTATTTTGTGGAATTGGAAAAGAACAAAAAGTATTCTCGCATCAATAGTGAACGACCATTATTGAATAGGATTAAAGGGTACCCTAGTGCAAAAACCTTGACCTTCGAAGCTATTACCCCTCTTTTTTTGCGAGGATTTATCTCTTATTTAAGAAGTACTAAAGATTCTGTAGGGGAAAGGAGCATAGTGAACACGCTAATTTTTATACGTACATTATATAACAGGGCTACACAACAAAGTATAATATCCAAAGACAAATATCCTTTTGGAAATCACGACGGAAAGATTAAAATAAGAATTCCAAAATCTATTAAAATCGGTCTTACTTCCGAGGAAATCAAAATTATCGAAGACCTAGATCTTTCTGACAACCCAAAACAGCACCACACTCGCAATGTTTTTCTTTTTAGTTTCTATCTCGCCGGAATGAGGGTTTCCGATGTAGTTCAAATGAAGTGGGCAAACGTGCAGGGAGAAAGAATCTACTATACCATGAACAAGAATCAAAAAAACCTATCCCTCAAAATACATGGTAAACTTCAAAAAATATTGGATGAGTACCTCGCGACAAAAACCTCACATACGGATTATATCTTTCCTGAATTAAAAGAAGCCGCAAATAATCCGAAAGATATTCTAAGGGTTAGCAAAACGGCGAACAAAAGACTTAATAGGTATTTAGGGCAAATTGCCGACAGAGCGGGAATAACAAAGAAAATTACAATGCACGTATCACGCCATTCCTTTGGTAATATCTCTGGAGACCGAATTCCGTTACAAGTCTTGCAGAAACTTTATAATCATTCTGATATTAAAACAACCATCGACTACCAACAGAACTTTATAAATAAAGATTTGGACGATGCTCTTGATATTGTAATCGGCCTTTAGTGTATTTAGGCATTCCGACAGGTTGTTTTTAAATTAAGATATCAACCTAGTGTTTTGCCGATATTCTTTCATTTGAAAATAATTATGTATTTTTGTTCATAATATTTATGTGTTCACGTTTTCGTGAACACATAAAATAAAGTGAACAATGAACGATCAAGGAATTGTGCAATACGCATTGGCCAACCTTCAGAAAACAGGTAAAATCGAAGCCACATGGCTTAATAAAGCCCCTAATGAAGTCTTAGATGGAACGATAGCCCTTACCCTGAACGACCGGACTATCAAGCTTGGCATAGAAATTAAAAAAGAGCTGAGAAATATCCATCTTCCAAAATTGGAGGCATTCGCCAAGGAGTATCATCCATTTATGATTGTTGCACAAAGCATATTCCCCAAAATAAAACAAGAACTTCGCAAAAGGAACATCGCCTATCTTGAGGCCAACGGTAATATTTACCTAAACGAAAAAGAAACCTTTCTTTGGTTGGATGCCAACGAAACGATCGCAATCAAACATAAAACTACCAACAGGGCATTTACCAAAACCGGCCTAAAGGTTGTTTACCAATTCTTATTGGACGATACTTGGGTCAACAACACCTATCGTGAAATAGCCGATAAAACGGATACAGGTATCGGTACTATTACGAACATCTTCAATGGCCTAAAGGATGATGGTTTCCTCATTCCACTTACCAAGGATACCTATATAATTGATAACAAAAAAAAGCTCCTTGAGAAATGGATTATGGCCTATGAAAAAAAGTTAAAACCAAATCTGGCCATTGGAACATACCGTTTTGCCGATAATGATGCTTTTTTTAACTGGAAGGACATTAAATTAAAACAGGTGAAAACTTTATGGGGAGGCGAACCCGCTGGGGATATCTATACCAATTACCTACGACCGGAAGAGTTGACGCTATACACCACCGAACCAAGAAACGAACTGATGAAGAACTACAGACTTGTTCCCCATGAAGGCGGCAATGTGAAGGTTTATGAAAAATTCTGGAAAGACAATACCGAGGAAAAAGATGCGGTTCATCCTTTGCTCGCTTACGCTGACCTAATAATGAAGGGGGATAGACGATGTGCCGAAACCGCAGAAAAAATATATTATGAGTACTTACAGGATAAATTTTAAACAACTCCGCCAAAGACCCGACTTTTTAGAAATGTTGGCAGCTTTAGAACGAGGTTTTGCAGCATTCCATGTCGATTTTTATGATTGTTATGAAGGAAATTTCAGTGTATTTAGGTTAGCTATTTAAATTACGATCTTTCGAAGAATTGAGCACTAATGGGATAAATTGCCGCAAGATTATTTGTATTAGAAAAAGGTCTGGCAATCAATCTTTTTAAATAAAAATTATTGCAAATTGATATTTAAAATTATTAATAATGCGGATCAAGGGTTGAAATAAATTAGAAAACAAGTCCGATTTGTTGAAAAATAACGCCTAAAACTTGCTTATATTTTTGATTATCAGTAACCTAAATGTGATTTCAAACAGCATGTAAGTATGAATGCCAACAAGGATTACAAGTTAGTGAAAATTTATTGTTATGTCTGTGAAAAGTATGGGGATTCCCTACATATCGTCTTTCCGAATCGTGCCGATTGCCCAGATAGTAGAGCACCCTTCCAAAAACTTTGTGTTGGTATCGGTATCGGCATAAGTGTTCTGGAAGCCGAGTATAGTGCTTTCGGTCTTGCCCAGCACATAGTTGAGCACTCCCTGCACACTGTTCCGATATAGTATCATTGCTATGATTCTTGATTTTTGGTGTTGATCGTTTCTATCAATTGTAGCATCAGTTCGCTGGCCATTTGCATCTCCCGTTCTAGGTTGGCGTTCGGGCTTCCCATGTTCTTGTAGTTGGCCACCTTGACCAGTTGGTTGATGTTGGTGCCTATTCTGTTCAATTGGTAACTGAGGTTCGACCTACCATCTGGGAACCGCTTCTTTTTATTCGTTTCCCTGTTCAGGATCAGCTTTCTCAAAAATGGCCCGACCGTTCCTCTTTTCCGAAAATCAAGATTATAGGACTGCAGGGTAGTCTTTACCTTTTCCAGTTCGGCACCATTGAACCGAAGCGTTATGGCATGTTCCCGCTTCCTGTCCCCCAAGCGTTTTCTTCCCCCTTTATTGATTGCCATTTTTAAGCTTATTATTCATTTCTTACCTGCTTCAAGCAGGGTTTTCACTTCGTTAGAAGTAGGCATTTTGCGTTGCGCAAAACATAACTTGCTATCTTCTCCGAAGATTAATATTTATTCAATTTTTTTAATGGTATTTTTCTCAAAACGGGCGGGTCGGATTTGTTCCTATTTTAAAACAAAAATAACCTTCCGATTACGCAAATCATATTTACCTATATACATATTTCCATATATTTATATTATCATATTTAAATATATCCATATATCGTGACGGAAGCATTGCATGGATATATCATGAAAATTTCCAACGTTCTCCATACAAACACGGGGCTATGTAACATTTCACCTGAAAGAAATTCTTGTGGATAGGGGAAGAAAGGTCAAGGGGTTTTTTCTCCCCTTGTGCTTTCGAGCGGCACCGAGGGGGCCAGAAAATCTGGAACGGAGGGGCTTTTCATTCGGGCGGCGGAGCCTGTCCGTATAGAAGGACCATAGTGGAAGGTTTTCTGGCTTCCGCAGGGGCTTGGGATTCATGACATTAATAACATTGATAAAGATGCCCATGCTGGACACACAGAATGGCTATAATTCAGCCTTCTGATCTATCAAAAAATAAAAATCCTTACATTTAACCTGGCCCGATCTCGGAATGATAGGCCCCATCGGATCTTCTCTTCCGAAACCATATCCGGAAGGTTAAGCAAAATGACTTATTTCAAATAAAATAGTTTTTCAATAAATAGCTTTTCTCAAATTTTTATATGAAATACAAGAACAACCAGATTATTTATAGCCCTTCCGACCTATCTTCTCACAGCAGCTGCAAACATCTTAGTCAGCTCAACAAACAGCATGCCAGAGGCGAAATTGCAGATCCAGAACAATACACGAATCGTGTTTTGCAAATGCTGAAGGAGAAAGGTATCGAGTTTGAAGAGAATCACCTACAGGAGATCAAGGATCAAGGAAGGACTGTATCAGAAATTAGTACTGATGATTCCCATGCTGAGAAGCATACAATAGATGCCATGAAAGCTGGTATTGATGTTATTTACCAGGCAAGGTTGAAAGAAGTTGGTAAATGGAGCGGATGGGCTGATTTTCTAAAGAAGGTTGATAAACCAAGTGATTTAGGAGATTGGTCTTATGAGGTATGGGATACCAAGCTGGCGAATGAAACCAAGGCCGGAACAATTTTACAAATTGGCCTTTATTCAGAGCGCGTAGCTCAAATCCAAGGTATAACTCCAGAGTACATGGGTGTTATAAAACCTGATGGTGAAGAATACTATCGCTATGATGAACATACGGCATATATACGGGTTGTAAAACGGAATTTGGAAGAAGCAATTGCCAATGATGAAGAGACCTACCCTGAGCCAGTCAGCCATTGCGATATTTGCAGGTGGTGGAAGAACTGTAATGCTATTAGACGAAGAGATGATCACCTAACCTTTGTGGCTGGAATGGGTAAATCACAAATGAAGGAACTCAATTTGCATGATGTTGACACCCTTGAGAAACTGGCCTGTCTTGATTTACCTGTGCCTTTTAATCCTTCTAAAGGTGTTAAAGAAACTTACAACAAACTTCGAGAGCAGGCTCGTTTACAGCATAAGAGCAGAAAAAACGGATATGAACCTTACTACGAAACTTTAGACATTGAAGAAGGCAAAGGCCTGAACAAACTACCAGAGCCTTCCACGAATGATATTTACCTCGATTTTGAAGGCGACCGGATGGTTGAGCCAGATGGTCTTGAGTACATGATTGGTTATGTGCACAAAGGTATATACCATGCCTTCTGGGCTAAAAACGAAACTGAAGAAAAAGAAATTTTTGAGCAATTCATTGACTTTGCCTTTAAGCTAAAAAAAGAAGACCCCTCACTCCATATATACCATTATGCACCTTACGAAGTCATGGCTTTTAAGCGGCTAATGGGTAAATATGCATCGCGTGAAAATGAAATTGATACTTTTTTAAGATCAAACACATTTGTAGATCTCTATAGTGTTATTCGGCAGTCTGTACGAGCTAGCGTTGAGAAATACTCAATCAAAGACTTGGAAGCGTTTTTTGGCTACAAGCGCAAGATGAATTTACGCGATCTCTCAAGTCAAAAATCACAACTAGAGTTACTCCTTCAAACCGGTAATATTGATAAATTAACAAAGGAAACCAAAGATGCCGTCCAGCTCTACAACCAAGATGACTGCGAATCATTGGTTCGACTTCAAGCATGGTTGGAGGATATTCGTGCCAGGCTAATTGGTGATGGTGAAAACATTACAAGACCTGAAGATGGTGATGGTGATGCCAGTGATAATATCACTGCGCATCAAGAGCGCATTCAGCCCATTATGAATGCTTTACTTGATGGTGTGCCTCCAATAAAGGCTGAACGAAGCGAAGTTGAGCAGGCTCGATATATTCTGGCTCATATGCTGGATTGGTATCGCAGAGAGAAGAAGACATTTTGGTGGGAGTTTTTCCGATTAAAAGAGCTTCCTGAAGATGAGCTCTTGGAAGAGCGAAAGGCAATTTCTTTTCTAGAGTATACAGGTAATCGAGAGCCTGAAAAAAGAAGTGTAGTTGATACGTATACATTTCCACCTCAAGAATGTGATTTGCGTCCAGGTCAGACTGTAGAGGATCAGGAAGACAATAAGCTGGGCACCATTCATGAGATTGACATTGATTCTGGTATACTCCGAATCAAAAAGGGGCCATCTAAAATCGACCTGCCCCACCCAATTTCCGTTATGAGTTTGGAAAGCATTAATTCCAGTACCAAAGAAGAAGCCATCATCAGGTTGGCGGAATGGGTTGTGGCCAATGGTATGGACAGTAAAGATGAGACATACCGAGCAGCGAGACAATTGCTCTTGAATGCTCCTCCAAGTTTAACAGAGGCGCTAATCTTCACTGAGGGTATTCTGGAGAGAACATTTGACTTTGCTGCCAAACTAGACCATAGTTATCTGCCTGTTCAAGGCCCTCCAGGTGCGGGCAAAAGTTTTACGGGAAGTCTGCTTATTGTTCGTTTGGCTCAGCAAGGAAAGAAAATCGGGATAACAGCACTTAGTCACAAGGTTATCACAAACTTGCTGACTAAAGTTTGGGAGGTAGCTCAAAAGGAAGGATTTAACATTCAAATGATACAAAAGACCGAGCCTATTCCGGATAATCCTTCCCCTTGGTCGGTAAATAATGATGAAAATGCTATCCAATCAGCCATAGGCAGTGTGGACGTTATTGCCGGAACATCTTTTATGTGGAGCAAATCACCTTATGAAGATAGTGTGGACTACCTCTTTGTAGATGAAGCTGGCCAGTTGTCTTTGATTGATACGCTTGCTGTTTCGCACTGCTGCTCAAACCTCGTTCTTTTGGGCGATCCACAACAATTGAAACAACCCCAGCAAGGCGTACATCCGGACGGCACTGAAGTATCAGCTCTGGAACACGTATTACAGGGCGAGAAAACAATTTCTGATGAACAAGGGGTCTTTTTAGATAAAACCTGGCGCATGCATTCATCTATTAATGCGTTTGTATCAGAACTCTTTTATGAGAACAGATTACAATCAAAAGACCATCTCGATCAACAGCAGATTATAGGCTCAAAGTATGCTGGAGCTGGATTGTACCTTGAAGAAGTCGAACACACTGGAAATACCAATTCCTCTTCCGAAGAGGTTGATATGGTGTCGGAAATTGTGGAGCACCTGACTGGTGGCAATGTTACTTTTATTAATGAAAAGAATGAAGAAGTTACCTTGACGATCAGTGATATAAAAATCATTACTCCTTACAATGCACAAGTACAGGCCATCAAAAAACGTTTGCCCAATTTGGAGGTTGGCACGGTTGACAAATTCCAGGGTCAGGAAGCTCCCGTAATTATTTACTCTGTAGCCACTTCCAGCTTGGATGAAGCTCCACGTGGAATGGACTTTCTATTTAGCCCCAACCGATTTAATGTGGCCGTTTCTAGAGCCCGTACACGTTTTATTATGGTGGCAAACCCAGCTATTTTTGAAGCGGAGTGCAAAAGCCCACACCAAATAAAATTGGCGAATGCCTTTTGTAGGTTTAAGGAACTTTCACAGTGAACCCGAGACCCGTAATTAAATTATAAATGCCTAAAGTCGATTAATAATTAGGTCTATAGTCAAAATCCTAGCACACAGAAAACACGCAAGATATATCAAGTGATGTTTATCAGCCGTCCTTTCCAATACTTAACAAACTACCCATTCAAGCGTTTAAAAACCTTTTTCAACATATACTCTTTAACCAGCATTCCAAAATCTTTGTCGTCCATCATTTTACTGAAAATGTCTTGGTTTTGTTCCATTCTACCTATCAGCTTATCCATAAAAGCGTCCTCAAAGCCAAATTTAAAATTGTCCAACGAATTGTTTTTGGCTTGTTCGGACAATCTATCATCGGCCACCAACTCTGCCTCTATTTGGTCGAAAAACAACTTATCCGCTTGACTAAATTCGGTGCCAAATTTTTTGTTCAATAGATTAATAATTTCGGATAAAGCTTCTTGTTCCTCTTTATTTGCCAAACGGATTCCGGCACCGGAAATTCCCTCCAATTGATATTCTCCTTCGCTCTCCATCAACAATCGCTGCTCTCCTATCTTCTGCAACCGATAGTATTCCAAGGACACTTCATCCCCCAATTTAAAGCGGTCGTTTTGACTTTTTCGAGGTAACTTCTTCAATAAGAATCGACCATACGTATAGAGCTTTTCCAACTCCACATCCGAAAAAGGCATAATCTGGGTCAAAAATGAATACAACCTGGTAAACGACTGCAAAGCATGTTTAAAATTATCCTGGGTAACTTCGGTGCCAAATATATCTTCTTTAGAATTTTCTACAGGCAATTTTTTATACCGTTCAACGGCAGGGTCTATGTAGGCGTTTAATTTACCTTGTTCCTTTACGGATAGGGTAATCGCGGATTTAAAGAAAACGTTGCAAAAGTTATCGATTTCGGTCTGCCAAATTATATGTGCCTTTTCAATTTCAGTTTTTAGGTCGAATAAATGATTGGGGTCGGTATTCGATTCTATTGAGGTAAGCTCATAGTAGGGCTGAAAGGAAGCCAATACCTCCTCTGCCTCATTGGCGAAATCCAGTATAAAAGTATCTTCCTTTCCTGTATGCATCCGGTTTAAGCGGGACAATGTTTGGACACATTTTACACCGGACAACTTCTTATCTACATACATCGTATGCAGCAAAGGTTGGTCAAACCCGGTCTGGTATTTGTCGGCCACTATGAGCAATTGATATTCCGAGGAAGCAAATTTTCGTGGCAGTTCCTTTTCCTTAAAGCCATTTATCCCTACCTCTGTTACTCCTTCCGGATATAGGTCATAAATCACCTTACCAGAAAATGCTACGATTGTCTTGATGTCGAGGTAGCCCATTTTCTGGATGTACTTGTCAAACTCTTCTTTGTAGCGCACAGCGTGCAATCGAGAACCCGTTACCAGCATCGCTTTGGCCATACCGCCGATCTTCTTGGAAACGACCTGCCTAAAATGCTCAATGATTACTTCTGTTTTTTGGGCCAGGTTATGGGGATGCAGTGATAAGAAACGCCCGATAGCTCTTGCTGCCTGTTTTTTATTGACTTTTGGGTCGTCCTCTATTTCCTTTGACAGCCTAAAATAGGTTTTATAGGTGGTATAATTCTTAAGTACATCCAGAATGAAACCTTCCTCGATTGCCTGTTTCATACTATAAAGATGGAAAGGCTTTGGAATACCGCTCTTATCGGGTGTGCCAAAAACCTCGACCGTTTTGGTCTTCGGGGTGGCCGTAAAAGCAAAAAAACTGAGATTATCCTGTTTTCCCCTGGCCTCCATGGATTTCCGGATTTGATCTTCCGCATCTTCTTCCAATCCAGAATCAAGCTCTTCCAATGCTGCTTCTTCCAACGATTTGGCAGAAAGGACTTCTTTCATTTTCTTGGTGGCCTCTCCGCCCTGGGAGGAGTGTGCCTCATCTATGATTACGGCATACTTCCTAGCTGGCAACTCTCCTATTTTTTCTAGGATAAAGGGAAACTTCTGTAGGGTAGTAATAATGATATTGGATCCTGCTGTAATAGCATCGGCCAATTGTTGGGAGTTCTTTTCTATTTTTTGGACCACCCCTTGTTTGTGTTCAAACTGATAAATGGTACTCTGCAACTGGCTGTCCAATACCTTGCGATCGGTTATAACCAAAACGGAATCGAAAACTCGTTCATTATTGGCATTGTGCAGACTGGACAATCGATACGACAACCAAGCAATGGAATTGGATTTCCCCGAACCTGCGGAATGTTGTATCAAGTAATTATGGCCAGCACCTTTACGTTTGGTATCTGTTGTAAGTTTGCGAACGACATCCATTTGATGATAGCGCGGGAAGATCAGGGTTTCCTTCGTTTTTTGGACACCATTTAGTTGGAATGTTTCTACATTCAAATGCAGGAACTTTCCAATAATATCCATAAAACTATCCTTGGCCCAAACATTTTCCCATAAATAGGCTGTTCTGTAACCTTCTTTGTTTAGTGGGTTGCCGGCCCCATTATTGTCGCCTAGGTTAAAGGGCAAGTATCTTGTATCGTTGCCGGCCAATTTAGTGGTCATAAAGCATTCGTCGGTATCTACGGCAAAATGGACCAGAGTACGTTTCTTAAACTGAAAGATAGGTTCCGTTGGTTCCCTATCATAAACGTATTGCTTTTTGGCATTGGACACGTTTTGACCTGAAAACTGGTTCTTTAATTCTATGGTGGCAACTGGCAAGCCGTTTAGACTTAAAACCATATCCAACGAATTGCTGCCGTTTCGCTCGTAATACAGCTGGCGGGTGACCGATAAATTATTGGTTGCATATAAAACCTCGGCCTCTGGGTTCAAGGTGCTTTCCGGACGGAAGTATGCCATTTTGAACTTCACCCCATAGTCCGTAAAACCATTGCGCAGCACATCCAAAGTACCACGGTTGTCCAACTCTTTCAATAAACGTTGCATTACTTTTTGCTCAACATTTTCCTTGTGGATGTTTACGATCTTATCCCAAAGCGCAGGCTGAGAGTTTTGCAAAAACTGAATAATATACATGGGGAACAGGCCTAATTTCGCATCAAAATCTTGGGAATATCCTTTTATATAGCCCCCATTCTCCAATAAGGAGGTTTCTATGGCTTCTTCAAATGTAAGTTCAGTATGTATTCCCTTTGACATATTCCAATATCCTTATTCAGTTGTTTTCCTAGTTCCTGACTTAATTACCATCTTAGTTACCTGTTAGTTACCTCTTAGTTACTTCTCCGTTACCACCTTTATCACCATAATCATCGTTATTTTTGTCCCCAACCTTATTTTTTAGGATGTCAAGAACACCTTTGCCCGATTTTGTCGTAATATATTCTTGATTGGGACTACTGGGTTTATCTGGAATAGTCCTGCTTAAAAGACCTTGCTCTATAAGTGGCTCTATGTACCGCTTAAAATTATCAGTATGTACTTTTAATTGAAGTTCTTTCTCTTGTATGTCTTTATTAGACCTGGGTTTCTCACAATACTTTAGTACCTTTATTTGTTCTATAATTAGCTTATTAGCTTGGTCGTTAGCTTGGTCGTTAGCTTGGTCGTTAGCTTGGTCGTTAGCTTGGTCGTTAAAACTTGGATGAATTGGAATTTCGATTAAAAAATGTGTTCTAGAAGGTTCGTTCGTATCAAATTCGGCAGCATTGGAACCATTATCTTTTAGGGCTTTTACAATAGTAGGAATACCAGTGCCTCTACCTTCCGTCAGTCTTAGTTCCTTTAGAAATTCCCCAATACGTCTATTTCTATACCGTCTGGCCCTAACAACCCCTTTATCAAAATCTTCTTGCTTTAAAGATGGGTCGGCACCATTATAGCTGATTATTTCAATGGCTTCCGGTAATATTCGTACTTCAATAGGGTCTTGCAGTTCATAATTTCGATGATATACCGCATTGGAAAGTGCCTCTTCAATGGCATTGTAAGGATAATTAAAAGCCCTATCCGAAGTCTCCCTGTCGTCATACTTGATCACCTTTTCCTTTATAAAATTGGTCTTGATATAAGATAGAACATCCACCAATTGATTTTGAATAGGCCCCCTGAAAATTTTCTCGTTAAAATCCTTCCCTCCAAGACCTTTAGGGAATTCTACCAGATCTATTTGAACCCCTTTATAAAATTCCTCGGGTGTCTCGGAAAACATTAGTAAACCCACATTTTTAGGAAACAAATGTTCATTGGCACCTTGTGAAAGGTTCATTTTTTCGGCAAGTTCTTCTACCGTCATATGGCTGCTTTCTCCATACAACCGGCTTTTGGTTTTTTCCAAATGTCCGCGCATCAAAGGAAAACTCATGTCGCTAACGCTGGCGTGCGTATTCACCCGATCATCAAAGGGAACTTTGGCCGTTAGTTGTAGCAGTTCCGCTTCCTGTTCAGCATTCGGAACAATACTATTAGATTGAAAACGGAGACGGTAATTATAGTTTTTGTGCTTGGCAGTTACATCATCTGGTACTTTATAGGGTCTATTACTTCCCCCAGGCACCCATATAACCAATGCGTGTTTCCCATCTAGGGCTTCTAGGGACAATCTTGGGAAATATGAAGGTTTGATAAGGTTACAATATCCCACCAATTCCTTTTCAACCTTTTCGAGTTGGGTGGGGTCGAAACCGAAAATTGGTCGAATAGGTTTGCCATCCTTTTCTTCTACGCCGACAATAATATAGCCACTACCCTCGTTTTCAAAATCATTTGCAAAAGCACAGACCGAACGCATGATGGCAGAAGGGTTCCATCCCTTTTTAAACTCCATACGCGTACCTTCCACCACGTTTCCTGATACTAAATCTTCAATGCTGATTAATATGCTCATATATTCAAAATAAATCTACCGCAATAGGTTAACTTTTCAATGACCATTTCGGCAATACGTGTATATTTCTCCTTTTGAAATTGACTTTGCATATACTTTTAAAGAAAATCATCGAGGGAGAAATAATTCAAGTTAGTTTCAAAATATAGGCTCCTTTCTTCAATATATTATTCATCAAAAATTAAGGCTACATATATTTTCTAGGTTCTACTCCATATAGTTAATTTCCTTATTGCAAATTCTATCCAGTTCTTCAAAAAGAGACAAAAAACGACTAAAAACACTTGGGTCTACTAGATTTAAAATATGATTATTAAATTTAGTTTTATCTCCAGTAATTTCATAAACTCCGACAATAGACGTTTCACTTATCATTTTTTGTTCTCGAAGAAGAACTTTGTCAAAATAATGCTCTATTTCGAAAAACTTAAAAACCTGCTTATTTTGACTGAATTCCAACAAATCTTCTGGTATTGGAAGTAAAATTGCAAAGATGTTTAAAAATTCGTGCTTTTTAACTATTCCATTGGATTTCACAAAATCACCGCTTAATCCATTGAATTCTTGATACCCTTTTGCATCATTATCGAAAATTCCAATTACAATTTTAGTCTTATCTGACTCCGTATGGATTTTATTGGATAACGTTTTTAAATGTTGGGCCAATTGTTGTGCTCCTCCTGCCTTAGATGTTGTAATATTTTCAACTGCAGTAATATTCCAATATGGCTCTTCATTCATCGTACATACTCTGAAAGCATGACTTATAATTGATGCATCTGTTTTACCCTCAGTAAAAATTTCAACTTTTTTAGGCACCTGTAATCTTTCAAAGTTGGTGTGCCTCAATTCGGAAGAAGGATGATCAAGCAAAAAGCGAATTCCGTTTATGTGTTTACGCTTTTTCGATTCCAACTTATAATCTTTCCTAACTTTTGATTGGTTGCTGTACTCCAATAGTTCTATGGCCTCATTAAAAAGGAAAACAAAGAGTGGGATTGAAAGTATTTTATCTTCATCAAAAAGCAAATCAAGCTTTTTATTGTCCGCCACACGACCAGTATTTAGTGTGGAAGCAATACAGAATAATTTGTAGTATTCTGTATATAAATCGCTTTCAAATAAAGTCCCCTTTAGTAATTGAACGTTTTTATGAAGTTCATCAAACGCTAGATTTAACGGATCTCTCAAGGTTATTGAATTATAATGCAAAAAGAACCAAGCCAGATTGGACAAGGCAATGTCAGTATCTTTAATACCTTTAAAAAAAGGGAAATCTTGTTCAGCTAACTGTTTTACACCGGTATCGGCTTTTATAATTAGGTTCAACGCTTTTATCACTGCCTTTTTTCGGTAATTTGAATCGGTCATCCAAAGGGATTGCAGAACGTACCCCAGTCCGGAAATAGATAACAATTGGTCTGGTAGTCTTTTATACTTATCAACCCTTTCAATTAATTTATCCAGAAACTTTGACATATTCTTTGTTCTGCCAGTATAGAATATAGCCGTGTTCTGCCAGTTATATTCGGTAAACTTGTCGATTACTTGATTCTCTAAATCTACTCTGTCCTCACTATTAAAGATTTCACGGGAAGCATAATATTCTAAGAAATGGTCGTGTTGATAAGTAACAAAACCAAGTTCATCTATTAAAAGCACCCCAGTTCCATCGGTCATACCTTTTATTAATTCTGGAATCACTCCTTTTTCAATAGTTATAGACTGGCCTTTAAAGTAATTTATCAGGTATTCAATAAACTCATCTTTCTTTTTTCTATTTCTGTTAGGTGTTTGGATAATTTCTAAAGCATACATAGATAAAACCTTCTCCTTGAGATTGATTTTTAAAAAATCGAGATTAGAATTTACATTTAACCGTCCTAATAAAAAAGTATTGAAGTTATCATAAACGTCAGTAATTGTAGCAGGTACCTCGTATCCATTTTCCTCATACAAAATTGATAAGAGTGATATTGTTAGTGGAGTGGCAGGTATTTTATCAAGTATTTTGTTATCAAGAAGGCTGTCCCATAACTCGTCAGATTTCTTTAAATCTTGTTTGAAAAAAGTGGTTAAATATTGCTTTACCTGTCTCAAATCAAAATTTGAGACATAAGTCAAAAGATGAACAGGTATGGTGCACTCTTTAGATAAAGATTCGTAATTTCTTGTAGCCAAAATGAACTTCGTGTTTTCATTAGAAAGAATCTTATCCAACTCGGCAAGTATGGAATTTTGTTTGTCTATTTCAAATTCATCAATAGAATCGACGAGTAACAAAACCTTATAATCGTGAAATACTTTATTATAGTTTTCCTGGCCAACAAAGTCCTTGATTTCACTGGCTACAGCGTTTTCTATGCTGTAATCCAGGGTCGCAATTAACCCAGTTTTTAATCTTATAGGAAGTATTTTCTCCTGTGAAGTCTCATTATTTTTTATTGCTAATTTGCCAATCTCTTTAAGGAGAGTTGATTTGCCTGTTCCGGCATCACCAGAGATAATATAATTTCCTTTTTGAAGATAATCTTCCAATTTAAATCGAACTCGAATTTGTCTTTGGGTCTCTGTACTTTCCTTAATATAAAAGATTTTCGGTTCAATGAAGATGTTCAGAAGATCTTCAAACTTACTATCAAGCTTGAGTATTTGTTTCAATTCTGAATTGCCAGATATAGACTGGATAAAAGAGTCCTCAAAAGTTTTCAAAAAAACGTCGTTATGTCCCCAATATTCAGGTAAATGCTTGTCCAACGTCTTAGAAAAAGTTTCAGAATTCCAAAAATCAATCTTATCTGTGCCAATTTCCTTCTTTATCCAGGCCTGGAAATATGGAGAAATTTTTTTTCTGTGGGTACTAATTAAAATAATATTGTCACCTTCATTGTAGCCAGCTTTTATTTTATCAAGTACTACCTGAACTTTTCCGCCTAGCTCGCTTAAAAAACAGAAAAATTTAAAAAGTCTTTCGCTTACAATACCCTCTTCATAAGCCTCTAAAGTATTTTGGTCTATTATATTAATAGCCTTAAAACCGATCTGTTCGATTAATTTTGCTGTTAAAGCAACCAAACTTTCAGTATCCTTAATATGTTCTAAACGATATTTATCTCCCATGTCGTACCTTATTACTATAATTGGCCTTTACTAACTTGTTTCCTTACATCTACCTTGCCTGTAACCACTTCACTGATTAGGGCGGTTTTATATTCTTTTAGTAAGTCAATTTCTTGTTGTGCTTTTGAAATTATACCATCCATATTGCTGGCAATTTTCTTTATATACTTTACTATTTCGTACTGCTCATATATAACCGGACAGCAAACCCTAATGTCTTTAATAATATACTGACTAATATTTGGTTGACCACCACCAATAGCCAAATTGATTATATGATTTTTGTTTACGATAATCCATTGCTGAAGAAATTCAACTCCAATTGTACTATTTTCACACAAAACGCAACAGGCTTGGTTCGTTGTTGTTTCGAACTTTACTATAGCAGTTTTTCCAATGGTTGCGCCGTACATTGCCACAACAAGAGATCCGCTCGGAAACTTTTTTAGTGAGGAATAGTCATCTATTGCTTTTTCAGTTATTTTTTTCCCGCATGAAAAAAGAACGCCATCATTTAAATCTCCGGTGTTCAACCAATTAATCGTTCCGTTTTCGTGATATAATGGATTTCCAGATTCAGGAGTTGTACCACTACCAATTCTGTCAAAAGCGTGACCAATTTTCCTTGACTCCCAATGCTCCGGAATTTCCCCCAGCCAATCTATACCCGAATCTTTCATGGGTACATTGGGGTCGAGGCCTTTTGTGACGGCTTGGTTGATCATGGCCGTGCGTTCTTCTTCCAAAAGTTTTATTAATTGCTCCTTTTTGGCGATCAGCGTGTCAATTTCTGCCGTTTTTTGGTTGAGGTAATTGGCTATTTGGGTTTGTTCTTCGAGGGGAGGTAGGACAAAATGAATGTTTCTTAATTGAGAAGCGTATATATGAACAACAATTTCACCTTTGGATAATCTCGCCTTTTGTATGTTTACGTGATAAGAATTAAAAACATAAGCCAAAAACATCCAGTTATTTTTTAACTGTCTAAAAATTATAACATCACCACTCGCATAAGCTTCGTCCTCTCCCAAAAAAACAACACATTTCCCTATATCTTTTTTAGTCTCGCCAGATGCAGTAAACAACAAATCGCCCTTATAAATTTCAATTGCTCTCTGTGCATTTTCGTATGACGTTCTTCGCTCTAGCTTCTTCGTATATAAATCATACTTTGTATATATATCCCCATATAAAACTACTTGAACACCATTATCCGTTAAATCGGCTTTCGTAATCCCCCTACCTTTCAAAAATTTTCCAAAATTCGCCAATCTATTGATCTCCCAATGTTCAGGAATTTCCCCAATCCAATCTACCCCGGAATCTTTATATTTATTGTATATCTTCATCCTAGGATATCACCGCTTTAATCAATCCCTCCGTTTCTGCTTCCAAGGCCAAAATATCAGCCCTTATTTCTTCCAAGGAGCGCAACGGCTTGTATTCGTAAAAGTACTTGGTGAAGTTTAGTTCATATCCAATATTGGTCTTACTATCATCGACCCAAGCATCCGGCACATGCGGCAATACTTCACGCTGCATATAGGCGTCAATATCTTCCTTTAGCGGAATGTTTTCCGTATCCCTTAGCACGGAATCGGCCTTGGGATTACCTTTGTTGTCCTTTACTACCTCACCATTTTTCATCAAAGGACGTTCTACCGTGACCTTGGAGTAGCCAAAATCTTTGTTGTCGAATATTTTACAGCAGTCGGTCTCTACAAAATCACCATATAATTTAGTGATATTGGCAATGTGGTCATCCGATAGCTCGTTGCGTTTATTTCCCAAAGATTTACTCATTTTCTTTGAGAAGGCTACGGCATTTATAAGCTGTACTTTTCCTTTTCG
The DNA here is from genome assembly GCF_002909235.1 of Arenibacter catalasegens. Lineage (GTDB taxonomy): Bacteria > Bacteroidota > Bacteroidia > Flavobacteriales > Flavobacteriaceae > Arenibacter > Arenibacter catalasegens. Next base: position 85,970 of record NZ_PHQQ01000015.1, read on the forward strand.
CTCTTTTGCCTTATGATTGCTAATGATCCAGATATACGTGCTTATCCCCGTGTTGTAGAACAATTGATCGGGCAGGGCTATAACGGCTTCCAACAGATCGTTTTCAATGATCCATCGACGTATGCTGCTTTCGTTCTGTTTACTGCTAGGGGAGCCAGAAAATAAGGGCGAACCATTAAACACAATGGCCAACCGAGAGCCGCCTACACCTTTGGGCTTCATCTTGGACATCAGGTTCATCAGGAACAAAAAGGAGCCATCACTAACAGAAGGCAATCCGGCTCCATAACGCCCACCATGGCCAAGGGATTCGTGTTCTTCCTTTACCTCTTTTTCTACCTTTTTCCACTTAACCCCAAAAGGTGGGTTGGTAATCAAATAATCGAACTTATGGTCTATGAACTGATCTCCTTTCACCTTGGTATCGCTCTTGTTTCGTAAGCTGTTGCCCTTGGCAATATTATCGGGTTTTTGTCCCTTAATCAACATATCCGACTTGCAGATGGCATAGGACTCCGGGTTGAGTTCCTGTCCAAACACTTCCAATCTTGCATCCGGATTTAGCTCATGTAGATATTCCTCGGCCACGGACAGCATGCCGCCCGTTCCCGCACAGCAATCAAAAATAGTTTTTACTATACCTTTTTGGGTCAAAATATCCCTATCGTTCATAAATAGGAGATTCACCATAAGGCGGATAACTTCCCTTGGGGTAAAATGTTCCCCTGCCGTTTCGTTGGAAATCTCGGCAAATTTTCTGATCAATTCCTCGAACATATAGCCCATTTCCATACTGGAGATGTTCTTTGGATGTAGGTCGATTTCCTGAAAGCGTTTCAATACCATAAATAACAAGTTGGACTCGTCCAGTTTGGTAATCTGGTTGTCAAACTCGAATTGTTCAATAATTTCCCTAGCTTCTTCCGAAAAGCCATTGATGTAATTGCGAAGGTTAGCGGCAATGTTGTTGGGATCGGCAATGAGCTTATCAAAGTCGAACAAGCTGCTGTTATGAAAATTGTAGCCGGCCACTTTGTTCAGAATGGGATCTAAATTCTGAATATTCATGGATTTAACCTGCTCGAACTTTTTTAGAACATCGGCCTTTGAGTCCTGAAGGACACAGTCCAATCGTCTTAAAACGGTAAGCGGCAGAATCACCTTTCCGTAATCACTTTGTTTGTAATCCCCTCTTAAAAGGTCGGCTATGGACCATATAAAATTGGCAGATTCCTTTACGTTGGTCATAAATATGAATTCAATTTTGAAAACCTAAAAATAAGAAAACCACCTTCAAGGCGGGTGGTTTAATTTGAAAAATTAAGAAGGTTTAAAAACTGGTGGTGATTTTTATGACGACACTCCTGATCAACCTTCCTGAAAAGATGTGCCAAATGGACCGCAACTAAGAATAGAAGGAAAAGATATTGAATTCAATACAGAATATGAAGATCAGCAACTAAGATAGATGTTCTGTTGCTCATTCAATGTTAATATACGGTATCATTCATTATTGATTTTCAAGAGTTAAAACCTCAACATAATTATCTAAATCACCAACTTGAGCCGTATCTCCAACACATTTTCCCATTAATGACACTCCTAATGGAGATTTAACATCAATTTTCTGAAGATCAATGTTCATGGTAAATTTCTTAATCCGTTCGTCAACTAAGTGGACATTTAAATTTTTTCCAATATTGATATATTTAATTTCAACCTTACTATTGAGCTGCACACGGTCTTCAAATAATTCCCTTTGAATAGGCTGAACTTCCTTTTGAATGCGCCCAAATATCTTTTGAATATGCTGATCTCTCTCTTCCTTAGTATTTACTTCAGTAGGTATTTCATCAAGCTCTACAAATTCTTGTATTTCGGTTTGATATTCTTTCTTTAAATCAACCAACGAATCCTCTTTTGCAACAATGATATCAGTAAAAGCCTCTTTCACAAGGTTTTTATCTGAAGTACTTCCATTTTCCCTAGTTTTACATGTTTCTTCAATAAAGTTGATCAGCCTTTTGGTTTCATTTTTATGGTTACGCCACCAATTGGTACTCCAGATCCTATGGAACACAAATCCATTACTTTCCAGTATTTTCTGTCGGTAAATATCATTTAAGTACGCTTCTTTAGAACTATGATAAGCTGCGCCATCGCACTCTATTGCAATTTTTGGAATAGTCGGATTTCCTGCATCAAATACCATGTCTATTCTAAATCCTGCATATTTTACCTGGGGTTTTATTTTATCTTCTCCAAAATGATTGACCAATACTTGATAAACTTCTTCTTCAAAAGGCGATTCCAAATCCCCTAAAGCGTCTCCAAGCCTTATTTCTTCCTTAATATTTGCAGACAAGTCCTCAAGAACCCTTTCCCTTAGCTTATTATTATCTTCACTAACCGCTTTTGCATAGGCTAGATAAGCAAAAAATGCACCTCTCCTATTATTATCTCCTTGCGTGACCAAATATTGGTTGTAATCTAAAAATACTTCTTGAGGTATGGAGGAGCACACATACACCTTATACTTGGCCCTTGTTATGATAACATTTAATAACTTATAACCTTTTCCTTGATTTAAAGGACCAAAGCGATGTGTAAATTTTCCATCCTTATTAATACCATAGGTTGTGGATAGAATAATAATGTCTCGTTCATCTCCCTGAATATTCTCTAGATTCTTAACAAAAAATCCATTTTCCTGTAGATGGAGCATTTTATCATTGAAATCTCGGTATTTTACAAATTTATTGCGCTCATAAATCTTACTTAAAATTAAGTTTCGTTGCGCAATGTTAAAAGTGGCAATACCTACAGAAGGGTATTCTCCATTAGGGTATGGATTGATATTATTTTCAATAATAGACAGTACCATCTCAGCTTCCAGTTCATTGGTGTGATCTGAGAAAGTTCCATCTACTTGAATAAAATTAATAGGATTGTATTCAAATTGATTGGGTAGTGGTTTTAAACGGCTATTGTAGAAAGCATGATTGGAAAAATCTATTAAATATGGGTGTCTGGAACGGTAATGAAAATCTAAATAGCTTTTTTGAAATTCCAATTGCTCTCCAAATTCCAATAATGATTCACAGCCCAAGAGCGAATTATCCAATACGCGTTCTTGCTCTTCTTGTTCTTCCTCCTCTAACTCGTCCTCATCTTCTATACTACCCTCAAATATTTTACTAAAATAATTGGACGGTGGCATTTGATGTTCATCGCCTGCAATCACCACTTGCTTACCTTTTAATAATGCCGGTAAATTATCTTCCAATCGCAATTGACTGGCTTCATCAAACATCACGAGATCAAAGAATTTTCGTCGATTCAAAAACAAGGTAGAACAAGCATCGGGCGTTGTTAAAATAATAGGGAAACAAGATGTAAATAGATCAATATCATAATTTACTATCTGTCTTAATGAATGGCGCTTATATACAGAACTACTGCGTTTATTGTATAGGTTACGAACCTTAAGTAGAAAGCTGTTATTAAACCTATCAGAATCCTTTACGAATCTGGCCTTCCAATATAACTTGATAAACTTAAGTTGCTCTCCTTTTAAACCTTTTACTGCCAGTGTATATTCCTTATGCTCTTTATCATCTGTTGGCAAATCATTAGAAGAATATTTATAAAGCAGTTTATTGAGATAACCCCATAAAAAGATTTTCTCCCAATTTTCTTTACCTATTAATTTGGGAATAATTACCAATTTCTTGTAATCGTCTAAAGCGTTTAAAAAATTAAACCATTTATATTCTTTTGTAAATAAGTCGTTTTCATTATTTATAAATTCATCAAAATCATTAAGAACAATTTCAAGATATTCAACTTGTGTTTTTAATTCAAAATTATAATTATGAAACCCTCCAAACCAATCATCTCCCTTAATTTTTTCGAATAACTTTTGTATAGATATATTAACATCGTTTTGATCTTTTATAAATTCACCTTTCTCTTTACTGAATAAGGCTAAAAATTTATACCAGATTGTACTCGTCTTTTTTAAATCTAAAACATCTGTCAGACCAGCATATTTTTCGCGAAGTTCTTGAATTTGGCTGTTAACAATAGTAAACTGAGATTTATATGATTTAAAGTCGGTTAACAAATCGTTCTCTATAGCATATGGATTTTCACTGCAATATTTTAATGTGTTTATGAATGATTTATTAACGAATGGTTCATAACTCTTATATAGTGTCTCTGCCTTCTTAATATCCTCAATATGATCGTATAATTCATCATAATTAAACTTAAAAGGAATGTTTTCTAAATCTAAATCATCAAGCCCTTCAACTATTCCTCTATTTTTTAAAAATTTGCCAACTACTTGTGTCCAATCATCATCACCAATAATCTTTTCATTGATTTTTTTATGTTTAGCGTTAATGGCATCTATTAGTTCTTGCGCCTTTGTAATTATTGTATCCAATTCCAATCGGCTAGTGGACGTATAGAAGTTCTTGGAATCCTCAAGTTTTTGTCGTGCTGAATTAACCGCTTTACGTCTGTCCTTTACAGCATCGTTAATCATGAGCACCATATCTTGCAAGCCAAGCTCAATTAATGCCTTTTGTAAAACCTCAAGAGCTGTTATTTTTTCACATACAACAATTACCTTTTTCTTGTTTTCTAAAGCATTGACAAGAATTGCGGTCAAAGATTGACTTTTCCCTGTTCCTGGAGGTCCCTGTATAAGTAAATGTCGTTTGGTGCCCAGTGCATTTAGAATGCCCTGTTGGGATGGGTCAGTATCTACTGAAGAAATCGATTGAAATATATGGTCTTTTAAATCCTCTTCTTCCAGAGCTTCATCATCTCCCAATAATTGTTCATAATCATTGATGATACTTTGCTTCTGCACTTCAAAAATTGAAAAAATGCCGCCGTACTCAATTTCTGCATTATTAACTGTTAAAGGCAGCTTCTCATAATGGGCTTTCTCTTTTATCCGTTTTACTTTGGTAAGGCTAGATTCTAAAACTGTTTTTAAATTGGGATCTGGGCTGGTATTGATTTTTTCAATGACACCTTGACATATTGCCACTAATTCGTCCAAATCTATTAAGCCATCATCCATCATTTCAGATGAAATTTGATCTAACTTAACATCTGCATCACTTTGCAGGTGATTTATAAGTATCTCATTGAAGTAAATAGGATCATCATCATTACGCTGAATAACCCATGTGTTAAAATCACTTGTTCTTTTAATACGCAATGACCAAATAAGTAATGGTGCTACCGTAAGTTTATTATCCGAAACATCACGGCGTACCAGTAACGGATATCCAAAACCAAAGGTATTGATGCCTTTTTCAGATTCTATGGCATCTGTTTGGTTGATAAGGTTCTCAAACGATTTTTTTATCTGAACAAGGTTAATTTGATCCTCTTCAAAAAGATTATTAAAGTCTGAAACATTGTTCTTCCAAGACACTTTAAATTTTAACGGATTCTCACTTAATAAAGCCGAAACAAATTCATTAGGCAGGTCTTCATTGATATAACTTAACCGACTGATATCAAATTTATAACGTGAGCGGCCCGGTAAGGCATTTAAATGTACCCCTCTCCTGTTACCAACTTTAAGACGGTTTTGTAATTCGGCAATAAGGTTATCCGTAAGCTTCATTTTTAATAGACTGTTTATAGTGCAAAAATTCCTTTCTATGACCTATAGCCCTTCGATGATGGACATCTAGGAATTCTAACGATTAAATGGCTATCCGAATTGTATACATTAAAAATTATTTGGCGCTAACAATTTACAAATATTAAGCAATTTGATTGCCCTATATATTTTAGAATTAAACAATAAGTCTGCATGGGTATCCCAAATATCAACAAAAAGTAGGGCTTGACTGTTCGGTTAGAGATTGCTTGCGTTTATGAACGCAAAAAATAAATTATAGAACCACTTTTAAAATCATTTGTTATGAACCAGTTACGATTCGAAGATTTACCAAAAGCAATGGAAACAGTTCTAGAAAAATTATCCATTATGGAACAAGAACTTCAAAATTTAAAAAAACACTTCCAACCCAAGGAACCAGTAGAGCTGATGACAAGGCAAGAAGTTGCTGATTATTTCAAAATCGACAGCAGTACGCTTTGGCATTGGACCAAAAAAGGAAAGCTTAACGCCTATGGGGTTGGGTACAGAGTATATTATAAAAGGAGTGAGATTGAATCAAGTTTACAAGTATCAATGAGAAAGTAATCCTTTGTTTTGGGGATCGAGTAAAAAAGTTGTGAGTTTTGGGCAGTTGTAAATCATTCAAATGTTTGACCAATGTTTGACAAAATAAAAAAGCCTACTTCTAAAAGTAAGAATTCATTCACATGCTTACAGGCTTAGAGATTAGCAATCTCACAAGTTGCGGCAATAGACCCTAATAATATTGACAAGATATCGGTTGGAATTTTAAAAATTATATGCTCGGTTAGGCTAAGAATTTTATCATAAGTTAGAATGACCCCAAATCCTTACCAAAACTTTACGCGCGGATCCTGTGCCGTTTTTATAGCGTTCGGGAATATAAGCGAAAAGTAAAAACGGCATAGGGCGCACACTACTTTCGTTCCGAAGTTCGAATTACTCTCTTCTTACTGGTTATATTTTGAAAAAAGAATTGTCAAAATGTTGTACCTATGTTGTACCTGAAACAAAAAAAGCCGACTCCTAAAAGTCGGCTTTCCCTTTGTACAGGCGGAGAGACTCGAACTCTCACACCTTGCGGCACTAGATCCTAAGTCTAGCGTGTCTACCAATTCCACCACGCCTGCATTGACTCCGATTATTATCGGGATGCAAATATAAAGTAATTTTTCAATTTTAAAATACTTAGGCATTAAAAAGTTCTTTTTTGTAAATTTAGCCTTCAATTAAACCATTTTATGCGCGAGATTTCGGAGTACCTAACAGAAAACAAAGAACGTTTTATTAACGAATTAATACAGCTATTAAAGATACCCTCGGTTAGCGCCGACCCTGCTTATTCCCAGGACGTTATCAATGCTTCGGAAGCCGTAAAGGCTTCACTTTTAGAAGCAGGGTGCGACACCGTGGAGATTTGTGAAACCAATGGGTACCCTATAGTTTACGGTGAAAAAATAATTAATCCCGATTTGCCTACTATATTGGTATATGGCCATTATGACGTGCAACCAGCGGACCCTATCGACCTTTGGAACTCCCCTCCTTTCGACCCAGTTATTAAGCCTACCGACATTCACCCCGAAGGTGCCATTTTTGCTAGAGGTGCCTGCGATGACAAAGGACAAATGTATATGCACGTTAAGGCCTTGGAGTTTATGGTAAAAACCAACCAATTGCCCTGCAACGTAAAATTTATGATCGAAGGGGAAGAGGAAGTAGGAAGTGAAAACTTGGGCACTTTTGTTGCAAAGAACAAAGAAAAGTTGGCTAATGATATCATCTTAATTTCGGATACCGGCATGATTGCCAATAATGTGCCCTCTATAACCACAGGTTTGCGAGGACTTAGCTATGTGGAAGTTGAAGTAACCGGACCCAACAGAGATCTGCATTCGGGCCTATACGGTGGTGCAGTGGCCAACCCAATCAATGTATTGACCAAAATGATTGCCGCATTGCACGATGAAAACAACCATATAACCATCCCCGGGTTTTATGACAAGGTGGAAGACCTTTCCAAAGAAGAGCGTGCCGAAATGGCCAAGGCTCCTTTTAACTTGGAGAACTATAAAAAAGCACTAAATATAAACGCAGTTTACGGTGAAAAGGGGTACACCACCAACGAACGTAATTCTATTAGACCTACCTTGGACGTTAATGGCATTTGGGGTGGATACATAGGGGCGGGAGCAAAAACCGTTATTGCCAGTAAGGCCTCTGCCAAAATTTCCATGCGCTTGGTACCACATCAGGATTGGAAAGAAATAACAGAACTGTTTAAAACACATTTTGAAAATCTGGCCCCGGACGGAGTTACCGTAAAGGTTACCCCGCATCACGGTGGACAAGGCTATGTAACGCCTATCGACAATAACGCCTATAAAGCCGCATCCAAAGCTTACGAAACTACCTTTGGTAAGACCCCAATACCTCAGCGCAGTGGGGGTAGTATCCCTATCGTTTCCCTTTTCGAGAAAGAATTAAAAAGCAAGACCATCCTTATGGGGTTTGGGCTGGATAGTGATGCCATCCATTCGCCCAACGAGCATTTTGGGGTCTGGAACTACCTAAAGGGCATAGAGACCATTCCTTATTTTTATCACTATTTCACGGAACTCTCCAAATAAATAACAACCTTCCATTAAAGCAGGGTCGGGTCCTTAATTCTCCCGACACTGCCCTGGGAGAAGGTTTTCCATTTATTCCCACATACACTATTCTTTTTCTTTTGGGCGTTCCCCTAGCGGGTCGCTCTTTCCGCTATATCTTTTTTGGCTCATTTCAAGCAGTCCTGCAAGGTTTTGGAAACCTTGTAGGACTTGAGCCCCAAACTAACCGTGATACCTACAAGGTTTTAGAAACCTTGCAGGATTCTATCCAAAAAAGGATGCCGCTGCAATAGCTAACGCAAAATCAATTAACAATAAACAATTGGCAATAAACAATCTAACCCTCACCACTTTAACACTTCACTTGGTCCCAAAAAATTAACACCTCTACACTTGTAGAATTATAATTTTTATTCTATGTTTGTAGAACACAATCGATTAATTGAACATGAAACTCTCAAAAACCGAAGAAGAATTAATGAACCACCTCTGGAAGCTAAACAAAGCTTTTATGAAGGATCTATTGGAGGTCTATCCAGAACCCAAACCGGCCACTACTACCGTGGCAACCTTATTAAAACGGATGACGGACAAAGGTTTCGTAGGGTATACCCTATTGGGGAACGCTAGGGAATATTTTCCTTTGGTAAAGAAAAAGGACTATTTCTCCAAACATTTAAACGGACTCATTAAAACCTTTTTTAATGATAGCACCTCCCAATTTGCCTCCTTTTTCGCAAAAGAAACAGATTTGAGCAAGGAAGAGTTAGAAGAACTAAGAAACTTGATAGATACCGAAATTAAAAACAAATAGCCATGTGGATCTATCTTCTAAAATTTAGTGCCTGCCTAGCCATACTCCTTGTGTTTTACAAGATGGTACTGGAAAAGATACACATACACCATTTTAAAAGATATTACCTCTTATCTGCATTTATAATCTCGCTAGGCATCCCGCTAATTACATTCACCCAATACGTTACGGTTACTGTGGAACCTATACTATTTAACCAACACCCTGAACAAAGCGGTATATATCTAGAGGCAATTCCACAAGCTGAGACCAACATTCTCCCTATTTTGTTATGGAGTTTATATAGTTTGGGAGCAATCCTTTTCGGTCTTAAGTTTTTAGCCAACTTAAAGTCATTGATCAAAAGCATCAAGAACAACCCGAGACGAAAATCGGGACGAATTCATCATGTGTTGCTTCGAGAACTCATTGCTCCACATACCTTTTTTAGCTATATATTTTTCAACCGAAAAGATTATGAAACCCAGAAAATTCCGCAGGAAGTTTTTTGGCACGAGGAAACCCATGCCAAACAAAAACACAGTTTGGATATCTTATTCTTGGAACTGTTTCATGTTCTGTTCTGGTTTCATCCCTTGGTTTACTGGGTAAAGCATTTAGTAAAACTCAACCACGAATTTTTAGCTGATCAGGCCGTATTAAAAAATGGAGCAAGTGTTCCCAACTATCAAAACTTAGTATTGGCATTCTCATCAAATGCCGTAGCGCCACCATTGGCAAATGCCATTCATTATTCATCAATCAAAAAACGAATCATCATCATGAAAACACAAACATCACAAAAAGCCATATGGTTAAAAAGTTTAATGATATTGCCTTTAATGGCACTCTTACTTTACAGTTTTAGTACTAAAGAAATCCTTGAAATTCAAAAAATAGAGACCGTTCCAATTGGGCAGGACCACCAAAAGGAAGTAATAGAAAAGGATACTGAACCGGAAGCAATTTATTATTCAAAATTCCAAAATATTACAATGGATGAAATTGTGATCGCCATAAATAGAAATGGACAGCTGTTGGTCAATGTTGATTTGGTTACACTTGAAGAATTAAAACCCCACTTACTTAAATACAACCAGGGCCTTACGAAAGAACAAAGAATTCAGAGTGTTAGGGCCATAATTAGGGTGGAGAAAGAAACACCGGACAATATCATAAAAAAAGTGGATGCTATTCTAATGGACTATGGCGTGGCCACAATCAACGTCGTTGAAAATACAATACCTAAACACCAAGAGGGTGCCACCAAGACCGAAATTCAGGAATTCAACACACTCGCCAAAAAATACAATGCACAGCCCCAAGAAAAAAGGGTTGTTCCTCTAAAAGATTTAAAAACCTTGGAACAGATTTATGGTCGCATGACGGATACGCAAATAAAGGAGGCACAGCCCTTTCCAGAATGTCCTCCACCCCCACCTACTCCAGATCCGGTTCCAAACATAAAAAAAGGGGAGCCAAGTCCTATTCCTCTAAACCCAACACCACCTAAAACCGAAAAAAAAGTTGAACTGATAGAAGCGTTGAAGTACAATAATCATAACTCCAAAAAAATGGCGCTGAAATCGGAAATACCACCCTTTGTAAGCTCCGATTTTCCTCCCCCTCCTCCAACTATTGCAACCCACGTCAATACTGAAAATTATTCCAAAGAACTGAAAAATGCTATTGATCGGTATTTAAAAAAAGCAAATAGCTATAGGGTTGAAGTCTCCAGTTACCACAACGAGCCCAAGGGTAGTATTGATAAAATAAAAAAAACCTATGTTGAAGTAATGCAATTATACAATGCATATAAAAAATTGGCATATAAGGAAAATAATTATGTGCATCCGGTCCCATTATATAATGACCCTAAAGGGGAATTTGGAAAACCAAATTCTACACTAAAAGTGGAAGAAGATAATATCCAATCACCAACTTTAAAAAGTAGCGCCAATCAAAAATTAAAGGCTATAAAAGAGCCTTCTGTATATTATGGACATTTGTACACTGTACCTCAACCACCGCCTCAGAAAAATTCAGATCCAGTGGAATATATAAAGGAATTGGCCGAAAAAGGAGCGACCTTTTATATTGGACCCCATCAATATAAGACAGATGAAGCAATCGAATTGGTTAGAAAGAGTAAAGACCCTAGCATTGATGTAAGCGATTACCCTGTCGTAAAATTGGGTGGCTGTTGATCGACCACATTCCAAACAAAACTTAAGTAGTCCTTCAAGGTTTCCAAAACCTTGAAGGACTTTAACCCCACCCAAACCTTTATATCTAAAAGGTTTGGCAACCTTGTAGGATTAGAAACAAAACTAATCGAAAAAATCAGATAATCAATCATGACCTAACACCATACCTACAAGGTTAAAAAACCTTGCAGGATTTGTGCCAAAAAAGGATGTTACTGCAAAGGCTAACGCTAAATCTATTAACAATGACGCCCTGTTTTTGCAATACTTAATTAGGGTAGATTAATTCTCCAACATTGGGACATATATTCTGATCGATTTATCTGCCAAAAGTGGCTCCCCACCCTGGACAGAGAGGGGTGGATTCTTTTCCGACAACGAGTCGGGAAAGAAGATGGGGCGGGTAGAAAGTGAGTAATACTAGGGGTACCCAAATAGCCACATTACAATAGCCTAAGGATGTACACTACCCCTTCCGCCATCCCGACAAAAAGGTCGGGATGGCACCTTCCCCTACATGGGGAAGGAGCTTCCTTTACCTACACATCATTCGGTAGTCCTGCAAGGTTTCTAAAACCTTGTAGGACTTAAACCCAAAGCGAAAAGGAAGGCTACGATCATACCCAAATACCCATAAGTTTCAAAAAACTCTTGCAGGACATGGGAGATGAATACCTACATGATTTCTAAAACCTTGTAGGTATTGGACCAGACCGAATTACCAAAAAAGGATACCGCTGCATTAAAAACATTATTCATTAATAATCGATTTTGCCTTTGACTTCATCTTGGCCAAAAGTGATTTTTTTGGTTCGCCCTCCGGTGTGCTTGTATTTTGATTTTGGTCATCATTGCCATTTTCCACCGCAACGGATGGGGAGGCCTTACTAACGGTAGAATTACCCTTATTGGAATCTTCCAATGACACAGGCATTTTAGTTTTTACTGAAGAAATAATCTCGCCTTGGAGCCAAGCTTTTACAAAAGCAGTAACTTCACTATTCACTTCCTTACCCGCCCTATAATAGGCTTTCCATTGGGGCGTTTTACTCTCATAATCCGGATTGACGAACTTTTTAATTTTATAATTATCGGGAGCAGTTAGCTTTGCGTTAAAATCCACTTTGGCAACTAGGCTAAGGTATTCCTCTAATTTTCTTTTTACCAGAACCGCAGGGTCTGCTGGATAATTTTTTTCCCATTTCGTTTTATTGGGTGTTGGATCTTCATACATGGCCAAGGAAGCTTTTTGTTCATCCACCATAGGTTGGTACATGCCAATTGCCTGGGCATTTTCCTTAGGCGCCTTTTTGAGGTCGGTTATGGCTGCCTCCAAATCCTTAATCCCATCCCTCATTCCCTGCAGTACAGCCTCATCCATTCTAGGAGGCTCTGAACTAGGCTTACTGTCGGCTCTTTTCTTTTGGTACTTAACAATGAACTCCTCGCTATTACAATACTTCCTTATATACTCACAGAGTTCTTTGGCCGCACCTACCTTGTCTCCTTCCACTATAGATGATAACATCTTCAATCTGGGAAGACTCATGAAATTATTCTTCACGTCATATTCCGTTCCAAAACTCCCAGTAAAATTTGCCATTATATAATTTTGGGCATTCGCATGGTCCATTCCCAATTTGGCAATAATGTCCTCCCCTATTTTATAGGCTGATATTCCTAACAGGCCTAGTATGGCCACTAGCATAACATGTTTTTTTTTCATTCCAATAAAATTTATAGTTAAACTTCAATAAATAACCGTTACTTCTTTGAAAGAAACCCCCCAATTATTTGCATCTGCATTCCAACTCAATATTGACGCAAATACAATTTATACATTGTAAAATTCCATATTAAACACCATTTGTACAATCCCCTAAAAACAGGATTTTTATCCTACTAAAAATCATGGAAAAAAGGGATATAAGGTATCGGCACTATGCTTACCTTTAATGGAGCAAATTGTAAGCTATGTCTGCATTATACTATTGGTGCAAATTAATTGTTTGGTCGGTACTATACTTGGCCCCATTGCAATTTGCCTTTGCCCAGACCACTAAACTGGACAGTATAGGGCGTCAAATAAAAACAGCTCCCAATGATACTGTACTTATAAACCTGTATTACCAATATGGCGAGGAATTGGCTAATAATCTACCCGACTCTGCCCTTTGGTATTTCAATGCTGCAAAACAGCGTTCATTAGCGCTAGATTTTGATAAAGGAAGGGCGGCATATGCCAGTCACGCCATCCAAATTCTAAACTCCCAAGGTAAATATAGGGAAGCACTGACCTTATGTAAAGAAGCACTTGCCATTTATGAAACTATTGGAAGCAAGAAAGACATTGCCGTGGCTTTGATCAATATAGGCAGTGAATGGCATTATCTATCAGATTTTCAATTGGCAACGGACCACTATCTACGGGCCTTAAAAATTGCCGAAGAATTGGGAGACCAGAGATTACAGAGGATTCTAAATAATAATTTAGCATCTATTTTTATCAATCTTAAGGATTACAAAAAGGGAAAGGCATATGCTGAAAAATCATTGACACTCGCCCATGAACTTAAAAATGATTATGCTATCTCTTCATCCACATTTAATATAGCAACAGCCGAGCTCTATTTAAAGGAATACAACAATGCATTGAAACACTATTCGCATATAACCGAAATAGGTAAAAGAACCGACGATTATATCGTCCTTTTGGACGGATGGCTGGGTACAGCAGATGTGTTCAATGCAAAAAACGACCAAAGTCAAGCCCTAAAATACTACACTGATGTAATTGCCCTATCAAAGGAAAAAGATGCCCAGGAATATGAGATGTATGCTTATATGGGATTGGCAGATCTGTACAAGAACCAAGGACAATACCTAAATGCCAAATCCCACATACTAACAGGAATATCCTTGGCACAAAAATTAGAGTCAAAATACGAACTTAAGGATCTGTACCTAAAAGCCTCTGAATTGGCCGAGATAACAAACCAATTTCCGGAAGCATTGGAATATAGAAAGAAGTTTGAAATTTTGAATGATTCTGTTGTAGGGGATAAAACCAAAACGAATATCCAACTTTTGGAAGCCAAGTTCGATTCCGAAAAAAAAGAAAGCACAATCTCCAATTTGGAATACAATAAAAAAATTCAAGAGCTTACCATTAAACAAAAAAACATATTGAATTATTTGCTTTTCGGTGTAATAGCCACCTTCATGCTTTTAAGTCTTATCTCGTATCGAAGCTATAGCCATAAACAAAAACTTCAATTGACACGTATTAATGAACTGGAGACCGAAAAGCAGCTTGCAGCTACTGAAGCTGTCCTTAAGGGAGAAGAACAAGAAAGAACTAGAATTGCCAAAGACCTACATGACGGCTTGGGAGGAATGCTTTCTGGAATTAAATACTCCTTTGAGACTATTAAAGAAAATATGGTCATGACGAATGAAAATCAACAGGTATTTGAACGGAGTATGGATATGCTGGACAGTTCTATTAAAGAAATGCGCAGGGTGGCCCATAATATGATGCCAGAATCCCTCCTGAAATTCGGGCTGGATACTGCACTCAAAGATTTTTGCAACCATATAAACAAGAGTGGGGCATTACAGATCAACTATCTGTCCATTGGACTTGAGGGTGCACTGATAAACCAAACGGTAGCCATTACAATCTATAGAATTGTTCAGGAACTCATCAACAACACATTAAAACATGCAAGGGCAGAAACTGTCATTGTGCAAATAACTAAAACGGAGCATCAACTTGCCATAACTGTAGAGGATGATGGCGACGGATTCGATACTCTAATTTTAAAAAAATCGAAAGGAATGGGCTGGACCAATATTCAGCATAGGGTCGAATTTCTAAAAGGAAATTTAAACGTAGACTCTGAATATACAAAAGGAACATCGATGCACATTGAATTTAATATTTAAATGACAACAAAAATATTTATTGTCGATGATCATTATATGATAATCGAGGGCATAAGGTCACTGTTGCAAAATGAAAAGGGATTGGAGTGGATGGGACATGCCATGAACGCAACATCCTGCATGGCATTCCTGCAAAACCATAAACCAAATATCATCTTATTGGACATAAACCTACCGGATATAAGCGGCATAGACCTCTGTAAGGAAATAAAATTGAAATTTCCCAAAATTGAAATTATAGGTTTAAGTTCATATAATCAACAGAGCTACATCAACAAAATAATGGATAATGGAGCTTCCGGATATGTGTTGAAAAATGCAACCAAAGAAGAATTATTGGATGCCATTGAAACAGTAATGGACGGTGAAAAATATTTAAGTGAGGAAGCCGCATTGATTGTCAAAAAAAATGAGGGCTCAAAAATACCAATAATTACAAGAAGGGAGAAAGAAGTATTATCCCTTATTTCCGATGGCCTTACCAATAACCAGATTGCAACCAAACTTTTTATAAGTATCACTACTGTGGACACTCATCGAAAAAACTTGTTGGCAAAATTTGAAGCTAAAAATACGGCCACCTTGATACGCATGGCCAGCCATCTAGAATTTATCTGAGCCTGGGACAGCATATCTTTACCAATAGTCAAAAGCGTCTAAAAAATACCCAATATTTATGATAATTTTCTGTAACAAATCATTTGTTTCTACGTTCTAACAACCTATAGGAACATCAATCAAAATCAGAACACTATGTTACAGCAATTTTTTATTCTCTGCTCTGGAGCAGATGCCGATATTCTAAAAACCTGCTCCAAGGGAGAGCAAAACAAATATGCCGGAATTGGCGCAACGGTATTCTTTACCGCTGTTATGGCCTTTATCGCCAGTGCCTACGCCCTATTCACTGTCTTCGACAATGTCTACTCCTCTGTTTTCTTTGGCCTTATTTGGGGTCTGCTCATTTTTAATCTCGACCGCTTTATTGTCTCCACCATAAAGAAGACCAATAGCTTTAAAAGTGAATTTCTACAGGCTACCCCTAGAATAATTTTGGCGGTGATCATCGCTATTGTTATATCCAAACCCTTGGAAATGAAAATTTTCGAAAAGGAAATCAATCAAGTGCTTCTTGAAGAAAAAAATACGATGACACTTGTTAATAAAGAGCAAATCGCTACCCAATACACCCCAAAAACAGAAAAATTGAATGCCGCTATTTTGGGCCTAAGAAATGAAATAGCTACTAAAGAGGCCGAAACCAACGCTCTGTACGATACCTATATTTCAGAAGCTGAAGGCACGGCTGGCACCAAATTATTGGGAAAAGGACCTGTGTATAAGGAAAAACGGGATAAACACGACGCCGCCCAGACGGAACTTCAATCACTAAAACAAACCAACGCTGTTAAAATCACAGCTCTGGAAACACAGATAGCGGCCTTGGATCTGGAATATGCCGATCAGATTACAACCACACAACCTATTATTGATGGTTTCGATGGATTAATGGCACGTATAAATGCCTTGGACAAACTACCCTGGATGCCTTCCTTTTTTATCTTTCTGTTATTCTTGGCTATAGAAACTTCACCCATAATCGCAAAGTTATTATCACCAAAAGGCGCGTATGATTATAAACTGGAAGATGAAGAAAGTGCCGTTAGGACCTGGGTTACCCAAAAAGTAAGTCAACGGGAAAAAGTATTGGAAACAGATACGCTGTTAAATAATAAAATTTATGGTGAAATAGTTGAGGAGGAAGAAATCTACAATTATAAAAAACAGAAGGCCGAGGAATTGCTTAAGTTACAAGCCAATGCCTTTCACGAGGTACAGGTGAAGAGTTTATAAGGAATCATAATTTTTTGATGAATATAGATACATAACATATCCAAACCAATATGGACCCTTCCAGCAATCTCTGGAAAAGTCCAAGGTAGGAACTATTCAAGTTTCCAAGTAGCAACCAAGTAAAAACAATGGACATCAAGCCAAAAATTACGGAAAGTATCCGCAAAAAGTTCTTGGATCCCAACCCCACTGCAAGAATACAGAAGGGCACTGTTAAATAAGTAATTCCTCCTGAAAAATTATGGATGATCTGGGAAGTGGAAGGATCTATAAGTTCGGGGTTGCAGCCGGCATCACAGGGAAAAATACCAACCACTATTGTAGCCATACCATAAAATAATCCTAGGCCCCAGAATCCCAACTTGATCAATAGACTCTTTGGCAAGACCATTGGCGAAAGAAACGCAAAGACAGACATAAGAATTCCACTGGGGATTATTGCACCCCATCTAAGAACAGCCCCATACTCCGTACCCTTGGCATAGGATTCACTTATCAATTGCCGATTATGACTGTACACCTCCAAAAGATGGCCACCAATTACCACAGCTACTACAAAGAATATTACCCCGCCAATACCAGACCAAAAAATGATGTGCTTTATTTTATACAACTTCTTAGCCATTCCCTTATTTAAATCAACATTTTAATTCCCCCACATCCTTCCCCAAAGAGCTAGGAGTAATTTTTTGGCATCGCGCTTCATTTTAGGAGTTTCTTCTACCAATAGATCACCGTCCTTGGAAACCAACTTATAATTGAAGGCAAATTGTTGCTCATTGGGCTCCAAACTCATCAATCCAAATCGTAGGTCATTAAAAAATAGCTCTCCATTCTTCTCATTTATGGTAAACCATCCTTCCGTAATTTTCTTGAGTCGCATTACCTTATCGTTCCCAGCCAAGCTGCCCAATAATTCATGGTTTTTAGGATATCTACTGAATTCAATGGGCTTATTATCAAAAAAAGAGTAGTTCCCAATTAGGTAAGCATCACCTGCATCCACATTGGCAGACCATAGAATAGTATTAAATGGAGACGGTCTCACATCCATGTCGTTATAGGCTATCCCTTGGGCATCCAGACTATCCGTTATCTTTTTAAAGGCAATTCCCTTAAGCACCAAGGTCAGTCCCAAATAGGCACTGCTAACTATCAACCCCATAGTATTATAACGTCCACGAATTGGCGAGTCGCGCTTTTGTCTAAGGGCCATTATAAGAAACGCCAAAAAGGGGAGGGTGTATAAGGGATCAATAACAAAGATGTTCTGAAAAGCCAATCTAAGGTCAAAAGGCCAAAACAGTTGAGTACCCCAAGTAGTAAAAGCATCCAAAATGGGATGCGTAAAGAGTCCCCAAAACATTAACCAAGACCAATCTTTCCAACTGGCAGGTCCATTACGCTCCAATTTAAAGATCAGCCATCCGAAGATAGGGGCAAATATTACCGAAAAGAAAATAGAGTGACTAACACCTCTGTGCCATTCTATGGCCGTTACACTATCCGTAACATAATTGGCCAAAACGTCGAGATCTGGAATGGTTCCCGCAATGGCTCCATAGAACATAGCCTTATTACCGACTTTCTTTCCTAATACGGCTTCTCCCACCGCGGCACCCAATACGATCTGTGTTAGCGAATCCATTGTTGTTCTTTATTCCCAAGGCCTTAGCAAATATTAACCTTACGTGTTTTGTAAATATCCTTGCTCCCAAGCAGACTATTCCACTATTTCCATCTTCTTCAACAAGAAAGAAGCATTCATATTTTTACAGATACCTGTTTTGAAGGTATAATCAAAATGAAGTTCGTTGTTTATGATTTCAGCATCAAAATAATAATTTTTAATCTGTGGCAACTCTTCTGAAGCCTCGCACAAACTAAGGTCATGGGTGGCTATAATTCCGGTCGACTTTGAAGTCACTAATCTTTCAACAAACTTCCTGGATCCAATTGCCTTGTCCAAGCTATTGGTCCCTTTTAGGATCTCGTCCAAAACAATAAAATATTTGTCGTTTTGAATTTCATCCACAATAAACTTTAACCGCTTTAGTTCCGAGAAGAAATACGATTCATCATCTGTAAGGGAATCGGTAGTGCGCATGCTGGTAATTAATTTTATCGGCGAATACTCGGCTGCAGATGCACATACGGGAAGGCCAATATTGGCCATGACAATCTGAAGGGAAACTGTCCTTAAGAATGTACTTTTCCCCGCCATATTGGCCCCTGTAACAATAAAGAACTGTTCCTTAAGAATGTTTATATCATTGGGAACTGCCTTTTTAGGATCCAACAAAGGATGTGATGCCTTCACCGATTTCAGGACAATCCCGTTTTCCACCAGCTTTGGATACGAATAGGACGGGTGGTTATGGGCAAAATTTCCCAAACTATTATAGGCATCAAAAATAGCAATGGTATGGAACCAGTTTTCAACTTTTAATCCATGTTTACCTATCCATTGCTCTATCCTGTATGCTTGACGCAAATCCCAAAGTAAAAATCCATTTCCAAGTAAGGCGAAAAACATATTGTTCCGTTGATCCAAAGCACTTAGTATCTCCGAAAACTCCTTTAAAATTTTTGATGCCAGCTGTTCTTTGGAAACAACACCATTACTTTTCTTCCTTAAAAGTTCTGTGGTAAATTCCTCCTCCTCTATTTTTAATATCAACTTTTGATATTGATGAAAGGTGCTTTGCACCCTATTGGCATCGGAGGCCAATTTTGAAGTTTTTTTTAGGTAAAAACCACTGACCAATAAACCAGCCAAAAGAATAATTAGAATGGGGAAACCTGGCAAAATTCCTAGCAGGTAACCTCCAATTAAAATCACGGAAACCAGGGAAAATACATTAGGCAGAAAGCGCATTGCCTTGGGAACATACGCCTTATACCCCTTCAGCCACGAAACTATAGTTTTAGTGGTGGTATCCGTTTTTACCAAAATAGCGATAGCTGAAAATTGCTGTCTCCAATCGGGCATTTTTGCAAGCTCCTCCACCGATTTTTGCTTGGATTCTATATTATCGATATCATTGGACAAGAGCATTTCCACCAACATATCACTGCCTTGGTTCAATGCTGTACGATTACTGTATTGATAGAATGAACCTTTGCCAAATAGGTCGATATCCTGGGCAAAATAATGTGTAGGATTCCTGTATTCCGAACCATCGGGAAGATGATGAAAATTCCTATCCAGCACATGAATCTCAGTTTCGTTTATTTTAATCAGCGCCAATAATTTATCCCTTTTGTACTGTAAGTCCGTATGCTTGGAAACCAGATATAAAAATATCCCGATGGTCACGATAATTACGGCGAGGACCAATTTTGTGTCACCAAAAACAAGGTAGACCAAGGTAGTCGCAATAACAAAAAGTATCAATCGAACGGTACTTGATAGTGCTAGTTGCTGTTTCACCTTGCCTAACAACTCTTGGTGAACTTCAACTCTTTTTTTATAAAATACTTTTAAGTGCTCCATTTAGGAATTTGAAATGTATATAATTCGATTATTATTAATTTAATGTCTTAAGTTCAGCTTGCTGCTTTTTGGTAAGTCCAGCCACAACCAAGGCATAGGAATGGTCTATCAATTCCTTTACAAAACTTGGATCTAGCCCCTCCAAATAAAGGGTATTCCAATGTACTTTGCTCATATGGTATCCAGGAATAATTTTACCGTCATAGGTTTCACGAAGCTCAATGGCCCTTTCTGGATCGCATTTTAAATTGGCTTGGGATGGAATCCTTTCCAAGGGAACAAGCGCAAACATTTTCCCCATCACTTTGAATACCAAGGTGGAAGCATCAAAAGGAAATTCTTCGGTAACGCCATTTTTTAAAATACAATACTCCCTAAATTCCTCGATGTTCATAACTACTTAATTGTATGACTATCATCCTTTGCCAACAGTTGAAGCGAGTCCCAAACCATCCGGCATTTGAGCACTTCTTTGTCCCCTATATCATTGCCTATCACAGTTTCTATGTTAACTCCCCCTAAACGCTCATAGAACCCTATAGCAATTCTATTGTTCTTCAGCACCCATAAATACATTTTGGTAGTGGGATTATTCCTTAAAACCTCTTGAGCCACCAAACTGATTAAGTGTTTGCCTATTCCTCGGCCTTTAGCTGATTCTGAAACATGCAAATTATCTAAAAGGGCACCGAATTGGACATTATCGTCCATAAAAGCGCATGCAAATCCGCAGATTTCTCCGTCCTGTTCGGCAACTAAGACGAATTGATTGGGAGAGGGGTTGATTAGTCTATCTTTCCAAACTTCTTCTCTCTCCGAAGCAGCTTCTTCATCCAAAAATTGATCGCTAAAATCACCCCTGTAATGCTGTTGCCAACTTATTACATGCAATTCTGCAATTTTAATATAATCTTTGGACTTGGCTTCTCTATAAGTAATCATAAAACCACCCTAGATTCCCAAGGAATCGTACACGATGACCTTGGTCCATAAATTACTGGATTCCGCAACAAACAAGTTGTGTGCTTCCTCTGTTTGATACTTTAACTGTGCATCTGCGGATTCAAAAGAGACCACCAAGGAATAGGTAAATGAACCATCCACTACATCGCGAGTTGCTTTTGGGGGTACACCCACAAAATTGGTCTTGGCATATTCGGAATCCCGCATAAACTTCAAGATCGATGTCTCAAAAGCCTTTCTATCCGCTACACTGTCGGGGTTCTTTAACCAAAAATAAACGGTGTGCACATAATTGGAATCAAAATTCTTCATGTTTTCTTTGTTTTGACCATAGCTATATACGGTCATTGTTAAAAATATTACAGTATAAATTAAATTTTCACAGATAGTTTGTCCTATAAATCTATCCTTAGCAGCCTTTTATAAAAATGCATTTTGGCTGCTACAATAAAAAACAATTTTCCTATTTAGACCCTGTGAACAAAGGGAAATTACGAATCCAAAAACGGCTTTTTACGATTGTTCATTTCTAAGGCCGTATAGTCCAGTTTCCAACCAATGGTTTCCACAATTTTTTCTATTAAAAGTACCGCTTCCAAGGCCTCTTTATTGGCCGTATCCAATAATCCGCTTTGGGGAATTTTATCCATTATATGTTTCTTTGCCTCCATATTCAATGAAGTAAGATCTGTTGGCGTAAACGAATTGAAAAGTCCGTTTTGTATGTCGTAAAACTGAAGTTCTGGAGAAATTGATAAAATTTCAGGCTGCGGAAAATTAGTAAGAATAATTTTCTTCTTATCGTTATCGGCATGCATTTGTAATTTCTTTAAATCAAAACCAATATGCGCTTTGGCGTTTATAATAATCAAAGCTTTCTTCTTACTACTTACCAAACTTAGAAAACGTTCTTTAGTATTTTCGTAGCGATATATTTCCGCAAAATCGCCCTCCACCGTTATTAATTTACATACGCTCTTTATCTTATCCAATAGAATAGTGGACTGATGTTCCGTGAGTTCCTTGCTCCTCTTTTTTCGAAAAACAGAAAATACCCAGTACATAGTAATGGCCCCCAAAACAAGACCCAAAAAAAGTTCCAATATATCACTCATCTTTGTTCCCGATTTCTCCTAAATGGGTGTATTTAAACCCCTTATTATATTTAAGTCCATATCCAAATATCCTGTCCATGCAAGCATGGGAAAATAGGATAATCCCTAATAACTGACACAAAGGTAATGAAAGATAAATCCCAAGAAAATAAATTGCGATGGCCAAACCTTTATGATGAAATAAATTATAACCAATAGCCCCTAGTCTATTTCCAAGGAGGTAACCCAGCATACCAATATCGGGCACCAAAATTAGACCAATAAACCACCACCAGCTATAATCCAACAGACCAAATAGATAAACCCCTAGTAGGAACATTCCTATTTCTTCAACTTTTAAAAGTAATCCCATACCATTCTGCATCAGTCCTCTATTAAATACAGAACAGGCCTGCTGGGACTGGCATCATTTTCAAACGCCGCTATCTGTAAATTTAAAAAATACTTGCCGTCCATAATGGAATTCGCTACAAAAACAAACTCCGTTATTGTAGCTTGAAATCGCCGTTTTCCATCGTAATTCCAGAAGGTTTTATGGGCCAAAAGTGCTCCGTCATCATTTTCTCTGTCCACGGAAGGAAGATCCACCAGTAGGTGCTCTACGCCCATGTCTACTAATAACTGAACAGCCTCCTCCATCAAGTATGGGGGGTTGGTATGGGCATATTGTCGGGTAAGTTTATCCTTGAGATTGGGTATAGTCCTAATGATTACTGCTTCCCTTTTTTTATTTCCTAGGGCGTACTGTAATTGTTTTTTGGAGATAACAAAATCTCCATTTATTTTTTCTGGCGCCACTGTGATTACCTCACTCATAAAAAAGTACTTGGAAAGACTCTTGTTTACCGAGTAAAACTCATCGGTAATATGCCCAACACATTCGGTATGGGTACCGTGAGCATGTGGATTAAAATAAATATCGTTAAAATTGGTCGAGGCCCCTTCGGAGACCTTGCCAATAAATTCGCCCTCACTATGGGGCTCAATTTTAGGCGGATCCACATACCATGCATTTACATTGGAACTTTTACCGGTAATGGAAATAGAGATGTCCAAGGGCTTGGAAAGGTCTATAGTATAATTTTTGGTGTTGTATTTTATAATGGTTTTCATGTATGCTGAACTTGTTTCAGTAACTCTTATTGCCGCACTAGTTATTCAAATCGATGCCTTAAATCTAACAATTCCGGATTCATTTCCTTTATCAAATTCCATTTCCAGTCTTTATGCCAATTTTTTATTTGCTTTTCTCTTTTAAAGGCATCTCCAATCTCCTCAAATTCTTCAAAATATATCAAATATTTAACATGATATTTCTTTGTAAAAACTGAACCCATACCTAGTTCGTGAAGTCTCAATCGTTTAATAACATATCTAGTCGCCCCGGCATACAATAAATTTCTTGTTGAATTACTAAGGATATAGAAATAACCTTTTGTCATAAAAAGAACTTTGATCCTGAAACAAGTTCAGGACAAGTTAACCAAAAATAGATCGGCAGCAATCCCATCACTCAAAAATTTCCCCTTTTTCGAGACCAGTAAATGCTCCTTTTCTACAAAAAGTAATCCGTCTTCCAATTTTTTACTGGATTGTTCCATTATATACGTATGGTATTTTGCGCCAAACTCGGTTTTTATCCGCTCTAAAGACACTCCCCAGATGGTGCGCAAGCCGGTCATAATATATTCGTTATAACGATCCGTTCTGGACAAAACCTCTGTTTCCATGGGAAGTTGATTTTCGGCAAGTGCTTTTATGTATTTGGCATTGTTGTTTATATTCCATCCTCTACGAATACCATCATAGGAATGTGCGGATGGACCAATGCCCAAATATTTTTTTCCTTGCCAATAGGCGGTGTTATTCTTAGAGAAAAATCCCGGTTTTCCAAAATTAGAAATCTCATAATTTACAAATCCGGCCGCTTCCAATTCCTGGACCAAGATATGGAAGTGAGCTTCTGCCAATTCATCATCTACGGGTGGGATAAGCCCTTTGTCTATAAATGATTTTAAGGCCGTTTTAGGCTCCACGGTAAGGGCATAACTGGAAATATGGGGAACTCCAAAATCCAATGCCTTGTCTATATTGGAAATCCACCTTTCATTGGTCAGTCCAGGAATGCCATAAATAAGATCGATGGAAATGTTATCAAAATAAAGTTTTGCCAGAGCAATACATGCTGCAGCCTCTTGGGCATTGTGCGCCCTGTTCATCATTCTCAGGTCTTCCTCAAAAAAGGATTGGATACCTATACTCAGCCTATTGATAGGGGACTTGGCTAATTCTTCTATTTTCTCCTTGGACAGATCATCGGGGTTAGCCTCCAAGGTTATCTCTGGATTAGCTACTACGGAATAATTACAATTAACAGCTGCTATTATCTGGTCGATTTCGACCGTATCCAAAACCGAAGGAGTTCCGCCTCCAAAGTAAATGGTTTGTACCACCTCATCCTTAAACTCTTCCTTCCGAAGCTCCAACTCTTTTATCAATGCCAATATCATAGCCTCCTTCTTCCCCATATTGGTCGAAAAATGAAAATCACAATAGTGACATGCCTGCTTGCAAAAAGGGATATGGATATAGATGCCGCTCATTTTACAGTGAACAATTAACAATTAGCAATAAACAATGTGAATTATGAATCATTTTGCGTTGTTTATCCTTGTAGTCTTTAGAATGGAAAACATAATTTTAGATAGTTCATCTGCCTCTGCTATTAACTTATTTGCTTCAATTGAAGAAATATAATCTGAATCTTTTAAAAGGTGTAACCAATATTTTGTTTCTAGACTCTCCTTATACGCAACAGAAATTTTAGCGGAAAAATCCGCTTTTGAAATTGCACCATTCGCTTCGGATACATTTGCCCCAATTGATGTTCCTGCCCTTAACAATTGCTTGGATAATACAAACTCCTTTTCATTTCTAATGATTTCCTTATATAACAATACTACTTTCAATGCAAAAGCATAGGACTTCTCTGCTAAAGGATTACTATCGGTACCCATAAATAAATTATTGGTAATTGATTATTGTTTATTGATTTTGTCACCGTTCTGTTTCACAAAAGCATCCCAGCCACTATAACCTTTCCCCACTTCTATTCGGCCCTCATTATAAAAATGACATACGGCAGCGGCAAGGCCATCGGTACTATCCAGGTTTTTGGGGAGCGATTTTAAGCCCAATACACTTTGCAGCATTTTGGCAACCTGTTCCTTACTGGCGTTACCGTTGCCCGTAATAGCCATTTTAATCTTTTTAGGCAAGTACTCTGTAATAGGAATTTGGCGCGATAAGCCTGCGGCCATTGCAACCCCTTGGGCCCTCCCCAACTTGAGCATAGATTGTACGTTTTTTCCAAAAAAAGGTGCCTCAATAGCAATTTCATCAGGGTGGTAGGTGTCAATCAGTTCTATAGTGCGTTCAAAAATGAGTTTTAGCTTGGTATAGGGATCGTTATATTTCTGAAGCAAGAGCTCGTTCATCTGAAGAAATTCCATCTTTTTATTCACCACTTTAATTAAGCCGAAGCCCATAATGGTAGTTCCTGGATCAATCCCCAATATTATCTTTTCGTTTACCAATTCAGGAGTTATTTTAGGTTTATACCGTTGTTTATTTAGAATTCACAATAATGGGAATCCTAAATTTTGAGGATACGGGCACCCCGCGTTTTAATGCGGGCGACAATGGGGGCAGCCCCTTTAGACTTTGGGTGATGATACTGCGAAATTCTGGAATCTGATTTTCAATATCCTCATTTCGTTGCACTTCCAACACGGATATTTCCCCATTAAAGTCCACCATAAAATCCACGTAAATAGTAGTGTTAATGTCGGACACAAATTGAAACTCAAAATCCTCCAAGGTCTCCGTATACTGAGATAAAAGGGTGTTTTGAAAGCAATCCAATTGCCCTGATTTATCCATCATTTCATCACAATCGTCAAATAAGGGATAGCGATCAACCTCATTGAAATTTATATTGCGCATTTCCTCATTTACCAATTCTTGGGTTTTTTCTTCATTGGAAGTAAACCAGTTGCAAGAGGTAAAAAGATAAAAACAAGCCAAAACCGCAACTTTCCTCATGTATGCCAGATTCTGGGCGAAAATTACAATATTTTGATCAATTTAAGGAGTTTCCATATGAATTTCCTCCTTTAATTGCATTATCCTTTTGGAGGTGAATTCTGAAAAATAATCTCTTTTACCACCAAATTGCTCCTGATATTCCTGATAGCATTTTAGGGACATTTGAGGATTTTTGTAGTATTGATCGGTTAATAGGCAAACTTCATATTTATATAAATATCCCGTTGGATCTTCCTTAAAAGCCTTTTTATAATATTCGATCGCCAATTTTAAATCGTCTTGTTCAACCGCCAGTCTGGCCAGGGCATTATACTCCTTGTCCAACACCACTTTCTGAACCTCAATAGATTTTTTAATGTAGATCTTGGCACTATCCAGTTGCTGCAATTTCGCATATGCACTCCCCATGCCATAAAGTGCAATAGGGTTCTCCTCGTCAAACGCTAATAGATTCTCATAGGCCACTTTTGCCTTCTCGTACTTTCCGATGGCAAAATATGAATACCCCATTTTTTCAAAAATATATTCCTTATCCTCTCCCAAGTCAACCAGCCGTTCAAATAAAGGTAAAGCAAGCCATAGCAAATTATCATTGTAGTTAGCTAGGGCCTTGAGATTGATTAAGCTCACATCATTTTCGTAAAAATGCAATCCTTTATCCACATATTTCAGAACTGAGTCCCGTTCCCTTTGCAATACATAATATTTCCCTAATTGAAACAAACTGCGCAAATGGGTGCTATCAACCTTTACCGAATGCTTGTAGGCAGCAATACTCTCGGGAAAAAGATTTAATTCTTTTAAGGACTCCCCTAGATAGTAGAAGTATTCAGGGTTAGGATTCTTTCCATCTACTAATTGAGAAAAGACCTCCTTGGCAAGAGCGTGTTTCTTAAGTTTTAGATACAGCCTTCCAAGTTCATATGTTGCCAATTCTTGGAATTCGTTTTTTGGACTATGTTTTCATACTGTGCCAGTGCCTTTTCGTAATTCCCTATAGCATTGTAGGCTCGGGCAATCTGTAATTGGGCATTCGGGCTTGCCACCTTGGCATATTCATTTATAGCCAAAGTATAATTGCCAATAGCATAAAGACTGTCAGCTACCGTCAAGGACGATGACTGGGCTCCTGCCTTGGTGAATATTAGTAAAAAAATAATCCTGAATATATTTATCACTAATTTATTGCAATTTAAAGGTGATAGGAATAGAAAAGGGAACTTTTATCCCTTTTTCTTTATGTTTACCACCCTTCATTTGGGGCAGTAAAGAAATAATACGGGCGGCTTCACCTTCTAAAGACTTATCGGGACCTCGAACCTTCAGGTTTCCAATACTACCATCTTCTCCAATAACAAACATCACATGAACCCTACCTTGAATCCCCTTATTCTGGGCTTCTTCAGGGTATCTAAAATTCTTTCCAATATGTCGTTGAATCTTTTCATTGAAACATGCCCTTGGATCCGTGGCCTCTTCACAGCCAGGAAAAATAGGAACTTCTTCAACAACTGCAAATGGAACATATCCGCTACCGTCATATTTATATGTTAAAGGTTGAGCTTCCTTCTCTTCACTTCCCTCAAGCTTAAATGTAATAGGAATAGAAAATGGAACCCGAGCTTTCTTTCCTTTTTGTTCTCCGGGGGTCATTTGGGGCAATAAAGAAATAATACGTGCGACTTCCACTTCTAGTAACCTATCCGGCCCTCGCATCCGAACATTGCCAATACTTCCATCCTCCCCTATAGTGAACATTACATTTACCCGTCCTTGAATGCCCTTTTCCTGTGCTTCATCAGGATACCTAAAATTCTTTCCAATATGTTTTTGCATCATGGTGTTAAAACAGTCCCTTTTATTATCCGAGTCTTCACATCCAGGAAATATTGGTACCTTATCTATGACTGCAAAGGGGACATCGTTAGTTGATTGGAATTTTACATCCCCTTTGTCTACAATAATACTTTCTCCCTCACATGAGGTATACACCAGCATCCCTAATATCAAGGGAATTATTAGAAGATACTTTAACTGCCAAACGTTTTTTGATTTTGATTTTTGTAACATGACGATTCGTTTTTTGATTAATGATGATTTAAAAAATTGATTGATGAAAGAAATATGTTGGGTCTGAAAAACCTGCGACAACAACAATTGATACTGCTCCGCTTTTTGGGTCTTGGCCACTTTTGCATCGGCGATGAACTCGTGCAATTCGGAAACCCTATTTTGATAAACATGGACCAGGGGATTAAACCAGCCCACAATACGTATCAGCTCAAAGAACAACAAATCCCAACTATGTCTTTGTTGGATATGTACCAACTCGTGCTGAATGATGCTCTGATGTTCCTTTTCCAACACTTGGTCCCCCAAGAAAATAGACCTAAAAAAAGAAAAGGCCAAATTGCTGTTTCTTACCACTACCCTAGTAAAGTCCTTAAAATAACGGATTTCACCTTGACGTTTTAGTCGGTTTATTTGGAACAGTTTATAGCCAAACAGCAAGGCTGCAATTAACATACCGCCGTAAAATATTATTTCGGTTGCAGAAAAACCAAAAGAAGTAGAATTTTCAGGAGCAACAACAACCCCTTCAGACATATCCGTTCCCCACAAATACTCGGGATATATAAAATATTCGGAAGACACCTTAGTCTTAAAAGCCTCAATCTTTATCCAAGGCAGCAAAAGGGAAAGTACAAATGTCCCGATCAGGTACACCCTGTTCCATTGAAAAAACGTCTCCCGTTTTAGGAACAGATCGTAAATAATCAAAAACAATAGCTGGAATGCCATGCATTCTAAAATATACTGTATCATTCCTTCTCTTTTTTAATGTCCTTGAGAATGGATTCCAATTCCGAAAGGCTCATATCATTCTTTTTCATAAAGAAAGAGACCATACTTTTAAAAGAGCCCTGAAAATAGCCGTCCACCAATTTGTTGATGGACTGATTGCCGTAATCCGATTTCTTAATCAACGGAAAATAGAGATAGCCCCTGCCCTCCTGCTCGTGGTCGACAAATCCTTTGCTTTCCAAGATGCGAACTATGGTCGAAACCGTATTGTACGCTGGTTTGGGCTCTGGCAATTCATCTATGATTGCGGCTACATTGCATTTCTGCAACTGCCATAATACCTGCATTACCTCTTCCTCTGCTTTGGTCAACTGTTTCATCTCCTGGTTTTATTGTTTTTTTTTGTGTCCTCAAGCACTATTTAACTAACTTCTTAGTTGAACACTATAACAAATATAACTAAAAATTTAGTTTGAACTAAAAATTTAGTTAAAAAATGCTTTGAAGCTCTCGTACCCTTTAAGCTAGTGCGAGCGCCAAGTGCATAACGAAATTTTTCTGATCTGAATTCTAAGTAGGCACGAGCGTGACGCTCACACTAGCAATAGGTGACAATAAAATCATGAGTTTAATAATAATAATAATAATAGGCTCCTTCCCTTGGATAAGGGAAGGTGGATTCTCGGCTAGCAGCCGAGGAGACGGAAGGGATTGGAGTCCCAAGTCCAAGTCCAAGGAAAAGCCAATCGTCCCTATAGGATATAGTTAGGGTATAGATTCCCAAATACAATCCTAGCAAGCAGTGAAAACACACCCCTAACCCCTCTAAAGAGGGGAATTTTGGATTATTCAATATTGGATTAAAAGTAAGATTAGTTTTCTTTCTTTTATGAAGCGTCATCCTAAATGACCAGTGGGAGCTATGGTTACGACGCAATCTCTTATTACACAGAATGGCCGGCGTTTCACACCCCTTCCGGCTACTCCTTTGTCGAAGCCACCTTGTCCTCACGCGGAAAACGCGGGACAGGCCTGATTAGGGGAAGGAGCATTTTTTTAGCATTACATTGTGTTAAAGTAAAACTATGAGTTTAATAATTGTAAGCTCCTTCCCTTGGATAAGGGAAGGTGAATCCTCGGCTAGCAGCCGAGGAGACGGAAGGGATTGGAGTCCCAAGTCCTGGGAAAGCACATAATTTCCTGTGGACATCTTAGGTTTGGAGCGTCCCTAAATCGGACTCAGTCCATGTGACTAGAGCCGGCCTTTCCCAATCCGTGTAACAATTCCTCCCTATCTTCGTCAAACAGAAAACGTGTTCCCAACGGAATTCAAAAGAATAGTATGGATATTGCCTTGTTGATTATTGGACTCATTTTAATGTTTATTGGCGTATTGGGTAGTTTTCTTCCTGTACTCCCAGGAACCCCAATAAGCTGGGTAGGCCTACTCCTACTCTATCTCACAACGGCAATCCCGGATGATTGGGTCTTTTTGGGAATAACCTTGGCCATTGCCATAATGGTATTTGCTTTGGATTATATTATTCCTGTTTGGGGAACCAAAAAATTCGGCGGAAGTAAGTGGGGTATGATAGGTACCACCATTGGACTTTTGGTAGCCTTAATATTTCCTGTTCTAGGTTTTTTAGGCATCATTGTTTGGCCCTTTTTAGGGGCATTAGTGGGAGAGCTCATTAACAAAGCAGATCAAAAAACGGCACTTAAGGCCGCTTTTGGATCCTTTCTCGGTTTTCTAACAGGTACTTTCCTAAAGTTTATGGTTACTATAATTTATTTAGGACTATTTATTTACAAGGCATGGGAATACAGATCAACATTGTTTCCGTTTTTCTCCTAAAAAAAATCCTTATAACCATGTTACTTTCTCCTGCCATGGCCCTCTGGTAACCTCGGATATTTCTTCATCATAATAGCCCATATAGAAAAATCCCAGACATACCTCCCCCTTATTCAACTCAAAAAAATCGTCCATATGTTTAATAAGACCTGGAGAACTCCAATAACAGCCAATTCCCATCTCTGTACAACAGAGCCACATATTCTGTACGGCCATTGCGGTCGCAGCCACTTCTTCCCATTCCGGCAAACTTTCTTGCGGATCCCGTTGCATGCATATGGCTATTACAGCCCCAGCTTTTTTAGGGTTTGATATCAGCTTTTCTACCTTAAATTGCTTTGGTTTGGGATCTGTTTCCATGTATTTTAAAGAAAGGAACAACCCCAATTTCTCTTTAGTCTCCCCTTGTAGCACCCTAAAACGCCATGGTTCTGTTTTTTTATGGGTAGGCGCAAAATTGGCGGCCT
The DNA here is from genome assembly GCF_002909235.1 of Arenibacter catalasegens. GTDB lineage: Bacteria > Bacteroidota > Bacteroidia > Flavobacteriales > Flavobacteriaceae > Arenibacter > Arenibacter catalasegens. The sequence continues at coordinate 117,872 of NZ_PHQQ01000015.1, forward strand.
CCAAGACCTTCTCTATGGCTTCCCTTTCAATAGGTTTGCCATTATATTGTGCCGGAAAAACTGATCGGCGCGACTTTATTACATCAAAAATCATATTCTTTTAAATTATTTTATTACAAACTAAAGTTATTAAAGGCTCCACTATGACTCGTTTAACAACAAATTAGTACAATGTCTCAAAGCAGGGTTCCTATTGTCCTCCTTCCAGCAAACAGAAAGCACCGCCTTTTGAGGAATATTCTTTAATTCAATAAATTTAACCTTCATTTGAAATCCGTATTGCAAAGAAGTTGGGACTATGGCGATACCTAAATTATTCTCCACCAACTTAAAGATAGTGTGGGCATGAACCGATTTATGGGATACTTTAGGTGTAAAACCAGCGTCTTCACATATACTCATTACCGTATCAAAGTACAACGGACTATAATCTTGGGCGAATAGGATAAAATTCTCTTCCGCCAATTGCCCTACATCCCTAAATTCCCTTGTCAGTAGAGGATATAATTCGGGCAACACCACAGAAAATGTATCATTAAATACTGGCTGAATATTAAGCCCCTCCGGTACTCTGGACAAACGCACAAAACCCATATCCAATTTATCCTTCAATATAGCATTGACTTGCGCACTGTTGGACAATTCTTCCAAATTGGTCTTTATTCCAGGGAATTTTTCCTTAAGCTTTACCAATAAATTAGGAATTACCTCTTGCATGGCCGAGCCCAAAAAGCCTATCCTAACCTCCCCAAAATTACCATCGCGAATATGCCGTAACTGCTTTTTAGTGACTTCCAAATGATTTAGGATGAACTCAATTTCACTTTTCAGATATTCTCCTGAAGCGGTGAGGGATACTTTCTTTTTACTCCGAACAAAAAGTTTTACGTCCAAAATCTCCTCCATTTGCTTAATCTGTCTACTTAAACCAGGTTGAGAAATGCATAGCTTTTCCGCAGCCTTTCTGTAATGCAATTCTTCAGCAACCGCTAAGAAATAATGGAAATGTCGAAGCTCTATTTGATAACCCATGGTTATTAAGTATATATATTAATGGTATTGGCGATTATCAAACTTAATCAATAAATTTATATTGAAAAAAATTATCTCATGGCTACTTCAAAAAAAATATTTTTTTTCGGGGAAGATCAACTAACGGCAAGCCTTGCCTTGGACATTGCCCAGGGAGCGATTAAAGGTCGTATATCCCAAACAGCAAGAAAAAAAATTATAGCCAGTTATAACGCAGTGGCCCATATAGTGGACAAAGGGCAACCCGTCTACGGAATCAACACCGGTTTTGGCCCCTTATGTACTGTAAAAATCTCCAAAGCGGAGACCAAAATTCTTCAGACCAACATCCTTCAAAGTCACAGTGTAGGTGTTGGCGCCCCTATAGAAACCGAAATTGCCAAATTAATGCTCATTTTAAAGATCCATTCCCTAGCCAAAGGTTATTCTGGCATTGCGGAAACTACCTTGGACCGAATATTATGGCATATAGATAATGACGCCATCCCTGTGGTGCCATCCCAAGGTTCGGTAGGTGCATCTGGCGACCTTGCCCCCTTATCCCATTTATTTTTACCACTTATCGGATTGGGGAAGGTATCCTATAATGAAAAGATTCTCACTACAGCACAACTCTTTGTAGAATTGGATCTTGAGCCTCTAGAATTGGGTCCCAAAGAAGGTCTGGCTCTAATAAACGGTACCCAATTTATTGCTGCCCATGCCATAAAAGTTGTGGACAAAATGCAAGCCTGCCTTAGTCATGCCGATATTATCGGGGCCATGATGATTGAAGGGCTTCAGGGAAGTGTAAAACCCTTTTTTAAGGAACTGCATGAACTACGTCCATTTAAGGGCAATAGTCACGTCGCCGCAAGAATCCGATTCTTATTGGAAGACTCAGAAATAATGCAAGACCATATAGATTGCGAACGGGTTCAGGACCCCTATTCGCTCCGCTGCATACCCCAAGTACACGGTGCATCAAGAAATGCCTGGCTACATTTAAAAGAATTGTTGGAGATAGAATTAAATTCTGTGACGGACAACCCTATAATTATAAATGAGGAATTAACGATTAGTGGCGGGAATTTTCACGGACAGCCTTTGGCCATGGCCTTGGATTACGCCTGCCTGGCCGCCTCTGAGTTGGGAAATATCTCGGACCGCCGCATTTATTTAGCATTGGAGGGCAACAGTCCCGGAGTCCCCAAGTTATTGATGAAAGATACCGGAATCAATTCCGGTTATATGATACTACAATACACCACCGCTGCTTTGGCCAGTGAAAACAAGGGATTGTGCTTCCCTGCAAGTGCCGATAGCATCCCCACTTCATTGGGACAGGAAGACCATGTAAGCATGGGATCTATCAGTGGGAGAAAAGCCCTGCAAGTATTGGAAAACGTCGAAAAAATCTTGGCCATAGAACTCCTTACGGCAGCACAGGCTTTTGAATTTAGAAAACCCATGAAATCAGGAGTACTATTGGACGAAGTACATAAGGAAATTCGCAAAAAAGTGGCTTTTGCCCAAAGAGACCGGGTATTTTCCGAGGATATTGAAAAAGGAATTGATATGATCAAAGACCGCACCATTATAAGCACTGTTGAAAAAACCATGAAACGGAACAAACTAAAAATGAACAGTCCGTACGAAACGGAATTTGAAAAATATTAGGTTGTAAAAAATGGCACACGGACATTGACCTCAATCATTAGAAAGAATGAAAAAATATACACTTATAGGTCCCTTTAAGCAAATCTTGACGATGGCCGGATTGCCCCTTAAAGGAGCCTTGTCAGACCAGCAATTAACTATTATTGAAAATGGTGGCATTATAATGGTCGATGAAAAAATATATTCCGTGGGACCCTATGCGCAAATATCAGAAGAAGCGAACAACCTAAATGTTGAGAATTTGCTGATCCTTTCCGATATGGTATGTTTACCGGGGTTTATTGATGCCCACACCCACATTTGCTTTGGAGGCAGCCGGGCCAATGACTATGCCCTTCGCAATTCGGGAAAGACATATCTCGAAATTGCCAAGGCCGGAGGCGGCATCTGGGACACGGTTACCCAAACCAGAAAAGCCAGCACACTTGAACTTGTTAACGCAATTAAGGAAAGAGCAGAAAGACATATGAACAATGGGGTGACTACCATCGAAGTTAAGAGTGGTTATGGACTTTCGGTGCAAGAGGAGTTAAAAATGCTCAGGGCCATGGCAATGGCCAATGAAGAATGCCAGGCTGACCTTATTACCACCTGCTTGGCCGCCCATATGTTTCCAAAAGATTATCAAGGCACTGTAGATGATTATTTATTAGAAATAAGTACAGTCCTGTTTCCTATTTTAAAAAAAGAAAAGTTGACCCATAGGATCGATGCCTTTTTAGAGGAAGGCGCCTTTTCCCCGTCCTCAATAGCCCCCTATTTTGACAAGGCTAAAGAAATGGGATTTGATATTACCGTACATGCTGATCAATTTTCTACTGGAGGCAGTGCAGTTGCTGTAAAATATGATGCCATAAGTGCCGATCATTTGGAAGCAAGCAGGGAAGGAGAAATTCAAATGTTGGCCAAAAGCAATACTGTGGCCACTGCCCTGCCCGGTGCTTCCATTGGGTTAGGATGCAATTATGCCCCGGCCCGAAAACTTTTGGACGCAGGAGCTTCAGTGGCAATTGCCAGTGATTGGAACCCTGGGTCTGCCCCAATGGGAAATTTATTAATCCAAGCTGCTATTCTGGGCACCTTTGAAAAACTGACCAATGCAGAAGTCTTGGCCGGTATTACCTATAGGGCCGCCGCAGCCCTGAACTTAAAGGATCGTGGTATAATTGAAACCGGACTTATGGCCGACCTAATTGCATTTCCTACCTGCAATTATAAAGAAATACTGTACCATCAAGGTATGCTGCTACCTTCCTTGGTTTGGAAAAAAGGAAGACTGGCAGTAGATGTTTAAAACCTTAAAAAATGACTGGAACGACGACGAAAGAGAATTTTAAAATTCAGATTTTACAAGGTATTCCAAAAGAATTACCAGTAAAAAAAACCTATCCAGAGAATACAAATAGGGCCCCCAAGCGCAGGGATATCCTGTCCTTGGAAGAGAAAAAACTAGCCATCAGGAATGCGCTGCGATATTTCCCTACAGATTGGCATGAGACATTGAGCAAGGAATTTTCCGAAGAATTGAATACGCTGGGCAGAATATATATGTACCGCTTTAAACCAAATTACCCACTGCACGCGCGACCCATAGACGCATATCCGGCAAATACCGCACAGGCCGCCAGTATTATGATAATGATACAAAACAATTTAGATCCCATGGTAGCACAGCATCCCGAAGAACTCATAACCTATGGTGGTAATGGCGCTGTTTTTCAAAACTGGGCACAGTATATAATTACCATGCAGTATTTGGCCATTATGACCGCGGAACAAACCCTGCACATTTATTCCGGGCATCCCATGGGACTATTTCCCTCGTCCAAAGATGCACCAAGAGTGGTGGTCACCAACGGGATGATGGTTCCCAACTATTCCAAGCAGGACGATTGGGAAAAATATAATGCCCTAGGAGTTACCCAATACGGGCAAATGACTGCTGGCTCCTATATGTACATTGGCCCGCAGGGAATAGTACATGGCACAACCATAACCATACTGAATGCCTTTAGAAAAATTCTAAAAAGTGAAGAATGCGCTAAAGGCAAAATATTCCTCACCTCAGGGTTGGGCGGTATGAGCGGAGCCCAACCCAAGGCTGGAAATATTGCTGGTTGTATTACGATTTGCGTAGAGGTAAATAAAGCTGCCGCAGAAAAAAGATACCAACAAGGTTGGGTAAACGAACTTCTGGAAGATCTGGATCAATTAACAAAAAGAGCCAAGCAGGCCAAGGAGCGGAATGAAACTGTTTCACTGGCCTTTATCGGCAACATCATTGAGGTCTGGGAAAAATTTGATCAGGAAAATATATTTATCCACCTTGGATCGGACCAGACTTCCCTACATAACCCCTGGTCCGGAGGCTATTATCCTGCTGGGCTAACTTTTGAAGAATCTAACCATCTTATGAGGACCAAACCTGCAGAATTTAAACAAAAGGTACAAGCCTCATTGCGGAGACAGGTATCGGCAATTAACAGACATACGGCCAAGGGCACTTATTTTTTTGACTATGGCAATGCTTTTCTATTAGAGGCATCTCGAGCGGGTGCAGATATTATGACAGGTAATGGCAAGGATTTTAGATACCCTTCCTACGTCCAGGACATCCTAGGCCCAATGTGTTTCGACTATGGATTTGGACCCTTTAGATGGGTGTGTACTTCCGGAGACCCGAGCGACTTACAAAAGTCAGATGACATTGCATTAGGTATCATGGAAGAAATGTTGGTTACCGCTCCCTCCGAGATTCGGCAGCAAATGCAAGACAACATAAAGTGGATAAAGGAAGCGGAATCCAATAATTTGGTGGTTGGTTCACAGGCCCGCATATTATACGCCGATGCCGAAGGGAGGACTAAAATTGCAGAGGCCTTCAACGAAGCCATTAAATCGGGCGAAATAACCGCACCTATTGTTTTGGGGAGAGACCACCATGATGTGGGAGGTACAGATTCCCCTTTTAGGGAAACTAGTAATATTTACGACGGCAGTAGGTTTACGGCGGATATGGCAATCCAAAATGTTATTGGCGATAGTTTTAGGGGTGCCACTTGGGTATCCATTCACAACGGTGGTGGTGTAGGTTGGGGCGAAGTCATCAATGGAGGTTTTGGATTGGTTCTGGACGGTACCAACGATGCTTCCCGCCGGTTAAAAAGCCTACTTTTTTACGATGTAAACAATGGTATATCCAGACGAAGTTGGGCCAGAAACAAGGAAGCCATGTATGCCATAAGACGGGAAATGGCACGTACACCGCAATTAAAGGTTACCTTGCCCAATATAGTGGAAGATGACTTGTTGGAAAATCTTTTTAAATAATCATTTACCATATATGCCATTTGACCATGTCTTCATATTAATTATCACGACTATATTACCGAGAAAATCAATCCAGTTACAGAGCTTGAAGTAATAATCTTTTCAAAATTTTATAAATTACTTGGAAACATCTATTTTTATGCACCAAACAGTTCTAACATCTTAGTTCTGTCTGGATAAATTAAAGATTGTTTCCCCTTTTGTTGGAATAAATATTGAGTAAATAACATAATTAAAATAATGATTCCTTGTCCTATTTGTAACAGTCCCAAAACCAAATTACAATACCAACTTAAGTTTAATGTGCATCAATGTTCAAATTGCGGTTTTCAATTTTGCCCCGACGCTACTTTCAATAAAACTTTAATTTCCGATTTAAATGAAGAAACTAGGGAAAAAGCACTTATAAATTTACGGAAGGAAAATTTTCAGCATATCATTGACACTATCAAAAAACATAGTAAAAATAAGTCACTCGGTCTGGAAGTAGGTCCTGGTTATGGGTGGTTTTTGGAGGTTTGTAAAGACCATAATATTAGTTGTGAAGGTATTGAACCAGAAACTCGCTTTAATGACCACTACAAAAGGGAAGGTCTGCAAGTGGAGAATGGTTTTTTTCCCCAAGATCTTTCTAAACCGCTATTATACGACTTCATTGCCTATAATGATGTTATGGAGCATTTACCAGATTTAAGCGGAATAATGAAAGCTAACTACAATTTGCTCAATTCCGACGGCCTGCTGATTATTAATTTACCTCAACAAGACGGAATAATTTATTTCATTTCCAAAATAGCCTATCGATTTGGTGTAAAATCCATATTGGACAGAATGTGGCAATTTAATTTTCACAGCCCACACTTAAGCTATTTTACTAAACGCACCTTGTTGACGCTGGCCAAGGACAACAATTTTGAACCCGTAGAGTCCTTTCCATTGAAAACTATCAATTTATCAGAAATATCCGATAGAATAGAACAGGATAACCAACAAGGATACTTAATGAGATTGGCAACTAAAATTGGGGTGTTTTTACTTTTTCCGTTCCTACAAATATTCCCTGATACCCGTTGTTTTGTTTTTAGAAAAGTATAGCATATATAATTAAGCCACGACAATAGAATTATTTTGAATAGATTCGTGGTTGACATGGATTATAATAAAATATAAAAATGTGGCTTGGATGTCTGTAACATGATGTCACTTAAAAACCAAGAAAAAAAATTACCAAACTCGATGATTACAGTAATTCCAAAGTTTACTAAGGCTGTATACAAGATTACCGGTTTTAACCACAACAACTCCAACACCTTTAAAAACCCGGTTTTTATTTTACTGAGCATACTACTCTTGTTTTCACTCACATTGGCATATTCCAATCATTTCTTAAATGGGTTTCATTTTGATGACAGCCATACCATTGAGGATAACAATGCTATTAAAGAGGTGAATGTCATATCATTTTTCAAGGATGCCACCACCTTTAGTTCACTCCCTAGCAATCAGACCTATCGGCCTTATACTACCCTAGAAAATGCCATCGATTTTAAACTGGGAAACGGTTTGGACCCATGGACATTCCATATCCATATTTTTATTTTTTTCTTATTTACCTGTGCTGCTCTCTGCCTTTTTGTGAAAAAACTATTGGACCAGCTAGAATTCTCCCACTATAATCAGTTTTGGGGATTACTGGTCGCTGCAGCATTTGGTTTACTATGTGCTAATGCGGAAACGGTAAATTATATTATTCAACGGTCGGAAATTATTGCAGGGTTTTATGTCTTATTAGGATTTGTCGCATTTCTAAGTGGTGGTAAATGGCGAAAATGGCATCTCTATCTCATTTTTCCATTTATTGGCTTCTTTTCCAAGGAAATGGCTTTGGTTTTTTCGCCGCTATTATTTCTTTATTTCTTAGTTTTTGAGGAAGAGGTAGACCTTTTACACTTTTATAGGACAACTGAGTTTAAAAAATGTATCCGCTCCTTTGTCAAGGTGTTTCCTTCCTTTATACTGACCGTAGCATTTTTAGTGTTCTATTTCAGCATGTTACCGGATACCTTTGCCCCAGGTGGACCTGATCGGTACAATTATTTGATTACCCAACCTTTAGTAATGTGCCATTATATTTTGACCTATTTCATTCCATATAACCTTTCCGCCGACACGGACTGGATGGCCTTTGAGTCCATTTTGGATTATAGGCCCATATTAGGGATAGTTGGTATTGCTCTTTTGGCTTACTTGGCTCTAAGAGCGTCCAATAAAAAGGAAACCAAATTATTTTCCTTTGGCATGTTGTGGTTTTTCATTTCGCTACTTCCATCTTCTTCTGTTCTTCCCTTTGCCGAAGTATTAAATGACCACCGAAGTTTTATACCCTATATGGGCCTAACAATAGCCTTTGTTTTTGGCAGCAAATATATACTTGAAACCTATTTCCCAAAAATATTGAACACACATATTGGTCAATTTTCAATGGCCTTGTTCATCATCTTTTTCTTGACTGCTAATGCCTATGGCCTTCACCAGCGCAATAAAGTATGGAAAGACGAGCTTAGTCTTTGGAAAGATGTTACCATAAAAAGTCCTAAAAATGGCCGTGGCCATATGAATTATGGACTTGCCCTCATGGCAGATGCCGATTATACCAATGCCGAAATATCATTTAATAAGGCCTTGGAATATTCCCCTAATTATTCCAGCATTTATACCAACCTAGGTATTTTAAAAAATGCCATAGGCGATAAGGAAAGTGCAGACAAAAACTTCAAAAAGGCCTTGTCACTAAGTGATTCAAATCATAAAACCAAATACTTCTATGGGCGGTATTTATTTCAAAATGACCAGTTTAAAGAGGCAATAGATTATTTTACTCAGGTAAACAACCTTACTCCCAATTATCTTGATACCCAGGAATATATCCTAAAATCCTTTCATAAACAAAAGGATTGGGGAAATATAAAAAACTTTAGCAATGAAGTTTTGGCAAAATGGCCAGAAGATAGCACCGCTAAAAAATACTTGGATATTGCTTTGAACAAAAAATCAATTCTTATGGCGCTGGAAGAAGAGGTGGACAGTGCTCCAAGCCCAGAAAAATACTTAAATTTAAGTTTACAATATTTCAATGAAAGCAACTACGAAGATTGTATACGAGCAGCCGAAAAAGCTTTGGAATTAAAACCGGAATACCCTGATGCATACAACAATATAGGTATAGGATATTTTTATTTATTGAATTATGACCAGGCCATAGAGGCCTACCAAAAGGCATTGGAGTTAAAACCCTCCTATCAATTGGCTAAAAACAATTTGGAAAATGCTATGGATAAAAAGAAGAGTACCGCCAATGCCACCACTAATTTATCCGATAAGGAAGTATCAAATTATTATATAAATCTTAGTCTTGAATATTACAGGAAAGAAAAATATCAGACCTGCATAGCAGCTGCTAGGAAATCTATCGCATTGGCACCAAACGCCATTGCCTACAACAACATTTGTTCTGCCTACAACGAACTAAACGAATACCAAAAGGCAATAGCTGCATGTAATGAAGCACTAAAGTTAGATGCGAACTCTAAGTTGGCAAAAGGAAATTTAAGTTTCGCCAAACAACAGGCAGGGAACTAAAAGAATAAAAGGGAAAGTTATAACGAACAATGAATCCTAACTAACACGGCAACCATGGAAATGCAGAAATATAGTACAAATAGAATCGCTGTTGTAATCCCATATTACAATGCCTCAAATGAAATATTACTCGTTATTTCCAAATTACCTGAATACATACAGTACGTAATAATTGTGGACGATAAAAGTCCAACCCCATTACCCAAAGAAGATTTGGAAAAACTTGTACATTCAAAGGCAACCTTATATTTTTTAGAAAATGCTATAAACTTAGGGGTCGGTGGTGCTACCAAAAGAGGTTTTGAAGAGGCCATTGCAATTGGTGCAGAAATTATAATCAAGGTCGATGCAGATGACCAGATGGACCTTAGCTATCTTCCGGATTTACTAGACCCTTTAATTGCCAATAAGTGTGATGTAACCAAAGGCAATAGATTTAAGGACCTAAAAGCCTTAAGAGCCATGCCTATTGTGCGTAGAATTGGCAATTTAGGCTTATCATTCCTTATTAAATCAGCCACAGGTTATTGGCACAACTTTGATCCCACCAACGGATTTTTGGCCATTAAAACCGATGTTCTGAAAAAGTTGGATTTTAGCAAACTTGCTGACCGTTATTATTTTGAAACCTCTCTTTTGTCTCAACTATACTTTGAAAAAGCCGCCATTAAGGACGTCCCTATGCCCGCCATTTACGGTGAGGAAAAATCGAATATGAAAATATGGAAAATGCCCTTTGTCTTTGGAGCAAGGTTAACCAGCACTTTCTTAAAACGTGTTGTAAAAGAATATTTTTTATACGATTTTAATATTGGTTCTGTATATCTGTTATTTGGTTTTCCACTGTTTATTTTCGGTCTTATTTTTGGTATTTCGGAATGGATATATTACGCCAACCTAAATACCTTTGCCCCTACAGGCACCATTATGATCGTTACCCTATCCATTATATTAGGATTCCAGCTTATCCTTCAAGCTATCCAATACGATATTATAAATGCGCCAAAAGCGCAGTGAAAAAGCGACAGGTATCCTGAAAAATACTTGGCAACACTTGCTTCCATCAAATGGAAAAACACTAATATTGATATAGGTGTTTTCACACCTATCAATTGCTTTATTTTGTTTGAAATTGACCTAGAATAATTTTTTGGGTTAGTTAGGCCATCAACCTATAAAATTCAATTAGAATGCACACCTATTCCAAAACTGACCCATTAACCTGGACAGGCCGCAAGTCTAGTCAACAACTTTACCTAAACGAAAAAGTGGTATTTGTTGATCTTAGTTCCGAGAAAATTCCTAACGTCAATGGGCGGGCTTGGGCGTTATTGGGGTACGCCTGCGACGAAGGGGTTAAAAGAAACGAAGGGCGAATGGGTGCCGCCTTGGGTCCAGATGCCATAAGAAAGCAACTCGCGAAGCTACCCAATCACCTGTCAGAAGACACTTTACTTATGGATACCGGAACCATAGATTGTAAAGACGGGGATTTAAAAAAGACACAAACCGTTTTGGCCCGTACCGTTACCCAACTACTAACAAACAACACCTTCCCTATTCTTTTGGGAGGGGGACATGATATTGCCTTTGGCCATTACAATGGTATAAAAAAATATCTGGCTGCGGAAGGCGCGAAGCCAACTATTGGCATTATCAATTTTGACGCCCATTTTGATCTGCGCCAAAATGAACCCAATAATAATTCCGGAACTCCCTTTTATCAAATTGCCCAGGAATGCAAATTGGACAATTCCCACTTTAGGTATCTATGTTTAGGGATTCGTGAGGATGCCAATAGCAAAATCCTATTTGAAACCGCAAAGGAATTAGGGGTCTCCTATGTAGAAAAAAAACACTTCAATCTTTTACATTTCAGCGAAATCAAGAATAAAATAAAGCAATTTATAAAAGAGATCGATTATGTATATACCACGATTGATCTGGATGGATTTTCTTCGGCTTACGCTCCTGGTGTTAGTGCAGCTTCTCCTATGGGTTTCTCCCCTGAAATGGTTTTGGAATGCCTTAACATTATTATCGATTCCAAAAAAATGATAAGTCTGGATATAGCTGAAATGAATCCTACCTACGATATTGACCATCAAACAGCTAAATTGGCCGCTTCCTTAATTCATTTTGTTATCCACAGCAATCACTAATCCAATTTCAGGAAAACTACTTTTAAAATCAACAGGGCACAGGTCTTATTCCAACCAAGATTGGTAATATTTGCCATCATCAATATCCAAGGCCGCCTTTGTTAATTGCAATGGTCTAAACGTATCTATCATTACTGCCAACTCTTCTGTTTTGGATTTCCCAATACTAGCTTCATAAGTGCCTGGATGCGGCCCATGGGGAATACCCGCTGGATGCAATGAGATATATCCTTTGTCGATATTCTTACGGCTCATAAAATCACCATCTACATAATACAATACCTCATCGGAATCTATATTTGAATGATTGTATGGCGCAGGTATGGATTGTGGATGGTAGTCGTACAAACGTGGTACAAAGGAACAGACCACAAAGGCAGAAGTCTCAAAAGTCTGATGTACTGGAGGCGGTTGGTGTACACGACCGGTAATGGGCTCAAAATTATGTATAGAAAAACCGTAAGGATAATTGTACCCATCCCAACCTACCACATCAAAGGGATGCGAGGCATACACCAAATGATGCAATTGCCCCTGTTTTTTCACCTTGATCACAAAATCGCCCAACTCATCATGGGTTTGTAAATTCTGTGGCAATTTAAAATCCCGCTCGCAGAATGGAGAATGTTCCAAATGCTGTCCAAACCAGTTCCTATATCTTTTTGGCGTGTAAATAGGCTGATAGGATTCAGCAATCAACAACCTGTTATCCTCATTATCAAAAGTTAACTGGTAGATCATTCCACGGGGGATAATAAGATAATCCCCGAATTCGAACCTTATTTCTCCCAACAAGGTTTTCAAAACCCCTGTCCCTTGGTGGATAAACAATAGTTCATCTGCATCCGCATTTTTATAAAAATAATCGGTCATAGATTTTTTAGGTGCAGCAAGCGAGACATGAACATCTGAATTGAACAGCATCACCGTTCTACTTTCCAAAAAATCGTTCATAGGCTTAACTTCAAAACCTTTGAGCAACCTGGATTTAATGTTATGTGACACCATGGCTTTAGGGGAAACGTCAAAGGACTTCCCCACTTCCTTTACCATTGTAGGTCTATGTAGATGGTACATAAGCGATGACATACCGTCAAAACCAATGGTTCCGAACAGCTGTTCATAATGCAGACCTCCGTCCTTTTTTCTAAAAACAGTATGTCTTTTGGGGGGAATTTCACCTAATTTATGATACAAGGGCATAACTATATCGTTAATAATGATTCCTTACTAAAAATACGATAAAATAAGGATTCTCTAAAATTATCAACTTCAATTTAGGAATAACCACAACATATGTAAACAAAAATGCACTACAAATTGTGGATCAATCCCAAAAGTTGTGTGTGAATTGAAATAGGAGTCCGATCTTTGCAAGAAAACGATCGGCATTGGAATTATCTTTGGACCTATTAAAGCTTATACTACCAGAACTATTAATAACGCAC
>NZ_PHQQ01000016.1 GCF_002909235.1 Arenibacter catalasegens
ATTCCAAGGCTTCCTGACCATTTTTATCCGGCAAATCCAACCAAGGCCGGTTCTCCGAATGGCTCCGTAAAAACAACCTACTAGGGTCAATATCTTATACGTAGAGCACTTCTGCAACGGCCACGACCATTTTACGGGACTATGAAAGAATATTCTTCATCAACTATTACCTATTTCATTTTTAAAAATACTTCGGACGAAAAATAGTAACTATATTTTAGTTACTATTGTTGATTTTTGTTATCTTTGCATATGTCCAAGATCGAAAAGTTAATTGCCAAGTTTCTGAAAGTGCCGAATGACCTTACTTGGGATGAGTTGGTTAAAATACTGAACCATAAAGGCTACTATGAAAAATTGGGAAAGGGCAAAACGGGCGGGTCTAGAATTAAATTCGTCAACTCGAATAATGATATCATCAATTTACACAAGCCTCATCCGGCAAACATTGTGAAACAGTACATAATTCGGCAGATTTTGGAAAAGTTGGATTTTTAATTATAAAGTCATGAAAGATTATTTGGAATACAAAGGATATTTGGGAAGCGTAAATTACAGTGCAGAAGACAAGGTTTTTTACGGAAAATTAGAAGGAATCAGCGACCTGGTCAATTTTGAGGCCGATAATGTCAAAGAATTGGAAGCCGGTTTTAAGGAAGCTGTTAATGATTACCTGGAAACTTGTAAAGAGCTTGGCAAGGATCCAGAGAAAACCTATAAAGGAGTTTTCAACGTTAGGGTGCCAAGTGCCATTCATAGAAGAATATCCATGTTGGCCGTAAAGAAGGGTTTGAAATTGAACGACATTGTAAATCGCTCCTTGGATTATTTGATCAAAAATGAGGATAAGGTCTTAAAAAGCTAAAGTCCCTAAAAACGAACCTTTTTTGGGACTAAGATAAATTTCAGAAGCATGTTTAACCAATAAGTGCCAGACTACTACACAACTGAAGAACAGCCAAGTTTTATTTTCGAACATTCTCGCTTTTTTAACAAGCGCTTAAAGATGGCGTTCAAAATCCTGTCTCTGACCTAATATGCGGACGACAAAAATACCCTGGTCCGTCGGTTCGTAAAAAATGGTATGGGCTTTGTAATTATATCTTTTTAGGAGCGGTGCATATTCAGCAGCATTTCTACCAAGATCTGGTTTATTCGCTAAAGATTGAAAACATTGCACGAACCCGGCAATATAATCTCGAGTCTGGTTTTCACCCCAAATCTCTAAAGTATAATCTGCTATATCATCAAGGTCATTGTCAGCCCTGGAGGATAGAGTATATCTATGCATTCTGTTTCCCGTGGGTTTTGTCCGTTCGGCGATCTAATGCCGCATTCATAATTTCGTCAACGGTTCTGACCTTAGGGCTAACACCACTGTCATAGCCCTCCCGAATAGCTGCTTTAGTAATTAAAAATTCCCTATTACGTTCCTCGTCCAAACGTATTAGATGTCGCATATATTCGCTGTCGTTGGCGAAACCTCCATTTTCAATTTGCAATTTAATCCATTTCTCTTGGGCTGCGGTAATGGTCAATGATTTTCGGACTGTAGCCATAATTTCATTCTTATAAATCATATAATATACGCAATATAACATATTATCAGCATACTTTTTTAAAAGATTTGGCGATAATAACGAGAATTACTCCATTTTCGACCGAGTTTGGGTGTCAAGGATAGCTTTAAACACAATGCGCCTTATGCTCCATTAAACATTCTGGGAAGCAATTGAATGCATTAGTGAAAAAATAAGTTTTCTAAAACAGCTTTTTTTGGACTAATGATGACTAGTAAGATATCTATTCAGATTTAAATCGACATCCCCCTACCCTTGTACTTTGAATAATCTGTCATTTCATCCCTGAACCCGTTATAGACCTCTTCGTACCCTTTGCCCCTATTGCCCAACAACGAACTGATGGCATAGACGCCTTTCCGCAATAAATGATTCTGTTGGATACTTGATTGTCTTTTGATCGCTTCGCCCACACTTTTTCGAAGCCCGTTGTCCATGTGGTGGTGCACCATTTCTGGATGCAGGTTGGGGTAGCTTTTTTCAAATGTGAGCATAAAGGCGACCTTGTCGTACCTTCCCCTTTCCATTAGATGGCCCGCCCATAGGTTCTTCAGATGGTCCCTGCCGTCTTTAACTAGTCCGTTGATGATGGACTGTTGTTCCTCTAATATTTTAGTTACATCGGGAACGGAATTCAAATAAAGGCCTGTCTTTTTAGAGAGCGTGCAACTTGTTCCGTTGTCCGTATAAATGGATTTAATCTCGAAACCATTTTCCGTTCTGGTAAAATAGAACCCTTTGGCATTGAAAAATGCGATATAGTCCTTTGGCGATTTTTCAAAAGGGGCATGCATCCGTTCGGCATATTTCACATAGGAACCCAAGGCGACATTTTCATATTGCTTATGGTAAACAGGATCCATTTTTTCATAAAGCTTTGGAAAAATCATGGGCAGGAAAAAGGCGGATGCCGTCAGCTTCGGGCTGTTCTCCGAATTCTTTTCAGCCAATAGTTCCAGCACCGAATGATTTTGATGTACAAATCCGGTGGATACATATTGCTCCATGGCCTTGGGGAAAGGTAAATTTCCCAAACGGACTGGGACCGTATGCCTGTTCGAATTGGCAAAAGACAACTGGTTGTCGTGATACTTTACCCCTAGGGAATGGAACAAAAGCCGGACGCTTCCCTTTTCCATCCCGACATCGAATATGCCTTTTTCCAACACCTTGCCGATAAGGTTGAACTTACCTTCCAAGGTTTCCATTTCCTTTTTGGTTTCAAGTTGATATAATCTTTCCCTGACCGTTGGGAATTCCCGTTCAAGAGCTTCCTTCAACAATTCTTTTTGATTACTTGGTAAATAGCGTTCAAGGAAAATGTAGTTTTTTGAGGTTGCTATATATGGAAGGATATCCGATAAGCTTTTGGTCATGATACTTTCCGATAGCAGTCCGTTCCGTTCTGGGGATTTAAGATGGGATGTTTGGAATGCCTCCTTTATCAATTTTTGGATCTCTATTCCGAACTGACTGCTATTGGTATCGATTTCCGTGGGTTCGTCACCTTTTCCAAAAATTACTGGTCGCATATCCATTCTCATTTTTTGGCCCAGCTCCTTTTCCGTGAACTCATATCCCGATCTATCATGGATGGTATATCCCTTGATGGCAAGCCCTTTTCTGTCCAGTTTGATATCGATGTCCTGATATTCCTTGAGCACTGCTGCCAATTCCTTAGACCGAATTGTCTTGAAGAGGCCATAGGTAGTTTCTATTTGTTTCAGCAAACGTTTGCGGTGCATCGGAAGTAGCTTGGATTTTGAATTGGCCTCGAAGACCTTTTGTAGTTTCGGGCCGCTCAAGCTTCGGTGCACGGTGGAGCCGTTGATGAACCGGGTCCTATAGCCCTTCAGATTGTCCAGGCCATAGGCCACCCCTATCCTTCCCGATATGTTTTTTGTTTGCCTCACTTGAATGTGATAGGGCTTTACGAGTTTTGCCAGCTCCCCGAAACTTCGCACTTTGTGTTTTTGGAGGATTCCGCTGAGCACATCCTGCAAATAGTACTTCGTCCCTTGGGCAGTGTCCATGCCGAACTGTAGTTCTGGCAATCTGTAGATCGGTAGTTCCCTCTGCTGTTTGGTACGTGGCGATGGCGATAGGTTAAACTTTTGTTCAAGGTAGCGTTGGGTGGCCACGTTCCTTCGGTAACTATTGAAAATTCCGAGGACCTTTCCATCATCGTCCACATTGGTCGTAATTATATGGACATGCTCGTGCCCGGTATCGGTGTGCCTTACAATTACAAAGGGCTGTTCGCCATAGCCCATTTGCACCATGTATTCCATTGAGACTGCTTGGAAGATTTTGTCGTCTAGGTGTTCCCCTAACGGAAGGTTCAGGGTAATATGGGCATAACGGTTCTTGGTGGCATTGCGCTGCCCCTGGAAATGGAGTACGCTACCGAAGAATTTTTGTGATATGTCCTGTGAGTACATGTTCCCGTAACCGAGAATGCGCATGCCTTCCTTGTCGAAGACATAGTTCAGCATTCCCTGACAGCTTTCCCCATATCCTATCCTTCCTATCATCCCAATTGTTCTTCTTTTGTAATTTCGATAAGTGCGTCCAGCAGTTCATTTGTCCTTTGAATCTCGTCTACCAAACCACTGTTCGGACTTCTCAGATTCTTGAAGTGTGCCAGTTTTACCAATTGGTTGATATTGCTGCCTATCCTGTTGATATGATGGGCAAGTTCCGAGGTATTTTGAAGCCTGTCCTTTTCCTCCGATTCCCTGTCCAATACCAGTCTTCTTAGGAAGGGGCTAATTACGCCCCTTTCGTAAATATTCAAGTGATAAGATTCGCAGATTATCCTCAATTTATCATATTCCACATCGTTGAACCGCAGCATTACGTTATGGTACCGCTTACTTTTTCCCAATCGTTTACGGCCTCTTTTCCTGCTTTCCATTTCCTTTGCTCTTTTAGGCAAACACTTCGTCAGAAGTAGACAATTCTAAGTTACTTAGAATACAACTTGCTATCTTTTTCAAAGATAAATATAGTTGATCGATATTGAATATAACTATCTTATAATCAAAAATTTAACCTCTTAAAACATATCGAACCATATGAATTCAAATGGGTACAGTTAGGAGATTTATCCGGTCCAATATGGTGTTTAAAAAATTAAGGAAACATGGAAAAATCCTTTTATTTGTGGGTAGGGAGAAGAAAGGTCAAGCGGTTTTTTCGCCGCTTGTACTTTTGCGCGGCTCCGAGGGGGTTAAAAAACCGGAAACCGAAAGATGCTGAATGTAGATTGGCGAAGCGAGTCTGTTCTGGTGGTTTTGGACTTGAGGGGTTTTTAACTTCCGCAAGGGCTTGGACAACAATGGGCTCACAGAGCGTGTCAAAATGTGCCTGTTTCTAATCAGTGGAAAAATTTATCATTCCTTTTTACCACAAACCATATTTAGCTTTATTGTATTTGCCTTCATTAAAAAGGCTAAAACAGCTTTCTCTACTTATTTGCGTGTGAAATCTTCAAACATAAAGGTTCTTGTCTTCATGATATTTTGATTATCAAGGTAGCTTAAAGCTTAAGTTTGTCATTTAAAACATCTGTCAGATAGTACCCCCCCTGTTTGAGGAGCATCTCCTCTAAATTCAATTAGACCAACATAACGTAACTGAGCAATATATCTTTCTATTGAACTTTCGGCAAGTTCGGTCTTTACTCTATAATCAGGAACTCTTTTGCCTTCAACATCGGCTATAGCAGTAAGAAGAATAGCTAGTTTTTCCTTTACTCCCTTAGTTGCTCCTTCAATTGCTCCCTCATTTGCACCGTCATGAGTTCCGACAATTAACAATTTAAGGAATTACAACTTTAAAGGTAGCTTCTTTAAAGAGCGGAGCATTATTCTTTTGGGAATGTGTTTTATTATACTTGCTAATGCTAAGTAAGGGAGAAATTGATTTTAAAAAAGCACGCCGAAAGCACGCCGAAAAACAAAAAAGACAGTTACAAATTTATGTAACTGTCTGATTTCTAAGTGGTCCCACCTGGGCTCGAACCAGGGAGAGTAACCTGTTAAAATCCAACTCTTTGACAACTTGTCAACTTAATGGGTAACCGAATTGTATGCCTTTTTTATTAAAAATTATTTTAGATTCATAATGCTTGGTTGCAGTGCTTTTTCAAATTTAGGTAAATATGTTACTAAAAAATCATTCATTTTATTCCAATGGGATCTGTCATATAAATTGACTTCTTGCAATTCATACTTAATACGGCTCATTTTATTTTCAGGCAATTCTTCCCATTCAAGTTTTTTCCCAAATCTTTCCTCAATCTCTTCCTTATTATTAAATAACTTTTTGAAATAGTTTTTGTTATTTTCTTTGCTTGAGGAAGTCATCACAAGTTCTATTCTCACGTATTTACTTGTAATAACAAAGGCATATCCCAGACCACTTATTCCTGCTCCTGCATTTATCCACGATTCTTTAGAAGGGTTTACATTTGAGAAGAGCTCTGTTCCTGTAATTAAAGGTAACAATTGCCTCCAAAATTCTTTACGTACATTAAAACGATTTGGTAAATTATCATTTCCACTATAGGCATATTTTATGAGCAATTCATCTTCAAGTTCAAATAGGGGGAGGAGTTTTTTAAGAGTGCTGAATTTAGAGCTACTATCTATATTAGATTCAATAAAATAACCGCTTTGTAATTCTTGTGGAGCCCTAAAATCGGATGCATTACGGGTTATTTTAAATACCTCATTAGCTTCCAACAAAAGTTGAGCGTTTTTCTCATATAGTTTTTCAATGACATAAAAATACATTTGAGCTATTACTTCTTCATCCACTTTTGTGTTCTCAAAAATAAAATATTCTAATTTTTTATGCCTAGGAGATTCAGCATCGTATATATTTTGTTCCTCTGAATTTTCAGAATCAGGGATGGTAATATTAGGGTATTCCCAAATATTAAGAAAACGACTATAAATTAAGTTAAAGCGTTCATTATAGTTAGCAATATTCCAATTATCAATAGTTTTAAGATAGTCGTTTAACCAAAGACGACTGTAATTATAACCTTGTTCAGCACCTTGTCTGTTCATTGTTTTTTTATCCCTAAAAGACTTATTACTTAAAGCTCCATTATTACCTGACAAGGTTAAATTAGCTATAGAATTAACAAACTTTTCTTTAAATTGAAAATAGTCGTCTGGTGTAATAGCTTTATTCCAATCTTCATTAGGAGTTTGAGGGAAAATGTGTTCTATTGTGATGTTTTCATTAGCTGTATTTACATATTCTCTATTGTTATAATTCTCTAACAACTCGAACATATAATTCCTGTTTTTAGACTGAATATTATATAAATCTTTATCTTTTAATGCCGTTTTTAAGTCTTCATCAGTTGGAAATTTAGATCCCCCACTTTTTTTTATCAAAGCCAAAGCAATAGAGTCGTAATACTCTTCAGTATCAACTTCGGAATATAAGGTCATAAATATTTTATTCAATGCGTTAGTAGGTAAGCCTACTACGAATCTTCTCCAAGTATAAGATTGTATAAGTTTTAATACTTTAATTAAATCATCATTGGTTATTAAACCATTCTCCGCATCTTCAAATACTTGCAAAAGAAAAGGGAATGCTACATTTATTTCTAGTCGAGAAATATATTCCAATTCTCTTCTCACATTATTTTCTTGTACTATGTATGGATTAATAAACTTTTTATAATGTGTTGAAAGTGATTTTATGTTTTCCAACTCTTGATGATATTCTTCATCTTTAATTGAATAGAGTTTCTTAAATTCCAAATAAACTTTGTTTTTATTAGGTATTTTCTTGTTACGTAAGGTTAGATAATCTCTTATATAGTCGGATACCACAGACTTCTGCTTAATTAAATCTCTTGCGTTTTCTTCAATAGGATTCCAAATTTGTTCAAATACTTTATTCTGATTTTTAGGGTCTAAATCCATCAGAATATAGTTCCTAATTAAATCGGATTGTGATAAATCTAACCCAGTAGAATTTAAACTCTCAAAAATGCGTTGTGGGTCGTCCTTACCTCTTTCTAATGATATTTCAACAAAAATTAATCGCTTTAGTCCATTAAGTATGGTAGGAAAACTCTCTTTTGTAATAATACCTTGAAAATATTTGAAGTTTTCAATTACATTAGAGTAGTGGTTAAACTCATTTTCTGTACCATGCATAATAGCTTTAAATGCTAATGAGTTGGTGTCTGTTTGTTTTAATTTGAGTTTGCTTGATTCGTTCTGAACATACTGATTGGTTAAAAACATATTAAGCAACATATCAGCTTCATTTTTCAGGCTGTTATCTTTCGCAAAACGAAATAAAGCTACATATATAATGTTAATGGTTGTTAAACGTTGCTGACCATCAATAATCACTAATTCTTTAACTTCGCTTGTGCTATAAGTGCCTTCGTGTATAAAAACAATACTACCGATAAAGTGTGTACCTCTGTTATATTTTTCTACCGCAATAACATCACTAATTAACTCTTTGCACTCATTATTTGTCCAATCGTAATTCCGTTGATATACAGGTATTACAAACTGTACATTAGGTGCTTGTAAGAAATTGGTAATTGGTAGTTCGTTTGCTTTCATATTTATAATGAATGATCTTATTGGTTTGTTTGAATTTTATGACTTAAAAAACAAAACTCTGGTTAAATATTTCTTACTCTGCTTTCAATATAGCTCCATTCATCGGCTGTAATACCCCAAAGTTTACATAATTGCTCATCGGTATATGTAGCTTCATAGCTTTCTAAATCAGGTATAAAAGCAAAACACTTTCTTGTAACATCTTGTGATACAACTCTTTGCAATAATAAAAATCGAACTACTTTGGTGAATAGATAAGATTTGAAAGATTTCACTTCTTCTTCGGAATCTGACGAAAAAGCAACTAAATATGTTTCCGTACAACATTCACCTGGTTTAGCTATTCGAGTATTACCTTCATAATAAAAACCGACAGGTTTAGTAAAATCTGTTTGACCTGCAATAGGTGATTTCGGTATTAATAATTTCCATTTATCTAAATAATCAAATTTATCAGATATATCTTTTTCAGAAGCAAATTTCAGACCTATACGCTGAGTAAAATAACAAGGTAATCCTTGTTTTTTAGGTTTGTAAAAACCTCTAATACCAAATGGTCTTGAAGTTGAAATAAGATTATTTAATGTTTTATTTGATTTATTTAACTTTTGCACTTTCTTTAAAATAGGGATTGCTTTATTATCTCTTATTAAAATATCAAAAGCGTCTAAATCTCTTGTTTCCGTACTTAACTCTCCATTAATATAATTGGTTATTTTAGTTTTTCCATTGTATTCTTTATCCCAAAGGAAATAACATAAGCCTCCAGCAATATCTACGTTTGTAAAACAATCGTTAGAATTAGGATAGTCAAATAATTTTGAAATACGTTTATCATTAAGCATTGTTTCTCTAAACGTATCTAAACCTTTACCACCTGCATACCATCTTGCTGGCATAATTAAAGACACGTAATCTGGTTGAATGCTTTTTGCTATTTCTACAAAGTGATGATATACTGGTTTTGCACTTACACTATTACCACCATCCATTACTTGATAAGGTGGATTACCAACTATTGAGTTAAATTTCATATCATTATTTTTATTAGCTTTCCAATAGGATTTCCCTTTTTTGACTTTCTCTAAAAAATTAGATTGTTTATTTGTAATTTGGTTTTCTAAGTCCTCAAAATACCTTGTATTTACTGTAACATCTCTAAATCCTACCAATGTGCGTCTTGTTATGCTTTTTGCCATTGGTGTTTTACACAACACAAAAACATTATTTGCTACAACTTTATCCCAAATTTTATGTTGTTCTGAAACTGTTAGTTCATCATAATCTTTATTAGGATAGGCTATTTTTATAGCATAACGATATACACTATAAGCTATAAACAAAGGGTATAAGCCTGATTTTGAATTAATTTCAAGGATATTACTATCTGTTTTATAAACCTCTTCAGTTATTTTATCTTGATTAATGTAACGTGGTGTAGTAGTCGTATTTTCAAAATCATCATCAAAAAACACATAACCACCAAGACAATTACCCATATGCATATTAACTACACGCCAAGGTGTCAATACTGTTTCTTTATCAGGGTTTTTAAACTTACCAAAGATTGCTGTAATACGTTCTATACGCTCATCTATAGTTAAACTATCTGTTGCTCTTGATAAAGCACGTATACGTTTACCAGCTGCTCTAAATACATCAGGCTCATAGTATTTTTTAAACTTTTCAAAAGTGGCTTTTGTCACACCTTTTGGCATAAACTCTGTCCAAGATTGGTTATCAACTAAATCAGCAAAATTGTCAATAGTTAATTCCTTTTCTTCATTTTTAATATCTGCACCATAAATTAGTAATGGCATACGAATAGAAATACCTCGAAGAATAGAAACAGCAGTATCTCTATTTTTCTTTTTCTCTTTTCTCTCGTCTAAAAGTTTTTTATCCTCTTCTGTTAAATCTTCTTCTCTCTTTTTCTTAGCTGCTTCTAATTTTTGGTATTCTTCCTCTGTAAAACCTTGTTTATTAATATCTATCTCACTTGTTCTTGGAATTGCCTTAGTGCTACCAATAATCTTTTTAAGTCCATTAAATTCTTCTAATTCAACAGCCCCTAATTTCATCAATTGGTCGTTATTGTATAAGTGAGAATCTTCAAAACCATTACTTACAACTCGCTCTATGTATACTTTTTTAAGTTGTTCAAGCATTGTATTGACGTTATACTCTTTCATTTGAGTACCATCAGCAGAAATAATTGGACAAAAGTTTAAAAACTCGCCCATTACTATACGGTCTTGGTCTGTCGTTTTACCTGCTTTAGCAGACATTTTTGCAGTTTCGGCAATTACTTTAAGTGTTCTATCAGGTGCAAAGTCAAATACAAAACATTCTTCTTTAACCTTACCATTAATAGTTGCAGGTGTTTGTACTCTAAAAATAGTTTGCATATAACTTGATGCAGAAGTATTGTGAGAACCTGAAAGCATAAATACTGCTGTCCATGCCTTTACAGAAACACCCGTTGTAAGACGACCACAGGATAAAGTTATTGTGTAGGTATCTTGTGGTTTATCTGTTATTGCTTTTTCAACTTTTTTAAGTGCTTCTTCATTGTCTTCATCTACATCACCGTCTCCAGCTACATTAACAATATTAAAATGACTAAAAACTGGATGCGAATTTAATAAGGTGCTTAAAGATCTTGCTTCTTTAACGCCTGGAACCATCCATAAAGAATGACGGAAATTATCTCTATATTCTTGGGTGGCAAAAGGATAGTTGCTTTCAGAATCACCTTTGCAAATAAGGTTTAAAAACTTTTCTACATCTTTTTTATGTATAAAATTGTCTGTTTCATCAACTCTAAAAAACTCTTTGAAATTAAATGCTACATCTTCATCTACAAAGTCATTTATAAGTTTACCTAAATCGTAAGTAAAAATATTCATCCTAGGCAATGATGCATAAGGATTAGGGTCGCCAAAATGTATTTCGTCCCAATCTTGTTTTGCCTTTTGCTCCATTACATAATCCCAAGTATAAATGTCTTCTTCCTTGTAATCATCTATTAAATTGAATGGCGTACCTGATAAATGAAGAATTTTAGGATTATTTCGTCTCAGCACATTTAAAACATTGCCACCTAGTTCGGTTTGCGTTCCTTCGTGGGCTTCATCTACAATTATAAAATCCCAAGCAGCATCAAAAATCTCATCATTTTTATTAAAATTACCGCCTACTAATTCAGAACCTCTTAAGTCTTGCATAGAGGCAAAATATATGTAATGAATATCTTCTTTTTTACTACGCTTTTCTAATGAGAGAAATTCTTCTCCTTTATTTTTAGAGCCATAATGATACTCTTCTTTGTCATAAAATATTTTACCAAAATCTTCAAACCAACCTGAATCTACAACAGGTCTGTGCGTTAGTATTAATGTTCTTTTAAAATCGTGTTCTCTAATTACTTGTAAAGCAGATAGTGTTTTACCAAAACGCATTTTAGCAAACCACAACATTTCATCACTTTTTTTAAATTGCTTTTTAGTTTTGGCAATAGCATCTTTCTGTTCAGGTCTAAAAATTATTGGACTTTGATTTGTAGATATTTCACTTGCGTTTAATGATGTTTTACCTTCCTTTACAGCCTTTATTGCCTTTATAACGGTTTCTAAATCTGTAATAACCCATTCATTAGCCTTATTTTCAATGTCGAAAACCTTTTTTTTGATACCTGAACGAAAAAGAACATTTCTTACCTCATAATCATTAAACGATTTAATCGATCCTTTATCATTAAAAACCGTTACTTCAGTATACAATAAATCATAAGATATACCTGCTGTTTGGGTATATTGATTAATTCTTGTTTTAGCAGACTTATTAAGTTTACTACTATTTGGTTCAAGTCCCCAAATATCTTCATTATCTGAAGTAGCCTCCCCAACTTTCAAACAACCTAAATGTGCAGTATCGTTAATACGAAACACATATATTAATTTAAGTTTTAGTGATGAAGTAAATTTCATTAATCTTAATTATTTAATAGGTCTATAAATCTTATCTTCTTGCCTTTGCGTCCTGTTGTTTTGTCAATATATGACCAGTCTTTTATAATACAATATGTACCATTATGATTTTTTAGTACTTCTTTTTGGCAACCAACACAAGGGAAGCACTTAATTTCTTCGATACCAAAAAGTATTTCGGTGGTTGTACAAATTGTTTCGCAAGAATCAGGAACAACCCCTTTAATACCATCCATTTGCCAAATATTCCAAGAGATAATATAGGCTATGTATTTTATAGATTTTAATAATGGCTCTTTGCCAAACTTTAATACATAGTTTTCAATAAATGTAAACAACATAGCTTCTCTTGCTAATAGCAAACTATCTCCTTGCCATTCGTATGCATAAGTAGATTTAAAAGCTGTTTGGGCAGCATTTAACCACTCACCTGAAGTATTTACATTTTCATTAATCACTCTAAGTTTACGGTCTAATATGCCTATTCTTTCATATATAGGAATAAATGCCCCTGTTGTTGTATCATAGCGACTAGTTATATAAGGCGCTTCACCACAAGCCATTTCAAGACGTTTATCTCTTATGTAATTTTTCCACGTTTTATTCTTAGGGAAAATTATCTTTTGTGGATTTACCTCCCAAATCCAATTACCATTAACAAGTTCTGTTTCTTTATTAAAGACATTTTCTTTCTCAAACCAAGAATTATCAATTAGATTATTTTGTGCATTACAAATCCAAGATGGTGTAAATACTTCTGCCATATTTCTCACTCTTGATAGTTGCAAAATTTTATCTTTTTGTACCCGTGGCATAATTACATTGCCATTATGCCCTGTAATTAATTCAGGATATATTTCGGATTTAAAACTATATGATATACCTAAACTATCGTAGTTATTAGTTGCCCATAAAATATTCTTATGAGTAGTGTGGTCGCGTAAAAGAACATCCAGTACATCAGGATATTTTTCAAGGATTTCATTTTCTAATATGTCAATTTTATTACACAATTAATTGTTTTGATTATTAGAGGTTAATGAATCTTTAACTACTTCTAATTTGCCGAAGTGTGTGCTTAAATGGTGATTATAAATTATATTTTTACATCAAACTGCAATATTGTCATATAATTATTGGTATTTTCAAAATAATTATAAAACCTTAAAAATATAAATCTTTTGTAACCTTTGGGAGTTAATCTAATTAAATAAAAAAGGGCAACATTACTGCTGCCCTTTAAACTTAGGTGTATTTCCAAAGAAACCCACCTGTTTGTTCTCTCTCACCTCTACAACATCTTGAAATACAGGTTTTGGATATTCCTGAAATCCTTGATGCTTCGGCTACAGAAACATATTTAATTATAAATTCTCCATTTAATGTATTTTGACAAACAAACTTTTTTCTATCATCAACAGCCATATCAATGGTAAAATTCTCATTGTAACTCCAATAATTATTGTCAAGTAAATGTGTCTTGCTAAGGCAAGCATTTGATATCCTTTTATTGGTTACACCAGTTACACTAGCTGCACTAGTTAAGGAATCATATTCTGAAATCAAATTACCTTTCAAATCAAATTGGTAAACCATCTTTTTAAAACCACCTCCTGAATCTGAATTCAAACCATTTTTAAATGAGTCATATTTCAAAATGAAATCTTTCTCTTTCTTGGCTAATTCGTTGATGTCATTTGCGGTATCAATCTCTACCCAGCTGAAGGCATCAGCGCCATATGTTGCAATGGCGCTTTGAAAATTACTGCCTTCCAATCTCGAAGCCTTATTTATATGGTCTACTATTCTTTCTTTAATAGATTTCGTAGTAGCCCCTATATAGACTTCCTGGGTTTCTCTATTTACTGCTTTGTAAACAAGCCCAAACGAACTCATGTTCCAATAGTTTATTTTGGTATGCAGTAATTCCCATTATTATTAACTATTTCATTTTGTAGAATTAACTTTTTAAGGTTATTAAAGAGCGTTTTTCGGCTCATAGTATTCGTTGAGACAAATTCCTTTTCCAATTCACCACTAGCACTGCATGAGTTCGATTTTAGATACTCCAAAATCCCGTCTGCGTTACTATTGTCCCTACGACCATCCATTTCCTGATACAACTTATATTCATGAACTTCACCGATGGAGTTAATCCAAAGTTTGTCGTCAATACTATACGTTGTTACGGTTTCAGAATAATCATCGGCGTACCTGAAAAAGATATTTTTAATATACCTGTCATTCAACTGTGTTCTAGTAACTGCAATGGCAAAGTCAGCTTCTTGAGCCAAAACTCTACTACCAGCCATACTATCACGTGTAATGGGTTTGTCTCCCATTTTCGTTGAATGATGAATAACAATCATGGTAATCCCTAGATTATAGGTAATATCCCTAAGCTTTTGGGTCACCCTTTTAGCGGTCTCACTTTCTTCAATATTTGAGGCAAGTCTGGTCAAACTGTCTATAAAAACAACCTGAGCCTCACTTTCTTCAATTAAGTTTTGAAAACGCGACCAATCTTTATCATTATCAACATATCTTAAAAAATCCTTAGGCGAAGTTTGATAATTTTGTTCCAATCTTTTCTTTGAAACATCTTCAAAAATGCTTATTTGTTTAGCATTTCGATAAGCTCTGCTGAGCCAATATTCCTCAAGACTTACGAATAAGACTTTTTGAGGTTGCTCAATCAACTTATCGCCTAAATAATCCTCTGAACCAACAGCTAATTTCATCGCCAAGTTTTCACATAAAACAGTTTTACCTGATTTACTGGGACCAAATATAAATCCGAACGAACCTTTAGTAATTCCTCGCCATATGATTTCAGGAGCGGGCTCCTTTTCTGATTTCTTAATTAATTCCATAATTGATAATGGATGCTCTTTATCTGTTTCTACATCCTCATTTTTTTTGTTTTTAAACATAATTTTTCTTCATTTAGAATACACACTCTAGAAATGCATACTCCTTTCTTTTCTTTTAAATTTCTCCCTCTTTTCTAAGGTCGGGAGTTTAACCCAATTATAGCGCTATAGATTCCATTCATGACTGGATCCAATACAAAGTAATGAAGAAGAGTAAATAAAATTTGAGGAAAGTTTATTGTCCCTAAGGATTATTCCTTGTAGAAGTCTGGATTCTGGAACGTATTCATAAGTCTTTTCTTCGATTCTGAAACTATAGGAGGAGTTTGTTGATTGTATGCGCTTAGTCTTTTTCTGGAATCATTGATCGGTGAAAAATTTTCTCCGTCACTGTATTCAATCAAATTGTCAATAATCCTTGCATACGCTGTATTAGATAAGTATTCTATTTGTTTATTTTCTCGTAGGAGGTGGAAGAAATAGAGAACATCAGCTTTGTTCCAATTGAATTTAAGTTTTCCGTCTGCATAAGGAAAAGGATGCTTTATATAATTTTCAATATCCTGGATTAATCTTTCCAATTGTTGTAAAACTCTTTTTTTAATTTCATCATCCAGATGAGGGGCTTCTTCTATTACACTAAACCATTTAAGATAGTCATTTATAACTATTTTGGAATAGTTCTGGAGGGATTCGGAATTGATAATTGATTTTTCATCAATATTCTTTTGGAATTCCCCATAATGGTAGATTGCCATTCTTGAAACTTTCGGATATAAAAAGTCTTTTAAAAAGTACTTGTATATTTCTCCAACTATACCACGTTCGTCATCAACATCAAGCTCCTTGATTTTAAAATCGGTTACGGAGTGCAAAAGCTCAAGTTCTTGAAGACTAGGCTGCTCTATTGATTGAATGCGGAAATCTTCCCTTAAACCATGATAATTTATCTCAGTAGTAAAATCCGTAAAATTTAATTCTCTAATAACATACCTCATATAACAAATTACTTACACTAGTTACACTGCGTCAATTTATACAATGTAATTAGTGTAACCAATGTAAGTAATAAATAAAGGTAATCCGATTTAAAGACTAATAAATCAAACCTTGTTGCACAAAATCATTTTCAGTGGTTTTTTGATATAGGAGAAACCGTCTCAAAAGCTTGGATATCCAAAATTCAGCATAACTCCGTTTGCTCTATAGGAACTAATCCGTTAATATTTCAAAGTGATGGTAGTAATATGCCCTCCCCTGAATAATATATACCGTTTTTAATTCCTTGGTAATCTTTACATGCTCCACCCAAACTACGCTCCCTTTCACCAATGCCTCCAAATCATCTAAAACAAGGACTTTAAAGGGGGTAAATAGGAGCTTCAGCAAGTTGTTCCAGGTCACAACGTAAAGTTCATTAGGGGAGCTGTATTTAAGCAATTCTGCCAGTTGTTTTTCATTCATAACATTATTTTCTAGGAGGATATTTTAAACTTGCACCTCCCCTCAAAACAGGAAATAGCTATAATATTAATTTGAGAGCAACCAATTGGAGGTGTGGTTTTCCATGGAAATACCTAGGTTATTCACTAACTCGTATGCATTGACATTGCGTTCCAAATTATTATCTATATAAGAGGACTTGTTCGCTTCCGTAAACATATTGTACAAATTCCACAGGTTAATGGACCCATCAGTGTCTCTACTAAAATTTTGCCCAACATAGTACTCCTTGACCACATTGTTTATTTGGCTGTCATTGAGTGATACAGGAAACACCTGCCTGTGCTCGGTTTTATCCAAATGCGGGTACATGCGAAGTTTTCCTATGAAATGAGCAAACTGCCTTTCAGTCAATTTATAGCTGCTCAAACGCTTCATTGTCCCAATATGCTTTTCCTTATCATAACCTTCAAATAGCTGTGCCATCCGCTGCTCCATGTCCAGTATAGAACCAATACGTATATCATTGGAAAAACCATCAGTACTTATACAAAGATTGGTACATACCCTATTCTTGAAACCAATGAAAACCTTGAATTTTTCCAAAGATTTTCTACTATAAAGGTTTTCTTGGCTAAGACTTCTCACACCTCCTATGCTCAAATTAAGCTCGTTCCCATTCACAATTTCTTTTACACTTGGCAGTTCAATTAAAAAGGCACAGCGCTCATAATAGATGGTCTTTTCATGTGGCATTAGCTCCTTGGCAGGTTTACCCACTGCTGAAGGAATCCTTCCTTTTATGACATGGCTCACCCTAATATTTGGCGGTCTAATTTCCGTTTCAGGGAATAATTTTTGAACCACTTCATGCGCTTTATCTATAAATTGAAAATGCGAAATGGTGGATTCATTATCCTTGCTAAATACTGGAATTACACAGTCATTTTTTAAATGCTCTAAAGAAACCTTCTGTGTATTGGCTTCTATAAAACTACTGGATGGATTACTGGATACTTTTGAAGCATCCTGTATCATCTCTATGGGGTTATGATTAGCTATTAATTCCATTGTTATTTATTTTATTTGGTTCAACAATATTTTCTTGGTCAATCAATTGGTTATTCATGTTTTCAATGGACTGTTTTCGTTTTATAAGCAATGGATGTATTTCAGACTGCATACTGGTGTATTTAGAGTATAATTCCCTTAACCCATCCACAGTAGTACATGATTCTATTTCTAGTTTGACATCCTCCAAGGATAGTCCCAAATTGCACCACTGCATCAATTTTTTCCCAGTGGCTTGATTTATTATGAATTCCTGTTTGTCCATAAATAAGCCTGTTCTATCCTTGGATGCCTTCGCCAAATGTTTGTCATTGATTAGTTCAAAATTCACGGTAAGTTCATATTCAAAGCCCTCGCGCGTAATTTCTTTGGTACCATGTTTGACAACCTTAGTCTTTCCATTTTGGTCACTATCCAAGGAGTAGTCAATCTTGCTCCTTACAGTAGTTATTATATGACATGAGGATTGTAGAATGGCATCAATAAAACTCTGATGCCTTGGAGAAACCTTTGCCCAATCTTGGAACCTTCCCCCTAATTGTTCATGAATCTGTAGACAGCCTCCCTTACCCTGCCACTCATGGGTAATACTATCAATAACTATGACCTCCATAGAGGCTTTCTCACAAGTTTTAATGGCATTGATATATCTTTCTGGACTGTAGAGCTCATCTAGAGAAAGCACGTTAAAATTGCCCAAATGAGCATATAAATTGGCACTGTTGTTTTCAGTATCAATAATGGCTATTTTAGACCAATCGTTGGTAATACCATTTGCCAGCAATAAAGCAGAAAATGTCTTTCCAAATCCACTGGCTCCACTTAATCCAAGTCTTAGTTTTACTTGGTGCCGTTGCGCTGTTTTTAATTCCATAATTATTATTTTAAGGGTTTATAATTAAAAATATTACACTTTATACTTTTTGAGAATAGGGCATAAAAAAAGGACCTCTTATGTAGAAGTCCTTCCATTATCTAGGCGGGTCATTACTTTTCTAAGCCACCACTTCGCTTTTAATCACATTATTCCTAAGAATAGAGTCCTCTTCGTTTATATATTCAAAACGGTGGGTCAATGTCATAACTTCTCCAGTCGCCTGATTGGTATACTGATAAGGTTCGGTTTCCACCCTTTCAATCCTACCTTCAAGTTCTGTTCCAATAGAAGCTTTGCACATATCTTCTTTAAATGTACATGCAACCTTAGCCTCCCTAACAGTTAGGTACGTTCTATTGGTCTCTTGGCTTTTTACCGCCTCAATACCACCTTGCACCACTAGTGCATAAAATTCTTTCCCATCCTCTTTTTGATAGGTTTTGTAATCCACAATTTTTACCATGGTTTTAAATTTTTAAGATTAAACAATACGGGGGTATCCCCAAAAGTCAAGAGGAGCGGGGGTTGAAGTCTAGGTTCATACGTTTTCACCTTGAGAAAAGGTAAAAAAAAATTACTGGAAAAAAATTTTTGGTTTGGATTTACTATTACTACTTTAAGGGGGTATGATAATTACCTATTGACACTTCTAAATCCTTATTACTTTATAATCAATTAAGTTCCCTTCCTTAAACTCCAATGCGAATTCCTTTTCATATTCTGATAAATAATCTGCATGGACGTATTTAGTGACTTTTCCATGTGGTACACGATCGGTTCCGCTAAACCATTGGGCATATACCCTCTCTTTCCCAGGAAATAAATAGTCAAGACCAACATCAATAATATCATTACCATCTTCAATTTTACCACTAAAATCAATGAGGTAAAGTTGATTGTTGATTAACTCCCAACTTCCTATATATCCACGCCAACAGGCTGTACTAAATAAGATAAGTTTTGGCTTAGGTTGCAATTCCTTTAAATACGCTGCCAGTGGCTCCGTAGCCATACCATATTCTTTTCCATCAATAATGAGCCTTTCTTTTAATTGAGCTGTCATAATCTTTATCTATAATCTTAATAAATATCAGAAACCTAATAATTCATTTGTTCTTCCAGTAGGTTTTCTATCATTAAAAAATCCTCTTCCGTCAATTCTTTTTCAATAGGTACATGTCCTAGATTTTTTGCTGTTTGAACATGTTCTGCAATCATTATGGAATAAATTGTGTCAATATTATCCGCTATGAATATTTGTTGACTCTGTACATAACCATTTTCTAAATAAAATAGAATAAAAAGCACGCTAGGAATATTGTCACTTAAATTATGTGCTATCCTTTCTATCAATTTGGGTTTTATCTCCTTAACTTCGGCAAAACTTGTATAAAAACTACTTCTATAAGTAAGTAGCTCCAAAGCTGACTTCTTTAAATCTCTATTATCATAACAAAAATTATAATAATATTCCGTTAGTACTCTAGATGTTTCCCCTGCATATCCTGGTTTATTTCTGATTAATTCGATTAATTCTGATTTCGCATTATCTTTATGTACATCCCCTTCATTCTTCAATTCAATATATTCTTCCTTGGAAAAATGTGTATTCGAAGTAGTATAAATGATATTAGCCCATACTCCAGTTGTTTGATTTTCAAAATATACATTTGAATCCGTTTTAACTATTGTGTTAAATCCAATCATTGTAACGATACTAAAGCAAACACCTCCATTCCTTTTTGAACTCAATTCATAATAATCAAAGCCCTTACTGTGATTTTTCAATGGTACCATGTAAGAATAGAGTTTAGAGTCGTTAGAAACTAAACTAGGCGACTTATCTTGAAGAAGAAATAACAAGGCATTTTTATAACTAGGAAAAGTTTCAGATATCTTCTTAGAACTTTTAATATTATCATATAAAGTTTTGGTATTATCGAATATTGATTCTACAATTAAAAAAACCAAACCAATACAGCATCCAAAGATTAATATTGCTATAAATATTGGTGTAATTCCATCAGTTGGCAAAATTCCACTTATTAACCCAATAATAAATGCCCCTAGTACGGTCCCACCAATAAAGGAGATGACAAATTTTGAAGTATCCATTACAGTTCTATCATTTTTAATTTTAGCTTAATACACTAAAAACAATTTAAATTATTTTTTAAAGTCAATTTATTTTCAGTAACAGTAGCGCCAACCAAATTATCGCCGACATACACATAAATGCCTTTTAACGAGTAATTTGACAACTCTTTATATGATGTTTCATCAATTTCATAAAGCCCAATTGCCACATCCCTACCGTTCATTTCTATCAATTCTGACATTACAGGCTTTAAGGATATACCCTTGCTATTTGTAGTTTGAATAATTAAGTTTCCTCTTAGATTTTTAGGTGGTTTTCCTTTAAACAAAACTGAAGTATTGACCATTACTACTTCCGTTGTAATATTTTTATAAATTGAAACCCCAATTTCATATTCAGTTTGTCGAATTACTGGTTTAGGATTAAAGTATTTAATGATATTACCATCTGGTCTTTCAGTTGTTTTAATATCACATTGTCCATATGTGGCTAGACACACTAAACAGGCAAGTAATGCTAAATGTATATTTTTCATAGTTATGGGATTAATCTATCTGAACTTCAAGTACTGAATGAAAGGTTACGCCCCGCATATAAGTTTCTCATCTAGACAATTCCTTAAATGTGGGGTCTCCTAATGAAAATTAGGATTTTTGAACTTTTGGGAAAAACCCTAGCTTTTCAAGCTCCAAAATTATTATCAGCAATGTTCTTTATAAATAAGTAAACAATACATTGCCACTGGATTCCCCTGTGCTTGAATATTTAGTATACCTACAACTTATTGGATAACCATCGTCATCATATGTATAGTTAATTTCGAGCTCCAATTCATTATCTTCATATATTTTTGTAGGATTATGCTTGAAATTCAGCGGTATTATATCATACGGATAAACCTCCAAATCAATAAAAAATCCAAATTCTGACCAAAGTGAGTAAAAAGGGTTAATTTTATCATCAAAATCAAAAGTATATACAGAAGTATGTTCAGTATTTTCTGGACCTATTCTATAAGTTACTACATCCCCTTTGGAATTAAAGGTTGTGTAGGTGCTTTGATTATACTCCCCCTCAACTGCTTCAATAACTGAGGTTATATTCCCATTTTTATCAAAGTTGAACACAACATTTTTTTCACCATCCGAAATCATTTGTAATCTTGCCTCTTCGTAGAAGAATTCCTTAACCTCATCAAACTGGTTTGTGGATTTTGACACTTTATTATCTGAGTTATACTCAATATATTGCTTCTCACCAATATCATCGAATGTTTGCATAAGATTATTCGTGTAGGTAATTTCTATTGAATCATCCCTTTCAGTCCATTCTCTGTCGTCAACAACACTTTTTAATAATTTGATACTTACAAGGTCTTCTTTATTATTATTCTCCGATTTAAGAGAATCACTATCAGAACATGATATACAGATTAGTAAAGAAAGGATTGCAAAGCTTAAATAGTTTCTTGTCATAATTTTTGGGTTTAGTTTATGCAATAATAATTCATCATGATATTTGGCTAGTACGGTTTTCCGTAATAACTTGGTTTTTACGTTTCAAATATGGAAAAAATAAATGCATAAACCACATATATGTGTCCGATTTATTTTACAGTATACCACACCTTTAGCGTGTGTTTACAGTAGAAGAAAAAAAAATATTACTCAAATTAGGCAACAAAATAAGGGCTTTAAGGGAAGAGAAGCTCTTGTCTCAATTTCAGCTAGCTATGGAGGCTGATATTCCAAAAAATCAAGTGGGCAGAATAGAAAGAGCTGAAATAAACACCACCATACTTACCTTGTCCAATATTGCCAAAGCCTTAAACGTTGATGTTAAGGACTTTTTATTATAAAACGGATTAATTGCCCTTATCCTATTGCTGGTTTCTCTCTTTCAGCCTAATTATTTCTTCACTTACTCTTTTCTGAACAACCTTTCCATAATATTCTTGGGTAATCTTCATACTGGAATGCCCCAATAATTCACTTACTATTTCCATGGGAACATCATTATAAAGGAGCACAGTAGATGCAAATGTCTTTCTAGCCATATGATGGCTAATGGATTTATTTATTCCGACAATATCAGCAATTTCTTTTAAGTAGGAATTAATCTTTTGGTTGCTAAATTTTGGCAACGAATAATCCTCCACTTCTTTATTATACTTATCTAGTAGGACCTTGGCTTGTGGCAGTAAAGGAATGGAAATCATCTTACTTGTTTTTTCCCTTTTCATTTTAATCCAAAGGTTACCGTCAAACCCCTTTATAATGTGCTCCGTTTTTAAATTGGACATTTCGTTATATGCCAAACCCGTATAACAGCAGAAAACAAAAAGGTCTTTTACCAATTGTAACCTAGGTTGTGAGAAATTATGGCATTCCAACTTTTCCAATTCTTCCGTAGACAGGAAAATAACCTCTTTTTTAACTCTCCTAGGCTTATGTAGTGCAAAGGGGTCTTTATCCAAATAACCTTCCGCTACAGCCACCTTAATAGGCTTCCTAAAGCGCTGTATTGCCTTGTTTATAGTAACCTGGCTTTGTTCTTCTTCCGTCTTTAAATAATACTCAAAATCAACTAAAAACTGAGAAGTTAAATCTCCTAAAGGGATGTCAATTTTTTTATATTTCCATTTGACATAACGTTCAATTTGGGAGCATACATAGTTGTACTTTTTCCAAGTAGCCATTTGAATGTCTTTCCCGATAAGTTTTTTAATCTTAGCAACATATTCCTTTATATAGTAGACTAATTTTACTTTATCTTTTAGTGGCTTTCCAACATAGTAATTGAAAACATCATCAATTGAAAATTCAATCCCTTTAAGCTGTAGTTTTAGATAGGTGGCTGTTATTTTAGAGGAAATTAATTCTAATTGAATATTTAAATGTTGTCCACTAGAAGATTCTGGAGTAACATATTGCTTCTTTGAATTCCATTGTTTTGGATTTAGGAATAATCCAGTAGAAAATTGTTTCCTATTCTTTTCGTAGGTGATTCTACAGTAAATAGGGCATTTTCCTTTTTGATTTGTTTTCGCCTTATTCAAATAAAATAAGACAATTAGATTTTTTTGATTCATGACCAATTGGTTTAGGGTTAAACAATTGGCATACAATTCAGATTTGTAATAATGGGATACCTGAGATTTAAATTGGGATACCCACAGGGATACCTCAAAGCTCAAAAAAGTTGACAAGTTGACTTCTAAAGGAAAGTATTCTATTCTCCCTAAAACCCTATGTTTATGGGGCTAAAAGAAAAAGTCCAACTTAAATAAATAAGCTGGACTCTTCTTCTGGTGGTCCCACCTGGGCTCGAACCAGGGACCACCTGATTATGAGTCAGGTGCTCTAACCAACTGAGCTATAGGACCAATTCCTTTTTT
The DNA here is from genome assembly GCF_002909235.1 of Arenibacter catalasegens. Classification (GTDB taxonomy): domain Bacteria; phylum Bacteroidota; class Bacteroidia; order Flavobacteriales; family Flavobacteriaceae; genus Arenibacter; species Arenibacter catalasegens. Next base: position 23,943 of record NZ_PHQQ01000016.1, read on the forward strand.
GCTTCTACCTTCAAATACGCTTATCTGAAAAAGCAATCGGGAACCGCAAATTGCGGATGCAATATTACTATTTATTTTTCAACGCTGCAAACAAAATTACAAGCTTAATTAGACTTAAATAACCTCTGACCCAGCAAATATCATTCTTCCCCACCTTGGGCAATTGCCGAGGGATCTTCCTGGCATAGCTCTATCAACACCCCATTGGTACCCTTGGGATGTAGAAAGGCCACCAATTTGTTGTCCGCTCCCTTCTTTGGGGTTGTATTTAAAACGGTAAACCCTTCCTTGGTCAAGCGTTCCATTTCAGCTTCAATATCGTCTACTGCAAAGGCAATATGGTGTACTCCCTCTCCCTTTTTAGTCAAAAATTTAGCTATGGGACTATGGTCATCAATGGCCTGTAATAATTCAATTTTATTGGGACCTGCTTTAAAAAAGGACGTTTTCACTCCCTCAGAGGCTACCTCTTCCTCCTTATAATGTGGCACTCCCAATAATTTTTCGAACAAAGCATTGGAAGCCTCCAAATCATGTACCGCTATTCCCAGATGTTCAATTTTGTTCATATTTACCATATTTAGCTGATGCCGATTTACTTGAGTCTGGATAATTTTTGCCGTCTTCCATTAATTTATTACTATCCTTAATGGGCTTATTACCCCCTTTTATCAAAAATACTACATTCCACATAATCTAAAGCTAATCCGTTCCCAATCATAGAATCTACATAAATATATCGTATTTTTGCCCTATGGAAACACAACGACAGAAGAAAATAGGCGGGGTTATACAAAAAGATATCGCGGATATTTTACAGCGTGCGGCAACCGATGGTGGACTAAAAGGTACGCTAATGTCGGTATCCAAAGTGTCGGTCACCTCTGATCTCTCCATTGCCAAAATTTATGTTAGTATTTTTCCTTCTACCAAGGGCAAAGAATTAATGGATGGTATAAAATCCAATCAGCCTTTGATCAAGCACGAACTTGCACAGCGCACCAGAAATCAATTAAGACGGGTGCCTGAACTTTTATTCTTTTTAGATGATTCCTTAGAATATATAGACGGCATTGAAAAATCGCTTAAGGGCGAAGAAAATCCTGTTAAGAATCCTGATCTATTAGAGAAAAGGAAAAAATCATAAGGTTGAACTTCCCTTTATACATAGCAAAGCGGTACTTGCGTTCCAAGAGTAGCCAAAATGCCGTAAACATCATCAATTTTATTACTTTTCTGGTCATCGTTATTGGATCGGCAGCGCTCTTTATTGTGCTTTCCGGTTTTGCAGGACTAAAAACGTTTAGCCTTTCCTATACCAATATGGTAGACCCAGATTTAAAGGCACTGCCGTTAACTGGTAAATTTTTTAGCGTTTCGGAGTCCCAGGACAAAGAACTTCAGCAATTAAAGGGCGTTGTGGCCTATTCCAAAGAAATTGAGGACAAGGTATATTTGACACATGACCAAAAACCCCATATTGCTTATATAAAAGGAATTGATTCCACCTATACAAAAACGACACCCATAGATAGTAGCCTATACTTTTACGGAGATTGGGCAATAAACGGATTACAGGGGGTCGCAGGCCAAGGTATCGTTAATCTTTTGGGTCTGAGTATCAACAATTTTAGAAATCCGTTAGTTATCAGAGTGCCCAAACCAGGTAAGGGATTGTTGGGGCAACGTTTGTTAAAGGACAGCTACAATGAAACTTCTCTTGTAATTAGCGGCATATACCAAATTGAAGAGGAGTTAGATCGAAAATATATTTTTGCCGATCTGCCATTGGTACAAGCCTTACTGGAAAAGGATAGTACCCAAATATCGGGTATTAATTTTAAGTTGACCACAAACGTCAATAATTCTCAACTTAGACAACAAATTGAAGGTATTTTTTCGGGTCAAGTTGTTCTAAAGGACCGAAGGGAATTGAATAGTACCCTCCACAGGATGTTAAATACCGAGAATCTGGCCACTTACCTGATCTTCACCCTAGTGCTTATCATAGCACTTTTTAATGTAGTAGGCGCCATAATTATGATGATTCTGGACAAACAACAAAATTCAAAGACCTTGTATAATTTGGGTACCACCATTAAGGCGCTTCGAAGAATTTATTTTGTACAGGGCATAATGGTAACAGGGCTGGGTGGCTTTATCGGCGTATTTTTGGGTTCGTTATTGGTATGGTCCCAATTGGCATTTGGCTGGCTTAAAATAACGCCTAGTCTATCCTATCCAGTGGAATACAGTTTTATTAATGTATTTGTCGTGTTCGCAACTATTATTGTATTAGGCATAATTGCCTCTTTAATTGCCAGTAGTAGAATCAATAAGAAATTAATAGCACATTAGCCCACAAATTCGAAATCCCCGAATTTTTCCATTACCTCATCAAAAGCTTCAAACACATCTACTGAATGATCACTAGTGACCATTTTCATACGATAATCTTTGAAATTGGGAATTCCCTTGAAATAATTGGTATAGTGCCTACGGGTTTCAAAAACACCCAATTGCTCTCCTTTCCAATCTATAGCCATTTGTAGGTGCCTACGGGCTGCCTCTACTCGCTCTTCCATAGTGGGAGGGGCAGCATGAAGTCCAGTCTTAAAATAATGCTTCACTTCTTTAAAGAACCAAGGATACCCAATACTTGCACGGCCTATCATGGCTCCGTCTAACCCGTATTCATCTCTCATTTTCATGGCCATTTCAGGAGTATCTACATCGCCATTTCCAAAAACCGGAATATGCATGCGTTGATTGTTCTTTACGTCAGCAATAGGGCCCCAGTCGGCTTCCCCCTTGTACATTTGCACCCTGGTTCTCCCATGAATGGATATGGCCTTGCAGCCAACATCCTGTAAGCGTTCCGCGACCTCAACAATTTTAATGGAATCGGAATCCCAACCCAGACGGGTCTTTACGGTAATTGGCAGTTTGGTATGCTCTACCATGGCTTTGGTCAAAGATACCATTAAGTCGATATCCTTCAGGATACCAGCTCCCGCTCCTTTACTCACCACTTTTTTCACCGGACATCCAAAATTGATATCGATTATATCCGGACCAGACTTTTCCACTATCTCTACAGATTGTAGCATGGAGTCTAGATTGGCCCCAAAAATTTGTATCCCCACCGGACGCTCTTTTTCATAAATATCCAATTTCATGACGCTTTTGGCGGCATCGCGAATAAGGCCTTCCGAAGAGATAAATTCGGTATACACCACATCTGCTCCCTGTTCCTTGCACAAGGCACGGAAGGGTGGATCGCTAACGTCTTCCATTGGCGCAAGCAGCAATGGGAAATCCGGTAATTGAATGTCTCCTATTTTAGGCACAGTTTGTATACTTTAATTTTTGGGACTGCAAAATTACTGAAAAATTATATAATCCTAACTTTCAGGGGATAAGAATCGTTCAGAAGCCAACCTTTTCCTAAAACGACTTCTTCCCTTCAAGTCTTTTTTGTTCCGCAGGGGTAGTGTCCCTATTGTTATCCTGCAACCGATAATTGCCAAATTTATATCTCAATCCCAAAGAAATACTCCTACTTTCAGGCTTGGAGAAAAAACCATTGTCCTGATTAAGATAGGAAGATTTTAAAGGAATATTGGTGGTATTAAAAATATCATTGAACGCGAGGGTAATATAAAAACGTTTTTTACTGAACGACTTTCTAAAACTGAGATCGGCAGTGAACTGGTTCTTATAGCCAAAAGATCCCACTATATAGTTGGATAAATACAATAACGAAAGGTCCGAAACAAAACTACTGTCTTTGGAAAGGGTAAACTGATTGTAGACTTGCCCCAAATATCCAAGTGTATTGTTCTTATGAAGAATTCCCCCACTCTGCTGTGCTAAAAAGGAACTTTCCAAATAATATCCGGACATATAAGTGCTTACATACCACCAATCTTTAAGGTAATCGAAATAAATAAAATCCGCACTATATTGAAAATTTTCCTCGATATTAAATTCCGTGGTGTTCAAGGTTTTATTGATATTATCTTGAAAGATAAGTTGTTCAATGGCATTATTCATATGCTGGTAATACAAGGAAAAAATGTACTTGCCCTTTAAGGTATAATCAAGGGTAAGCTTATTTTCTATGGCGGGTCCAAGCATAGGGTTGCCCGTGTTGTACTGTTGTTCATTTAAAAAATAGCGATATGGATTTAGGCTTTGATACCTTGGCCGCTCAATGGCCCTCTTATAACTAAGTCCAAAAATGTGGTCTTCCCCGCTACTGTGCTGCAGGCTGAAACTTGGAAAAAGTTTAAAGTAATTATCTACATTTAGCTTCCCCAAAGAAATGGAATTGGCGTTTACAGCTATATACTCCCCTCTTAAGCCCAATACCAAACTCCATGCATCCCAATCTTGAGCAAGATTCGTGTAGGCAGCATAAATATCCTCATCATACTGAAATTTATCATCGCTGGTGGAAGGAGGTAAATCCAGACCATTAAAACCGATACTACTATTGCTCCTTATAGATGAGTACTTAAATCCAAAATCGGTTTGGCCATGGCCAAATGAAAATGAAAAATCAATTTGTCCAGTAACAATATTATTACGTTGTTGGGACATGGAATTAAAGCGGTTAGAATTGGTTAAGGATTGGTCACCATTATAATAGTCGGTACTTAAATCTTGAAATAGATCATCATCAAAATAAAGATAATTGCCAATGAATTTTAAATTGGAGCCCTTATTTCCCAGAACGATACCATAATCCAAATTTAAGGCAATACTACTATTGTTGTTTTTTAGATTGCTGAATGTATTGGAATAGGATTCTAATTCCATAGCTTGATTAAAATCTTTGGTAAATACTACATTATTGTTCCTCTTTATGGGAGAATACAGAATGTTTGCAGCCAAACTCAATTGTTGATCTTCCGCCAATTTTATATCCGCAACAGAATTTAGGGTATGCACATTGGATTTGGAAGTACTTCCAAATGTTGTTTCCCTTCTAAAGTCCTTGAGATTTCCATTAAAAAAATTTATAAAGCTCTCATCCATTTTGTCTTCCTTTTTAGGGTTATAGCCATAGCTGGCGAACAAATTAATGGCCTCAGTTTTGTAATAATGACTGCTGCTGAGCTTATATTTTGGATAAACGGCCTGAGTGATTTTACCGCTTACTTCGCCCTTATAACCGATGGACAGATTTTTTGCGGCCAAAATATTTAAAACTGCACTCCCTTCCGCATCGTACTTGGCGGTAGGATTGGTGATTACTTCGATAGCACTAATATTTTCTCCTGCATAATTTTCCAACAGATCCTTTAATTCCGAATTGGACAGATATACCCTTCTATTATTGATATATATTACGGTTGGGGAATTTTTAATAGAGATTTGATCTCCAATTATGATTACCCCAGGTGTTTTGGTTATAATGGAATAGGCACTTTCTTGGGATAAGTTGGTGTTGGCAACATTAAAAATTAGTCGGTCTGTTTTACGTTCTATGACAGGCTTTTTTAAAACTACTTCAACTTCATCCAATTCGCTGTTGTATTCCTCAATAATTATTGACCCAATATTTTTGTCCTCCTTAATATCGACAGTAATAAGACGGGATAAGTTGCCAATAAAGCTCGCCCGTATATAGTATGTATTAGATGGAACCCTGGGTAATAGGAACTCTCCTTTTTCATTTGTAGAGGTCCCCATTACCGTTGTTGTATCGGATACCTGCAAGAGTAAAATGATGGAATAGGGAATGGGTTGGTCAAGTTCATTCATCACTTTCCCCTCTAATTCATAGAATTGTCCCAATAAGGTTAGTGGCGTAATTAAAATGCAAAAAAAAAGAAACTTATAAGTTCTCAAGAGGTATATAATTGGAGCCTGTCTTGCTGCAAATTTACGTCATAATTAAGAATGTATCGATGAAACGCATAAAAAATCGATAATCAGTCAGTTCCAATCTTATGAAGGTATAGCTTAATTCCAATTTGGGCAGAATTTTATCTCCTCAATATCTTGTGTGTTCACCAAGACTTGGTTGTATATTTTAAAGCCGATCCCTTTCATCCGTATCTTTGGACTTATAGTTGTCCCTAATCTTCATATTGCCAAAATTATACCTAAATCCAAGGGAAAATATTCTATTATTCGGCCTGTAAATCGAGATATTATCTTGGTTGCCATACTTTCGGGTATTTTTTAGTTTAAACTGCTTAAAAATATCGGTCAATCCCATAGTAATGGTTCCTTTTTTGCCCCAAATATTCTTTTTTAGGGAAATCCCCCATTCATTGTAGTATTCCTGTCTGGAATTTCCAATAACGATTGGTGAAACATAGCTATAATTAAGGCTGGCAGTTAAAGATCTGTCTTCCAGCATGGTAAAATTATTATTGAACTGTAGCAAGAGCGTCCACAGTCCCTGGTCTACGGTTTCTTGTGATATAATATCGGTAAAACGCTCGGTACCATAATAGTAGGAAGAAAGGAAATAGGTGTCCCAAGAATTGGAGATCTCTTTCCTATAAATAAAATCCATTCCATAGGCCATTTCCCTATCTGTATTATGCGTAATAAACCTCAGGAATTTGCTTTCATTGTCCTGAAAAGTCAACAATCTCATAATATTCCTATGATATCTATAAAAAAGTTCAAAGGTATAGTCCCTGTCGTAGGTATAAGACAGTATCACCGAATTCTTAAAGGATGGCTGCAGATTTACATTGCCTTCCACCACGGAATTATTACTTTGAAAAACCTGAAAAGGATTAATTTTATTGTAACTGGGCCTAATGATACTTCTTTTGTAGCTTGCCCCGAATCTATGTTTTCTGTTCGGGTTAAATTGAAAAAATATGGTTGGAAACAATTCCAAATAATGATTTTTAATTTTGTTTTCACTATTACTAAAGTCCCCTTTAGTTTCTGTATACTCGGACCTTAGCCCAGATTTCATCGTCCAGTTATTCCATTTGGCATCAAAGCTTGCATAACTTGAAAAAATTTCCTCATCGTAAAAAAATGTACCATCTTCAGTAGGCGCTATTCCTTCCTGATCTCGATCAAAACCCTCCTGGGCAATATAACTTTCGGAATCTATAAGTGCATATTTTATACCCGATTCAAAATTGGCATCTTCTCCCATAGGTGTTGAATAATCGGCTTGAACACTAAATAACTTGGTATGCTGCTTATTAAAGGTGTTAAAATCGTTCTCCCCAACTGTAGCCCCACTATCATCGTAAAAGTCGGTTTCCAAAGCCTGGTTTTTATCATAATCATAGTAGGTAAAATGTGAATTAACCCCCAACTTTGACCCTAAATCATTGAACTGGTGTACATAATCCAAATAAAAGGCCGCGTTGATCGATTCAAACTTGGCATTGTTCAAAGTAATAAAACCAGAGGTATTGCCATTATTGGCATCCTGTATTTCTGTATCGGAAAAATCCTTGGTCAAATAAGATGGTGTAATGGTGGCAATGGAAGAAAAACTTAGCGCATTCTTGTCGTTTATGGTATAATCTAAAAAAGCACTCGTATTGTGTTTCTTGCTTCTATAGATAACCTCCAGATCAGAGGTCCAGGTCTCCGTTATTTGTTCGTCCTCTATAAAATTAGTGATATCCGTATAATTCGTTAAGATCTTGTTCTGGGTAAAACTATAATTAAAAGACGCCTCCAATTGCTTACCCTTGAAATAGTGACTGGTACCGAACATTTGCCTGGGAAATATACCTTGACTATATCTATTATAAACGGCACCATTATACCCGGCAATTAAATTCTTTTTCATTTTAATGTTAATCAAGGTCCCCCCCTCGGCATCATATTTTGCCGGCGGTGTTGTTATCACCTCAATCGACTGTACCCCTTTAGCGGAAGTACCACTTAGAAGATTTAGTACATCCTCCGCTGGCAGGTTCACTTTCTTGTCGTTGATCATTATTTGAACCCCTCTTTCCCCTTTAACCGTTATCACATCGTTCATGGCAAATACCGTAGGCGTACTCTTAAGAACATTCCATATGTCCGAATCTGAAAGCGCCGTGTTTTCAATATTAAATACCAAACGATCCACCTTTTGTTCAAGTGTAGGCTTTTTAGAGACTACTATGACCTCATTTAATTCCTGTCCAAGGACATCTATAAAAAGGGAACCCACATCCAAATCGGAATTTACATCCGCGAATTTATAGTCAGAATAATTCCCTATATAACTAGCTCGAATATAGTATTGGTTGTGGAGTACATTATCAAAAGAAAATAAACCATTTTCATCAGAAGCTGCACCTTTGACAAAACTGGTGTCGGGTACTTTATAAAGCAGTATATTTGCGAAGGCTACCTCAGCACCGTCTGTTTGCATAATATGCCCTGAAACCTTGTATTCTTGACCTATCAAAGGAATACAAAATAGGAGAAGAAATGGGGCAAAAACCTTTAACATTGTCACAAACAGCGGCCTCTAAGTTATAAAAAATTTAAAGTTAACTTTTTCTTAACAACCCACAATGCTTTCGCTAAAATTTGTAGTAAAAATCTACAAACTGGTAATTTGCCCAGAGAAAAACCCTTTATTAATCTACCAAAATTAAATCCCAGCCGCAGCATGTAAGCTACCCCCAAGATTTTTACTTTAAAAATCATGGATAAAGCCTATCTTTGCGGTTGCTTTGGTTTGCATGTGACTCCTTGGAGCGCAAATCATGGAAAATGAGAAACTGAATTGCCTTTCGCTTCTTCAATTTTTGCCAAGGGTAGATTTAGATCAGGTAAATTGATCATAAATGAAAAACATACGAAATTTCTGCATTATAGCGCATATCGATCACGGTAAAAGTACTTTGGCCGATAGGCTGTTGGAATTTACAGGTTCGGTGACCGATCGGGAAAAACAAGACCAGCTACTGGATAGTATGGATCTTGAGCGGGAGCGTGGAATTACCATTAAGAGCCATGCTATTCAAATGGATTACGAACATGAGGGCGAAAAATATGTTCTTAATCTTATCGATACTCCAGGACACGTAGATTTCTCCTATGAAGTATCACGGTCCATAGCGGCCTGTGAGGGCGCTTTATTGATTGTAGATGCGGCACAGAGCATTCAGGCGCAGACCATTTCCAATCTTTATTTGGCTTTGGAAAATGATTTGGAGATCATTCCCGTTTTAAATAAAGTAGACCTACCAAGTGCCAATCCGGAAGAGGTTACCGATGATATAGTTGATTTATTAGGCTGCAAGCGTGAGGACGTTATCCCTGCAAGTGCCAAAACTGGCTTGGGCATTCAAGAAATTTTAACCGCCATTATAGAACGTATCCCGGCGCCCAAGGGCAATCTAGATGAATCCCTACAGGCACTTGTATTCGATTCTGTTTACAATCCTTTCAGAGGGGTAGAAACCTATTTTAGGGTAATTAATGGTGAAATAAAAAAAGGTCAAAAAATAAAATTCGTCGCCACGGACAAAAATTATTTTGCTGATGAGGTAGGTACCTTAAAATTGGTGCAACACCCCAAACAAAGTATAAAAGCCGGAGACGTGGGCTATCTTATTACCGGGATCAAGGATGCGCGTGAAGTAAAAGTGGGCGATACCATAACGGATGCCGCGAGCCCTACTAAAAACCCTATTGGTGGTTTTGAAGATGTCAAGCCCATGGTATTTGCAGGTATATACCCTGTAGATACGGAAGACTTCGAAGAACTCCGTTCTTCTATGGAAAAATTACAGCTAAACGATGCTTCTTTGGTCTTTACTCCAGAAAGCAGTGCTGCGCTTGGATTTGGATTTCGTTGCGGTTTCTTGGGGATGCTGCACATGGAAATCATCCAAGAACGTTTGGAGCGAGAGTTTGATATGACGGTAATCACAACGGTACCTAACGTAAGCTACCATGCCTTTACACGTAAGAATCCAGAAGTGCCCATTATAGTTAATAACCCTACAGATTTACCCGATCCCTCTACTTTGGATCATGTAGAGGAACCTTATATTAAAGCCACAATTATTACAAAAGCCGATTTTGTGGGCAACGTTATGTCTTTATGTATAGATAAAAGAGGGCTGATCACGAATCAAACTTATTTAACCACAGAAAGAGTGGAATTGAATTTTGATATGCCATTGGCAGAGATTGTATTCGACTTTTACGATAGGTTAAAAACAGTATCCAAAGGCTATGCCTCATTTGATTATACCCCTATAGGTTTACGAACCTCCAAATTGGTGAGGGTAGACATATTACTAAACGCTCAACCTGTGGATGCTTTGTCCGCGCTGATTCATGCAGACAACGCTGCCAATATCGGTAAAAAAATGTGCGAAAAGCTTAAGGAGCTTATTCCAAGGCAACAATTTGACATTCCGATACAAGCCGCAATTGGCGCCAAAATAATCTCTAGGGAAACCATTAAGGCCTTGAGAAAGGATGTAACGGCCAAATGTTATGGTGGTGATATCTCAAGAAAAAGAAAATTGTTGGAAAAGCAAAAGAAGGGTAAGAAACGTATGCGTCAGGTTGGAAATGTAGAAATACCCCAACAGGCCTTTATGGCGGTGCTTAAACTGAACGATTAAGCTTTATTCATTTAAAAGGGCCTTAACATTGCCTAAAATGGTGTATTAGCATCTCTTAATGAACCATTCCTAAAAGATTTTAGTTGGAACGTTCCATGACAATCTAACTATTAAAGTGAAGTGTTTTCCCCCTTGCGTTTTACCAATAATAATCCTATTATGGTAAGTCCGGCATTGACCGCTATATTGATAAAACCGAAATCGAAATTAAAGGTTTTGGCAAAGTAGACACTCAATAAATAGGTAAGTACCGGTGCCATTAGACAGACAATGGGCACCCATTTATCCTTAACCTGAATCTTGGTGAACATTCCCAACATATAAAGTCCCAAAAGAGGCCCATAGGTATACCCAGCTACTTTAAAAATAAGCGATACCACATCTCCCCTACTGTTGGAAAACAACATAATTATTAAAAATAATACTCCAGAAAAACCGAGTAGCACCCAGTTTTTAAGCCTTTTTTTATCAGCACTGGATTTATGTGAAATATCGAGAAAATCGTAGGTAAAAGAGGTAGTCAGGGCCGTTAGGGAGGAATCAACACTTGAAAAAGACGCTGCTACGATACCCAACAAGAAACTGATCCCAGCAAAGACACCAAGGTGGTTTAACGCCAAATCGGGAAAAAGGTTATCCGTATCCAAAAGGGCACCGTTTTCACCAACGGCCAAAGTAATCCCATTTTTTTCCGCATAGCTATACAGTAGAATTCCCAATCCTAAAAACAAGAATTGGGTCAAGGCTAAAATTAAACTATAAGTCAAAGTATTTTTTTGCGCATCCCATTGATTTTTACAGGTCAATGTTTTTTGCATCATATTCTGATCTAACCCGATCATGGCTATAGCCACAAGAATACCCGCTATAAACTGTTTGAAAAAATTATTGCTCGATTTGCTATCCCAATTGAACACCTCAAAATACTTATGCTCGGTAACCTGCTGTACAGCCTCGGAAAAAGACAAATTTAAGGAGGTTGTAATCGTATAAATCGTAATTATAGCGCCTAAAACCAGAAAGGTCGTCTGCAAAGTATCGGTCCAAACTATGGTCTTAATTCCAGACTTGTTGGTATATAACCAAACTAAGAGCAAGATAATAATTACTGTTATGGGAAATGGGATATTTAGCTTGTCGAAAAGTGCGAACTGAAGTATTTTTGAAGCTAGAAGTAACCTTAACGCAGCACCAAAGGATTGGGACACCAGAAAGAACAAAGACCCGGTCTTATACGTTTTAACCCCATATCGCTGATCCAAATATCCATAAATGGAAACCAGCCTTAATCTGTAATACAACGGAATCAAAACAAAAGTAATAAACAAATAGCCCACTACATTGCCTAAAATAAACTGGTAGAAATAAAAATTGTTGTTGCCTACCATCCCGGGCAGGGAAACAAAGGTAACTCCTGAAAGACCAGCTCCCACCATTCCAAAAGCCACCAAAAACCAAGGCGATTGTCTGTCCCCAGTAAAATAAGACTCATCACTTCTATTTCTTGAGGTGAAATACGAAATGGTCATCAATAGAACAAAATAGATTGAAATTATGGCTAAAACTATCAGTGGATTCAATGCAGTTGGATTTTAATTTAACTTAAAGTACCGTGCCTATTATTACAATTTTTAGACGACCCATGTAAGTAAATATTAGAAATGCTCTCTTAAATATTGGCTTGAGAATTTATTTTTTAGGTTTTTTTTCCTTGTTATCAGCGTCTAACAACTTACCAAGATAGACTAACTTAGATCCTTCCTGAATATCTTCAAAATTCTTGCTAAAGGATGAAATAATTTTGAGGTCCCCATCCAAGCTCTTAACAAAAAGGGGAATAATACCTTTATCTGCTTTCGTAATTTCAATGAGGCCTTCATAATGTTCCTTGCCCTTTAATTCTATTTCATGAATCACAGGATTACTTCTAGCGGCTTCGGTCAATGTAATAAAATCATCGGTATGCGAAAAAAGACCTTCATGAGGATTATTGTCAGGATCGTTCATCTCATCAGTATTAACAAGTCTAAATGATCCGTGTTCCCCAAATTCTTTCTTGAACGTATCAATCGCATATTCGTTAATGTCAGAGTTGCCCGTCAAGGCCATAAGATAACCTACATCATTTAGTTCTATATTGTCCGTTAAATTGTCGGAATAAATGTTAGCGACAAAGCTTTCCAGGCCTAGGTTTTTGGCTTTGTCAATATTATTTGAGTTGTTATCTATCAGCACAACGTGTCTGTTATTCTTTTTAAGATAGCTGGCTATTAATCTAGGTACCTTAGAAGCTCCAACGATGAGGATACCTTCGGACTTTTCCAAAAACACCCCCAGTAATTTTGCCATAATCCGCGCAGTAGATGCATTGAGCAGAACTGTTCCCAAAACAATCATAAAGACCAAGGGTGTAATATATTCCGCTCCCGGTTCACCCCTTAAAATCAATTTAGAACCGAAAAGGGAGGCAATACCTGCAGCAACAATACCCCTAGGTCCAACCCAACTAATAAACAACTTCTCCTTAAAGTTAAGTTTGGAGCCTATCGTGCTCAAAAATACCCCCAACGGTCTTACCACAAAAACCACTATAGCAAAAAGCACTAGCGTTTTGGGACTATACAATAATTCCAGTTCCGGTAAATTCATACTTGCCGAAAGAAGTATGAAAAGCATAGAAATTAAAAGTATACTGAGCGACTCCTTAAAGTAGAGCAGTTCCTTAATATTTGGCAACTGGGTATTTCCCATAACCATGCCCATGACCACCACAGCCAACAGCCCGGATTCATGTGCAAAAAGTTCGGAGATGACAAAAACAGAAAGTACTACAGACAAGGAAACCACATTTAACAAATAATGAGGCACATAATTCTTTTTTATAGCCAGGGTCAAGGCATGTGCAAAGGTAAAACCAAAGGTGAAACCTAATAACAGCACCTTTACAAACTCAAGAAGTCCTGTTTGGGTATAGCCTTGCCCTTCCCCTATACTAATGAACTCAAAGACCAATACCGCCACAAGTGCACCAATAGGATCGATCAATATGCCCTCCCATTTCAATACCGCCGATAAATCTTTTTTTAATGGAATATTCCTAAGAATTGGTGTAATAACCGTTGGTCCGGTAACAATTATAAGTGCAGAAAACAAAAATGAAATTTGCCAAGGTAGATCGAAAATAAAATGAGCGGCCGTACCTGCTAAAAAAAAGGTAACCGCACTGCCCACGGTAATCAACTTGGTAATTACAGGGCCCACTCTTGCTACCTCGGAACGCTTCAGGGTAAGTCCACCCTCAAATAGGATAACCCCAATAGCCAGAGATACAAAATGATATAGGCTCTCCCCTAAAAACAAACCCTCTGTCTTATTCCAGATTGGTCTGATCAATTTGGTGCCGTCCTCTGTAAACAAAGTAGATATAGGTCCTACCAATAGACCTATAAGGATAAGCGGTAAAATGGCCGGTAATTTAAACCGCCATGCAACCCATTGTGCAATGATACCAAGAACGATTATTCCAGCAAGTTCTACCATAAAAAAATTTGAAGCAATATAGGTTTTAATATAGAAAAAATCCATCTATGATAAAAAAAACCTTGGAAGCGGCTTTAAATTTGCACATTTCATCCGGTTCCCCAGAATGTTTTCATTCCAAAAAAATATAGACAAACAGCCCATTTATGAACCTGTAAAGAATTATGTAGCACTTGCTTGCCGCATAAGAAATATTTAGCTATTTTTTCATCTGATTGCCCAACAACCAAATTGATCTTATGGTAGAACTAAATATAGTAAATCTGCTAATGGTATTGTCAGCCGCTTGGCTTGGGGGAATATTTGCCAAACGCATAGGTTTCCCTTCCATTTTAGGCGAACTTCTAATTGGAATCTTGTTGGGTCCTGCCTTGTTGGGTGTTCTAGAAACTTCCAATGCCCTGAATATTTTGGCGGAACTGGGCATCCTCTTCCTCATGGCCTATATTGGGATGGAAATCAACTTTAAAGATCTCGGAAAAGCATCATGGGCGGGTCTTCTTGCAGCTATTGGCGGATTCGTTGTTCCTTTTGCTATGGGCTATTATACCATCCTATATTTTGACGGTACACAGATTGCCGGTCTGTTCGTAGGTATTGCCGTTGGTGTAACCTCCTTAGCCACTAAAAGTCGAATTTTGGTAGACTTAAAGCTTTTGGACACGAGAATAGCCTATGTACTTATGGCCGGTGCCCTAATCTCGGATACTTTGGCGCTAATCATTTTTGCAGGAATTATTGGTTTTGTCGAGGCTGGCAGCATTGATACCGTAGGTCTTGGTTGGGTGGCGGGCAAGGCCATTCTATTTTTCTCTTTCGCAGGATTGATTGGCATTTATATATTTCCACTATTGGGTAAGTTACTTATAAAGACTAAACTAACTGGCCGGACATTGCTTTTTAGCATTATCGTCATTATTGTGTTGGGGTTTTCCGAATTGGCCGAACTTGCCGGACTTCACGGTATATTAGGGGCCTTTATGGCCGGACTGTTTATAAGGGATGGTGTATTTTCTAGAACCGTCCTTAAGGAGGTTACCGGTGTCTTCCATGATATCTCCATAGGATTTCTGGCACCCTTGTTTTTTGTTACCGCAGGCTTTCATGTCACCCTAGAAGTATTTCAGACAGATCTGGCCTTGTTAATTTGGATTATTACAGGAGCTGTCGTTGGTAAAATTTTAGGAACTACCCTTTTTTACCTGCCAAGTGGTTACGGCTGGCGCGAAGGATTCACGATTGGAACAGGCATGAACGGGAGGGGAGCTGTAGAGATAATAATTGCAGGAATAGGCCTTCAGATGAACATTATTTCCCAAGAAATTTTTTCAATATTAGTATTTATGGCCATATCCACCACACTTACAGTACCCATATTACTTTCTTGGACAACCAATTGGCTAAAAAAACGGGGAGAACTTGTAAAGCAGGATGCCCGAAATGGATACCTGATTCTTGGGGCCAACCCCTTGGGACTTTACATCTCTAGACAACTTGCCGAAAAGAACGAAGTGATCCTAATAGATTCCAATAAGGATTTGGTGCATGAAGCCAATGCACAGGGTGTGAAAGCAATCTATGGCAACGGACTTAAGGAAGATGCGTTCGAAGCGGCCAATGCCCTTACCAAAAACACCTTCATTGCACTGACCGGCAATAGTGAAATTAATCTCCTATCCGCACAATTGGCCTACAACTCATTTTATATCCCGAACAGAATAGTCCTTGTATCCCCAGTTGAAAATGGGGCTGGGCTAAATCTGCTGGATCACATGGATGCCTCTTCAATGTTTGCCAATAAAACTGATATGGTACCTTGGTCATATAAAATTGCCACAAATGATTTTGAGGAAAAGTCAGAACGGATAGAGAAGGAAATTACCACTCGCAATTGGGTTAAAAAAAGTTCCAAAAACAAAGATATCCTACCTATAATAATTCAAGATGAAAATGGTCTTAAACGTCCATTTCATTACAAGGAGATTATAAAGCCAAAAGAAACTGTAATTTTCCTCCAATAGTCCGGTTGGGAAGAAATAAATATTGATTAAATGTTAAAAAACCTCTAATAAACAAGAGTTTCAAGAAATATCCCTAGTGCTTTCCTTAATTTGCAGCTACTTTAGGCTAGGTTATTTATGAAGTTATACCCTATAGAATCAGGAAATTTTAAGTTGGACGGAGGTGCTATGTTTGGCGTGGTGCCAAAATCGTTATGGAATAGAACCAATCCTGCGGATTCCAACAATTTGATAGATATGGCAGCCAGATGTCTATTAATTGAGAATGGCAATCGACTTACTTTAATAGATACCGGGATGGGCAATAAACAGTCCGACAAATTCTTTGGATACTATTACAGATGGGGAGACCATTCCTTGGATAAATCCCTAAACCAATACGGCTTTCATAGAGATGATATCACTGATGTATTCCTGACACACCTGCATTTTGATCATTGTGGAGGAAGCATACAATGGAACAAAGATAAAACTGGTTATGAACCCGCCTTCAAAAATGCTGTCTTCTGGACCAATGAGGCACATTGGAAATGGGCCACGGAACCTAATGAACGGGAAAAGGCTTCCTTTCTAAAGGAAAATCTACTGCCCATGCAAGAAAGTGGCCAGCTGCGATTTGTTGCCCGCGACAACAACACTTTTAAGGACCAAACAGAATTGGATTTTGGAATCTTATTTGTGGACGGACATACAGAGAAACAAATGATCCCCCACATTCAATATAAGGAAAAGACTTTGGTCTTTGCTGCGGATCTGCTTCCTACCGCAGGTCATATTCCACTACCCTATGTTATGGGTTATGATACACGGCCCCTATTAACTCTTACAGAAAAAGCATTGTTTTTGGAAATGGCCGAGAAAAACAATCATTACCTGTTTTTGGAACATGATGCCCATAACCAGATCTGTTCCCTACAAACAACCGAAAAAGGTATACGTTTAAAAGAAATACATACCTTTGCCCAGCTTTTTGAATAATATGATCAATTGTAGACTCCTTTTCAAGGTAAACCATTGCTTTATAGTAAGCAGTAAGGCTAAATATCCCAAAAACATATTGAATAAGACATTCTAATTTAACACTGTAAATAAATGACACTAACATTAAACAGAACTTTTTTGGCCGTATCGGTCTCTATTTTACTTTATGGCTGTGGTGGTACCGCCCTAGTTTCCACACCAATTGATAATATTGATACACTTCCACTTAAAATTTCGGAATTAACCGAAACGCAAAAAAAGAATTGGGGTCATACAGATTTAATTACGGACACTATTCCAGGTATGAGCGTAGATAAGGCCTATGCAGAGATCATTGGGAATAAAAAAGGGGAAAAGGTAATCGTAGCGGTGTTGGATTCGGGAATGGACCTAACCCATGAGGACTTGGTAGATGTCCTTTGGGTTAACAAAGGAGAAATTGCCGGGAACAATAAGGATGATGACAATAATGGTTATATAGATGATATACATGGCTACAACTTTTTAGGGGAATCCTACAACGAACAATTGGAAATGGCCCGTATTATTGGTAAGAAAATAGGAGACGCATCCTTACAGGCCAAGGCCAAAAGTAACCTGGACAAGGATTATCAAAAAGCAATTCAAAATAAGGAACAATACGAACAAATACTTCAGGCAGTCCAAAATGCGGATAAAGAAGTAAAAACACTTTTAGGGAAGGAAAACTATTCTAAAAAAGACTTGACCGAAATAAAGACGGAAGACGAGACCATGCAAAGAAATGTCAGTATCTTGATGCAAATGTTAAGTATCAAGGATACTATTCCAGAGGTGCTTTCAGAACTTAAGGATGGAATTAAACATTTTTCAGATCAACTTAACTATAATCTAAATGTAGATTTTGATGGACGGAAAATGGTGGGCGATAATCCTTATGATATCAATGATAAGGATTACGGTAATGGAAATCCTAAAAATAGGGTAGAGGACGAAAGTCATGGAACTCACGTAGCCGGTATAATTGCAGCAAAACGGAACAATGGTCTTGGTGCCAATGGGGTTGCAAATAATGTGGAGATTATGAGTATTAGAGCAGTTCCAAATGGGGATGAGTATGACAAAGATATTGCCTTGGGAATCCGCTATGCAGTGGATAACGGGGCCAAAATTATTAACGGAAGTTTTGGAAAAGCCTTCTCTCCAAATGCCCAATGGGTATATGATGCCATTAAATATGCAGCGGACCACGATGTTATCTTTGTGCATGCCGCTGGAAATTCGGGCGAAGACCTTGATGACCCAAACAATCCAAATTTTCCCAATGATCAAATTAATAACGGTCCTGAAATGGCGGATAATGTTATAACCGTAGGTGCTCTATCAAGCGAATATGGTTCCGAAATGGTAGCCTCCTTTTCTAATTATGGAATTATAAATGTAGATATTTTTGCCCCTGGTGATGCCATCTATTCTACCATGCCGAACAATGAATACGATTTTCAGGGTGGTACATCCATGGCCGCCCCAGCTGTTGCAGGAGTAGCCGCTCTGGTAAGATCTTATTACCCTACATTAACTGCTTCCCAAGTAAAGGCCATATTGATGAACTCCGGACTTACTACCAAATCCAAAGTAGTGGTTGCGGGTGATGCATCCAAAGCAATGGATTTTCAAAAAATCTCCAAATCGGGAAAAATGGTCAATGCATATAATGCCCTAATAATGGCAGATGCAGTATCTAAAGGTAAATTAAAACTTTAACGCAAAAGGCAAGGCTATAACAGTCATTAAGTACTCTGAAGTAGGATTGTTTTGGTCATCTAAAGAGAATGATTTAAATTTTTAAATTGGGGAACGCAGCCCTTATCCACGTTCTCCATTTTATTATTAAATAGGTTTAAACATATGAAATATAATAGAGGACTTTTTATAGGTTTAGTCGTTGCGATTCTAAGCTTAACAGCTACATTAGAAGCACAAAACAATACCACTTATTGGCAGCAACATGTAGATTATGCCATGGAAGTAGAGGTGGACGTTAAAAATTATCATTACAAGGGGACCCAAAAATTGATCTATACCAATAACTCACCAGATGAACTAAGCCGGGTCTATTATCATCTTTTTTTCAATGCCTTTCAACCTGGCAGTGAAATGGACATGCGTTTACAAAGTATTTCCGATCCTGACGGTAGAATGATGGAGGAAGGCAAAAGCAGAATAGCAAGCCTTACCCAAGAAGAAATAGGTTTTCTAAGGGTTTCTTCCCTTACTCAGGACAACCAAGCGGTTTCCTATTTGGAAGAGGGTACTGTTTTGGTTGTTGAATTAAATAAACCTATTCCTGCAGGCGGAAAAACTACCTTTGAAATGACCTTTAATGGACAAATACCACTGCAAATAAGACGAGCCGGTAGAAACAGCAGTGAAGGTGTGGCCCTATCCATGAGCCAGTGGTACCCAAAAATGGCTGAGTACGACTTTGAAGGCTGGCATGCCGATCCCTATATAGCGCGTGAATTTCATGGGGTTTGGGGCAATTTTGATGTAAAGCTAACCTTGGACAAAAAATATGTAGTTGGTGGAACAGGATATTTACAAAATGCCCAAGAAATAGGCCATGGGTATGAATCTCCTGGGTCAAAAGTAAAAAAGACCAAAGGAAAAACACTTACATGGCACTTTAAAGCTCCAATGGTCCACGATTTTATGTGGGCCGCAGACCCTGACTACCTTCACGACACCTTGCAGGTGGAAAATGGCCCAATGCTTCATTTTTTCTATAAGAATGATAAGGAAATCTTAGAAAATTGGAAAAAACTTCAGCCTAAAACGGCTGAGGCTATGAAATTTTTTAATAAAAATATTGGCGATTATCCATATGAACAATACTCGATAATACAAGGTGGTGATGGAGGCATGGAATATGCCATGAGTACCCTGATTACTGGAGGCAGAAACTTTGGAAGCCTAGTAGGCGTTATGGTTCACGAAATGGCCCATTCCTGGTTTCAGCATGTACTGGCAAGCAACGAATCCAAACATGAATGGATGGATGAAGGTTTTACCACCTTTATCTCCACCTTAGGTATGGACCAAATCATGGACCAAAAAAAGGATAACCCCTTTGAAAGTTCCTATCAAGGATACTACAATTTGGTGGCTTCCGGTAAAGAACAACCCCAAACTACCCATGCAGATAGATATGAGCTAAATTTTGCCTATGGTGTCGCAGCCTATAGCAAAGGGGCTATCTTCTTATCACAATTGGGCTATATCATAGGCCAGGATAAGCTTATGGAGACCCTAAGAAAATATTACCAAGACTTTAAATTTAAACACCCTACGCCAAACGACATAAAAAGAACCGCTGAAAAAGTATCCGGTATGGAATTGGACTGGTACCTTACCGATTGGACCCAAACAACCAACACCATAGACTACGGCATTAAGACCGTGGAGGCAGAAGGGCAAAAAACAAAAGTAAACATGGAACGTATTGGTCTTATGCCGATGCCTATAGATATATTGGTGCTTTTTAATGATGGTACTCAAGAAACGTATTATGCGCCCTTGCGTATGATGTATGGTGAAAAAGAGAACCCTTATTCCAATTTAAAAAGAACTGTATTGCCAGATTGGCCTTGGGCGAATACCAGCTATGACTTTGTCTTGGACAAACCGCTAAGTGCCATTAAAGCAATTGTTTTGGACCCATCCCAATTAATGGCCGATGTAGATCCGGAAAACAATGTTTGGCAAGAGGCCCCTTAGTCCTTAAAAAAGTGTTGATCACCCATTGGGTCCTAGTTATTTATATAATAGGAATGGGTTGTCCCCTTAAGGAGACCCCAAGCGTGTTTAGAATTAGAATCTTGCGAAAAAACAAAATTATTCCTTCTGAACCCTAAATAGTATCTTTATCCAATAAACAATCACTCTAGGTTGCCCCCACAAGGGGACAATATTATTATGACCAACAGCGACAATCCAAATTTTAGCTTCCCAAAAAAAGAAAAGCTAAAAAGCAAAAAACTTATTGAGAAGTTGTTTGCCGAAGGGGTTGGTGTTACCAATTATCCCATAAAACTTGTTTACCTAAAAACCAGTTATGAAGACGATGCCAAATGCAAGGTAGGGGTAACCGTTTCCAAAAGAAATTTCAAAAGTGCCGTAAAAAGAAATCGTATTAAACGATTGATGCGCGAAAGCTATCGGCTGAACAAGCATCTTATTTTTAACAACATAGAGAGCAACTTTGCGTTTATGTTTTTATACCTTGGTAAGGAGATCCCTTCGCAATCTAAAATAACAAACACTATTATTCCTCTGATGCGAAAATTTGTTGATGAAATTGCCAAGGGTAGTAAATAAATTATGAACTAATGAAAGAGATTTTTAAAAAGAGGGTGTTAATTCCCATTATCGCCGTTGCCTTATTGATTGCCGGAAGTAGCTTTAAGGGCGATTTTTTTGAAATTGCCAAACAGATAGAAATTTTTACTACCCTGTTCAAGGAATTGAACATGAACTATGTGGATGAAACCAATCCTGCAGAACTAATGGATACGGCCATTAAAAACATGCTGGAAGAGCTTGATCCCTATACTAAATTCCTTAACGAACAAGATGTAGAATCCTTTAAAATAAACAATGCCGGAGAATATTCAGGAATTGGATCTATTGTTCGAAGTTATAAAGATAAAATTGTTATTGTTGAGCCTTATAAAGGCTACCCGGCAGATAAGGCCGGACTTAAAGCAGGGGACGAAATTATTAAGATCGGGGATATTGCCATATCTGACGTTAAGGATGATGCAGACGAACTTTTAAAGGGTGCCAACAACACAAGTGTAGCTATTACCTATGTTAGACAGGGAGAAACCAAATCTACCACAGTGAATAGAGAATCCATAGAAGTAGACGCTGTTCCATATTATAAGATGATCAGCGAGGATACGGGTTATATTGTTCTTTTAAAATTTAATAAGAAAGCTACGGAACAAACAAAAAAAGCACTCCTAGATCTAAAAAATGATGGCGCCAAAAAAATTATTCTGGACCTGAGGGATAATCCGGGAGGCCTATTGAGCGAAGCCATAAATGTAACCAATCTTTTTATCCCAAAAGGAGAACTTGTGGTTACTACCAAGTCCAAAGTAAAGAAATTCAATAGGGAATATAAAACTACAAATCAAGCTGTGGATACTGAAATACCACTGGCAGTCCTTGTAAATGGCAGAAGTGCCTCGGCCAGCGAAATTGTCTCGGGCAGTCTTCAGGATTTGGACCGTGCCGTTATAGTAGGTGCAAGAAGCTTTGGCAAGGGATTGGTACAACGTCCTTTAAAACTTACTTATGGTACCCAATTAAAAGTAACCATCTCCAGATATTATACGGCATCCGGTAGGTGTATTCAATCTTTAGACTATTGGAATAGGGATGAGAATGGAAACGCAGTTAAAAATACCCAATTCAGGGATTTCAAAACCAAAAATGGCCGTAAAGTACAAGATGGGGGTGGGGTTTTACCCGATATAGAAATCGCTGCAGCCAAAACAAATACCCTAACCCAAGCCCTGTTATCTGGCAACGTAATTTTTGATTACGCCACCGATTATTATTATAATAACACGTTGGAAAAGGTTTTGGATTTCAACTTTAATGATGATGATTTTTCATCATTTAAGAATTATGTTTCAAAAAGTAGTTTTGACTTTGAAACCAAAGCCGAAAAAGCGCTAAAGGAAGCGATGGCAGGTGAGGACAGCTCCCTATATAATAATTCGGTTACCGAGAAGTATAAATCGCTATTGTTAGAAATGGACAAAAGCAAGATTTTGGCCTTGGATAAATATAAAGCGGAAATACAAAAGAATTTAGAGGATGAGATTCTTAAGCGTTATTTCTATAGGGATGGACTTTATGACTATCATCTACAAAATGACGAAGCCATAATGACAGCCACTGTTTTGTTAAACGATAATAGCAAGTATACGGATATCCTAAAATAATCCACTATCGGCAAGCTTAATAATCCTTGGTCCCTAAATCTTAAAATATACCTTCCTTTGATCCAAAAAGTAGGTTATATACCAAAACATAAAAAGGACAAAAAAGGAATTTATCACCAATATTAATCCTTCCTGCATCCCTAAAGGAGCCAATATTCCTTCTGTAAAAATCAACCCAAAACCTCTAAACCACTGTGACCCCACTGTTTCAGCAAACAAATAAATAAATATTGAATTTGTCCCAACTACAGAAAAAATCTTCAACCAATTACTTTTATGATCTTTAATGTCTATCCACCAATAGAATAATGCCAAGGCCAGCAGTGCCCATCCGCCTGATGCTAAAGTAAATGAGGAAGTTGCAATCCTTTTAATTATTGGTGTTATCCCTAGAAGATCCATCCCATAACCCATCACAAGTAAAGCTGCTCCCCACATTAATATGGGACTTAACTTTTCCTTGGCCGATTTATTGGAAAGCAACAATTGGCCACAAATCACACCCATTATCGTATGGACCGCGGTGGGTAGGAAATTTATGAAAACCCAGCCTCCATCGTTAATTTTTCCCATAACCAACATATCTATCCAAGATCCAAAACTTTGTCCTTGATTATAAGGATCTTGTGGGTTATAAACTCGATAAAGAATTTCGGTAAGAATTAATATTCCAAGACAAATTATAATCTGGGTACGATGCGGAAGATTCATAATCGCATAGGCTATAAGGATGGTAAAAGCCAATTGGACCAAAACGTTCCATAACTCCCACACCAATGCATGGCTATATACGCAGTGCAACAATACTCCAAAACTAAATAGCAATAAACATCTTCTCAAAATATGTTTAGTGGCGGCCTTTCTGCTTCCAGTAGCCAAACGCTTTCTCAATGAAAATGGCATCGCCACCCCTACTATAAACATAAAAAAGGGCTGAATAAGGTCCCAAAACCGCAATCCGTTCCAAGGATGGTGATGTAACTGCTCTGCCACAGGATGCAAAAAGGCATTATTTTCAGTATAATCCCCAAAACTTCCGTGAAAGCCTGCAGCCTCTGCAATGAGTAAAAACATAGTTAATCCGCGAAATACGTCTAGGGAAAATAACCTCTTGGTAAGGTTGGTAGATTCGTTAGTCATCTTATAATTGGTTGGTTATTTGGCAAGAACAATGTAGTGATTTTCTTTAGACCTTCATAAAGAATTATAAACATGGGCAAATTGTTCTATCCCCACCTAAAAATACAAGCTGCCTATTTATTGGCTCTAACCATAAAGTTACGGCATTATAGTAATGCCACCATGCCCCTTCTAAATTTTTTTAAGTAATTTTCCCTTTCGAAAAATCATTCCAATGAAAAACAAGGTTCTCCTTCTAATTGCCTTAAGTATTTTTCTTTGTCTAGGCTACAAGCCAAAAGAGCCTAAAATACTGATCATAGGAGACTCCATTTCTTTAGGATATTTTCCTAAAGTTAAAGAAGCCCTGGCCTCAAAGGCAATAGTATTGCACAATCCTGGAAATGCACAACATACTGGAACGGGATTGGAAAAAATTGAGACTTGGGTAGGTCAGGAGGATTGGGATATTATTCAATTTAATTGGGGGTTATGGGATCTTTGTTACCGACACCCAGATTCTAAAGTCTATGGGAATAGAGATAAAATTAACGGCACTATAACCTATGATCTTCAAACCTATGGACAAAATCTGGAAGAATTGGTCAGTTTCCTTAAGTCCAATACCTCTGCAAAATTAATCTATGTAACAACTACCTATGTCCCTATTAATGAAGCTGGCAGAAATGCTGCCGATGTTGACAAATACAATGCCGTTGCAAAATCAATAATGAAAAAAAATGGCGTTATTATCAACGACATTTATAAAAAATCTATTGCAATTCATCATAAAAATGGCTTGGGAGATAAAGATGTCCACTATAGCAAGGAGGGATATGTAGATCTTAGTAAACTAATTGTTCCTGTCCTTAAAAAAACAATGAAAAAATTATAGCTCAAACAGACCAAAAGAAAAAAGTATTTTATTTATAAAACCTAAATAGCTTACCCCCTACCTCCATATTTTAACCAATACAAAATTGAACCGTCCTATCTATAAACAATTAAAAGTATTTAGAACAACTGAAAAATAAGACCTATGTTCTCTAAAAATTAATTAATTTAAGCGATAAAACCACCACAAATGTCGCTTCCAACTGCCAAACATTTATCACTCTTAACTATAGCGGCAATTTGTTTATTAGGTTGCAAGGATGTTACTACTACCAATACGGATTACGGTAAGTATACCACTTGGAAATCCTATTTAGGTGGGTCGGACCGTAACCACTATTCCGTCCTTTCACAAATAACTCCAGAAAATGTTACCCAACTTAAGGTCGCCTGGACCTATTCGGCCCCTGACAGTGGTCAAATGCAAATGAATCCCATTGTAGTGGACTCTATTTTATACGGGGTTACGGCAGCATTACGGGCAGTGGCCCTGGACGCCCGAACTGGAATAGAAATCTGGCAATTTGGCGATTCATTAAACCAGGAGAATTCCACCAGCCGAGGTGTAGCGTATTGGAAAAAAAATGAAGATGAACGTATTCTGTTTACCCAAGGGGCCCATCTTTTTGCTTTAAATGCCAGTACGGGCAAACCTATTTATTCATTTGGAACACAAGGAAAAATTGACCTTCACTCCGGATTGCCATCAAATGCAAAGGATAAATTTGTAGTATCCAATACTCCAGGAACGGTTTACAAGGATTTAATTGTTATGCCCATTAGACTCTCTGAAGGTCGAGGAGCAGCTCCAGGAGATATAATGGCATTTAATGTATTAACCGGTACCCTGGTATGGGCCTTCCATACCATACCTTATCCCGGTGAACCTGGTAATGAAACATGGGAAGACCCCAATACCTATAAAAGCGAGATAGTAGGTGCCGCCAACAACTGGGCCGGTATGGCCTTGGATGAAGCAACTGGAATCCTTTATGTACCAACAGGATCTGCAGCTCCTGATTTTTATGGTGGCGAAAGGAAAGGAAGTAACCTTTATGCCAATTCTTTATTGGCTTTGGATGCCCAATCAGGAAAACTTCTTTGGCATTATCAATTTACCCACCACGACTTATGGGATAGAGATCCTTCGGCACCGCCCAACCTGATAACAATTTCTAGGGAAGGGAAAAAGATTCTGGCGGTGGCCCAAGTAACCAAACAGGGCTATGTGTTTCTTTTCGATAGGGCAACGGGAACCCCATTGTTCGATATTGAAGAGATCTCCGTACCCGCCTCTACTTTGGATGGTGAAGAAACATGGGAAACCCAACCATTTCCAACAAAACCCAGACCTTTTGCAAGACAGTCCAATCTCTTGACCGAAAAAGACCTAAGTCCGTATGCCGAAAACAGGGAAGAATTACTGACCCAATTCAATGAAGCGGACAAAAGAATCTATGCTCCTCCGGGTTTAGATCCAGTTCTCCTATTGCCTGGTTATGACGGGGCTGCGGAATGGGGCGGTGCTGCCGCCGATCCCGAAGAAGGGATTTTGTACGTAAACTCCAATGAAATGGCCTGGTTCCTTCAAATGGAAAAAGACTCCTTGGATGCAAGCCTACCTTTAGGAGAATATACCTATAATAAATATTGCGTGGTATGTCATCAAAAAGACCGCAAAGGTAATGTGGCAAGTGGATATCCATCCCTCGTAAACCTAAGATCAACTCATAAAAAAAACGCCGTTGCCTTGACTATTGAAATGGGAAAAGGAATGATGACCGGATTTCCACAGATTAAAAAAGCGGAAATGGACGCTTTGCTGCAATTCTTGTATGGAGAAGAAATAGTACAAAATGTGATTAAAAAGGAGGCAAAACCTATAGAAACAATATATAAACATACAGGATATAAGAAATTCTTGGACAGTAAAGGGCTTCCTGCCATTTCCCCTCCTTGGGGCACATTACATGCTATAGACCTTAATACTGGCGATTACCTCTGGTCTATTACTTTTGGAGAAACTTTGACACTAAAAGAAAAAGGATTTCCACAGACAGGTTCAGAAAATTATGGCGGGGCCGTAGTGACTAAAAACGGACTATTGTTTATTGGGGCCACGAAAGATGGATATTTTAGAGCTTTTAATAAAAATAGCGGTAAGTTACTATGGGAATATAAACTCCCAGCCGCAGCATTTGCTACTCCTGCCATGTATGAAGTAAACGGCAAGCAGTACATTGCCATTGCATGTGGTGGTGAAAAATTAGGAACCGAAAAAGGAAACCAAATTATTGCTTTTGCCTTGGAATAAAAATTAAGAAACTATATAAATTAGGAATATGAAAAAATTAAAAACCCTTGTAGTAGGGTGCGGAAATATGGGAATCTCCCATGCAAGAGCCTATCACAAACTTCCTGAATTTGATATTGTGGGCCTTGTAAGTCGTACGCCCCAAAGTAGGGAGAAATTATCCCAGGAATTGGATGGCTTGCCCACCTTTGATAATTTTGATACCGCTTTGAGGGAATCCAAACCAGATGTAGTATCTATTAACACCTATCCCGACACCCATGCCGACTATGTTAGAAAAAGTTTACTTGCAGGAGCCCATGTTTTTGTTGAGAAACCCCTTGCCCTTACCGTTAAAGAGGCGGAAGAATTAGTGGCTTTGGCCAAGGCAAAAAACAGGAAAATGGTAGTAGGCTATATTCTTAGGGTACATCCTTCTTGGACCAAATTTGTTGAAATTGCCCGTACCCTTGGTAAACCGTTGGTAATGCGCATGAACTTAAACCAACAAAGTTCTGGTGATAAGTGGTATACCCATAAACAACTAATGAATTCAATGTCGCCCATAGTAGATTGTGGCGTTCATTATGTAGATGTTATGTGTTTAATGACCCAATCTACACCCATTAGTGTCAGTGCCATTGGAGCTAATTTAACCAATGAAATTGATTCCAAGATGTATAATTACGGTCAATTACAGGTGCGCTTTAAAGATGGTTCTGTTGGGTGGTACGAGGCCGGCTGGGGACCTATGATGAGTGAAACAGCCGTTTTTATCAAGGATGTTATTGGCCCAAAAGGAGCGGTATCCATAGCAGACAAACCAGAAGACAATTCACAGGATATAGAAGGACATACAAAAACTGGAAGCCTAAAAATTCACTATAGCGAATTGGATAAGGTAGGAAATTTTATTAAAAAGGATGATCATATTACCACGGAAGAAGAACCTGATCATGATGGACTTTGCTTACTGGAACAGCAATATTTATTAAATGCTATTGTAAACGATCAAGATCTTTCATCCCATTTATTGGATGCCATTAGTAGCCTGAAAATTGTATTGGCAGCCGATGAGTCGGTAAGGACAGGACTAACTGTTATACTTTAGATTGATATGTTGAAAAACTCTGATATTCTAAATATTCATAACAATTAGTTATATTTAATTTCTTAATACTTTTAATATCATAGACTTATGAAAATCATGTGTCGGATTAACTACAACCACTATAAATAAATACGATTTTTAGAACAACCTAGAAGGGGTTAAAGAAATTGTAAAAACATTATGAAGGAACAACTTATTATTGAAAAAATTGAACTTTTTAAAGTCCCTCCAAGATGGCTTTTTGTTAAGATAACCACTAGAGAAGGGATTATTGGTTGGGGTGAACCGGTGGTGGAAGGAAAAGCCGATACAGTAGCCGCCTGCGTAATGGAACTTCAACAATACCTCATCGGAAGGTCGGCATCAAATATTGAAGACATATGGCAAGTCCTCTATCGTGGTGGGTTTTACAGGGGTGGTCCCATCCTGATGAGTGCTCTTTCAGGAATAGATCAAGCACTTTGGGACATAAAAGGTAAGTTTCTAGGGGTTCCCGTTTACGATTTATTGGGAGGTGCTGTGCGACATAAAATGAAAATGTACTGCTGGATAGGCGGCGATCATCCCGAAGTGCTATTGGAACAAGCCCATGAGAAAGTAAAGGCAGGTTTTAAAGCAGTAAAAATGAATGCTACAGGGGGAATGGACTGGATATCTACTTTAAAGGATGTAAAACAAGTGGCAAACAACATTCGTTTGTTAAGGGAGGAATTTGGAACCGATCTGGACATAGGACTGGATTTTCATGGGCGCGTCCACAAAGGCATGGTTAAGCGACTCATAGATGAACTTTCGCCCTATGAACCCATGTTTATTGAAGAACCGGTACTTAGCGAAAATAATGATGCCTTAAAACATATTTATCCGTACACCAGTATACCCATTGCCACTGGGGAGCGTATGTTTTCCCGTTGGGATTTTAAAAAAATTCTGGAAGAAGGTGTGGTAGACATTATTCAACCAGATCTTAGCCACGCCGGAGGAATTTCCGAGGTAAGGAGAATAGCCACTATGGCAGAAGCCTATGATGTGGCCTTGGCTCCACATTGCCCTTTAGGCCCCATATCTTTAGCTTCCGCATTACATATCGATTTTGTCTCAGCTAATGCCTTTATTCAAGAAAATAGCATAGGAATTCATTACAATCAGGGCTTTGAT
The DNA here is from genome assembly GCF_002909235.1 of Arenibacter catalasegens. Lineage (GTDB taxonomy): Bacteria > Bacteroidota > Bacteroidia > Flavobacteriales > Flavobacteriaceae > Arenibacter > Arenibacter catalasegens. The sequence goes on from NZ_PHQQ01000016.1 coordinate 53,639, forward strand.
CTATTGGACTATGTACTGAATCCTGAAATTTTTGATATCAAGGATGGGTATATTAACTTATTTCAAAAACCCGGATTGGGTGTTGAATTGAATGAAGAGAAATTAAGGGAAGGCCAAAAAATCGGACATAATTGGTCCAACCCAATATGGCGGGGCCCTGATGGAAACTTTACCGAGTGGTAAGTATATCTATAATTGAATAATACCAACAACCAACCAAAAACACCATGACTTACCTTATCGCCTTAATACTTTCCCTTACCCTATTGATAGTAGGCATCATCAAATTTAAAGTGCATCCTTTTTTTGTGCTTCTTTTTTCAGCCATCGCTTACGGATTTATGACAGGAATGGACATTGAAGCCATTATTAATTCAATCAATAATGGATTTGGGGATATAATGGGCAAAATAGGCTTAATAATTTTATTTGGTGTTACCATTGGCAAGGTCCTGGAAAAATCGGGCGGAGCATTTGTTATAGCCTCAAAAATTTTAAAAGTTATTGGAGCTAAATCCATTCATTTGGCCATGCTACTTACAGGATATATCCTTTCCATTCCCGTATTTGCGGATAGCGCCCTTCTCATCATGAACCCTTTGAACAAGGTACTCTCACATAAAGCTGGGGTATCCTTTGCAGGTACCACCGCGGCCCTGGCATTAGGTTTAACCGCTTCGCATACCATGGTGCCACCTACCCCTGGACCCATTGCCGCTGCAGGTATTTTGGGGGCCGATTTAGGGAGTGTAATGATTTGGGGCTTGCTGATCAGTAGTATTTCCTTAATTCCATGTTATTTCTTTGCTACTAAATTCGCCTCCCGCATTCATGTTCCTATAATCCTGGAGGCAGTGACAACCAAACAGGAACAACCGGCCCTTTGGAAATCTTTATTGGCCATTGTAATTCCCATTCTGCTGATTATTTTTAAATCGGTCATGGATTATCCAGAGTTTACTTTTCAACCTTCGATTTTTAAAACGATTATTTCCTTTTTAGGTACTCCTGTAATTGCGCTTTTGGTAGGGGTGTTATTGTCCCTGGTATTGCCTAAAAAATTGGACGAAAAGATATTCTCTTCTACTGGTTGGTTTGGAGAATCGTTAAGGGAGGCCGCTCCAATTATCTTTATCACTGGAGCCGGTGGTGTTTTTGGAAAGATGTTGCAAAATTCAGGAATTGCCGATACCATTACCTCAGAATTTACGGGTATGCAATTGGGTTTGTTCCTGCCTTTTCTTTTGGCTGCCTGTCTAAAGACCACTCAGGGATCATCCACAGTGGCATTGGTAACCACCGCCTCCATAATAGCCCCATTAATGCCCGCATTAGGTCTTAGCGAGCCTTTTATGGCTACCATGACCGTCTTGGCCATTGGTGCTGGAGCTTCAGTAGTATCTCACGTAAATGACAGTTTCTTTTGGGTACTTACCCAACTTACCGGAATGAATGTAAAACAAGGCTATCAGATCCAATCTGCCGGAACTTTTGTCCTAGGTGTCACGGCAATGACCGTTATCACTATAATCGTTAAAATAATGACTTAAAATGAATAAAATAACATGTGCTATCATAAGCTCCGTTCTTCTCTTGGGGTCTTGTAAAGAAGTGAGCAAAAAATCAATGCCAGCAGAAGATATTTCTTCTTCATTTTCAATAGAAATACTTGATGATGAAGCGTTGCAGATTATTGACCCAAAATCTAAAATTGAGATACTTGCTAGCGGCTTTGCCTGGACCGAAGGACCACTATGGATAAAAGAAGGCAACTATTTATTGTTTTCGGACATCCCAAATAATAAGGTCTACAAGCTAGATCCAAAAAATAATGATACGGTTACCTACCTATATTCCTCAGGGTTTTCGGGTACCGAGTTTACAGGAGACGAACCTGGCTCCAATGGTCTCTTGTTAAATGGGGAAGGCGAATTAGTGCTTATGCAACATGGTAATCGACAGGTAGCCAAAATGAATGCACCCATTGATGCTCCCAAGCCTGACTTTACTGCCCTAGTTTCTTCATATATGGGCAAGAAATTAAATAGCCCAAATGATGGAACTTTCGATGAAAAAGGCAACCTCTATTTTACCGACCCCCCTTATGGGCTGCCAAAAAGAATGGGTGACCCCAATAAGGAGTTAAATTTTCAAGGTATTTATTGCTTAATGACTTCAGGAGAATTAATGTTATTGGACTCCCTTTCCCGCCCTAACGGAATTGGAATATCGGCTGATGGTAAGACGCTTTATGTTGCAAATTCTGACGAGGAACACGCAGCTTGGTATCAATATAAGATTGTGGAACCAGGAAAGCTAAGCGATAAAAAGCTATTTCATGAGGTAACTGATCTTATAGGGAAAAAAGGGCAACAGGGACTGCCAGACGGATTAAAAACAAATAGCAAGGGAATCTTATTTGCTACAGGTCCAGGCGGTATTTGGATATTTAATCCCATGGGGAAGGCATTGGCAAGAATCCATACAGGTCAGGCCACAGCCAATTGTGCTTTTGATTCAGAAGAAAAAAGACTCTACATTACAGCAGATGACTATATTTTGGGAGTAAACTTAAAATAATCCTGCACTAGTCCTTAAAAACTGGTGTTATGGCTAGCTCTATTAAACCGTCCTTAGCTTCCTTGAGATATCGATTGGAGCGCAAATACCTATTTAAATTATATTCGTCATAATTTGTGGCATTTTTGTCCATACTGCTAATATGCACTCTTCCCGCAGAATGGATAAACTCATTGTTCCCTATCCACATACCCACATGAATTACACGTTCTTTAGTAGTTTCGGTTGCCGGTTTTCCAAAAAATAATAGGTCTCCTGGAACCAGCTTATCAAAATCCTTCTCAGCATCTACCTCCTTACCAGTGTGTATTTGTTGAGAAGCGTCTCTAGGTAGAACAATTCCGTTTAAAAAATATATTGTTTTTGTGAATCCACTACAATCTACCCCTTTGGTGGAAGTACCGCCCCATAAATAGGGAACGCCCATTAAGGTTTTGGAAGTATTCACCAAAGATTCCTGACTAGGGTCCAAAGCTGCCAACCAAATATCATAATCCAGAGCTTCATGTTTATCAATATAAGCCTTTCTTCCATCTGGGTAACCCACAAAATAGAACTCCCCTTCTTCTCCAATACGTTCCAATACACCTCCAGCTACCATATCGGAAACCACTTGTACTTCCTTATCAGGTTTAGAGTAAGAATGTCCGATAGTATTGGTGTAAATTACTTTTGATGTAGATTTCCAAGATTTAAACCTCTCACTGGAAAGTACTTCTATCCCTCCCCATCTACCCAGGATAAATATTTATCCGGAGTTTGAATCAGGTACCAATCATCCTCTATCTTCAATATTTTTACAGGCGTTCCCAAGGTGGCCTGGGTAACCAATTCGGACGAGTGTGCAGGTTTAGCCCGTAAATTGGCCACAGAAATTGTAATAAGGCCTTGGGTAGACCCATTTATATAGGGTGCAGGTAATAATTGAATACTATCTATAAAGTCGATTTTATTTTCTACCAGCTTTTCTTTGAAAGCAACAACAGCTTTAGGAAGGTTAGACTCCCCCTTCAAGATAGTTTCGTTCCCGATTTTAAGAACTTCCACATTAAAAAGGGCTACCCTTTTATCCGGAGCAAATTCTTGTTTTATTTCTTCATACAAAGTATTGATAATAAGCTCTCCTTCGTCAACTCCGGGTCCACAAGAAAAGAATAGAAAAACACCTGTAATCAATAAAAAAAGCCTTCCCTTTTGGCAGTAATTCATGTAAACTATTTTAGGATTGTGAAACGAAAATTATTTTGGAATCTGGAAAATTATAAAAATTTAAGGATAGAGGGCCACTACAAGAGCAAAAATTAAATTTATAAGCTATTTTTTGTCTAATTTTAAGCACTACAATGACGAAAAAATTAAAAACCATAGAATTATTTGCCGGAGTTGGTGGCTTCCGATTAGGATTGGAAAAAACGAAAAACTACGATATAATATGGTCCAACCAATGGGAGCCATCTACAAAAATACAACACGCTTCCTTAGTATATGAACATAATTTTGGTAATGAAAACCATACTAATAAAGATATATCGGAAGTTCTTGTTTCTGAAATCCCGGATCACGATATTTTGGTGGGCGGGTTTCCCTGCCAAGACTATTCCGTAGCCACATCCCTAAAAAACTCCAAAGGTCTTATAGGAAAGAAAGGAGTGCTATGGTGGAGTATACATAACATTTTAAAAGAAAAACAAAACAAGCCAAAATACCTCTTTTTAGAAAATGTAGATCGATTGTTAAAATCGCCCTCAAACCAAAGAGGGAGGGACTTCGCTGTAATGTTAAAAAGTTTGGACGAGTTAGGCTATGCTGTGGAATGGCGTGTTATAAATGCTGCAGATTATGGAATGCCACAGCGTAGGCGACGAGTATTTATTTTGGCTTATCATAAATCAACAGCAATCTATAAATCTCTTAAACTATTGGATCCATTAACGTGGCTCATTAAAAATGGAACTATTGCCCAGTCCTTTCCGGTTAATGAATTATCTTCTCAAATAACCAATCTATCCTTAGATAGTGATTTGGTTACTATTTCCAATAATTTCAATTTGGATGAAAAGCTATCACCATTTCAAAATACAGGAATCTCAATTGATGGCACTGTAACCACCACCAAGACCACTGCCAATTATAATGGATCAAGAACAACCCTAGGTGATATTCTTCATAATGGTGAAATAACAGATAACTTTATTATTCCTCCGGAGGATATACACAAATGGGAGTATCTAAAGGGTGCTAAAAAAGAATTACGCCAGGCCAAAAACGGATTTCAATACCAGTATGGAGAAGGAAAAATGGTATTTCCAGATAATCTCGACAATGCTTCAAGAACTATAATAACAGGTGAAGGTGGAAAAAGTCCCTCGCGTTTTAAACATGTAGTTCAAACCCAAAAAGGGTTGAGAAGATTAACGCCTGTGGAATTGGAGCGCTTAAATATGTTTCCCGACAATCATACCAAACTACAAGGAATAAGTGATACCAAACGTGCTTTTTTTATGGGAAATGCCCTCGTTGTGGGCGTTATTGAGCAAATAGGCAAAACGCTCTTTCAAAAAATTAACCTATAAACCACATAAATATAATTTCTAATTGGAATTAAAAGTTATATCCTATTGTCAGAAATTAAATTTCTGCACAACACCAAGATGCACTAATACTAGCAGTACTTTACTCTACGATTCCATTTATTTTGTTAAACTCCACTTAAATAACTGTTAATCAGCGTATTTATTTGCTTTTTATCGATTTTTTTTCGTAAATTACAACTATGATAAAAATTGAAAAGTCAGCTAACGAGGAGTTCATAAAGAAATCCATTTCCCATTTGGAAGCGCACGGTTTTGAGAAAATCAAGGCGGATTTAGAAGGTTATGATTGTCCAAAATCTTATTTAAAAAAAGGTAGCGACACCAAAATTACTCCCGATATAGTGGCTTTAAAAAATGGTAAAAAATACTATTTTGAAATCAGTTTAAAATCAGATAGGCCATTATTGTTAAAATCCAAATGGTTGTTTTTGGATACTCTAAGCCGAATGAATTCTAATCGCTTTAAAATTATAACTACCAAAGGGCACTATAAATTTACGGATAGTATGTTGGAGGATATAAATTTAAGTGACAAAACACCCATTAAAATTTAAAAAGGCATCGTTAAACCATATTTTAAAAAGAGCTGTATATACAGCTCTTTTTTTTTTGAATATTGTAAAATGAATCACGGGAAATAAATAAAAACTATTCCTTTATCATTGCAACATGGGGAATGCCATCTTCTAAATATTCCTTCCCAATTAATTTAAAACCTAAAGAAGTATAAAATTTAGTCAAGTACTTTTGAGCTGAAATATGTATAGCGGTCGGTCCAAAAGTTTTATTTATAATCTCAATTGAAGCCTGCATAATTTGTACACCAAACCCATACTGCCTTTCGGATTTTCTTACCGTTACCCTACCTATACTCGCTTCTTTAAAATAGTCTCCAGCCTTAAAGACCCTAGTATATGCTACAATTTTTTTGTTTTTATACCCAATTATGTGAAGGGCCTTTACATCTTTTCCGTCCAAATCTTGGTAAACACAATCCTGTTCCACAACAAAAACTTCACTTCTTAGTTGTAAAATATCATATAGTTCCTGAGTCGAAAGTTCATGGAACTTTTTTATTTCTACCTTCATAAATTAATCCAATAAAGCAATTTTAAAAGTGTAAAACTTGTAGATATGTGTTATAAAGCAGGTGCTATCAAATTAGCAATTTCTTTACTTACATGGAATTTTCTCTATTCTTCTTTCATGCCGACCACCTTCAAAGGAAGTATTCAAAAATGTTTTTACCATTTCCAACGCTTGCGGTAATGAAATAAATCTAGCAGGTAAGCTTAGTATATTAGCATCATTGTGTTCTTTGGCCAACTGTACAATCTCGGTTGTCCAACATAATGCCGCCCTAATTTTCTGATGCTTGTTTGCGGTCATAGAAACTCCGTTGCCACTTCCACAAATTATAATTCCCAAATCTACATTCCCCTCCTCTACTTCATTAGCTACTGGATGTACAAAATCAGCATAATCAACACTATCAGTGCCATCTGTACCATGATTTATTACTTCTATGCCCATAGATTTCAATAATCCAATTATGGCAAGTTTATACTCTGTTCCAGCATGATCATTACCTATGGCTATTTTCATTGTTTTAGGTTCTTTATTAATAAAAAAAGTAATATAATATGTATATGAAATAAGTACTCATACACACACAAATGTACAAATACCTATGGTTTCACCACAGAAACTAGGTTATTAACAACATAAATTTTATAAAATAAGAAAACCGTTGTTATTTAGTAGTTTAAGGATAATGGCTTATTGTTAACAAACTACTTATAAAAAGTAAATATTAAATTTTTATTATCCGCTTTAATTTTGCTTTACAAAATGTTATTCTAAATGAATAATTTACTTCTTAGAATCTAATAGAAAGATATCAAATAATTAAACGAAGTAATTAACATTCCCATTACATTAACTTTTCAATAATTTTATGTTGATATAGGTTGTCAACAAATATTAATAACCCATTTAAGTCATTGATTTAGAATATTTACTTGTTGTATAAATTGTCAATAAACTTATTTAATGGTTCAAAGCAAATTAAATGGTACTTTTTTATAGCTACTATAAACACACCATTATAATCACCATTTTATTTAAATTTAAGAAAAAAGAAAACATATATATATAATAGATGTTCATAACAACATTTATTATTAAAGAAGATGGAAACTAAAAATTGGAAATTAAGGACAATGGATTATAATTCGTAATTTTCCAAAAATTAAAGTGTTAATGTCAAAGAATAATAATAGAAACAAAAATCAAAGAAAAAACGAAATAACCAGAGGTATATTCACTGTTCTTGAAAAGGAACCAGAGAAATCTTTTAACTATAAGCAAATTGCTGCTAAAATTGGTGTAGTAGATGCCAATGATAGGAACACTCTTATTCAAAGACTGGTAGAATTAAAGGAAAAGAAACGAATTTTGGAGGAGGAAAGAGGTGCTTATAAGGCTATAGCGGCAAATAAGACCTACCATACCGGAACAGTAGATATCACAGGTAGGGGAAATGCGTACATAATAGTGGAAGGTTTGGACGATGATGTCTTTGTTCCGTTTAATAAGTTAAAGAAGGCTTTCCATAAAGATGTAGTAGAAGTATATATTTTTCCTAGAAGAAAAGGAAAAAAATTGGAAGGTGAAATTACTAAGATAGTATCAAGAAATAAGATGGCCTTTGTTGGTATTATGGATATGCAAAAAGATTTTGCTTTTGTACGCCCAACGGATTACAGAATGTATACTGATATTTTTGTAGCTAAAAATAAAATTTCAACTGCTGAGGATGGAGATAAAGTAATTGTAGAAATTAATGAATGGCCAGATAATGCGGATTCCCCTTTTGGGACTATAACCCAAGTATTGGGGAAACCTGGAGAGCACAATACAGAAATACATTCTATTTTGGCACAATATGGGCTTCCATATGAATTTCCAACGGAGGTTGAAATGTATGCAAATACTCTGGATACCAGTATTAAAGAAGAAGAAATAGCGAAGAGAAGAGATCTTAGGGATACGTTAACGTTTACTATTGATCCAAAGGACGCGAAGGATTTTGATGATGCCCTTTCTTTTAAGATATTAGAAAATGGTAATTATGAGATTGGCATTCATATAGCGGATGTTTCCCATTATTTGGAAACAGGTACTATCTTGGATGATGAAGCCTATGACAGGGCAACCTCTGTTTATTTAGTAGATAGAGTGGTACCCATGTTACCGGAGGTATTATCAAATAATGTCTGTTCACTACGTCCTAATGAGGAGAAATATACTTTTTCTGCCATTTTCGAAATTGATGATAATGCAATCATAAAAGAGGAGTGGTTTGGACGTACTGTAATTAATTCGGATGAACGATTTGCTTATGAGGAAGCTCAGCACATTATTGAGACAGGTAATGGCGCAATTCCCCAGGAATTATCTATTAGAGAAAGTGCTTATACCGTTGGTGAGGAGGTAGTTAATGCCACTTTGACAATGGACCGTCTTGCAAAAATAATGCGTGATAAACGTATGGAGCAAGGGGCTATATCCTTTGATAAAATTGAGGTACGTTTTAATCTTAATGATAAAATGGAACCTGAAGGAGTTTATTTTAAGGAATCCAAGGATGCTAATAAACTAATTGAAGAATTTATGTTGTTGGCCAACAGGAAAGTAGCCCGTTATATAGGTACACAAAAACCCGTAAAAACTTTTGTTTATAGGGTTCATGATGAACCTAATGAGGATAAATTAATGGCACTTAATGGGATTATTTCTCGTTTTGGACATCAATTAAATTTTAAGGACAAAAAATCAATAAGTGATTCCCTAAATCAGCTTTTGGAGGATGTAAAAGGGAAAAAGGAACAAAATTTGGTAGATACTTTGGCCATTCGTAGTATGAGCAAGGCAATTTATACCGTGGATAATATTGGCCATTATGGATTGGCTTTTGATTATTATACGCATTTTACCTCTCCTATTAGAAGGTATCCGGATGTTATGGTACATAGACTGTTACAACATTATTTGGACGGTGGCGAAAGTCCAAAGGCAGAATCCTATGAAGAAAAATGCAAGCATTCCTCTGATATGGAAAGTTTGGCAGCAAATGCTGAACGGGATTCTATTAAATATATGCAGATTAAATTTATGGAAGATCACCAGGACCAGGAGTTTGTAGGTGTAATTTCTGGGGTTACCGAATGGGGTCTGTATGTTGAAATTATAGAGAATAAATGTGAAGGAATGATAAGGATAAGGGATATAAAAGATGATTATTATACCTTTGATGAAAAGGAATACGCAATTGTTGGGGAAAGAACCAAGAAATCTTATCAATTGGGTGATGAGGTTGTAGTGATGGTTAAGAGTACTGATTTAATTAAGCGGCATTTGGATTTTTCCTTAATTGGAAAAAACGACTAAATTTTTGTTTTGGAATGGAATTTGTTTAACTAATTGAGTTAGCTCGATAAAGTTGGAAGAATTGTTACTGGGACATGAATATGTGTTACGGAATTTATCCGGAAAGAATGTTTTTGGGTTAAAAGTATTAATCTAAAAACTATAGCTCTAAAATAATGGATCAAAAATTAATAGTGATGCTTTTGTTTGTTATTGCGACCCATTCATTAAGGTCGCAAAACGAAAAGGTAACTCAAAATTTACAGCCATTTAAAGAAGTTAAAGCCTTTGATGGTTTGTCTGTGAACCTAATAAAATCAGACGTTAACAAGGCTGTAATTACTGGTGCGAATACGAGTAATGTAGCCATTGTTAATAATGATGGTGTTCTAAAGATTCGTATGGAAGTTAATAAGCTATTTAGTGGCTATAGAACTTTTGTGGATTTGCATTATACCGAAAAAATTGTTGTAATAGATACTAATGAAGATGCTAGAATTACTTCTAAAGAGTCAATAAGGCAAGATATTCTGGAACTTAAAGCACAAGAAGGTGGAGAGTTGATTATTAGTGCCCAAGTAGACCAAATGCTTATAAAAAGTGTTACAGGGGGTATTATTTCTGCTTCTGGCACCTCTAACATTCAGGACGTACAGATAAATACTGGAGGAATTTATAAGGGAAAGGATTTTAAAACTAAATTCAGCACTATTAATGTAAATGCTGGCTCTAGGGCGGAGGTATTTGCTACAGACTATGTAAAAGCGGCCGTAAAAGCGGGTGGAGAGGTTATGGTTTATGGAAATCCTGCTAAAATGGAAGAGAAAACAATTTTTGGTGGTAAGATAACGAGAATGTAAGTAAAGCAAGTTTATGATAGAAGACATACAGGCAGCAATTCCATTGGGCTTTTTATTAAGCTTTATGATTGGACCTGTTTTTTTTGTACTTCTTGAGACTAGTGCAATTAAAGGGTTTAGGGCGGCCTTATGTTTTGATTTCGGTGTTATTGTTGCCGATATTATTTTTATTTCTTTAGCCTATTTTAGTAGTTTTCAATTATTGGAAAATCTTAGTAATCATCCAGGACTTTATGTTTTTGGAGGGACTATTTTATTAGTTTATGGCCTTACCAATGTTTTTAAGAAAGAATCCCATAAACAGGAAACGAAAATTAGGATTACTAAGGGGGACTACCTTAGTTTGTGCGTTAAGGGATTCTTATTGAATTTTATAAATATAGGGGTACTTGTATTTTGGCTGGGTATTATAATTGTGGTAGGGCCTAGTTTGGATAATGATTCTAATAGAATTATAATTTTCTTTGCCGCTATGATCGGGGCTTATTTTGTTACTGATATCTTTAAAATATTATTAGCTAAACAATTAAGGAGAAAACTAACTATAAGACGAATACTTTTGGTAAAAAAAGGACTAGGAATAATTCTGGTTGTTTGTGGGTTGGTCTTGATTATTAAAGGGTTTCTTCCTAAAGATCAATTGAATATAGAAAAGGGGATAGAGCTTATCAGGGAGTAAGCAGATGTTTTTTTCTACATGGACATTGTTTAAAACAAAAAACCTTCACCAATTAAGATGAAGGTTTAGAGGCATCGAGCGGATTCGAACCGCTGTACAAGCTTTTGCAGAGCTCTGCCTAGCCACTCGGCCACAATGCCATTTTGCTGTGCAAAGGTAATACTTTTTTTAAGTTTCAAAAACTAAAATCCTGATCTTTTAGATTTAAGTATTATGGTTACTTCCTGTACATCTCCACCAATGGGAGGATTCATTTTGGATACGGCAACTTTTACTTTTGTTGCTATGGATATTTCTTCAAAGATTCTATGGAGAATACGCTGAGCTACATGTTCTAATAGTTTTGAAGGAATTGACATTTCTTCCTTAACTATTTGGTTTATGTGCACATAATCAACAGTTTCATTAAGATTATCGGTTTGGGATGCCTTTTTTAAATTCGCATCTACCTCAACATTTACTAGATAATCACTGCCAATAATGGTCTCTTCTTTAAGACAACCATGATTGGCATAAACTTTTATGTTGCTAACCTTTATTTTTCCCACAGTACTGATAATTTGTGTAAAATTAGATTAATCTAATCGTAAAAGAATAGAAATTATGTAAATTTTAAAGGGTGGGATCAGTCTTTGGTCTGAGTATCTTATGTATTTATTTAAGTCGAAATTTTAATAGGTACATCTACAATTACTTATTCCTTGGAATAGGTCTACCCCAATAGTTACAACATGGGTACCTGTACTATAACCTAATATTTCGTTTAGAATTATCTGATAGGAATATCCAAAATAGAAATTATTTTTTTTAAGTCCGGCTAAGGGAGCTATATATAAGGGCCTTCCAATTTGGTCATTTAAGAAACGGTAAGTAATACCTGCATAATAGTAATCCTCAAAATCATACCATCTGAATTTCAGGTTTAAATCGGCCTCCGATCTACCATCACTTTCAAATATTTTGTATAAAATAGAGGGTTCTATTTCCATATTGCTGTTTCTGGACTTTTTGTATCTGTATCCTGAATAAACATAGAAGTTTCTAAGTTTACTGGGCTCATAGATAGGATCGAATATGTACACATCCTTGTTAATAACGTTAGACGCATTTACACTGAAATAAAAGGCATTTTTTCGGTACAAAAGTCCAACATCAAAATTATGGTTGGATGTGGACCTGTCATTGGTAACTCCGGGATCAAAACCTGCATCTACAAATTTTTGAACATCCAATCTAAATTGGTTAAAATTATAAGATATACCAAAGGATAAAAACTCGTCCTCATAACGATCTAATGTTAAATGGTGTGCGAAGGAAATCCGTGATCCCTGTTGTTTTGTATAACCGTTGGAGTCGTTGTATAGAAAGACACCTAGCCCTGATTTCTCCCCTATCCTCATATCTGCGGCCAGGGATTGGGTTCTAGGTGCGTCCTTTATTCCAACCCATTGTGCAAGTCCGTTCAACCTAATTTTCACGTGATCGCCAATACCGGCGTAAGTTGGAGATAACACAAAAGGATTATCTGCCAAATATTGTGAAAGTTGGGGCGAATTAAGTTCTTGTGCACTAGTGGCCAGGGTACTTAAAAGCAACACAAAGATTAATAGTTTACTGCGCATTGTATATTCGGTTAAGTTCTTTATCTATAAAGGGTGAAATGTCCAACAAATTCCCTATCATCTTCCTCTCCTTTAAGCTTTATGACGTACCAATAATCTCCGGTCGGAAGTTCGGTATTATGGTATAGTCCATCCCATCCTTGGTCATTAAGACCCATTCTGTAAACCTCCCTACCATAACGGTCAAATATTATGGTTAGTATTTTTGGGAAGCCTTCTTGGTTTTTAGGTCTCCAGAAATCATTTTGGCCATCACCGTCTGGAGTAAAGAAGTTAGGAATTTCTATGTCAATGAATTCCATAAATATTTCTGCCATTGCCTCACATCCATTTTCATCTACAACCCTTACAAGATGGGTTTTTGTTTCAGTAATGTAATGGCTATTATCTGATCCATTATCCTTATCATCAAAATATAAAGTGTATTCTTGTAGACCTCCAGTAACCACTGCGGTTATTTCGTTTATGTTGCCTTGTTCCAAGGTAAGTACTAGAGGTTCAAAGTTCTCTATTTCAAAATCTAAGGTCAATACACAACCATTGGCATGGGCTATGGCAATGTAGTGGTTCCCCGGAGCAATATTGGAAAAATTAGGCTCTAAGACCATGTCATTGGGATCGGTAGAGTCCAGCGCATACATTACATCTGGGGCAACCGATGGATCTTCAAGTACAAGGTCAATTGAATTGTTCGGGATATTCCCTGTACATTCATATATTGGCGTAACTGTTGCATTTAAAATTACACCTGGCTCAATAGTTACTGCCATGTTGATCATACAACCTTGTGCATCTTTAACAAATACCGCATAAGTTCCTGCGGCCAGATTACTAAACAAGGTTCTGTCCAAAACAAAATCACTATCGGTAGTAGAATTTAAACTGGTGCTATAAGGAGCTGTTCCTCCAGAAATAACCAAGGAAATGGTGCCATCCTCGCTTCCAATACAAATTTCTGGCGTTGTGGTTGGTAAAGCTTGTATTATAGCCGGTTCTATTATGGTATATTGCAATTGTTCAAAGCAACCATTTATATCCTGTGCTATTACGGTATAGTTCCCAGGTGCTAGATTGGTAAAGGTATTTACGGTATCAAATTTATCAAGATTAGGTGAAATAGCATATTGATAACCACCGGAACCACCGCTCATATTAACCGTTATACTACCATTATTGGCACCATTACACGAGACATTCATAAAGGAATCATCTACAATCAATGGGGTTGGTTCTATTATCAGTGTTTCATTGGATACCACAACACAGTCGTCGCTTATTACCCTAACATAGTAACTACCAACTGTTAGGTTACTAAATATTCCACTCGTTTGAGGCCCAGCAATACTATTGGTTAATGCGGTATCAGTGAACAATTCATAACGGTAATTGCCTAATCCTCCATCTGCTTTGGCAATTAGAATGGCTGTATTATCCCCATTACAATTGATGACAGCTGCCGAGGTATCTATTGTAACCGTTAAGGGCTCTATGGCATCCTCTTTTATTTCATTGGATAATATGGATTTACATCCAAAAGAATCCCGTACAAAATATCTATAGGTTCCTGCAGGAACGGTGAAGCTATGTGTATTTCCTCCACTCATTGGGTAATAATTGATGTCGTCCGTACTGTATTCATAAGGACCTGTTCCCCCATTAGCGGTTAATAGTAATTCTGCGTCATTTAAACAAGTTAGTGGACCTGTTCTTATCAAAGAGGCATAAACTTCTGTAGGATCTATTATAGTGGCCCTTACAGTTTCAATGTCACATCCCCAACCATCGGACACGGTAATAGTATAGATTCCAGATTTTAGGTTGTTGAAGGCAGGACTAACTTGTCCACCTGAGGTAAACACTATAGTGGAGCCAGTTGGATCATAAACATTCAACTGATATTGATATACACCTTCACCACCAGCCATATTAATAGCGGTCAATGCACCATAACTATCGCCATAACAATCCAAAGTTGTGGTTAATGGCGTTATATCTGCCGTAATAGGTGCTGGTTGTACCAAAGTTTCGGTATCGTTTAGGATACAGCCATTGGCATCGGTAATCTGTACGGTGTAATTCCCAGCGGAGAGTCCGTTGAATACCATTACGTTAACATCAGTGGCGTTGTATACCTGTGAAGTAGTTGTATTGGTAAGTACAATATCATATGGAGCGAATCCACCACTTGGGTCTACTATTATTTCACCTTTATCATTGGAACAGGTAACATTGGCAATTGGATCAACAATTGCAGTAAGAGCCCTATCAGGAGAAATTATTCTAACTGTATTGGAATTCTCTAAACACAATGGGACATTGGTCTCAGTTACCCTAACGTAGTAATTTCCGCCAGTTAATCCGTTGATGGTAAGTGGGTTCGTAGATGTATTGGCCGATCCCGTTATTGCTGTTGCTACTCCTGCACCTGTATATACCGTATAATTATAAGGACCTGAATAGCCGCTTACATTTATTTGCAAGGCACCATTATTATCCCCAAAACAGGTTACAGGCGTAATTGCTGTAGCGCTTACTTTGATCAAATCATAAGGAGCAATATTATAGGAAGCGGTATCCACATAACATCCGGTTGTGGTGTCGGTAATCCTAAATGTATAACTTCCCACAGCGGTCAAATTAAAGGTGGCAGTGTTATAGGTTGGGGTACCAGTTAAGGTTGCATTAGCATTGCCAACTGGCAACAATTGATAGGTATAGATATTGGCGGCATTGCCATTATCGTTTACCGTAATGGTTACTCCCTCCGGCCCAGCGCAAGAGATAGCTGTATCCATGGCTAATGTAGCTGTGAATTTGTTAAGTGCACTAATGTTTACTGTGGTAAAATCCGTACATCCGTTATCATCTTTTATAGTAACCGTAATAGTTCTATCCGATCCATTATCGGTAATATTAAAGGTATTGGAAGTAAAGAAATTAACTCCGTTAATACTATAGGTATATGGAGCTGTTCCACTTGTACCCACTGCAGTTATAACAGCTTGTGATGCCTTGTTGTTGGCACTACAAGCAAAGCTGGTTGCCGTTGCGGTTACAACTACTGGATTAGGTTCGTCTATTATTACGTTTTGCATAATAAAGCATCCCCTATCGGAGGTAACCGTAATGTCGTATGTACCTGCTGCCAGGTCCGAGAACAGGTTGCTGTTCTGGGTGGTCGGCGGATTGGTACCGTCGTCTATGGTAAAGGTGTATGGCGGGTTATCGTTGGAGGCATCCAGGATGACCTGTATGGAACCGTCGGCACCCCCGTTACAGGATACGTCCTCTTTGGTATAGGTAAAGGCTACCGGTGTCGGTGTTTCTAGGAAAACAGGTACCTGTGCGTCACATCCTGATCCAGAAGTATCGTAGACGATGGCGGTATAGTTGCCCGGTGCCAGCACGTTGAACACGTTGGAAGCCTGATGGGTTCCTCCGGTAACGCTGTTACCAATAGCATTCAATAGGTCATACTCATAGTTCCCTGCACCAGCTCCGCCGCTTGCGGTGATGGTGATTACCCCGTCATTTAGGGTACAGGAAGGCTGGGCGGTTGCCACTGCCGCTGCGCCCAATGGGGGCAGGATGGTAATGGTATCCGTTACGGTACACCCGTTGGCGTCACGTACGGTCACGGTATAGGTTCCCGGAGCGGATACGGTAAATATGCCGCTGCTCTGGAATCCGTTCCCGATGCTGTATTTTAATGGGGCCACACCTGTACCTGTTGCGGTAAAGGTATATGATGTTCCGTTGGAGGTACACTGGTCTGTAGCATATGCTGGAACCGTTACAGTTGGCAAAGGATCCTCATCTACGGTTATGGTAATAACAGAGGTACAACCTTTGGAGTCCTGAACGTAAACATCATAATCCGATGGGTACGATGCAGGTGTCAAAACAGCGCTTGCACTTGTTGTGAACAATCCTGTAGGCGAGGTTGTTGTAGGGACAAAGGCATAGGTATACCCTCCGTTCCCGCCACTGGCGGTGACGGTCACCTGGGCGCCGATATTACAGTTGGCGTTGATATTCTTGGTCACTGTCAGATTTAGGTCCGCAGCTGGCGATGCAATGGTCACGGTGTTCGTGGTATCGTCGCAGAATGGGGTATCCGTGGCGGTAAGTACCACATAGAGGTTTCCTGCGGGCAATCCTGAGATTGTTCTCGGGTTTGTTGAGGTATCGGAATTTATAACTGCTGTAACGCTTGCCCCACTGCTGTCAAAGACCTGGTAGTCGTAATCGCCAAGGTAGTTGTTGACCTGGATCTGCAGTCGACCATCGGTGTCCCCATAACAGGTTACCGGGGTCATGGCGGTTGCCACGACATCTATAGTGTCATAAGGAGCAACAGTATATGGAGCTGTGGTGAAATAGCATCCGGTCACATTATCGGTCACCCTAAAGGTATAGTCCCCAGGCGCGGTCAATGTAAAGTCGGCCGTATAGGCGGCTGCTCCCGGAGTCTGTAGTGCGGCACTTCCCGTAGGCAAAAGTTCAAAGGTAAAGTCCCCGGACCCACCGGTCACGGTCACTCTTGCCTCCTCGCCATTGGTACAGGTAATGGTGGTCTGTTGACTTACATTAACTGCTGTTATAGTGGGCAATGGGTTTATGGTTACCGTATCGGTATCTGTACATCCGTTGCTATCCCTTACGGTCACTGTAAAGTTTTGTACGGCACCGGTATCGTTGATGTTAAAGGTATTGGAAGTAAAGAAGTTTACTCCGTTGATGCTATACGTATAAGGTGCAGTTCCGGTTGTTGGAATATCTACAGTTATTACAGCTTGGGCTGCAGAATTATCTGGGGCACAGGCAAAACTGGTTGCACTTGCGTTGGCCACTAATGCACTAGGCTCGTTGATCGTAAATGGAATATCAATTTTACAGAACCTTGCCGATCTGATTCTTACAATATAATCGCCCTGATCTAATCCGGTAAAAACATTGGAAAACTGTGGTAACAAAGTTCTTGGAATAGTTCCCGTTGCATCCCATAATTGAAAATTGTAGGGCGGATTATCCATACCAGGGTCCAAGTTAACCACTATAGAACCATCACTAGCACCATTGCAACTAATATCTTTTATCTGCCCAATGGCTGCAACTACGGCTGTAGGTACCTCCAAGGTGATGTCGATAAATGAATCACAACCTGTAGCAAGATTGTCATATACATAGGCTCTATAAGTACCAGGGGTTAGACCAGTAAAAGTTGATGATATTTGTTTAGGACGGATGATATTGTCCGAAGTATCCCTAAGCTCATACCTATAATTAAATAAGGTACCTCCATAAGCATTTACTTTTATTTCACCATCATCCTGTAATAAGGCATTACATGATGGTGTTACCGTTACTTCTGCCGACAAGGAAGTTGGGGTATAGATTTCTATATTTTGGGTATTACCACAACCATTGGAATCCCTTATTTGAACAGTGTGATTTCCAGAGCTTAATCCGGTAAAATCAAAAGTATTTGGAGCACCCACTGTGAAGGTAACTGCCTGAAATGCACCACCATCCAAACTTAGGAAATAGGGCTGTACACCTGGAGCGTCCAGGGTGACTTGAATCGTAAAATTGCCTTCTGTAGTAGCACATTGGTCTGGTACAGTAAGACTAATTACCGGTGTAGGATCTTGTCCAATAGTAACCGGAACAGAACGTATGCAATTATTGGCATCCTTTACGTAAACTATATAATCTTCCGCATTGCGATTGAAAAATCCTGAGGTGTTGGTTCCCGTCCACGTGCTCACATCAGGGGCTGTTGCCGAAGCCATTTCCAGCTGGAATACGTATGGTCCTTTTCCATAACGTGCATTGGCGGTTATGGTACCTGCATTCAGGGCACAATTGCCATTGGTGGAAGTTGCGGTAATTTCCAGTAAGGCAGGGGATTGTTGTATGACAAATGGGTCGGATGCGTTGACACAACCAGGATTGCTTCCGTCTACTTCCGTAAAGAGTATGTAATATTCACCTGGTATCAGACCGGCCATAGAATCTGAATATGGTGTTCCAGTAAGTCCGGTAGCACTTCCAGTTAAACCGGTGTTGTTGTTGGTTACAAAGGTATATATCTCGTAATCTACTTGGGTTGCAGTATATCCATTAATGGTAAAGTCTACGGCTCCGTCTACTGAACCAAAGCAACTAACATTGGTAGTAGCATCTACCGTAGAAGTCAAAGTTGAGTTTGTAGCTACTGGAACAGTGGCTTCCTGAATATATTCACATCCGGTATCCGAGTCATAAACTATAAATGTATAGGTAACCCCCGGGGTCAGTCCAGTAAAATTGTGGGTGTAAGGGGGCGATCCTATACCGCCATCTTGTAGATACCAATTAGGATTTCCTGCAAACCATGCTGTTTCTGGATAAATGGCAAAATAAAAGGTGCCTGTACCTAACGTTCCATTACTTGCTGCTGCTTCTACCAACATTTCACCACTAGCAGGAAGACATCCCGCCGCTCCTGAGGTAGTTATTAAAACGTCTGGCCCTGTGGTAATAGTGACAGTAGAAGTAGACTCACAACCGTTATTATCAATTACCCTAACGGTATAATCCCCGTAGTTTAAACCTGTGAAGGTATGGTCGTTGGTACCTGATGAAGTATCATAGGAATCCGTAAAGGAATAATCATTGTTGTTTATTTCATAAATATAGGTCGATGTGCCTCCACTAGCATCTACCGTTATAGTACCCATGACATTTGTGGATGCCGAACAGGATAGATTGGTGTGGGTTATATTCGCATTTATCGCCGTGGGTTCTGTTATTGTTTCAGTCGCCGTTACAAAACAATTTTTGTCATCGGTCAATGTTATTTCATAAACCCCGGCAGGTAAACCTGTGGTCTGACTTCCATAATTGGTTCCTGAACCAGTTTCGACTATTGTAATGGTATATGGAGCAATTCCTACAGCAGTATCCACTGTGATATCCAAAGATCCAGAGTTATCTCCATTACACAGCACATGTGTAGGGGTTACGCTCGTAATAACAGGCGTGTCGGCCGCAGTAACGGTAACTATATTACTTTGCGTAATACAACCTTGTGAATCGGTAATTCTAAACCTATAGGTCCCAGCGGTCGAGGTGGTATAAGGGAATCCACCTGCATAGGCCGAGTAGACTCCGCCGTTAAAAGCTACTTCGTAAGTATATCCAGGATATCCTCCGTTAACGCTCACATTGATTTCTGCATCTGGACTTCCAGAACAATCCATGTCCTTGGTAAGTACAGCATTGGCAGTAAGCTCCGGTTCAATGGTGAACTGCACTGTATCGGTACATCCATTACTATCCATTACCGTAAAGTCATAAACGGCAGGTGTTAAGTCTACAAACGTGTTGGAAGTTTGGGTAGGACCTGCGTTTAAGCTATAGTAATAAGGAGCTAGTCCACCTGTGGCATCAACTACAATTGTAGCAAGTCCAGTTGAGGTATAACATAAAGTGGACGCAGCAGTATCAATACTAGCTACCGGATTTGTAGGAGTAACAATATCAAATGTATCAGTTACGGTACAGCCGCCAGCATCGGTAACGCTTATCGTATAAGTTCCAATCTGGCTTAGTGCGTTAAAAACATTGCCAGGTTGTGGCCCTATAACATTTGAATCTGGTTCTGTAAGTTGATAACTGTAACCTCCCCATCCGTCTGTTGCGGTAATGGTTATCGATCCATCTGCGGCACAGGTCAATGGGCTCAACGCAAAGGTAAAGACCAAGGGAGCTGCAGGTTCGTTCACGGTAACTGTTGCAGTATCGGTACAGTTGGTGGTATCGTCGGTAACGGTAATAGTATAATCACCGGCCAAAAGACCACTAAAGTTCAATGGGTTGGTAGTTATTCCACTCTGTGCGGCTATGGCCGTTGGTCCTGTTACGGTAAAGCTATAATTACCGGTAAATCCGGTTAAGTTGTATTGTATAGCGCCATCGGCACTTCCCTGACAGGATACGTTCTGTGTCAATGTACCAAGTACATTTATCTTGGTTACAGGGTTAAGGGTATAGTTTTCGTCGTAAGAGCATCCTTTGGCATCCGTTACCCTAAAAGAGTAGGTGTTGGGTGTAAGCCCTGTAAATACTCCTGTGGCATTGGTGGCTATTGAGGCCGCTGGGGCAATGATTTCATAAGTGATTGCTCCACTTCCTCCTGTAACTGTAAGGGTTATGTCCGAAGTCTCGGCTGGACAGTTGGCTGCCGTAGCACTGAATGATATGTCTGTGGGCGGTGTCAGTGGATCAATGGTGATAGCCCTTGTTGCGGTACAACCATTGTCATCTTTTACGATAAGCGTATAATTTCCGTCTTTAAGACCTGTAAAGTTGTTGGCTCCAAAATTGATGCCGTCAATACTATAAGTATATGGGGATGTACCGCCAATTACGTTCTGGGCCTCCACACTTGCATCCTGTAGACAGGTATATTCTTGGATGATCGCGGCATCGAAAGTGATTGCAGCGGGCTCACCTACGGTAACGGAATTGGTTACAGTACATTCCTTTGCGTCCTGAACAGTATAGAAATAAGTTCCTGCTATAAGTCCGGAATAAGTAGTATTGTTGCTAAGTCCACCTCCATCAAAATTAACTCGGTATGGTGCAGCTCCAAAATTAGTGTCGATAATGATTTCTACAATACCATCACTACCTCCATTACAGCTCACGTCGGTTACCGATTCGGAAGCCTGTGGGTTGCTGGTAGGTTCTATAGTGATATCTGTTGTTTGGACAGTACAGCCTTCGTTGTCTGTAATTTCGAAAACATAAGTTCCTGCTGTGGCTGCGGTGTAATTAAAATTGGTCACTCCGGCACCTAAAGCTGTTGATGCGCCGTAGGCGGCAGCATCAATTTTTACCCTGTAACTATAATCTGGGTAACCTCCATTTATGGTAATAGCAATTATCGCCTCCGGAGAAGCGGTACAATCCAATTCTTTTGTGACAGAGCTTGATACACTAAGCTGTGGCGCAATAGTTATAATATTTGTGGTAACATTACAGCCGTAGGCATCGCGAACTTCAACGGAATAAGCTCCAGGAGCAAGATTGTTAAATACGTTGCCGTTTTGTGCTGGTGCGCTGTTAAGGCTATAGGTATAGGGCGCAATACCCCCTGCAGCGGTTGCGGTAAGGCTAACTCCTGTTCCCGGTACGTAACAAAGGTCCGTGGTTGCCGCTAAGGTAGCTGTAGGACTTGCAGGCGTAACAATATCAAAGGTATCCGATACGGTACATCCGCCGGCATCGGTAACACTTATGGTATAGGTTCCTAATTTGTTGAGTCCGTTAAAAACATTGCCAGATTGTGGCCCTATAATGTTTGTATCGGGTTCTGTAAGTTGATAACTGTAACCTCCCCATCCGTCTGTTGCGGTAATGGTTACCGATCCATCAGCGGCACAGGTCAATGGGCTCAACGCAAAGGTAAAGGCCAAGGGTGCTGCAGGTTCGTTCACGGTTACTGTTGCGGTATCGGAACAATTAGTGGTATCGTCTGTAACGGTAATGGTATAATCAC
The DNA here is from genome assembly GCF_002909235.1 of Arenibacter catalasegens. Classification (GTDB taxonomy): domain Bacteria; phylum Bacteroidota; class Bacteroidia; order Flavobacteriales; family Flavobacteriaceae; genus Arenibacter; species Arenibacter catalasegens. The sequence continues at coordinate 75,955 of NZ_PHQQ01000016.1, forward strand.
CGGCCAATAGACCACTAAAGTTCAATGGGTTGGTAGTTATTCCGCTCTGTGCGGCTATGGCCGTTGGTCCTGTTACGGTAAAGCTATAATTGCCGGTAAATCCAGTTACGTTGTATTGTATAGCGCCATCGGCACTTCCTTGACAGGAAACATTTTGGGACAAAGTGCCCAATACATCAATTTTTATTACAGGGTTTACCGTATAATTTTCATTGTACGAGCAACCTTTTGAATCTGTAATTCTGAACGTATAGGTATCTGGAGCAAGATTATTGAATATGCCTGTTAAATTTGTTGCAACGGAAGCAGCTGGTGCAATGATTTCATAAGTTATAGCTCCGCTTCCGCCTATCGCAGTTAAGCTTACATTTGAAGTCTCGGACGGACAGTTTGCCGCGGTACTGTTAAAAGTAATATCGGTTGGTGGATCTAAAGCTGGAACATTTACCGGTATGGTAGCAAAAGTACATCCACTGGCATCTTTTACAGTAATTATGTAATCTCCATCGTTAAGTCCTGTAAAGGTATCACCTGCTACAAAATTTACTCCATCAATACTATAGGTATATCCAGGTGTTCCCCCAGTTATATTTTGTGCCTGTATGCTAGCTGTTTGTAAACAGGTATAGGGCTGTGTTAATACGGCGTCCGCTGTAATAGCATTGGGAGCTGTTAGGGTTGCGCTGCCATTGACAGTACACCCTTTACTGTCCTGTACGATATAATTATAAGTGCCTGAACCAAGTCCAGAGTAGGTAGTCTGATTACTGAGTCCACCACCATTGAAGTTAACCTGGTAAGGAGCAGTTCCAAAGGTAGGATCTATTACAATTTGAACACTGCCGTTGGCTGCACTATCACAATTTGGATCTGTAATATCATTTGTTGCAACAGGATTGGTGATTGGGTCTATTACAACAGTTGTTTGTGCTGTACAACCTTCATTATCGGTTATTAGGAAGGTGAAGCTGCCGTCTACTGCCGTTGTATAAGAAATGGTATTTCCTACAATAGCCGTACTTGCACCACCATTAATTTGATAGCTAAAAGGTGTATATCCGCCATTTATGGTAATATCGATTATCGCCTCCGGGGAAGCAGAACAATCCAATTCTTTGGTAATGGTATTGGACACTGTCAATTGTGGCTCAATGGTTATGGTATTTGTCGTAACATTACAGCCATAAGCATCCCGTACCACAACGGAATAAGCGCCAGGGGCAAGGTTATTAAATATATTGCCGTTTTGTGCCGGTGCGTCGTTAAGGCTATAGGTATAGGGTGCAATTCCGCCAGCTGCGGTAGCGGTAAGGCTAACGCCGGTTCCAGGAACATAACAAAGGTTGGTTGTAGCCGCCAAAGTTGCCGTAGGGCTTGTAGGGGCCGATATGTTAAAGGTATCCGTTACAATACATCCGCCTGTATCCGTAACCCTGATAGTATAGGTTCCAATTTGGGTTAAACTAGAAAAGACATTGCTTCCTTTTGGGCCCAAAACTACATTATCCGGTTGTTCAATTTCATAAGAATATCCTCCCCATCCGCCTGTGGCGGTAATGGTAACAGAAGCATCAGCGGCACAGGTCAACGGGCTCACAGAAAAAGTGTAGGCCAAAGAAGCTGCGGGCTCACTTACCGTAACCATGGCAGTATCGGTACAATTTGTAGTTTCATCAGTGACTACCATTGTGTAATCCCCTGCTGAAAGTCCGGTTAAATTAATAGTGTTTGCAGACTGTCCCGTAATGGCAGTAGCGCCATTTACAGAATAGCTATAGGTAGTGCTAAAATCGTTTATTTCAAAGTCTATGGCTCCATCTGAACTTCCTTTACAAAGTACATTGTTTACCAAGGTTCCTACTGCTTGGATCTGATTTACAGGAGTTATTGTATAGGTTTCATCATAAGAACACCCTTTACTATCCGTAACCCTAAAGGTATAGGTGTCAGGCGCTAGATTATTAAAAGTGGCCGTTTTACCAGAAGCCGTATTTGCCGAAATGGCTGCTGGGGCAATGATTTCAATAGTCAATGGATCAATACCATTTACTGCGGTTACCGTTACATTGGATGTTTGTGTAGGACAGTTTGGTGCTGTTGATGTAAAGGTTAAATCTGTAGGCTCATCTAATGGAGCAATTACAATTGTATTGGTTACAAAAGTACATAGGGTAGCATCCCTAATGGTAATATTGTAAGTCCCATTAGTAAGATTTGAAAAAGTTTCAGATCCAGGGCCTGTTACAAAGTTTACACCATCTATACTATAGGAATAAGGTGCAGAACCACCTGTAACATTTTGGGCCTCGATTATACCGTCTTGAAGACAGGTATAATCCTGTATTAAGTTGGCATCACCTGAGACACCGTCTGTTGGGCCACCTATGGTGAAATCTTGTACAAAATCGCAACTCGAACCGCCTTTGGATTGAGTTAGAGTTACCGTATAATCGCCTTGGGGTAGATTGGTGAATGTACCGGAGCTATTCGTTATGGTGTCTTCATCTGGATCAGCGAAGGATAATGTGTATTCAACCTTATAGCCGTTGGTAGCTGTCATATTGTAGACAATACTACCATCTTCCGCTCCAAAACAACTCTCATCCGTGACCGAGGTTGTGAATTCCACTGCTGGGACTAAATTAATGGTAACGGTATTGGAAAAAGAATAGCAATTATTTCGATCTACTACTACAAAAGTATAGTCTCCTGGGTCTAGTATATCGAATATTTGGCTGGTTTGAAAGTTACTAGGCGGTATTGACGTTACATTCGGATAAGAGGTAACGGTAGTGCCTCCTTCATCTACGTAAGACCAAATGGCATAAGTATGTGGTGTTTTACCACCGGTAGATTCCATAAGAATATTACCTTCCTTACAACTTATATGTTGGGAAATCCTTGCCGTTAAAGCCAAGTCCGCCTCGCTTAGAACAGTGACCTTTTCCTCAAGGAAACAACCGTCATCAGTACGAACGCGGATTATGTAATTACCAGCATTTAAATTTTGAAATGTAAAATTATTATCAGGTTGGGCAGTCTCATTGTCCAATAGAGTCCCGTTACCTCCGTTGCTTCCGTCATCAATCCGAATCTCATATTCATAATTGGCCTCAACATTTAATGCTTGTATGTTTAAACTTCCCAGAGTGCTACATGTGGCTGCTGTAGTTGTAGTATTTAGCTGGAAATTTCGATTTCTTATCCCGATATCTGGCGTAGTAAATTCGCAGGAACCATCGATAGGTTCACCGGTAGTGTTATCCAATTGCGTAATGCCCACTCTGTAGGCACCATTGGTGCTAATGTTAAAGTTTGGGCCGTTATTGGCGCTATAAGGCACTACTATGGTGTTGTTAGCAACATCATATAACTGATATCCATATCCCAAACCTAAATTGGTTATGGTAATATTTCCAGGGGTAGTACAGATTATATCGTTGGCATTGTACTGTATGTCCAAATTATTTTGGAAGACGTTAAAATAGAAGCGGCTAAAACAGCCATTTTGGTAATTTACAACCAAACGGAATTTACCGGCACTGTTGGCAGTAAAGCTTGAACCTGCTGATACTTGGTTCCAGGAACAGGTGGCATTTTTGTTTCCACAGTCGTCACCGGCATCCGTACAACTGCCTTCTACCAATTGTTCCCAAAACATACTTAGGGAATCGGCAATATTCACCTGTATTAATTGGGTATCATTTACACCACAAAGGAAAATCTTGGGTAAGGGACTGCCATCAACGGAACAAATAACAATTTCCCCTTGCACATCATTGGTGGGGTCGGCATCATTATTACTGTTGTTAAAGAAATCAACAATGGGATTGGTCTGAGTGGTACCAAAGCGCTCTACTGTCAATATCTCTTTAAACCCTTTACAAGGATCGGCAACTATTTTATCGACAATATAGGTGCCAACGGCATTGACTAGAAAAGTGCTCGGGTCGTTGTCCGAATCACCATCCGTTATAAGCGTATCGGCTGCGTCCAATTCTTGGTTGCCATTTTCATCTTTGTACCATAAGTATTCGTCAAAACCATCGCCGGCATCTAATAATACTTCATCGCCACAGAGTTGAACTGTTCTGTGAAAATTACAATCAGCCAAGTCGTCCAATAGGAAATTGGTGGCACCAGGGGTTACAAAACCACAATTATCAAAGTCGGTAACACTGGGGTCATCACTAATTTGGTTGCTGTTTAACACTCCACGATAAGTGGAGTAGGCAAGGTTTTGGATAAGATCCGAACAGGCATCTACAAAATCGAAACAGTTTTCAGCCACCTTAACCCGCATGCGAATAGCGTAACTGGGATCATTCTTTTCTACCAATGCATTTGGAATACTGAAAATTACGGTCTTTGTGGGTTCGTCATAGGTATAAGTGACACCCGTTGGAAGAGTGAAGTTCGTTTCATCCAAGGTCACATTAATAGGAAGAACATCCTTTATCGTATAGCTATCTGCGCTGTCATTACCTACATTCTGGAAGGCTAGCACATAATTCAAGGTTTGACCAAGATTTACCCCTTGTCCAGTAATATCATTTCCAGCAATATCTTCAACTGTTTTTGTCAAATTTATTATAGGCTCAATGATCTCAACATCAAAGGAGGTAAAGAAAATATCGTATTTATCTTGGGAAGAACTTGCCCTTAATGTTGCTCCGGTCTCATTGTTCGGAATAACAGAATTGAAGTTGTTGGTGATGTTAAAAAAGTCTGCATCCCAACCTAATGTGTTTACGGAGTTAGGGTTTCTATCAGTAACTATTGCATTGGCTCTAGTAATATTACTATTAAAAAAATTGTTGGTAGGGTTAACAGTATTTCCTAATGCCGTATAGGTCAAGTTGCTATTGGCTTTAATAGAAAGTCCGTCACCACCTATCCTATTATCCCCTTCTAGAGTAGCTACACCAAGTTGTGCAATAACAGGGAATGGATTGGGAAGTGTGGTAAAGCCGTTTACCGGAATATCAACAGTTTGGCCAGATTTAATACCGGCATACCCATCAAAAGTGGTAATATATTTCCCAGGCAAATTAGGGTCTTCATACACTACTACCATTTTCCAACCCCCGGAAACACCTCCGGAAATACTACTTCCCGAGCTTGCTCTTATGTTGGCGGCAAAATATTCTCCATTAGGATCTGTCATACCTGCCACAATGGAGGTAACATCTTTATAACATGCATATGGACTATAATAACCAAAATCGGTATCTCCATCTCCGTCAAATAAGACTTCATCTGCGGTTAAGTTCTGATAAGCTCCTCCAGGGATTTTGAATTTTAGTTGGTCAAAGCCTGTCCTGGTGTTCTCTTTATATACCGCAGACCAGTATAAACCTGCGTAGCGTACTTTGGCACAATCCGGGTTGGGAACGGTCAATATAGCACTACTGGAGCTAAAAGTGGAAGAATCCCCATCAATATCAATATATTGCATATCGAGGTCGTCGTTGTATTCCGAGGAGCTTCCTGTATCATTGTAGGGATCGTTGGGTTCCTTACCGGGCACCCAAACTCTATTGTTTTTTTTACCAGTCCAATAACCATCCGTCTTACGGTTAACAATGTTATTGGCTATAAAGGTTATATCACCACGTAGTTCATTCTCATAGCGAACGTCAAAGGTGTTTTTTACCTGTGAATAGGCATTGAAGGCGCCTAACAGTAAAAAGCAGGTCAGAAGTAATTTTTTAATATTTTTTGATCCCATCAGGTAAATTAGTTTGGTATGGTATTCATTATTTTGGTTCTGAGGGCCTAAATAATGTAAACTTTGAATGGGAGGAATTCGTAAATTATAATTTCGGTTGTTGAAAACATTCTTTATAAGTTTCTAAAAACCTGACATTCATAACAAATATTAATCTTAATACTGAGCTGGGAAATTTAATGTTGTGGTAGTGTTGTATTCTGTTGTGAAACGCTTTTATTGTATGGTTACCCGTTTTTTTTGTTATTGACTCTGTTATTAGTTAAATGGGAAGGATTTAGCGGGAAGAATCAGGGTTTTACCTGATGTATTTTAGTTTAATGGAAATAGTGATAAGGTAAGATTTGCATCATTTTTGTCTTAAAAGGGAATTTATTTTTAGGAATAATTGTTGTCCATTTAAATTAAAGAGTGACTACCGATTAGCCATTTATTTGGAGGGATATTATGGTTTTGTAAATTTTGGCAGGAAAGGGAAGTTCGTAGTCTTTCAACTTTTGAAAAAATAAGTATGTCCCTCTTTTAAACTAAATTGAGAAATTTGAATTTCTTACCATCAATAGAAATTTCCTAAGAATAGGACGGTACAGAATTCAAAATATTTTAATTTTTGTCGAGCGAACCTCCGTACAGAAATACTGTGTTATTGATTAATTTCTTATGGTAAGTTTAGAAACATTTTTGGCCATGGATAAATCCCTAGCTTGCCATTTTTTAGATTAGTTTAAAAAGGCAATTATATTAGTTGATCTGTTCTTTGAACTAATCAATAGGATAGATAGACGAAAATTTATATCAACTTTTGATTAGGTAATCTGATTTGGTGTTACCCGCATGATCCACATCTTATCAGTATAAGTATCGTTGATTTTAGAATAGTATGAAACAAGTGCATTGTTCCAAGACTCGTGTCTTTTTAGATAAACATACCGATAATTATTTTCTGGGTTTATAAAGTAGCTGGCGCTTAGTCCTTGAGCATTTAACATCTTTACAAAACGATTGGCATTATTGGCGTTGGCAAATACATTGGCTATAATATAATATCCACTTCCCAAACCATTTATCTTGTATATTTTGGCTGTTGGGTTGTTGGAGGTAACGTTATCTTTAACAACCACATTTTTCTGTAGTTGGTCCACCGCATATTTAGATGATTTTTCCTTAATTTTAATTACGTTCTCTACATAGGCCTTATCAGCATCTGTATAACGGGTATTATCAACATTCATGATCCACATATCTTTGTTATAGGAACCGTTTAAGTTTGATTTATGCGCTGCCATGGCTTCTTGCCAAGTATCAAATCTTTCTAGATATACATATTTAAGGCCATTGTTCGAATTTTCGAAATAGTCTGCCCTAACCCCATTATTTGCAAGTTCTTCAACGAACTTGTTTAGATATTTTTCGCCCTTATAAACATTGGCTACCACATAGTACCCATCGGCTACGCCTTCCAAATTCCTAAATTTCCGACTCTTAATATTGTTTTGTTGGGCTACCCTTGTAAACTCATCATTTTCTTGGTTATCTTCTTTCTGAGTTCTTGGGGTAATTTTGGTCTCCACTTCTCTAGTTACTATGGCGTCTTTGGGTTTGGAAATTGAATTTATAACATTCGGTTTATCTTCCTTTGTAGTTGGTTTTGAATTGGTCACTAAGCCTCCGTTTGCATTATTTACTAGGTACATGCTTTTGGCTTTTTCTTCTATTTCAGGTCGCTTGCCCTGTGTTTCCTCTCGAACCATTTTCATTACCATTTCGAACCTGCGTTCCAAATCCTTTTGGCGGTTGGTTTCCGATGAATCCTGACGGAACATTAACTCGGCCAAAATCTCATCATTTTCTGCCAGAGCCTTTTTAAGTTTTTCTATTTCCAGTTGTTGTGCCGTTAATTTCTCTTCAGGTTCCTCTTCATTCTGCGCAAGCTCCTCGTAACCTTCTTCTAACATTACCCGGTCTTCTGTAAGTGTTGGGGTTATAGAGTAGGCAAAGGAAATTTCATGGGTGAGTCCAAAATTGTCAAAATTGTTAGACAGTCCTTTTTCCATGGTGTACCCTAAAGAAAGCCTGCGATTTATGTTAAAACCAATACCTGCCGATGCACCATAAAAGCTATCATAACCTCCTTGTAACCAACCTAATTTTGGCAAGTCTAGGATTAAACTTCCGCCTAATACGACCTCTTCAGTTCCAATTTTACGTACCCGTGCCAATGGCATTAGTCGGCCTTCCTCCAAAATACCATCACCGTTTTCAAACTGATGTGTATATTGTAAATGGCCAGAAAATGTTTTATCTCCGAATTGGGTTATTGTTTCACTGGTCTTTAGGTTATAATCAAATAGGTTTTCAGCGAATACGCCAAAATCAAACTTTCCATAAGAAAGATTGAACCCTGGTTGAAAAGATAAAAGATTAGAATCCTGTAACCCGTTTAATGCTGGGTCATTGGGATCTAAAGCATTGGCTCGGTTTCTGTCAAAGCCACTATTGTAATAGGCAAGGTTAGCCCCAAAGGTAAAGTTACTTTTATCGCTTAATTTTATGCCATAGGCATAATTGGCCATAACTCCGTAGTTGGATATTAATCCTTCTCTCTGGGTATATAGGCTTAGACCTAGTCCACTGCGGTCGTTAACGCGACCACTGTAGCTTAAGAAATAGTCTTGGTTGTTATCATTGAAAGATACCGATTGGTTTCTGTGTAATAAATTGATATATGATTTGTCTTCCCTTACCGTGGAAAACGTAGGATTTATTAGAAATCTATTGAATTTTAGAAGGTTCTGTGAAGGAACATCGTAAGACACAAACGGATTGTCTTCCTGCCCTGTAACCTTGGTAAGGCAGAGAAAAAAGAAAAGTATATATATATAGTTTTTATTAAACATGGTATATTATCGTATTACTGTAATAGTTCCCTTTTTCAATATTTCTTTTGCATTTTTTATGGTATAATAAAAGACCATATTCTGCTTGGGGAATTTCATAGTAGCCTCTGGCCAATTGTTTTGGTACTGTTTCTGGTTAAGTACTTCCACTCCCTTATCATTATAGATAATAACTGAAATATTGGGGTCTTTAGTATATGTATTGGGAATTATCCATTGATCGTTAAAGCCATCTCCATTGGCAGTTATTACATTGGGTACACCAAAGGTATCCTGAAAAGAGGCGGTAAACGATTTAGAAACCTCACAATTGTTAATGGTCGCCGTTACTAAATAACTTCCTTCCTGCGTAATAGAAACCGTGTCCGTATCACTGATAAGAACATTATTTTGGTCGTACCATTTATAGCTGATAGCTCCACTGGCTGAAATTATTTTACTACCACCTTCTGGAAATACTACTTCATTATTGGCAGTGCTTAGGGCTATCAAGGAAGCGTCCAGAGGCGATATAATAATTTCATTTGATCTTAGATCGCATCCGTTTTTCTGTATTATTAATTGATAAGTACCCGGAGTCGTAGCTGATAAGGATTCGGCGGTCGTATTTAGATTTAAGCCATCCTTAAACCAATTGAAGCTCTCACCGGTAAGTACTGTTGTGGTTGAAATATCAATTGTTTCGTTGGAATTACACATTACACTACCAGTTGCTGAAATTGTTAGAGATTGATTTGTAAGAAGCACCACTGGTAAAGTATTGGAGCTGGGATTAAAGCTGTTCAAGGTTGCTTGAACTTTATAGTCACCGTTTTCACTAGTATTTGTTAAACTAATAGAACTACCATTGGCACTTGGAACGTTGGTCCCGTCTTTGGTCCACTGATAGGAGAAATTACTTTTTAAATCTGCGGTAACATCTGTTTTGGAGCCATCTGATAGTACTGCGTTAATCTTACTTACCTCTATAGCTACGCTGGTATTAACACAATCGGTATATTCCGTGGTGTAGTTGGTAATTATCTCAAAAGAGTCTGGGTTGACCAAGGTTGTGGTTTCCGTATTTTTGGAGGCCGAGGTACAGGTGCCTCCGCTTAATGTAACTTCTGCGTAATAGACACCTACTGCGTTTGCGGTTAGCGTACTGTTGGTTTCCCCAGTTATGGCTAGGTTGTCCTTAAACCATTGGTAGGTTACCGATGCTGCATCTGATGACACTGCTAAATTTGCGGTAGCGCCTGGTAAAATAACCATATTGGAGGGGTTATCCCTAGTAACGGTAAAGAGACTGGCATTACTAATGGTTACTGTATTGGATGTTTCTGTACATATGCCAGTGCCTTGTATTTTTACAGAGTAGTTTCCCGGAAAATCGGCGTCATTAGTATCTATGGCGTAGGTATAGGCACCTGCTGTACTGGGTTGAATAATTGTTGATCCTTTGTACCATGTATAGTTAAGGCTGGGATAGTTCATATTTGCTTCTAAGGGAGCATAACTTTCACCGGAGCACATTTCGGTTTCAACTGGTGTGTTCAAGGCTAAGCCTACACTAGTTCCTATTTGGACTTCTATGGATAACGATTGGGTATTTGCAGATCCAGAACAGGTGGAGCCGTAATCCAGTTCCACAACATAGTAACCACTTTCAGAAACTACAATAGATGATCCACTCCCACTACTGGTAAAAGGGGATGTATTTTTGTACCAATTATACCGATAGGTTTCTGGATTGCTTACATTATATACTTCCAAGGTTGTTGTACCGCCATCGCAAATTTGAATTTTTTGTGATGGTGGCGCATTAGAGTCACCTAATTCTCTAATCGCTAGAGTTGAATTGAAATCTATATAATACATTTCAAATGCATCTGAGACCGGACTTGTTTTCGCTGGACTTGTGCTTCTTACCCTAAATCTGTAGGCATCTCCCCTAGTATCTGTGGGTAATGAAAACTTAAATTCAAAATCAAAGTCCGAATTCTTATCTGATACTTTGCTCAATTCTTTGGGTGAGGTAAATGAACCGCTTGCATCGGATAGCTCTAATACAAATTCATTGTCACTATTTACCGTTGGTAGCCAGGTAAAATTTATAAAGTATTCGTTAAAGGTTGCGGAGGCACAGGCAGCTGTCCAAACCGAATTACCTGCTAAATTGGGGTTATCGGCAGGTGAAGGTTTGTTCAATGTCTGGGCTGTAATTGAGTTTATACCCAACACCATCACTATTAGAACGAAAATTAGTAGGTTATTTTTTTTGTTCGGGTTCATAAGATGTTGTAGTTAGGGGTTACTACCGGCTATTATTGTTGATAATTATCAGATAACTTTTTTTAAAATTTGGCAATATCTTGAGTTACAAAGTATTCAACAACAAATATGTCATATAATTATAATACTAGAAATTTAAAGTTGTAAGGACATTTAAATCTGTTGTGAAACCCGTAATATTGTATGGTATGCGTAATTTATAGTCTGCTTTCCCTGCATTTTCCCTACCTTTGCGCATCAAAAAAGAGAATATGAGTGAAGCATTAAAATCGCTAAATTTTATTGAGCATATTGTTGAGGAAGATTTGGGTAATGGTTTTCCTAAAAGTAAGCTTAGATTTAGATTTCCACCCGAGCCAAACGGCTATCTTCATATTGGACATGCAAGTTCTATATGCCTTAATTTCGGTTTGGGATTAAGATATCAGGCTCCGGTTAATTTGCGTTTTGATGACACCAACCCTGCCAAGGAAGAACAGGAGTATGTAGATGCCATTAAAGAGGACGTGAAATGGCTCGGATATGAGTGGGATACAGAATGTTTTGCTTCGGATTATTTTCAAAATCTATACGATTGGGCCCTGATGCTCATAAAACAAGGTAAGGCCTATGTGGATAGCCAGACTTCCGAGGAGATTGCGATCCAAAAAGGGACTCCTACAGAAGCAGGGACTCCTAGCCCTTTCAGGGATCGTTCTGCGGAAGAGAACCTTGAATTATTTGAGGGTATGCGCGATGGAAAGTTTAAGGAAGGGGAACATGTTTTAAGGGCAAAAGTGGATATGGCCTCTACCAATATGTTGATGCGTGATCCTATAATGTACAGGATTTTGTACAGGGCTCATCACAGAACTAATACCGATTGGTGTATTTACCCAATGTACGATTGGACCCACGGGGAGAGCGATTATATTGAACAGGTGTCGCACTCGTTGTGTACCCTAGAATTTGCTATGCACAGGGAACTTTATGATTGGTTTTTGGATCAAGTGGTTGATAAGGATTTGGTTCGCCCCAAACAAAGGGAATTCGCAAGAAGAAATTTTAGTCATACCGTTGTCAGTAAACGTAAGTTGTTGCAATTAGTTGAACAAGGCTTTGTGAGTAGTTGGGACGACCCTAGAATGCCTACTATTTCTGGATTGAGAAGAAGGGGTTATACACCAAAGTCTATAAGGAATTTTGCAGATACCATAGGTATTGCCAAAAGGGACAATGTTGTGGACGTTTCCCTATTGGAATTCCATGTAAGGGAACATTTGAATAAGATTGCACCAAGGGTAATGGGTGTTTTAAATCCTCTCAAGGTTGTTTTAACCAATTATGCAGATGGGAAAGAGGAATGGTTAGAGGCAGAAAACAACCAGGAAGACGAAGCTGCAGGTTATAGACAGCTGCCTTTTTCAAAGGAATTGTATATTGAGCAGGAAGATTTTTTGGAGGAGGCCAATAGAAAGTTTTTTAGATTAAAGCTTGGAGGCGAGGTGCGCCTTAAGAATGGGTATATCATTAAGGCGGAATCCTGTACAAAAGATACTGATGGGAATATTATTGAAGTTCAATGTACTTATGATCCTAAGAGTAAGAGTGGAAGTGGTACGGAGGAGAGTTTAAGAAAAGTTAAGGGGACTTTGCATTGGGTTTCCGCAAAACATGCCCTGACAGCTGAGGTTAGATTATACGATCGTCTTTTTACCGATGAAACACCAGATTCTCATAAGGACAAAGATTTTTTGGATTTTATAAACGCTGATTCTTTACAAATTATTTCGGCTTTTGTAGAACCAAGTTTGGCCGATGCCAAGATTGGGGATCGATTCCAATTTCAACGTATGGGATATTTCAATATTGATAGGGAAAGTAAACCCAATAAAATGGTGTTCAATAGGACCGTCGGATTAAGGGATACCTGGGCAAAAATTCAGGAAAAAAAGTAACATAAATTATGTTGATGCCTTTTGATATAACAATTGGTATTTTCTATTAATAATGAAAGCCATAGCTCTAAGTAGCTGTGGTTTTTTTTTGAGGGAAGGTGAATCCATGTTGATATGTTTTTTGATGCGGTATACGGCCTTAGATCGGGTTTTTGATGAAAATTTGTCAAACATAGTGGTTTAGGTTAAAAGTTTGTTGGATAGTGGCAAACCATAATTCCCCTTGCTTTTAATTTTGTACTCATAACAACTGCTTCATATTTTAAAATGAATTTGTTCCAGTATATAATTTGGAACTTCAATAATTTCCATGAGCGGCCAGGACTTTTTATTTAACTGGATATTAACAGGGAATGGTTTTAATTGGATGTAAATTAATTGGAAATAGGAAGTATTAACATTAAATTCAATAATTATGACAAATGACAGTGGAAATACTTTGTTGGCTTTGCTAACAGGTGCTGCAATTGGTGCCGGAATAGGAATTTTATATGCTCCTGATAAGGGAACCAAGACCAGGAAAAGGATTAAGAAAAAAGCGATGGAAACAACGGATGACCTCACTAGTAGGATATCCCATGCTAAAGAGGAGTTGACAAAAACGGCTGAGGCCAAAAAAGTTGACTTTGATCAAAAATTGGAAGAAACTATTTCTAATATGAGCTATAAGGCTGACGATATAATTTCTGCGTTGGAGAAAAAGTTGAGCGACCTAAAAGTAAAGAACGCACAACTACAGAAGTAAAATAAAGATAAATGGCTTTAGAGGATATTAAGGAAAGTTTTACCGAAATTGATAATGATGTTAGGTCGTATATAGAAAATACTGGTGAGTATTATAAGCTTCAAGTGTTTAAAATTACAATGCGGAGCCTAACCTCATTTGCCAAGGTACTGATGGTGGGAAGCATAGCTTTACTAGCTTTGTTTATGTTATCTTTTGCAGCGGCATATGGCATTGGCATTTGGTTGGAAAATACTTTCTTGGGATTTATGTTTGTAGGGTTGTTTTACGTAGTTGTTGGAACAATTTGTTTTTTATACAGGGATAAATTGGATAAGCCTATGTTAAAGAAGTTTTCTGAATATTATTTTGATTAACTAGTTATGGAAATACCTTCATTTAATTCTTTTGATGAAATAGATCAAAGATTGAGAATTCTTAAATTACAGAAACAGATTGATAAGGAGCAGTTAAAAGTGCACTTTAATAATGCAAAGACTAGTTTATATCCTACCAATTTATTGGGAGGATTTGCAGGGATAACCAAAAAATTGCTTATTTCTTTTGTAGCTAATAAGATTATTAAGAAACTTAGTTAGTTTCGTTCTTAATCGTAAAGCAAAAACCTTTTACCCTTGTTCAACACAAGTAGTAAAAGGTTTTTGCTTTTTTAGGGACCTTGTAATTTATTTAGTGTCTTTCTTTTTATTTTGCGTTTTCATATTTTCTCCTATTATATTACTTGCAGTAAAAGAGGCCACCATGTTGTTCAACATATCGCTTCCGGCCTGTGGTGAGTTTGGCAACAATATTAAATTGCTGTTGGTAGCTTCGCCTATAGATTGTAGTGTATCATAATGCTGCGTAACAACGATTAACGCTGATGCCTCTTGTGAATTAATACCTACTTTATTTAATACTTCTACTGATTCTTCCAGTCCCCGGGCAATCTCCCTTCGTTGATCGGCAATTCCTTGTCCCTGGAGCCTTTTACTTTCTGCTTCTGCTTTTGCTTTCTCTACAATTAATATACGTGCTGCGTCACCTTCAAACTGTGCAGCAATTTTTTCCCTTTCAGAAGCATTTATACGGTTCATAGCTTCTTTAACTTGTCCATCCGGATCAATATCCGTTACTAAGGTTTTTATGATATCATACCCGTAATCCAGCATCGCATCTTGTAGCTCGGTTTTAACGGCAATCGCGATATCGTCTTTTTTTACAAAAACATCATCCAGTTTCATTTTTGGAACTTCTGCACGTACCACATCAAATACATAGGAAGTAATTTGATCATGGGGATACTCTAATTGATAAAATGCTTCGTACACTTTGTTCTTTAGCACTACGTACTGTACAGATATTTTAAGCTTTACAAAAACATCGTCCAAGGTTTTGGTTTCCACAATAACATCCAATTGTTGAATTTTAAGCCCTACACGGGCCACAATTTTATCAACAAGGGGAATTTTCATTCCTAAACCTGAAGTGCGGACACTATTAAATTTCCCAAAGCGCTCGATTATAACGGCGGTTTGTTGTTTGACAGTAAAGAATGAAGAAAAAAGAATAATAAAACCGAAAAGAAGTAGCGGAATAAGTAAAAATGAACCCATGATTTAGTGTTTAAAATTAGTGAATGAATTTACAAAAGACTTTGCAGATAAGTCGCTTTTTGTTGCATGATGTTACAATTCAAATGTCATTTGGCATATAAACCTCTTCTTTATTTGCCGCTAAATCTCATATTATTGTTTAAGTCTTGGTTTACAGAACTGAAATAGCCGTTTTAACTCTTTCCAAACAATCTTTTTTGCCAATTAGGGCCATTATATCAAATATATGAGGTCCTTTCATCTCGCCGACAATAACTAAGCGTAATGGGGGCATAACTTTTCCAAAGGATAGCTCATTCTCTGTAATCCATCCCTTCACTTGATTTTCAAGATTTTCAGAGGAAAAATCATCGATGCCTTCAATAAACGTTAACAATTTGGACATTATGGCAGCACTGTCTTCTTTCCATTGCTTCTTAACCGCTTTATCATCGTAGGTTACCGGCGCAGTAAAGAAATAATTCCCTAATTCCCAAAAATCGTTTACAAATGTAGCCCGTTCCTTTATTAAGGATACAACTTCTACAACATAGTTGGCATTATCCTTGCCTTGTGGTAAATTAATTGCTTTGGTTTTCAGGTTCAACAAAAATGCATTTGCCAGTTCGGAATTGTCCGTGGTCTGCATATAGTGTTGATTGTACCATTTAGTTTTGTCTGGGTCAAATCGTGCTCCTGATTTGTTTACCCTTTCCAAACTGAAGGCGGCTACTAATTCATCAAGAGAAAATATTTCTTGTTCTGTACCTGGGTTCCAGCCAAGCATTGCCAAGAAATTGGTAACAGCTTCTGGAAAATATCCTTCTTCGCGGTATCCAACGGAATCATCCCATGTAAGTGGAAAAACAGGAAAGCCCATTTTTGCGCCATCACGTTTACTTAACTTGCCTTTTCCAACTGGTTTCATGATTAGCGGTAAATGTCCAAATTGCGGAGTTTCCCATCCAAATGCGTCATATAGTTGTTGGTGAAGGGCTAATGATGGTAGCCATTCTTCACCCCTTATTACATGACTTATTTGCATTAAATGGTCATCAACTATATTGGCTAGATGATAGGTTGGCATTCCATCGCTCTTAAATAACACCTTGTCGTCAAGGGTATTGGTATCTATTTTTATGTCGCCCCTTATGATATCGTGGAGATGTAATTCTTCATCTTGTGGAGTTTTGAATCGGATAACATACTCCTCTCCAGCCTCAAGTTTGGCCTGTGTTTCATTTGCAGTTAATGATAGGGAGTTTGATAGTTTTAAACGATTGTGGTAATTGTAAATAAATGTCTTGCCTCTTTCCTCATGGTCCTTTCTATGAGAATCTAGTGCTTCACTAGTGTCAAAAGCATAATAGGCATGACCGCTGGTAATTAGGGTGTCTGCATATTTTTTATATAGATCTTTTCTTTCACTTTGGCGGTATGGACCAAATCCAGCCTCTTTTCCAGGACCTTCATCGAAAGGGATATTACACCAGTTAAGAGCATCTATTATGTATTGTTCTGCACCCTGAACATAACGGTTTTGATCGGTGTCCTCAATTCTCAATATGAAATCGCCGTTGTTCTTTTTGGCGAATAAATAATTGAATAGAGCAGTACGAACACCACCAATATGTAATGGCCCTGTAGGGCTAGGAGCAAAACGAACGCGTACTTTTTTGGACATTGTATTAATTTTTTCCCAAAGATACATAAAGCGTTCTATTTGGTTAAGTGGTTTTTGTAGTACAGTGTCTATTTGGCTTTTTTGTATCTTGGTTCTAAATATGATTGACTTTGGATAATTATAAAAATATATTAGGTAAGCTTAATTCCTTTATTGCCAAGTTCTATACCAAGATGCTGCTTAAAGGGCTACTTCTTTTTTTGACGTTTGGTGTGCTTTTCTTTTTTTTCGTTTTAGGTGTAGAGTATTATTTGTGGTTGAGTTCTACTGGACGGTTGATTCTCTTTCTTTTCTTTATATTGACAGAAATGTATTTGTTGTGGAAGTTTATTATTATTCCTGTATCCTTTTTATTTAAATGGAAAAGGGGATTAAGTAATAAAGAGGCTTCTTTACTGATTGGGAAGTATTTCCCAGAGGTTGATGATAAGCTTTACAATTTGTTGGAATTGGCAGAAAGTGATTCTAAATCAGAATTGTTATTGGCTAGTATCCAGCAACGATCCACTGGTTTGGGTACTGTTCCTTTTGTTAAGGCTATTAACTTTAAGGATAATATTAGGTATGTGAAATATTTATTTATCCCAGTTGGTATATTTATTTTGATATGGGTTTCAGGAGATATAGTTTCATACTTCAGTTCATATAAAAGGGTCATTAATTATGACTTGGCTTATGAACCGCCGGCGCCTTTTAGTTTTAGATTGGTTACTACAGATCTAAATGTATTGGACAAGAATTCTATAACTTTAATGGTGACTACCGAAGGGCCTATTAAGCCAGAAGCCGTGTCTATAGTGGTGGGTGATAGGGATTTTCTTTTGCAGTTTAGGGATGGTTTTTATCAATATGTTTTTTCTCCACCCTTGCGTAGTACTCCTTTTTATTTTGAAGCAAATGGGGTTAGGTCAAGAGAGTATTTCTTAAATGTTCTTGATACTCCTTCAATTGTTGATTTTAATATGGTTTTGGATTATCCTGACTATACAAATAGAGATAATGAAGTTATTAGGAGTACTGGAAATGCAGTTTTTCCAGAAGGTACAGAAGTATTGTGGAGTATTAATGCAATGGCAACTGAGGATGTTATTTTCCATTCTAGGAATAGTTTTGAATTGTTTATTAAGACTGAGGATAGTTTTACGCTCTCTAAAAGAATTTTTGCAGATGTGGATTATGAATTGGCTACATCCAATAGTAATATAAAGGATTATGAGAGGTTAGGGTATCTTTTTACTGTGATTAGGGATGCTTACCCTAGTTTGCGCGTTAATCAGGTATTGGATTCCTTAAATCCAAATGTGTCTTATTACGTTGGGGAGGCTACTGATGACTACCAATTAAGTACGGTTAGATTGGTCTATTATATGAAAGGGGAGGAAGACAGGAAGGTTTTAGTGTTGTCCAGTCCTAATTTGAATTATGATAAATTTTATTACACTTTTCCTTCTGGGTTAAATTTGGTGGAAGGTATAACTTATGATTTTTATTTTGAGGTTGTGGATAATGATGCCATTCACAAGGGTAAAATAACTAAGAGTCAGGTATTTAGCTCTACCTTGCTAGATGATAACATGTTGAAAAACAGGGAGTTAAGTTTTCAAAAGTCCATTTTGAGTAATTTTGATAAGTCCTTGGAGAAATCTAAAGATCAACAGCTGACCTTAAAGGAATTAACCAGGGAACAAAAAGAGAATAGTAGTTTAAGTTTTTCTGATCAGAATAGGATTAAGGATTTTTTGAAACAGCAGCAGCAGCAAGAGGAATTAATGAAGAAGTTCAATGGTCAACTAAAGGAAAATCTTAAAAAGACGGATGACGATAGTAAGTTGAATAAATTGCTCCAAGAGCGGATTGAACGGCAGGAGCTAGAGGCCAAAAAGAATGAGCAATTGTTGGATGAATTGAATAGAATAGCGGAGAAATTGGACAAGGAGGATCTGGCTAGGCGCTTAGAGGAGTTGGGTAAGAGGCAGAAGAATGGGGATCGTAATTTAGAACAGCTTTTAGAGCTTACCAAACGGTATTATATTCAACAGAAATCGGAACAGCTAGCAACCGAATTAAATAAATTGGCCAAAGAACAAGAATCATTGGTAAATATTGATTTAGATAGTTTGAAAGATGATCAGGAGAAATTAGGTTCCAAATTCGATAATATTTCAAAGGAATTGGATGAATTGAAAAAGGATAATGCTAGTCTTATAAAACCGATGGAGTTAGAAGTGGATCAGAATAAGGTGGAAGATGTAAAGGCGGAACAAAAGGATGCTTTGGAGGAGATTGGCAAACAGCTTAAATCCGAAAATCCGTCTCAAAACGATAGAAAACTCTCCGACAAAGGTAAATCCAAGCAAAAGTCAGCTTCTAAAAAGATGAAAGAACTCGCTGAAGATTTGATGCGGTCCAGTTCTGTAGCAGGAGGTGGTACCTCTGAAGCTGAAGATGCAGAGATGTTGCGACAATTGTTGGATAATCTAATAACCTTTTCTTTTAAACAAGAGAGTTTGTACTATAGTTTGGGTAAATCAGGGATGTCTAGTATGATCAATTCTGGTGCCATTAAGAAACAACAGGAATTAAGGGAATTATTTAAGCATGTGGATGACAGTTTGTTTGCTTTATCCCTAAGGCAGGCGGAGATGACAGAGTTTGTAAATGAACAGATAGGTGAGGTGTATTATAATTTGGATAAGGCTTTGGAAAGTATGGCTGAGAGTGAGATGTATCAAGGGGCTTCCTATCAGAAGTATGTTTTGAATTCTTCTAATAGTCTTTCGGACTTTTTGGCCAATGTTTTGGAAAATATGCAGCAGAATATGAGTATGGGCTCGGGTAAAGGAAAAGGGGAATCATTTCAATTACCGGATATTATTATGGGTCAAGAAAAATTGGGCGAGAAGTTGGGAGAGATGGGTAAGAAGGGGTCTAAGGGAAAAAGCCCTGGTGAGGGCAAGGAAGGTGAGGGAAGTGGAGAGAAGCAGGGAAAGGACGGTAGTAGTGGTAAGGAGGGTGATGGTCAGGGAGGTAAAGATGGCAAGGAAAAGGGCTCGGGAGGGTCTAAAGGGAAAGAAGGTGGAATTGGTGGTGAAGGAGGTCCTGGTGCTAAGCAGGGAGGGCCTAGTGAGGAAGAGTTAAGTGAGATTTATGAAATTTATAAGGAACAACAAGCTTTGCGAGAAGAGTTAGAGAAGCAATTGATGGATCTAATTAATAATGATGATCGGAGGATAGGAGAAAAATTGGTCAAACAGATGGAAGATTTTCAAAATGATTTATTACGAAATGGTGTTACTGAGCAAAGCCTTAATAAGATGAATAATATTAACCGTGAACTGCTGAAATTGGAAAATGCTGCTCTTAAGCAGGGGAAGTCAGAGAAAAGGGAGAGCAATAGAGGCAATGATGCGTTTCAAAACCCAATACTTACTAAACCCTCAATATTAGATAATTATCGTAATGAGGTTGAGATTTTAAACAGACAAGCATTACCTTTGCTGCAGAATTTTCAAATTAAGGTTAAAGAATATTTTGGAGGAGATGATTGATTTTCACTACGAAACTGATTTTAGTATTGAGGAGGAAACTAAGTTTACCGATTGGATTAGTAGGCTAGTTAGTTCTGAAAATTGCGATCATACGCAATTGGATTTTATTTTTTGTGATGATGAGTATCTATTAAAGATTAATCAAGACTATCTAAATCATGATACCTACACCGATATTATTACTTTTCCTTATGAGGATTTAAATGGACTCGCCGGAGATATTTTTATTTCTGTTCAACGTGTCGGGGAGAATGCGGTAGATTATGGTGTTGATTTTGATACTGAATTAAAGCGGGTAATGGCTCATGGGGTGTTACACCTTATGGGATATGGTGATAAAAGTGAAAAAGAGACCTTGTTGATGAGGTCTAAGGAGGATGAAAAAATTAAATTGTTCCACGTGGAACATTAGAAATTATGTTTGAAAAGGAATATGATGTTATCGTAGTTGGTGCTGGTCATGCTGGTGCCGAAGCTGCAGCTGCAGCGGCCAATCTCGGGTCTAAAACTCTTTTGGTTACAATGAACCTACAGACTATTGGACAAATGTCCTGTAATCCTGCTATGGGTGGAATTGCAAAGGGGCAGATTGTCCGCGAGATTGATGCATTGGGAGGATATAGTGGTATTGTAAGTGATAAAAGCGCCATCCAATTTAAGATGCTTAATAAAAGTAAAGGCCCTGCCATGTGGAGCCCTAGGACGCAAAATGATAGAATGCGTTTTGCGGAAGAATGGAGAATGGCCTTGGAAAATACACCTAATGTGGATTTTTATCAGGAAATGGTTTCTGGACTTTTGGTGGAGAATGGGCGTGCTGTAGGAGTAAAGACATCCTTGGGAATAGACATTAGATCTAGGTCTGTGGTGCTTACTAATGGTACTTTTTTAAACGGATTAATTCATATAGGAGACAAACAATTTGGTGGGGGTAGAGCAGGTGAAAAAGCTGCAACCGGAATTACCGAACAATTGGTGGGCTTAGGTTTTGAAAGCGGAAGAATGAAGACGGGAACACCACCTAGGGTGGATGGACGTTCATTGGATTATGCTGTTATGATTCCTCAACCTGGGGATGTGATTCCTGAAAAGTTTTCCTATTCGGACACAAAGGCGCTTGTTAAACAGCGGGATTGCCATATGACCCATACGAGCCTTTTGGTACATGACTTGCTTCGGGAGGGTTTTGATCGTTCTCCCATGTTTAATGGCAGGATTAAAAGCTTGGGGCCAAGATACTGCCCGTCTATTGAGGATAAGATAAATCGTTTTGCGGATAAGGATAGTCATCAGCTTTTTGTTGAACCTGAAGGCTGGAATACCGTAGAGGTTTATGTTAATGGGTTTTCTACTTCTTTGCCGGAAGATGTACAATTTAAGGCATTAAGATCTGTTAGGGGATTTGAGAAAGTGAAGTTTTTTAGACCTGGTTATGCTATAGAATATGATTATTTTCCACCTACACAGTTGAAGCATACGTTAGAGACTAAGCTAATTGATAACTTGTATTTTGCAGGTCAAATCAATGGAACAACAGGTTATGAAGAGGCTGCTTCCCAAGGTTTAATGGCAGGGATAAATGCTCATTTAAAAATCAATGAAAAGGATCCTTTTATTCTTAATAGAGATGAAGCTTACATTGGGGTATTGGTAGATGATCTTATCACAAAGGGTACGGAAGAGCCATATCGTATGTTTACTTCTAGGGCAGAATATAGGACCTTATTACGTCAGGACAATGCGGATTTAAGACTTACACCGAGAAGTTTTAAAATGGGTTTGGCTTCAGAGGAGAGGCTTGTTAAGATGGAGGAGAAGGAGCGTAAATCTAATGCCTTTATCGAATTTTTTAGAGAAACTAGTTTTAAGCCTGAAGAGATTAATCCTATTTTAGTTGGTTTGGATTCTTCGACTGTAAAGCAACCGGATAAGATGTTTAAGGTATTTTCTAGGCCTAAAGTGACTATGGATCATATGTTGCAATTGGAAGGTGTTTCTGAGTTTGTTTCCGATAATAATTTGAATCGGGAGGTTATGGAGCAAGCTGAAATTCAAGTTAAATATTCTGGTTATATCGCCAAGGAAAAGAACAATGCAGATAAATTGCAACGTTTGGAAAATATAAAAATTCCAAACGGATTTGATTATAGTAAGCTTAAGTCTCTTTCTTATGAAGCCCGAGAGAAGCTTAAGGCTATTCAGCCAGTCACAATCTCACAGGCCTCTAGAATTAGTGGTGTTTCGCCAAGCGACATTAGTGTTTTACTGGTCTATATGGGCCGGTAATTTTATGATCGACTTATATGTTCCACGTGGAACATTAATTAACTGAACGTGATCTTAACGTTGTTTAAGCTGTTATAATATAATTTTCTTGTAAGGATGTTTGCTCTAATTGATGAGTAAACATCCTTTTTTTGTGGCTTAGTTTTTGAGGCCAAATATTAAATGGAGAGGTTGACGGTAATCGAATATTAAAGGAATTTTTGAGTATAATTGGCAGGCTAAAATCTTTAGCTCCGTACGTTTATGATCAAACACATTCATAGTAAAATCGATAGTCAAGAGAATTGAATGCGGTTGGATTATTTGATTGTTTTGTGTTCTGTTGAATCATAAAATGGGCATGCACAGCGAGGTCTGGAAATAGATAGATTTATTTCCGGAATAGGCATTATATCTTCTTGTTAAATTAATAGTGCTTGTAGTTTTAATAATGTAATAAAGTGTAGTTGGCTTATGGGGGTTTATTTTTCATAGTGGGGTAGGGATAGTATAGTTGACAATGTTATTTGATATTCACTTTCAAGAACTGCGGTTTTAAAGTATCTTCGTTGCTTCGTGTATTTATATTTATCAGCGTTTTATACCATGAAGCTTTATTTAGAGACAAAAGATTACACCCTTACTGGAGAGTCGTTTCAATTGTTGCACGATCCTGTTTTAGATATGTTGGTGACCAAACCACAACCTGAGGATCTGTGGAGGTATTATGAAAGTGAAAATTATATTTCTCATACCGATGCCAAGAAATCTTTTGTGGATAAGATTTATCATATTGTAAAAGGATATAATCTAAAAAGTAAACTCGCCCTTATTGACACCTATGTCTCTGGAGACAAAACACTGTTGGATGTGGGAGCAGGTACTGGTGATTTTTTAGCTGTAGCAAAAAAGCAGGGTTGGGAAATTTATGGGGTTGAACCTAGCGAATTGGCAAAACGTAAAGCCGCAGAAAAAGACATTGAACTTTATGGAGATTTGGATTCACTTCCGCAGAGAAAGTTTGAGGTTATAACGCTCTGGCATGTTTTGGAACATTTGCCGGATCTTGATAAACAGATCTCCAGCTTGGTAGGACTCCTATCGGATTCAGGAACTCTTATTGTTGCTGTTCCTAACTTTAAATCCTACGATGCCAACTATTATAAAAATTATTGGGCTGCATATGATGTGCCCAGACATCTTTGGCATTTTTCCAGAAATAGTGTTCGGAGCATTTTTGCTGGACATGGAATGAAAGTTATAAAGACGAAGCCTATGATTTTTGATGCCTTTTATGTCTCCCTTCTTTCTGAAAGATATAAGAGCGGTAAGCATAATTTTGTAAAGGCTTTTTGGTCGGGTTTAAAGTCAAATATGTTGGCTTATAAGTCCAAAGAGTATTCTTCCTTGATTTACATCATTAAAAGAGGCTAATACGTGTTTTAAGCGGTTTTACGGCTGTTTTACTGCGTGAGTCATATATGGGCATTTCTCGCGGAAGAAAGATGTGAACAGGCTTTATTTAGCATTCATTTACCATAGAGTATAAGTATTGAAAATATTTTTAGTATAGATTTTATTGATGATTGTTGAAGGCTAGATGTGTTGCCCTTCCATGGAAAAAGACAAAATGGGCTGGACTAAATTCTTGGGTTCTAATTTTTGACAAAAATTTTTGACTTATTCTAAAAAACCTTTTCTATTTTTGCCCAAATTTAAATTAAAGAGAAAATGAAAAAATTAGTTTTGGCGCTGGTATTTATCGGAACAATATCTTGCCAACAAGAAAAGATAGCTTTTGTCGATAATGTGAAGTTGATGGATACCTATCAGGAGAAAATTGATATTGAAGCTAAGTTTAAGACAAGAACGGAAACTTTCGGAAAAAAGAGGGATAGTGTTTCCCAAGCTTTTCAAATTGAGGCACAAGCTTTCCAGGCTAAGGCTCAAAAAATGGCTCAAACCAAAGCGCAAGAGGAGTATGCTCAATTACAACAACGTAGTCAGTTCATAGGCCAACAGTTGCAACAGGAAGAGCAGCAATTGCAGATGGAAGGTCAAACAGAGATGGATAGCTTGGTGTCTAAAGTAAAAAATGAAATCAAGGCATACGGGGAATCAAATGGATACTCTTTTATTTTAACTGGTGGTGACGGGGGTAGCGTTCTTTATGGGACCGAAACCCATAATGTGACCGATGCTATCGTTAAAATTTTGAACGAGAGCTACAAGAAGTAAGACATGAATGGAACATCTTCCTTGAAGATGTATTATAAAAAAAACCTTCGAAATTTACTTCGAAGGTTTTTTTTATACTATTTGGAATGCTGATATTCCAAATTAACGGTCTTTCCTCTGTCTTAATAGGCCATCTCTACAATTTTTTCTACGTCGTTGGGCGATAGTGATTTATGTTCACCTAGGCCCAACCAACCCCTATCCTTAAACCTATTGGAAATAATCTTTGCGCTTCCATCAAATTTTTCCGTATAATCGGATAGTTTGGTTTTTATGCCCAATTCATGAAAAAAGACCTCTGTCCTTTCAATTCCTAAATTAGCTTTTTCCTCCAAAGTTCCTTCGGTAATATTCCATATGCGTTCAGCATATTGGGCCAATTTTTCCTTCTTGCTATTAAAATTATATCTATAATGACTAGGAGCAACCACGGCCAAAGTTCTTGCGTGATCTATGCCATAAAGCGCGGTTAATTCATGTCCAATGGCATGTACTGCCCAATCTGTAGGTACACCTAAGGGCAGTAGACCATTTAGTGCCATGGTACAGCTCCACATAAAGTTGGAGGCCGCCGTATAATCGGTAGGATCCTTAATAATTTGGGGCGCCACTTCGATCAAGGTCTGTAAAACACTCTCGGCGAGTCGATCTTGTAAGGAGGCTCCTATGGGATAAGTCATGTATTGTTCCAATACATGCGTAAAGGCATCTGCTATGCCATTTACCAACTGTCGCTCTGGAAGGGAAGCAATTACCTGGGGATCAAGTACAGAAAATATGGGGAACAATCCAGGTCCGCCCATTGCCAATTTTTCCTGGGTTTCAGATCTCGTAATTACCGCTCCTGAATTCATTTCAGAACCTGTTGCGGGTAAGGTCAGTACTGTTCCAAAAGGCAGGCCTTTTAAAGTGGGTTTATTTTGTGTTAAAAGATTCCATGGTGTGTCGCCTTGGTATAGTGCAGCAGCAGATAAGAACTTTGTTCCGTCTATTACAGAACCACCGCCAACGGCCAACATAAAAGTTATGTTCTCGGATTTTATTAGTTGCAATGCCTCTAATAAAATTTCATATTCCGGATTTGCCGGAATACCACCAAATTCAATTACCTCAAAATTTTGCAAGGCTTTTTTTACTTGATCGTAAATGCCATTCTTTTTAATGCTTCCTCCTCCATATAACATTAATATTTTAGCATTAGCAGGAATCTCTTGAGTCAAATTTTCTATTTGTCCTTTACCGAACAATATTTTGGTCGGATTTTTATATTGGAAATTATTCATATTTATAAAGTATTGAGTTGAACACATATTTAATACAGTGCAAAGATATTGAAAAATGAATGTTCATTCACTTTTAGAGTGACTTTAACAAAACAATGTGAATTCAATCCATGCGCTGTCAGCATAACCCCGTTTACGGATGGTTTCGTTTAAAATGTTTAATGAAATTTAATTTAGTTTTCAACCGGGGAGTCGGTCATCCACTCCTTAATAATAATAAAACAACGGAGTTGTCCCCCCTATCGTTTTATTTGGTCATTATATCCTTGTTCTTTTCTTTACCTATCTATATTCTCAAAGGATTACCAACCAATTAGTATAATTTTGAAAAAATCCCTGTTCCTAACTTCACAATTGCTGTAATGAATTTGCCAAGACATCGACCAAGTGTTTGGTATTTTTTATCGTATGTTTATGCAACATCCTTAGTAATGATCGAACCCTTAAAAATGAATGGAACCGCGATTCTGGTGTTTGCCAATTCCTCTAAAGAAGAATTGAAGCACAAGACAATCGCTAATGGGGAAATTTTGTTTAACGGCCTTACCAAACACACCATAACAACAGTTAGTAAAACCGGGCTTCCCTATTTTCATTTTACAGAGAATGAACAGGAAGGAAGTGGCTTTGGGGAGCGGTTTGTGAATGCCATTGCCGCCATATTCGAGAAGGGCTTTGAAAGGGTAATTACTATTGGAAATGATACCCCACAACTAAAGGTATCCGATATCTTACGGGCCGATCGGGTTCTTGGTCAGAATAAGTTTGTTCTTGGACCATCTACCGACGGCGGATTTTACCTAATGGGTCTTAATAAATCCCATTTAAATTCCAAATTACTTTTGGCCCTACCTTGGCAGACAAGTATATTGGCAAAAAGTATCACTGGTCTTTTTGAATCGAAAAAAATTAAAGTCGAATTCTTGCGAAGATTATTTGATTTGGATAAGCCATCCGACCTTAGAAAGGTTCTTTTGGTTTATAATTCTATTCCACCTCACATATTTCAACTTATTATTGAACAGCTTGCCTTATTTTTCACACGCTTTTGGCACTACATTATTTCCTCCTATTTTTTCATTAAAAGTGAATATTTCAATAAGGGATCCCCACATTTGACCTCCATTTAATTTCATAAAGAAGTAGTGGTATTCACCATTACAAAATCAATCTTAACATCAATTATTTTTTTTGGGAGCTGAAGCAACCAATGGGAATAGCATTAATAGTGCTGTCTGTTGGGATCACCCTTGGTAATCCCTAATAATAGTAATCTACATTGTTTGTATAAAACCTATTAATGACGATCAATATAAATTTAAATACTGCTCTTTTTGGGGTTGAAGGTCTACAATGGGCCCTTATCATTTTGTCCAGTATGCTGTTCTTTATATTGTCTCCCAAAGCCATAAATACCAAACAATTTTTCAAGGCCTTACAAGGTAAAAGGGCACCCAATGCCTTTATCCTTATGGGTAGTTTGGTAATTTCCTGGATCTTTGCCAAAAGTATAACCAATGCGGCCAATTTGGGATTGGAATTTGGGATAATGGGAGGAGTTGCCTACGCGGCATATTATGTTTCTTTTGTGGTAGCGGGTATAATCATTTATAAAATGCGGACTGTTGGGAAATTTAATAGTATCCATCATTTTTTAACTTCGAGGTTTGGAAAGGGTGCCGTAGCTCTTTTCTCCATCTTAATAGCTATTAGACTTTTTAACGAAGTTTGGAGCAATACCATGGTAATAGGCTCTTATTTTGGGGAAGCGGGATCTTCTGCTTACTATTGGTCCATTTTGGTTTTTACGGCACTAACACTGGCGTATGCCCTAAAGGGCGGTCTAAGTAGCTCTATTTTTACAGATACAATTCAGATGGCTCTTTTTTCCATTTTACTGACGGTAGTGCTCTGGAATATCTTTGCAGTAGATACACATTTTACCCTTGAAAAAGTGGCGACAACTGGAGTTTGGTCCATGGAAATGGGCGGAAACCTACTGTTGGCCGCGTTATTACAATCCATGAGTTACCCTTTTCATGACCCAGTACTTACAGATAGGGGATTTATTAGCAGTCCAAAGGTGACCCTAAAAAGTTTTTTGTGGGCCGGGGTAATAGGAGCTTTGTGTATTGTACTGTTCAGTGTTATTGGCGTATATGCCCAATTGGGGGGGATGACAGGACAGGCTGCGGTAGAGGTAGGAAAGGCATTTGGGGTTGTAATATTATTGGTGATCAATTTCATTATGATTACTTCCGCAGCTTCCACTTTGGATTCTACATTTTCTTCTTTTTCTAAATTGTTGTCCATAGACCTGAAAATGGGGAATACTTTAAAATTTGGCCGTTTATCCATGGCCCTTATAGCCATTTTAGGGACTGTCCCTGTTTTTTTTGATGCAGAAATTTTATCGGCTACCACCATTAGCGGTACAATGGTTATTGGACTGACACCAGTTTTTGTCTTTTGGAATGTGGATACTCCCAAAAGCAGTTTTTATTTAAGTGTTTTTTGTGGAATTATATTTGGATTTTTATTGATTTTTGAAGTTTTCCCTAGGGGTTTAATTTTTACCGAGGGGAAATATGCAGACCTTCTTTGGATTAATTTCTGGGGAATTATGGCCTGTGTACTTTTATATTTTATACCGAAATGGATAAGAAAATAACACAACTGGGAAATATAAGCGGCAAATTACTGCTTTTTGGAGGAGTGTACAGTAATTTACAGGCTTTGGAGCAGCTAGTACAGCTTTCGAAAGAGATGGGCATACCTTCAGAAAACTGTATTTGTACTGGAGATATTATTGGTTATTGCGCACAACCTGAGGAAACTATACAGTTATTTCGCAATTGGGGAGCAAGGAGTATTATGGGCAATGTAGAACAGCAGTTGTTTAAAGGGGAAGAAGATTGTGGTTGTGATTTTGCACCTGGAAGCAGCTGTGATGGATTTTCTAAAAGATGGTACCCATTCGCCCAAAGGGAATTGTCCAAGGAATCCATCACTTGGATGGGCCAACTCCCAGAACACTTAAGTTTTGAAATGACAAACAGGAAGGTTATGGTAGTGCATGGTTCCTATAATCATATATCCGATTTTATTTTTAGATCTACACCGGAAAGTTTAAAAAAGGCAAGTTTTTCTACCTCAAAAAGTGATGTTATTGTTGCGGGTCATTGCGGTCTTCCGTTTCATCAGAAGATTCAGGAAAAAATTTGGTTGAATCCGGGAGTTGTCGGAATGCCTGCAAATGAGGGTTTGTCCCGTGTGTGGTACTTAATTTTAGAGGATGAAGGGGAAATATTGAAATACGCCCATCATCATTTTGAATATGATTACATTTCGGCCCATAATTGTATGATAAAAAATGGGCTTCCGAGGGGGTATGCAGATAGTTTAATTTCGGGCCTTTGGGACAATATGGAAATTCTTCCTTTGGAAGAAAGGGAGCTAAGGGGAACCCCTTATGATTTTGATAGAAAAAAATATAATCAATTTAAATAACAGAAAAATGGCAGATTCTTATTATGACCCGGCGGATTTACGGAAGTTTGGAAAAATTACTGAATGGAGCGAAGAACTTGGAACCAAGTTCTTTGATTACTATGGAAAAGTATTTGAGGAAGGCGCATTAAGTGCCAGGGAAAAATCCCTGATCGCCTTGGCAGTGGCACATGTGGTGAAGTGTCCCTATTGTATAGATGCATACACAAAAGATGGTTTGCAAAAAGGGATAACTAAGGAAGAGATGATGGAAGCGATACATGCCGGTGCGGCTATTGAAAGTGGAGCCACCTTAGTCCATGGAGTTCAAATGATGAATAAATACAACAAGCTATCCATGTAATAAATATGGCAATCTCAATTATTCCTAAGACTTATGGTCTATTATGGGTTTTAAGAAAGTAACGGGCAAAAACGCCCATCTTTTTGTAATCTTTCATTGATATTGCGTACTAATAACTGAATACGACAATAATGGCAACAAAATCTTTAAAGGCAAGGCAGGAGCCCCTTGTTATGGACAATAAACAAATGGAAATCCTTAATGGCGGGATATTTGAAGATGGGGAATTACCCTATTTTAAAGATAAATTGACCCAGATAGGGCAGTTTCCATTGCGTCCAAGAAAATTGGAAATTCTACAGATCAATGTGGGTTATATGTGTAACCAGGTTTGTGAACACTGTCATGTAGATGCTGGCCCGGACCGGAAGGAGATCATGACCAGGGAAACAATGGAACAATGTTTGGAGGTCATTCGTGAAACAGGGGCCCACACCTTAGATTTAACGGGAGGTGCGCCTGAGATGAACCCGGATTTTAGATGGTTTGTGGAGGAGGCGGCCAAGGCAGGGATACAGGACTTTATAGTTCGCTCTAATCTTACCATCATAAGGGCCAATAAAAAATATTATGACCTTCCCCAATTTTTTAAGAAACATAATATTCATGTGATTTCTTCTATGCCACATTACACCCGGGGGAAAACAGATAAGCAGCGGGGGGAAGGAGTATTCGACCTGTCTATAAAAGCACTTCAAGAATTAAATGAGGTGGGCTATGGTATGCCGGACAGTTCCCTGAGATTAGATCTCGTCTATAATCCGTCCGGGGCCTTTTTGCCAGGAGATCAAAATGCGCTTGAGCGCGATTTTAAAAAGGCACTTTTAGAAGATTTTGAGATTAACTTTCACAACCTTTTTGCCATTACAAACCTCCCAATAGCTCGCTTTTTGGATTATTTAATAGCATCTGGGAATTATGAAGATTATATGTATTCCCTAGTGGAGGCATACAACCCTTCTGCTGTGGCCAATGTAATGTGCACCAATACCATTTCAATTAGCTGGGATGGGTGGCTTTACGATTGCGATTTTAACCAAATGTTGGGGTTAAAGGTGGCCAGCAAAATTAAACACATAAAGGATTACAATGAAGATATCCTTAATGATAGAGACATTATGATTTCGCAACATTGTTATGGTTGTACTGCAGGGGCGGGGAGCAGCTGTCAAGGTTCTGTTATTTAAGATTTATATTGTTTTTGACCTTAATAGACTATTTAAGACTGACCATACGGTTTGCTATTGTTAAAAATTTGGTTTAGAAATGTTTTTTTTCTGTATTTCATCGATTTAAACTTAATTTCAGCTTCATTTTTTAAATAAATAGCCAAAAATTGAGTTAGGGTAACGGACTTAAGGGTCTGTTTATAGAAACCAAATCTTATGGACAAACAATTGAAGCGCATGGCTACCATGCAACGCATGCAGATAACGGGCTTAGATATTTTTTACCAAAAAGGCTATCATAACACCAGCATTGACGATATTTTAAAGGAACTCTCCCTTTCTAAGGGTGCCTTTTACTACCATTTTCAATCCAAGGAGGAATTCTTTATTAGTATTGTGCAGAACCTTCTATTCCGAAAGGTCTATAGTAACCTAATAGAACCTATTGAGGGCGAAGAAGATCCATTAAACAAGATTTTGGTCTGTTTTGATAGTGCGTTGGAAACGGCAGAGCACAACTTTCTGGATTACGGATTCGTTTTAAGTAATTTCATTACCGAATTTAATGGGAAGAATCCGGATATCATGAATTATCTTCAGGATATTTTAAAGGTATGGGAAGTTAATTTAGTGACTGCCCTACAGAAAGGAAAAACGGATGGGTATGTAAATAGGCACATAGATAGTGAAGGAGTAGCCACTTATCTAATTTCATCTTATATTGGCATACGTACCCTAATGGTCGAAGGTAATAGTAAAATGTTGCGTTATAAATATATTCAACAGCTTAAGCATTACTTTAAATTAATAGAGCACAGAGAGCCTGCTTAGTCAACTGGTTTTACTGGAATATTAGAGAAAGGACTACCACAATCATTGTTAATATAATGGGAAATTGCACCAGTTTTCTTAATAAGGTTCTTTTTTGATGTTATTTCTTCAGTGTTTCCTCGATTTTTAGAATGACATCTTTGGGGGAAATGGTTCGCATTGCATTTTCGTAACCAGGGGGGTACTTGTTTCCATAAACTGAAGTTGGGATTAAAGGATATTTATCCCTATCCGCCAACATTGCAAAATTGAAATTTTGTCCAAATGGATAGAATCCGGTATAAGGGTGTGTAACGCCCCATACCGTTATGGTAGGAATTCCGAACAAGGATGCTAAATGGGCATTACCGCTATCCATTGCCAGCATTAGGTCTAGTTGGGAAATTAAGGCCAGCTCCTCGTGGAAGGGTAGTTTGCCTACAATATTGATACAGTTACTGAATTTGGTTTCCCACTTTTCCAGTTGTTCCTGTTCCTTTTTTCCGCCACCAAAAAGTAATATTTGGGTTAGTGCGCTTTCATTTAATGAATCAACTACTTTTTCCATTAAATCCAAAGGATACATCTTGCCATCAAAAGCGGCAAATGGAGCTATACCTATCCATTTTTTTCCCTTGCCATCCACCAATTGCCTTGTGGAAGAAGTTATGGACCTTTTAGGAAGCTTGGTAGCTCTTGCCAAATCTATGGGCAATCCAAGTTTTTCAAAAACATCCGCATAACGTTGATGAGTAGTTTTAAGCTGGCGAAATACTTTTTTATTAAAAGAGGTAATAGCTTTTTTTTCTGTCCGACCCTTGTTTATCTGAACAAAGGGAATGGATTCCACCTTAAAATACATTTTTAAGAGGTTGCTGCGAAGTACGTTATGCAAGTCAGCTACCATATGTATGTTTAGGCCTTTTAGTTCCTTATACAGCTTCCAAAGGCCAATTACACCTTTGTGCTTGCCCTTTACATCGGCCTCGTAAATGCTTACATTTTCTAGGTCATGAAAAATGGGGTTAAAAAAACCTCTGGTCAGCACTGTAACTCTTATCCCTGGATGTTGTTGTACTAAAGCAGTCAGTACTGGAACCGTCATAGCCACATCGCCCATTGCGGATAAACGAATGACCAATAGGTGCTTTTTTTTGGTAGCCTCGGGCGGAGTTTTTTTAACGGTATCCCTTGCGTTCCTCTTTGGGTTTAGGGAAGTACTTTTCTCCTTTTCCATCTATTTATTGTTGAGTGGCTAAGTTAAGAATTTCATTATTTGAGGTCAGGGTGCTTTGCGAAGTACAGGATTAAGTTCATTGTCATTGTACATCTTCATTTGCTTGTAAACTTTCATGTATTTCTTGCCAGATTCTATATCTAATAATAGTTGATCTATAGCGGAACATAAATCTTTTTTCTGTTCCAATAAAATGTTAAGCTTAGTCCTGCATTTTTGAATATGATCTTTGGAGGCATCCTTTCGATCAACTTCTTCCTGCATATGGTAAATCTTCAAAGCCAAAATGGATAGGCGGTCTACAGCCCAAGCTGGACTTTCCGTATTAATAGTAGCATTCGAATTTTTTTCTACCGATTGGTATTTATTTAAAAAATAACTATCAATAAATTCTACCAAATCAGTTCTATCCTGGTTACTGGAGTCGATTTTTCGTTTAAGTTTAAGTGCTGCAACCGGTTCAATATTGGGATCTCTGATAATATCTTCATAATGCCATTGCACAGTGTCGATCCAATTTTTACGATATAACAGATGGGCAATTTCGTCCTTCGGATATGGATTGCTAAACGGCTGGGATACATCATCCGATAGATGATATTTTTCGATGCTTTCTTGAAATATTTTAAAGGCAAAATCACTGAACATATTGACAATATTTTAAGACAAAGATACCGTTTATTTAAAAACAGATTTTATTTGATGGCTATTTTGTTGATGGCCCACATTATGATCTTAAGGCGTAATAGAGGAAGCTTCATCGGTTTTATTCAGACTAGATATGAGACCTTGGTTTCCAGAAGAAACGAATATTCTATTTCATTAAAACATGGGTAATTAAGACAATAAAGGGAATAATTACGGATGCCATGAGTACTATTTCCCTGATACTCTCTTTCTTAATGGACTGGACATAGGTAGTAATAAAGACCACGGCAGGAAAGAACGTAATCAGAATAGGGTGGGTATCCTGGGAAGATTTTAGAACTTTAACCAACAATCCAATAAAGAATAAGATTAGGACCAATCGCATTGTCACCAATTTACCTACTCCAACATTTCCTAATTTTAGAAATGCCAAAAAGCCGCAGAGTAAAACGGTGGCTATGTACAGAAATAATAAAGTGCTATTGCTCCAATCATAAAAATAAACAGCATTGAACTTAAAATCAAAAAAATAATGATTCCATAAAAACTCCATATTGTTGCTCAAAGCTAGAACCGCAAGCATAATG
Organism: Arenibacter catalasegens; assembly: GCF_002909235.1. GTDB lineage: Bacteria > Bacteroidota > Bacteroidia > Flavobacteriales > Flavobacteriaceae > Arenibacter > Arenibacter catalasegens. The sequence goes on from NZ_PHQQ01000016.1 coordinate 110,435, forward strand.
AGGAACATAGCGATTATTGCGGCAAATGGGACCAACCAATTTTTTATGTTTTTTGGATCGTAAAAGTAAATGGCAATGATAACGGTTATAAGGTAGAGAATAGCCCAATCGTAAAACAAACTGGCTATCAATATCCAAAAGGTGGCATCAAAAATTTTTAGTTTAATATTTTTTAAAGACCGGAAACTTAGTATCCGACGTATGGAAAGCAATAAAAAAAAGCTACAAAGAATGGCGTTGGAATCTATTAGCACTTCAGGGAACAATACGATTAACAAGGTGTAAAATAGGATGGCCAAAGAATTACCACCAGTTATCTTATTTCTTAAGCTAATAAAATTAACCACAAAAATGCTAAAGGATAAAAACCCTAAAATCGCTGTTTGCCCTAATATTTGTTGAGGTGAATACGATTTTTGGAAGAGGAAAAAGTGGGTAAACCAATAAAAGAAAAATAGAAATACCAGAAGTATTATATAATTTATTGGTTTTGTTCTTCCAAAAATGCTTGAAATCATCCTAGGTTTTTATATTTTTGCATGGTAAATATAATTAAGATGGATTCATTTTTTTACGGTATCGCGGATTTATTTGTAAATGTACTTTTTGCTCCTTTTGATGCTTTACGTGGCATGGAGAATTGGTGGGGAGCAAATACATTGAATTGGATTTTTATGCTGATTGGTGCTACGGCCTTCATTTACTGGATGTTGCAGTTGAAAAAATACAACGATAGTGGTGAGGAAGACAAGGAAGTTAGTGCACACTCCTACTTATAATCAAGTATACGATATTGATTGGAATACTGCCTTATTTGGAATTAAAAAATCTATAATAAGAAAGGGATAGCAGTTGCTATCCCTTTCTGTTATGTACAAAGACTTGATTTTCTTAAGTAAAAGTGCTTTTTAAAGATCGAATCCAAGGTCTTTACGATAATACATCTTATCGAAATGTAATTTTTCAATGTTTTTATAGGATTCTTTTAGTGCCTCCTTGTAGTTGGAACCATAAGCCGTAACCGCCAAAACCCTGCCGCCATTGGTCAAGACCTTGCCATCCCTTAATTCGGTTCCGGCATGGAATACAACGGCATCTTCTATATTACCAAAACCAGTTATTTCAACACCTTTTTGATATGCCTCAGGATAGCCACCGGATACGGCCATAACAGTAGTAGCCGTGCGCTCATCAATTTCTAGGTCAATACTATCCAGGGTTTGGTTTGCCACAGCTTCAAAAATGGTTACCAAATCATTCTTTATCCTTGGTATTACCACTTCGGTCTCAGGATCACCCAAGCGAACGTTGTATTCAATTACTTTTGGTTCGTCCCCTACTTTAATAAGACCGATAAACACAAATCCCTTATATGGGAGATTATCCAATATAAAGCCTTCTACGGTGGGTTTCACGATTAAGTCGAGTACTTTGTTCATAAATACCTCATCTACGAAGGGAACAGGGGAAATGGCCCCCATACCACCAGTATTCAATCCGGTATCGCCTTCACCAATTCTTTTATAATCCTTTGCTGTAGGTAAGACCTTAAAACCTTTACCATCGGTAAGCACAAAACAGCTTAGTTCAATTCCGTCCAAAAATTCTTCAATGACCACAGTTGTACTTGCAGCTCCAAATTTGGAGTCGACCAACATCATTTTCAGTTCATCTTTGGCTTCCTGAAGATTGCTTATGATCAATACCCCTTTGCCAGCAGCCAGTCCGTCCGCTTTTAATACATATGGCGGTTTTAGGGTCTCTAAAAAAGCGTATCCCTTTTCCAAGGTTTCAGCTGTAAAACTTTCGTAAGCAGCGGTGGGAATGTTGTGCCGCATCATAAATTCTTTGGCAAATTGCTTGCTTCCTTCCAAGGTGGCCGCGGCCTTTTGAGGGCCAATTACTGGAATATTTTTTAAGGTGTCATCATTTAGAAAAAAATCGTGCACCCCATTAACCAAGGGATCTTCTGGGCCTACAATTACCATATCGATTTTTTCAGATAGCACACATTTTTTAATGGCCTCAAAATCATTTACCCCAATGGGTACATTTTTCGCTATGGCAGCGGTTCCCGCATTTCCGGGAGCCACAAAAAGATTTTTAAGTTTTGGACTTTGTGTTAATTTCCAAGCTAAGGTATGTTCGCGCCCTCCGGCACCAAGGATCAGGATATTCATTCTTAAAAAATTTCCCCAAAAATACGGTTTGAGGTGGAATTATCTATTTATTTGGGAGAGAAATCCCTGTGTTCTTTTTTCTGAAGTTCATCTGGGGAAAGGGATTTAAAATATTCATATACTTTTTTAAGTCCCTCGGCCCGATGAACTTTAGGTTCCCAGCCCAAAATTTCCTTAGCCCTACTAATATCAGGTTCACGCTGCATAGGATCGTCCTGTGGCAAAGGTTGGTATATTACTTTCTGGTCAGTGCCAGTTAGTTTAATGATTTCTTCAGCAAACTCCTTGATTGTTGTTTCATGGGGGTTACCAATATTTACAGGATCAGTATAGTCGCTCATCAATAAACGGTAAATCCCTTCTACTTGATCATCTATATAACAAAAAGACCGGGTTTGTGAGCCATCGCCAAAAACCGTAAGGTCCTCTCCCCTCAATGCCTGTCCCATAAAAGCAGGAACAACCCTACCATCGTTCAATCGCATTCTGGAACCATAGGTGTTAAATATTCGGACAATCCTAGTATCCAAACCGTGGTGACGATGGTAGGCCATGGTAATGGACTCCATAAAGCGCTTGGCCTCATCGTATACGCCACGTGGTCCTACGGGACTTACGTTGCCATAATAATCCTCATTTTGTGGATGTACCAAGGGGTCTCCGTATACCTCTGAAGTGGATGCTACCAATATCCTGGCATTTTTTTCCTTTGCCAGACCCAATAGGTTTAAAGTACCTAAAGAACCGACCTTTAGGGTTTCAATAGGAATCTTTAAGTAATCTATGGGACTTGCTGGCGAGGCAAAATGTAAAATATAATCCAGTTTACCTGGAATATGCACAAATTTGGAAACATCGTGGTGTTGGAACTCAAATTGTTCCAAAGGGAAAAGATGTTCAATGTTCTTTAGATCACCAGTTATGAGGTTATCCATAGCAATGACATAATAACCTTCCTTTATAAAACGATCGCATAAATGCGATCCCAAAAATCCGGCTGCACCGGTGATAAGTACTTTTTTCATTTGTTATTCAATTTTAGGCATGCAATTATCTATGCGTGCCCTTTTTATGAAATTATATTTTTAATACGCTTTTTTCTCACCGGAAATGGCATTGAGGACTGTTTGCACAATTATCTTAAAATCCATGAACAGCGACCAGTTTTCAATATAGAAAATATCAAATTTAGTACGGTTCAAGATATCATTGTCTGTTTCTATTTCGCCCCTATACCCTCGTACTTGGGCCAAACCTGTTATCCCGGGTTTTACGAAGTGGCGTAGCATGTATTTATCAACCCTGTTGGCAAATTCATTGGTATGCTTAACCATGTGGGGCCGTGGGCCTACCACCGACATATTACCAAATAGCACATTGTAAAATTGTGGAAGTTCATCTATACTTGTTCTACGTATAAACCTGCCTACCTTGGTAGTTCGCATATCATTTTTAACGGCCATCATGCTATCGGCGTGTTCATTGGGGGCCATGGAGCGAAATTTATAACAGTAGAATTCCTTATTGTCTATTCCATTTCTTTTTTGTCTAAAATATACAGGCCCTTTGGTTTCTAGTCTAATAATTAAAGCAATTATAGGGGCCAACCATGAGAGAACACCTATTACCACAATTAGTGAAAACAAAATATCGAAACCTCTTTTTAAGGCTGAATTCAACGGATTGTGCAAAGGAATGTCTCTCAGTGATAAGATTGGAATATAATCGTAATATTCAAAGGTGAGTTTTTTTGAAAAAATATTCTTATTGTCCGGTATAAATTTGAGGGTTTTTAAATTATTATCGGCAAAGTTGATAAATTCGGTTAGTTGATTGTTTTTCAATTCGGAAACGGAGCAATATATTTCATCCACTTTGTTTTCTACAATGTAAATGAAGGTCTTATAAATATCAAAAGAGGGGTCTGAAGGGCAGAACTGTTTTACAAAGTGATACCCATACTCTCGACGATCATTAAAAACTTCGATTAGTTGATCGGTTTTCTTGTTCTTTCCGATAACCACAACATTTCTCATATTTCCTTTTATCCTTTCCCTGTATTTCATTAAAAGGATATAATTCAAGAATTTAATGGTAAATATGGCAAGTCCAACCGAAACAAAATACTCCCCCAAAGCCAATCGACTCATGTTTGGTTGCTTGAAGAAGCCGATAAAGGCGTATAGTATTAAAAAGAAAAATACGAACTGATTAAAAAGTAGTTTTAGAATATAGGATACTTTAGTATACCGATAAACTTCATAAAAGTTGTTTTTAAAAGAAAGGATAATCCATGCCAAGGTCAGGTAGCTATGAAAAAGTATGGGGTACTGAAAGTTAATGGGGAGAATGTTGGCAAAAAGATTGATCACCAATAAATCCACCCCATAGGATACGGGGGTAATGAGGCTGGAATAACGGTGTTTTTTGGAAAACATTAATTTTGAACCGTACTATTTAAGTTATCAATTTGGACAAAGATAAATTTAATATTTGTAACGAGGATTATGATTCTATTTATACCGGATTTGGTATTTTGATTATGGGTTTACCAATACTACGATTCCGGTCCTCAATGAGAATTTTTATTTTCCTTGATATAAATCGCTTTAAAGAGTTTTCAGTTTAGGTATATTAACATTTTAGAAGACTAAACTGATTGTAACCAAGGATTCTAATGTCGTTTATGCAAACTAACTAAATATTGCTCGTATTTTTTATTGATAATATCCCAATTGAATTCACTGTCAATTTTTTCTTTATTTATTAGTGTATTTTTTTCATTAAGCGAAATATATTCATCCTCATTTAGGATTTGAGTAATTTGATGCGAGGAGTCAAAATAAATTGCCTCTGTGTTCAATATGCTTTTATTAAAAATATTGTTATTGGCTATTATAAGTGCATTGGAGGCCATTGCTTCCAAAAGTGAAGGGTTTGTACCTCCTACCGAATGTCCGTGAAAATAATACCTGGAATAATGTCTTAAATTGTTAAGTTCTTCTTGATTGTAATTGGGACCAACAAATTGGATTCTGACATCCTCCCTATATTGTTCTTGCAGTCCAAGTCCATACTCATTTAAGCCGCCGACAACAACAATTGGGTAAATTGTTTTGGACCTCTTATAACCTTCCAAAATTGTTTCTATATTGTTTTCAGGTTCCAATCTGGCCAAGATCATGGAGTAATTATACTTTTCTAAATTATATTGGGCCAAAACGCCTGGATGTGGATTTATAAAGTTAGTGGCCCCATAAGCAATATACTCCGAGTCTTTTTGATAAGTATTTCTTAAATGTTCCTGTATACCCACGGAATCTGCAATTAAATAATCAGAATATTTGGCTCCCAGCTTTTCGGCATATTTTAAAAATTTACGAACGGCAGGTTTATATTTGGTACGTTTCCATTCCAAACCGTCCATGTTGGTGACAATAAGGCTCTTTTTGGGCATTAACCAGTGCCAAATGGAACTAGACGTATAGCCCAGTTGAAGTATAATGTCAAAATTTCTTTTTCTGGTATCTAAGATGCAGTTTAAATCATATATAAACTGCCCTGCAGTACCAATTTTATATTCAGGGTCATAACAGTGAATAATATTTACACTATTAAATGTTTTTTCTTGATAAGGATGATCGTGGGAATTATAAACATACACGTCATGACCTTTTTCAGCCATAAACACTGAAAAATACTCTGCGAATTGTTCAAAACCTCCATGGTTGTTAGGTACTCCGCGTGTTCCTAGAATGGCAATTTTTAAAGTATCTTTCATTTAAGTGGTAATAAAAAATAAAATTTACAAATAGAAAAAAAATAATTCCATATTGCCGATTTAACAATGATTCTGTTAAACCCGCGAACATGAATATAGTCAGGAAAATTAAATATGGTTTGTTTTTTGAAACAAACCCAATATATAATGAACCAAATAAGATTAAAATCAAAATTACCGCACCTATTAGGCCCATTGAAAATAAGGATTCTAGGTACATATTGTGAATATTAAAACTATCCGTTTCCGCCCAAGGAAGATTAGCGCTTATGTAGGCTTGATTATATACATCTTGAGAATCACCAGTTCCAAATCCCATTAGTAGATTGTTCTGATAAAATTCCAAGAAAACTGCTTTCCATTGATAAAATCTGGAATATAAACCTCCAGAAAAATACTTTGTTTCCTCAAGAGGTAGAAAAACTCCTTTTAACCTCAAAAATAAAACATCATTAAGAGCAATTAACATTCCTAAAATGGCAACCAAACCAATAGACCCTATAATAAATGTGAAGAATCTTCTTTGTTTATAAAAATATATTCCAATGATAAACAATGACATAAGTATATAGGTGAATAGAATAGTTCTAGCTGAAAGCAATATTAGCCCTAAGCTTAAAATAGCTATAATTGGATATCTGAATTTATGGGTCCATTTATTATCCAAAATATCCTGAATGAACATATTATATATTAAAATCACAGCGGCAAAAGAAATGAAAAGGGAAAAATAAATAGCAGTAATGTTAACATTTCCGGCAAGATAGTGATAGGTGAAAAACCAAGATTTAAGCTTTGTAATCTCTATTTCATTTGTAAAGTTATAGACTAGGTTTTTGGATAACGCGATTAAAAAAGCAATTATTATCATTCCTGATAATACCCATATAAAGACGTTTAGAACCCATTTGAATACTCTACGATCCCGCATCATGAATCCTATAGCAATTGGCAAGAATGGAAATGCTATACTTCTTTCTAATAATTTAACTGCTTGATGATTGTTATTACTAATAAAGCAGTTAAAGATTAGAAGTAAAAAATAGCTTACAAAAAGTAGATAATATTTGTCTTTTACAATAAGAAAGAAGAATTCTCTATCCCAAGACAGACAGACATTGAAAAAAAAGATTGCGAAAAGGCAATAAGAATTTAAATTATTCGAAAACACCAATGTAGAACAAAAAATGACAATCAATATCAAATTAGTGATACCATGATATTGTTTTAGCAATATTTTCATAAATTAAATTTCTTATTCACTTTATATCCCAAGATAATGGGTTGAATATCATATTGACCTTATTAATCTGAATAATTTGCCAAAAAATCATTGGAACACCCTCATTAATAATGGAATTGGCTTCATATATCTGTGAGGTTTATAGAGTTATAGGCGGCAAATTTAACTACATTAATTTAAAAAATTATAATTATATCTTATACCTTGGCATTTTTATAAATTAATTATTTCTAATGGTTTTTAGCTCTGCTTTATTTTTATTTATTTTCCTTCCTATTGTAATTATCGGAAATTTATTGTTAGCGCCAAAATTCAGGAATTTTTTTTTGCTGCTTTCCAGTTTGTTTTTTTATGCATGGGGTGAAGGCGTAATAATCATTCTTATGATATCTTCAATTTGTTTGAATTATATCTTTGGAATAGGGATTGATTATTTTTTGACCAAAATGAACAATAAAAATGTTGCAAAGATAATTCTTGCTTTAGCGGTGTTAACAAATATATCCTTTCTTATTTATTATAAATATTACGGATTCATTTTGGAAAACATCCAGTGGTTGGGTCCATTTGAAAATATTAGCATTTCTGAAATTGCATTACCAATTGGGATATCTTTTTATACTTTCCAAAGTCTCTCTTATTGCATTGATGTTTATAGAAAAGAAGTCTCTTCTCAAAAGAATCCTTTAAATTTAGGTCTTTACATTTCATTATTCCCTCAATTAATTGCTGGTCCAATAGTTCGCTACCACGATATAGATAAGCAGATCACCAATCGGACGATAGAAAAGGATGTGTTCGTTGATGGAATATTGCAATTTGTAAGAGGTCTTGTGAAAAAAATGATTTTCGCTAATACAGCTGCAATCATAGCAGATCAAACCTTTGCTGTTGCGGCAGAAAATCTTCCAACATCTCTCGCTTGGATTGGAATTCTCTGTTATGCCCTTCAGATTTATTTTGATTTTTCGGGCTATTCGGACATGGCCCTTGGTTTAGGGAAAATGTTCGGTTTTAAATTTGCGATTAACTTTGATTACCCATATATATCTAAATCCATACAGGAGTTTTGGCGCCGCTGGCATATTTCGTTGTCTACATGGTTTAGAGATTATTTATATATTCCATTGGGCGGAAGTAGAGGAAAAAAGTGGACGATATATCGTAATTTGATAATTGTTTTTTTAATAACTGGAATATGGCATGGAGCAAGTTGGAATTTTGTGATATGGGGATTGTTCCATGGTACATTTTTAATTCTCGAAAGAGTAGGAGGCAAGAAGATTTTGAGTAAAATGCCGACATTTTTACAGCATTTTTATGCTATTGTTGTAGTTCTATTTGGATGGGTTTTCTTTAGATCCGAAACACTGGCTTATTCCATAGGTTATTTCAAAAGTATGTTCGGGCTTACCAATGGCACAAATTATGCTCCATTTGCAGAATTAGATAATTTTGTGCTAACAATACTAATTTTAGGTATTATAATTGCCACGCCAATTCGATACAAAGTTATTAACCTGGTCAAACAATTTGAGTCAGGAAAATTTTTTCAATATAATCCAATCTACTTTGGTTTCAAAAAGTTTGCCATTCTTTTGCTAATGGTAATTGCCTTTGTAGTTTGCGCAATGCAAATAGCAAGCAATAGCTATAATCCGTTTATTTATTTTAGATTCTAAGTAGAAATCATGATCAATCCTATATTAAAGAAAATTATCGTCGTTTTAGCTGGAATAATTATTTTTTTGGTAGCCAATTATTTAATGGAAAGTCTAGCTACTAAACTTGGTTATGAAAACACTATAAATATTACTTTTCAAACGGAAGTTTTAGAGGATGATATCTTTCAAATATATTATAAAAATGAATTTGATAAAGGGTTTTCGGGTATCAAAAGCGTAAAAAAGGAAGTTACTGGAAATTCTTTTATTCAGGATGTCGAATTTGAAATACCGTTGGATTCCGTTTCGACTATTAGGCTTGATATTGGGGAAAATAGTAATCAAAAATCAATATATTATGATAATATTATTATTTCTAGATATAATGAGGAATTTCGAATAGCTAGCACGGATTTATTAGAATATTTTAATCCGAATGGGTTTATAGACATTGACACCACAAATCAACTCTTAAAAACGAAAACTCGTAATGACCTCTGGTCGCCATATGATCCTTTTTTAACTTCTAAGAATCTTGAGGAAGTTTTTTCGGAAATGTCGAACATTTCGCAACCTAAAGGAAAATTCCATACGTATATTGCTCTCTTGTTTACATTATGTTTTCTACTGTATTTTCTAATATATTATCCAAAATATAATGGATTGGCAACCATTTCAAATGTTTATTCCTATATATTAATTTCCTGCTTTTTATTAATGCTAATGTTGCCCGCACTATTTGTTAAAAATGAATTACAAAACACCAACAGCGAAAACAGGATATTAAGCGTCAAACCTGAACTCAACTGGGAAAGCACCCTATCTTTTCCAGCATCTTATGATAATTATTATAGTGACAATTTTGGGCTCAGGGAGAACCTCGTAAGCCTTTTAAGTTATTTAAAGGTAAAGGTATTTAATGAATCTTCCGTTCCTGATAAAGTAATAATTGGTCAAAAAGGATGGATGTATCTCTGGGGTGATTTTTATAAAATTAAACAAGATTACACCAGAGAAAATTTACATTCTCCAACGGAATTAAAAAAAATATTTAATAGTTGGGTGCAAACCCAAAACCAATTAAATAAGGATGGCATAAGGCATTATATAACCTTCTACCCTAATAAACACACTGTTTATCCTGAATACCTACCATACAGAATTAAATTGCTTCAGAAAGATACAGTATCTAGGGCTGACCAAATTCTTAATTATCATAAGGAAACAAATTCGAGTCTAAACATTTTAGATATTAGAAGCAAATTGATAAATGAAAAAAAAGTTAATTTTCTATATCATAAGCACGATAGCCATTGGAATGATTTCGGAGCATTTTTGGCATATCGTGAACTTATTCCATTTATATCTAATGGTTTAGAAGACATATCTCCGGTTAAAAGTAAATTGGACTATAATATTTCTATTAAAAACGAAACAGGTGGTGGGTTGTTAAAAGCACTAGGCCTCGAGGGTGATTCTGAGTTTATGGAGGAAAACCCACATTTTGAAAGTAAGGAAGTACTAATTATCCAAAACGGAAACACAAAGGGTTTCCCCGCAAGAACTATAATTGATATTAATAATAATGCCATGAATAAAACGACAGCATTATTTTTTCGTGATTCATTTACTATCGCATTAAGACCGTTCATTTCTCAACATTTCTACAAAACAATATATATATGGGGCGGGTATGATTACGAAATTGTTAAGAAGATAAAACCTGACATTGTGGTAGAGGGCAATGTAGAAAGGTATTTTAGTAGTTATATTGTAAAGTAACCACAGTTTAATTAGACAGTTTTAGTACTTGTGTTTTTTTATTAACTGTAGTGCGTTAAAAATTCTTCTGAATATAATTGGAGGCATTTTTTATGTTTTGGCCTACCCATTTTTAATAATATATGTTTTATGATACGGTCTGGAGCTGTGTATCCGGAAAAAGTCGGGGTCAACATATTTTGTCCTGAAGAAGGTAGTCCCAAGATTTTCCGAGCATGACTGTTTATATCGTGTCTGGTTGTTTATCAACGGAGGCGTGGGTATTATCTGCTCTGGATGGGGAAAGCCGCCTGGAAGGTAGAATTACAATGCATGGCCCCATCCCTTGGTATACATTCCCTTTGTGGAGGTATTGCCCTTTTCGGTTATCTTCCTTACCATTTTCCCGGCACGTTTTCCCGAACGGTTTATGATAGGTTTTGAAGCCAGTACGAAAGCGTGATCGGAGATATTATGCTGTGCAAAATCTTCACAGAGAGATTGTGCCAATGTGTTTATTCCCTGCAAAATAAGATTCAACCTGTTTTTGGAGGCCCAATAGCTGTCCAGTTCGGGAAACCAGCTCCTGTGATAGTCCACCGAGAAGCGATGGTTCTACATGATTCTGAAAATACCCTAATAGTACAAGGCTATTTGAGTAGAATTTGTTGATCGGAACGCCTGTGTTTATGTGGTTGTTGAACCTCTCATATTTGCATTGTAGGCAATCCTTTTTTTTTTCAGAAACGTAATAATTAATTTTCTATCTTTTAAGTCTTGTTGACGTTCATGCTTAAATGGTTTTTGAAATTATAGATACGTCACGGAATATCGATAATATTATAAAATTTGATACATTGTTTTTTCAACCCCTTATCTGCATATTTATCATAAATTATTAGTATTTAAATATGGTTTTATTTAACGATTTATAGCATATGAATTGGATATTATCGATGGTGACATTTGTTCTGGTTGCCGTAAGGTCTTTAAAGGAATTTGGTTTATATACGATCTTTGGAAAAAGGATCTTATATTTTTACTTAATGATAATAAGCCTGTTTGTAGGTTGCGAATATTCAGACGAGAGTAATTTTGCGCATATTGGTATTACGGCTCACAGAGGCAATTCTGCAGATTTTCCGGAGAACACTTTTCCTGCATTTATGAGCGCACTTTCTCTTAGAGTCGATTGGATTGAGCTAGACATCCGTAAGACAAAGGACGGTCAAATTGTGGTAATTCACGACGCTACTACTGGCACCGTTGGCAACCAGAGTCTTCAGGTATCTGAGGTCACTTACGAAGAGCTGAAATCAGTCGATGTGGGACATGAATTCAGGATACGTAATAAACTCTCTTTAAAAGAATGCCCGCCTGTAAGCGTCCCTTTGCTGTCTGATATTATTCGTCTAGTAATGCAGCAAAATGAGACACGATTGTCGATTCAGCCAAAAACGAATTGTGGTAAAGAAGCCCTCGCAATAATCAAAGAATTAAAAGCCGAACCATGGGTTGGATTCAACGACGATAGTGTACTTAAAATGAAGGAAGTGAAGAATGAAGTGAATTCAATTCCAGTGTTTTGGGATCGTCCTGCTGATACGAATATTGATGAGGATCTTAAGGTTGCCCAAATGGAAGGATTTGAATCCCTAGTAATCTACCACTATGGGATTACAATGGAAAAGGTGGATAAGATACACGAGGCTGGACTTGAAGTTGGGGCACACACTGTAAATGAACCAGCGAGAATAAAGTTGCTTCTGGGTTTAGGTGTAGACCGATTCTACACAGATGACCCAAGGCGTCTCATGGAGCTTCTAAGGAGGAAGTAATAGAAAACTATAGGATTACACCTAACCATGTATAATATCATGTCAGGCGTTCATTTAAGCGTGATAAACAGTAATCTCGGAGGATTTAGATTTATAGTATCCTTGTAATAGCATTTATTTTTAACCTGTGAGGCCTGTTGTAGTTACTGTTCCAAGCTCGAGAGCCTATGCGGTATGGATGCCGAAGAATATCCATAATATTTCCGTTCCCATAATCCTTGCTTTTATCGTTTTGAGGAGGGAATGTTCTTTTTACTTGCAAAAACTATTTTCTAATAGGGTCGCCTTTTCCTTGGTAATCATAGCGGCCATTTGTTGACGTTGTTTTCACTTTTATCCGCACTCCCTTCCCTTTCGCATGAAATTGGTCCTTATAATGTATTTGGAGCTAAAGCTCCTGTTCTTTTTGGTAGTTGAGTATTTCGGTTCGTTTTGTGCCAGTGTTATCGGTCGGGTTTGTGCCAGGCATATCGGTTCAAATTGTGCCAATTTTAGCTGAGCGCTGAATTTATAACGGTTCGATTTGTGCCACTGGCTT
>NZ_PHQQ01000017.1 GCF_002909235.1 Arenibacter catalasegens
ATGCTCCTTTAACGCCTCAATGGCCACTTTGGCCTTGAACGATGCACTGAATTTTCTTCTTGATCTCTTCATATTTGACAGGGTTAAATTACAACTTAACTTGCTGTCCTAAAATTGGGGAGTATAATATAATTGTGGATTCCTATGGCAAACCGGTTTAAGGAGCTAAGGTAATTCCCTATTCCAACCAGCATTTAACCCTTTATGATCGATAGGTGAATAACCATTCTTGATTGTTTGGATCCTTGCTTTCTGAAACGCATTTAAATCCATTTTTTTCATAGAATAACCGTAACCCCTGCTCTTCAATAGTGAGCCAATAAGATTGATTAGGAAATTCTTCCATCAAAGCCTTAAGCCATTTGGAACCTAAGGCTTGATTTCTATATTTGGAATCAACGAATAAAAAGCCGATATATTGAAATCCCATGTCTATATACTTCTGACCCTCCTCAATTTCAAAATCCGTCATATTTGGAGGAGCACCTTTAAATACAATACCTCCAGCCGTTATTTCCAATGTATTTTTAAAAACAAAAATATTCGCATTCTTTTTCAAATCTTCCCATACAGGAAGAATGATTTGCTGCCAATCTCCCGGGAGAATTTTAAAAAACTCGTGACCATCGAATCCTATATTTACCAATTTCATATAAAATGATTTGCCTCAAATAATACGCCTTCTATTACAATAGACCCCATGACCACAAGCGATCAAAATCGTCGGACCACCTGTCTCCAATATCCGTTCTATAATAAACGTTATTAATAATAATATTGCTTATCCTATTCTGCATCATTTTTTGGGCATCCTTCATGGTAAGCCCAGTTCCTGTAACCAACAAGGCAATTCCTGTATTCCCAGTTATCAGCCATTCGTCATTTATTTTCTTAAGGTGCATGGGATGTACCCCTTCCTTCATATCCTTTTTGAATACGATAACTGAGTCTTTTGAAAACAGTTCAAATGATTTTTTATCCTCAAAAGGAAAAGGAGGAACCACCATATAGGCCCCGACCTGAAATCCTTTTCGTACGCTGATCTTAAAATGTTGTCCGGAGGCGAGTTTATAAAACATATTACCAAGTGGTTCTAAAATTCCGGCCCTTTGTATGAATATCTGTGGGTACCCAAATCTAGAGGTGAATTCCAAAGGATAAATTCCGTTGCCATTAACAATGCAATTAATATCCAATTGCCCTACAAAACCACCTTCGGCCAATGAACTTTCAAACTTTTTTAAAGTAGCCTCAAAGATGGGTGAATCTTTAGTCCAAAACATACTGGACCCCATTTCCCCTGTGGATACACCTAGTTCTTTAGGAAATAATTTTTTATGTTCGAAAGTAATATTTATAGGATAAATAAACTCCTTGCCATTAAAATAGGCCGATGCAGATACCTCCACGCCTTTTACCTTCCGCTGCAACTGAAAATTACCAAAATCATTTCCCCATGATTTTTCATAAGCCTTTAGCACCCGAATTACATCCAAGCCTTCATCGTCACTACCAACAAATAGTAATTGTTTGTATTCCTGGGTCTCCCCGGAAGGTTTTATAACATAGGCGTTGGGGTTGGCCTTAACATAATCAATGGCATCCTGAAAATTAAAAAACTCCTTGGAGGGCAATATTTTTATTCCATGTTTCTTTAATTCCGCCTGCCCAAAACTACGATCCAATTCCAATAGATCGGAATATTCGGTACCACCTACCACTAATTTGCCCTGTGCCCTTAAATCTGAACATATTTTACCATATCCAGTGTAGTCAAAAATTAGGACATCGGCCCAATCGATTTGGGTTTTCCAATCTTTTACTTTTTGAACAAATCCGTACCCAATTTCCCTTGAGGGTTTATCCTCAATGTACATTTTTACAGCATTGCCTTCGTTCAATATGGCTACTGCCATATCCAAGGTTTCTCCCCAGCGGGAAACAATCAAGAAATTTCGTTTTATCTCTACTTGTTTATTTAATTTCTCCTTTTTCAATTTAATAAGTGATTTTATTTATTGGGGTTAAGTGGTAAATAAAAAAAAGGTACTGCAACACTCCTTTTTTTTCATAAAAATAAGACATGCCAAGAGAACTAAATCTCCCTTTACGTAAAACAATTTCGATAAATATTCGTTTATATTCTTCGGTATCCCCTTATAGGAACAAGTATGCGAACTTATGCAATGCCGGAATTTAAGAGTAAGTTTCAATATAATAAGCCCGTGCCCATAGTGTGTAATTGTATAACAAATATATAAGAAAAATTAATTCGATTACGAGAATTAAATTGGCTTAAATGAAAATTTTAATAGAACTCACAATATTACATAAGTATAATTTCCCTTGGCTAGGAATCCAGCTATTCAGTAACTAAAGAAACACTATTTTTGAACTTAAATATATCGTACATGTTTCATTTCTTTAGCAAGAAAAAATTTTTGATAGATTACTTGGTAGATTTTGTGGATATCCATAACCACATACTACCCGGTATAGATGATGGTGCAAAAACTGTAGATGAGTCCATTGCCCTAATAAAGGGTTTCTCTGAGTTTGGGATAAAAAAGTTTATATCCACTCCGCATATCATGCATAATTATTATCCCAATGACTACGATACTATACACACTGCACATGGAAAAGTGCAGGACGGCCTATTAACTGAAGGGATGAAGGATATTACCTTGGATGTGGCAGCTGAACATATGATAGATGCCAATTTTGATTATATATTGGAGAATGATAAGGTGATGCCATTAAGAAATAGATATTTACTAATCGAGATGTCCTATTTACAACCACCTATCAATTTTGATGATGCCATTCAAAATATTGCCACACACCGGTATTTTCCAATTTTAGCACATCCAGAAAGATATTCCTTCCTGCAACTGAATTCCTCCAAATTTGGAAAATTCAAAGAGAATGGGATTTTATTACAGATGAATCTCTTATCCCTTGGACAGTTCTATGGAAAGGATGTACAAAAAAAGGCTCATAAACTATTACAAAGTGGTTTAATAGATTATGTAGCCTCTGATGTTCATAACCATCAACAGTTGCAAAGTATAAAAGAATTACAATTGAGCACTAGCCTCCTGAAGTTACTTTTCCCCGTTATTGAAAAAACCATTTACGATTTCTATTAACTTAAAAATTCCACCATTTTTTATGGGTTTTACCATAGCCATAGCCATAGGAACCACCATATCCCAAATTGGATACCTTTACATTGTTTACAACAAAGGATAATCCCTTTAACTTGCCTTCATTTTTTAGTTTAACAGGGAAGTCAAGAACTTTCTTCTCAGTAACCCCTGCTTTGGTCACATAAATAATATGATCGGCATATTCCGCAATCAGCAAAGTATCTGTAACCACCATCAAAGGCGCGGTATCGACAACAACATAGTCATATTTCTCGGAAACCTCTTCCAATAATTCTTTCATTCGACTACTCATTAGAAGCTCCGCAGGATTAGGTGGAATTTTTCCCGAGTAAATAACATCTATAGTGTTGGTGTGTACCAACAAAGAATTAATAATATCCTTGGCGTTTAAATCCCGATCGTACAAATATTCCGTTAGTCCTATATCCCTACTACGTGAAGAATTCCCTAATTTATCTACGTTTTTACTATTGAAAAAACTATATAATTTCGGGTTTCTAATATCTGCTCCGATCAAAAGAACTTTTTTATTGGTACTAGCAAAGATCATGGATAGATTGGACGATAAAAATGTTTTCCCTTCCCCGGGTACCGAAGAAGTTATATATATTAAATTACCCTTCTCAGAAGCATTCTTGGACTTCATCATATAGTCTATGTTGGTCCTAATAATCCTCAAGGATTCTGCCAAGATCGATCGATCGTCCTTGCCTACCAATTTCGCCTCCTTCTTACCTAGTTTTGGTAGTTCACCCAACACCGGTATATCCTTTATCATCTTTTCTAAAGAGGTTTTACTATGCACTTTATTGTCCAACAAATCGTTAGCATAGATTACAGAAAAAGGTATAATTAATCCAAATAAAAAGAACGTCAAATAAACTATCTTACCATTGGGAGATACCGGCATTGAACTAACGCTATAGGCATGGTCTATAATTTTTGATTTAGGTTTGGCCGATGCATAAGAAATCTGGGATTCCTCCCGTTTCTGAAGCAAATAAAGGTAAAGAGATTCCGTAGTCTCCTGTTTCCTACCAATGTCCCTCAGGGCACGTTGATTTTTTGGTGCAGCGTATAATCGGGAATTCACCTTAGAAAGTTGACTACTCAAACTATTGACTTGTAGCCCTAAATTATTAGTCATACTGCCCAAACTAGACTGCATACTCCTTTTTAAACCCTGTAATTGTTGATCTAAATTTACAATTACGGGATTTTTTTCATTGGAGCTTTTTAACAAACGGTTTCTTTCAGCCACCAGTTCATTGTATCTATTAGTGGTATTCGCAATAGTAGGGTCGGATAATCCCACATTGGAAGGGAGAATTTCATAACCTTCCTGATTCTCAACCAGGTCTTTCATTGAGGAAGCAATGTCCAATTGTAGTGCAGTATTTTGCAATTCTTGCTGACTACTGGCGCTAACAGTTAGATTAACACTAGATTGCGATGCAATATCTGTAATACCCCTTCCCGCTTTGTAATCTTCCTCATTTTGGTCTTGAAGGGAAAGGTTGGAATAAATTTCCGTAATCCTGTCATTAATAAATTCGGAGGTCTTATCTGCAATGGTCTTCCTGTCCTCTATGGCATTATTATTATAAGTCTCTATTAATGTATTTATAATATCATTGGCCTTTTTTTGTATAGGATCGTTCAAAGAAATATTTAGAATATTGGAATATTCGGCAGCTGGTGAAACCCTAATCCCAAATTGATATTGTTGTGCCACATTGGCCACTGGAGTAATAGCTATCCTATAATTTCTGTCCCTGTAGGCCATAATGTCCGTGACATTAGGTGTTATAACAATGTTACCGATGGGTGTCGAAATAGTTTTCCCATAGGCATAGGGCTTCATAGGCAGATCTTCTTGCTGGGAAAACCCAAATGTCGTTTCATTTGAAAGTGTCAAATAAAAACTAAAATTGGCGTTATTTATTATTGAGTCATTGGCAATAAAATTAACTTTAAAGGGAGGGTTTTGATATATTTCTGAATCCAAAATCTTTCCCAAGGAGGTAATCTTTACATTGAGACCCAATTTTTTAACTACCTCAATTAAATTGGATCTGGAATTTATCAATTGCATTTCATCCTCAACCTTATTAGTCCCACCAGAGATCGCACCTAAATCCTGAAAAGTACTGAGTTCAGATGTGGAATTTTTATCATCCAAAATTTGAATTTTAGCTTGGGCTGCATATTGCGGTACGGAATATCTTAGTTTTAAATAAGCAAATGCTAATGCTATTACAACACAAAGAACAAACCACTTCCAATGTTTAGTGTAATTAGTAATAATATCCTTTAATCCAAGTTCGGATGATAGATTTTGAGAGTTCAAACCCATTGTAATCAATAATTTAATTGTAATTAATTTCTGGTAATCAATACTACGGTAGTAGTAATTAATATTGAAGCTATGGATAGCGCAATGGACGACCTACTATCAAGGGTTGCGGAAGCAATAAGGGATTTGTTGGGCTCCACATAGACTACATCATTTTGTGTTAGGTAATATACTGGTGAGTTTAAAACTTCCTTTTTAGTTAAATCAATACGTGTATAGACTTTGGTTCCGTTAAAATCACGGATAACCATTACATTATCGCGCATACCTTTAATGTTGAGGTCGCCTGCCATGCCCAAAGCTTCCAAAACTGTTATTTGCTCCCCATTAACAGGATAAGTCCCTGGTCTATTTACAGCGCCCAGAACAGTAACTGTGAAGTTTTTAAGTCTTATGTTAATAATAGGATCCTTTAAATAATCTTTTAGGCGCTCGGTTAATAAGGTTTTAGCCTCACCTGGCGAAAGTCCAAGTAATTTTATAGTTCCCAATACAGGGAAATCTATTTCACCATTTTTATCAATGATATAATCCAACTCCTCTGGCCTCATGCCCCCTTCTATATAACCTTTCATTATATTGAAAGGCACACTGGCTTGGGGATCTAATGTGGATACATTAATGCTGATCACATCGTCAATCTTTAACCGGTTTAGATTAGAGTTGTTACTCACTATTGTTTCAAATGAACTGGCATCTTGAAAATATACAACATCCTTTTTAGATCCACAGGAAGATATTAGTAGAGAAGATACGGCTAAAGCAAAAATCCTTAGTCCCATAATTTTGGTATTTTTTAACATAATTTCGCTGATTTCTAATGCAAGTATAATGAAAAATTACGATTGTAAAATTTTCTTTGTAGGGATTATATCGGAAGCAACCTGAACTTCCTCAGTAAGTTTGGTCTCCTTTTTATCCAGTTTACAGAGTTCGGAATTATTAGAAACATATTCGGGCACAATTTCCTTCATCAACTTAACCGTGTTTTCATTAAAAAACATGTTTGAAACACACAATTCGTTAATTTTAGATTTTGTTTCTTCATAAAATAATTCCCTGGACTTACTAATCATAATTTTCTTGTGATACGTAGGCATAGTATCCTCACCATTTGCCAGTAGTTCCTCATATAATTTTTCGCCCGGTCTAAGTCCGGTAATTTTGATATCAATATCTTCAGGGTACTTAAGTCCAGATAACTTGATCATGTTTTTAGCTAAATCAAAAATCTTAACAGAATCACCCATGTCAAATATAAAAATTTCCCCGCCTTGTCCCATTCCACCAGCTTCCAAAACCAATTGCGCAGCTTCAGGAATGGTCATAAAATAACGAGTAATATCCTTATGGGTTACCGTTAGTGGGCCGCCCTTTTCTATTTGTTTTTTAAAGAGTGGGATTACGGAACCATTGGACCCCAATACATTTCCAAAACGCGTGGTAATGAACTTGGTCTTCTTCTGTTGTTCCGCACAGCTAATATACATTTCCGCTATTCTTTTTGTTGCCCCCATTACATTGGTCGGGTTCACCGCCTTATCTGTGGATACAAAAATAAATTTATCAACATTATTATCCAAGGAAAGATCCACTATGACTTTAGTGCCCGCTACATTAATTTTTATGGCTTCATAAGAATTATACTCCATTAGGGGTACATGCTTATATGCAGCAGCATGAAAGACCATATTTGGCTTGTATTCCTGGAAGATAGCGGACATTCTATTTTTATCCCTAATATCCCCCACAATAGGAATAAAATTGTGAAATCCATTTTGTTTTAACTCTTGTTGCAGGTCATATAAGGCAGATTCTGCTTGGTCAATAACAATTAACGATTTGTATTCACAATTTGCAATTTGCCTTACAAGTTCACTACCAATGGAACCTGCTCCACCCGTTACGACAATTACCTTGTCCTTGAGCTCATTGGATATTCTTTTATTCTTAATATTAATTGGCACCCGATCAAGCAAATCTTCAATCTGAACTTGTTTTATTTGGGAAATTTTCAGTTCTCCATTGATCCAATCTTCAATGGGTGGTACAATTTTTACCTGCACCTGAAAATCTACCAGCCCCTCTACCAACTCCCTCAGCCTATTATGGTCAATATTCTGGATTGAAAAAATAATCTCGGAAATATCATTGCTCTTTATAAAATAATCTGTTAGTATCTCCGGACCATATACCCTTACCCCATTAATATTTTTACCTACTTTTTCATTATCCTTATCTATATAACCCACCACTTTGGAAATGCTACCACTATGGCTCGTCAATGCATTTTGGGTTAAGATTCCAGATTCTCCTGCACCATAAATAATTACATTCTTCGTAATTTTAAATTGCTTTACAAAGTTGTAATAAGCAGTTTTAAATACATATCGGGATGCCGTTAAGGCAATAAAGTTTAATAAACTATGAATAATAATTATGGACAAGGGAACGGTAAAACCATCCATAAAATCCATTTCCCGATTAAGGATGACCATGAAAATCGTAATGATACTGGAGAGACATATAGCATTAAAGATATTATATACATCCCTTACCCCAGTGTGCCGCACTACTCCCTTGTATGAGCCAGTTATTAAAAATGAAATGGCACCAATTGCTATTATGACAGGTAACTGTAAAAGCAATTTGTCGCTATCAAAGTTAAGTGTAAGATTAAAACGAATAAGATAGGAGAACACAAAAGTAATGGATACCAACATCAAATCGATCACCAATACAATCCATTTGGAAGTATATTTTTGTGCCCTATTGGATAAGTAGTGTTGTATCATTTGGTCATTATTTTTAAAATTACTTCAATTACACGGTCCAAATCCGCTGTTTCGAGGTTGGAACCACTAGGAAGACATAATCCTCTTTCAAATAAATCTTCGGAAGTACCATCAACATATTTGGCACATTCTTCAAACACAGGTTGCAAATGCATGGGCTTCCATAAAGGTCGGGATTCTATATCAACTTCCAGTAATTGATGTCGTATATTTTCCCGAATTTGTACCGATGGTGTTAAAATACATGTAAGCCACCTATTTGAGTACATACCTGGCATTTCCTCCAAAAATTCAATTTCAGAAATATGCCCTAAATTCTGTTTATAATATTCAAAATTGGCCCTTCTAGCCCCCACTCTATCATCCAGCACTTCCATTTGCCCTCGTCCAATACCCGCCAGGACATTGCTCATACGATAGTTATAGCCTATAGCTGAATGTTGGTAGTGGGGTGCATTGTCCCTCGCCTGTGTTGCCAAAAAAACGGCATTTTCCTTATGTTTTTTATTCTTTGACACCAATGCGCCACCACCTGAGGTAGTAATTATCTTGTTCCCATTAAAGGATAAAATACCAATATCACCAAAACTTCCACATTTAATATCGGCGTAGGTACTACCCAATGCTTCAGCGCTATCTTCCAATACTGGAATACCATATTGTTCACCAATCTGTTTTACTTCATTTACCTTGTACGGCATCCCGTAAAGATGTACGGCAATAATAGCTTTGGGCTTTTTGCCTTTTGAAATTCTATCCTCAATCGCCATTTTTAATAAGTCAGGAGAGATATTCCAAGTATCCTTTTCGCTATCAACAAAAATTGGCCTAGCTCCCAAATAACAAATGGGATTGGCGGATGCGGAAAAAGTAAAACTTTGACATATTACCTCATCACCATCAGAAACCCCTAGCAGCACCAATCCCAAATGAATGGCAGCAGTACCAGAACTTAATGCAGCAACATGAACATCATTATTCAAATAACTTTCAATACTGGCCTCAAAACCGTTAACATTGGGACCCAAAGGAGCCACCCAATTCGTATCAAAAGCTTCCTTAACATAGAGCTGTTCATTTTCTCCCATATGTGGGGATGAAAGCCATATTTTTGTACTTGTAATGGTCATTAATATTCAGTGTTTATGTGAAGTGTCTACACAAAAATATATATACTTTTCTGTATTAATTCATTATGCCTTCTAATTTCGTTTAAGACTAGAAAATATCGTTTAAATACCTTAATAGAAGATTTTATCATCACCAAACCCATATAATTTCTATATACTTTTTACATTTCTTAACAATAATCAAAAACTAAAAAACGAACACTTTAAGGCATGTAAAATTAGCCATTAGAGCTTCTTGTATATTAATCTCTTCCACAGAGGAAACAACATAGCCAAATGAAGAGATAACAATAATATACGAAAAAAGCACATGACTATTCAAATCAGTTAATGGAAATTAATATTGACAATAATTCCACCTACAATTATTTCGGAAATTTCGAAAGCTGAATTATAAAGCATAAAATGTACCACTCTGCACCTAAAATAAATGATTGTTATTGTGAATCATTAAAATTTAATTCCACCAACCCTTGAAGTTTAAGAAATAAAAACTCCTTTTTCTTTTTCCGCTGGTGTTTTAAGTGTGCCTACAAAAAGACTTTCCCAGATGTAAGAAAATACCCTTTAAAAACATGAGTTTATGGTGAAAAATCAAAATTTATCTTAAAGAAAAGTGTATTTCATCGAAAAATATACTTTCTAAAGTCCAAACTACTCGAACCCAACGTAAAACCACCAATGCAACCAAAGTGTGTAGTTCATCGAAAATAGCAGGTATTTTGCCGATGATGTTGTAAAAATAAATAATATTGTAGAACCCAAATGTATATCCGTTAAATTAATGTCTTTACTTATGAAATTTCACCCCTCGAATCTCTTTCAAGTGACCCTAGTTTGTTTTGTCCTTTTTTTAAGTTTTTCCTGCAACAAGGATTCTGATCTTTTAGCGGAATATGTAGTGGAAAAACCGCAATCCTTTTTGGTTAATGACGTGGTAGTCACTTTGGCAAACAATCCAATTGTAATAGCCCCGTTAAGCAACGATACTTTTAAAGAACCGGATAAGGTAGCTATCACAGAAGTAACACCACCTAAAATGGGTACGGCTGTGGTAAATGAAGATAATACAATAACGTATACTCCAGATACTGACCAAACCGGAACCGATGAGTTCGACTATTCCACTGCGGTCACCAATCCAGATAACAGTGTATCAGAAGAAACCGGATCGGTAACCGTGACCGTGACCAATAAGACACCTACAGAACCTACTTCACCTTCAGATATGGGGGCCTTAAAAGCGTTTCCGGGTGCTGAGGGATTTGGGAAAAATACCACCGGAGGTAGAGGCGGCATTGTAGTAGAGGTTACCAATTTAAATGATAGCGGTTCAGGTAGTTTACGAAGCGCTTTGAGTTTGAAAGGCAAAAGAACTATAGTGTTTAAGGTTGCAGGAAATATTAATCTTAATTCATATTTATCTATTGGTCCCGACAATGGCGATTTAACTATTGCTGGTCAAACTGCACCTGGAGGCGGAATAACAATAGCTAATCACGGGATTAGGATACAAGGATCTAATACTATTGTACGATATGTGCGATTTAGACCGGGAAACTCTGCTGATACAGGAGAAGATGCGGTTACTATTGTAGCTTATAGCGGAAGAACTACAAAAAATGTTATTTTAGATCATTGCAGTATATCTTGGGGAAAAGATGAAAATTTTAATATTGGAGCAATAGGCGGAGCCGGGGTTAACAATGTAACTCTACAAAATAGTATTGTAGCTGAGAATATAGATACCGGCTATGGTGTTTTACTTTGGAGTAAGGCCACTAACATTAGTTTTCATCAAAACCTATTGGCCCACAACAAGGCAAGAAATATACGCTCCTCAACTTGTACTAGTGATTTCGAATTTATCAATAATGTAGTATATAGTTTCGGCTCAGGTATGCAGCCAACTTTTGAAAATAAATTTGATATTGTGGGGAATGTATTTATTTCGAACCCCAATGTCTCTAAACCTTCAACACTTGTGAAAATTGAGGCTTCAACAAATAATTGCCCTGATGGAATACTTTCTAAAACACAAGCTTATTTAAGTGACAATACCTATGACGGTAGTAATATCTCAGTTGAATCGGAGCTGAAATCCTATCTGGAAAATTCAAAGATTTTTAATTCCGGTATATCTGCGATTCCGAATGCGCAAGTAAAATCCACCGTTTTATCAAAAGTCGGTACAAGCCTTTACAGAGATTCTTTAGATGAGAGGATCATAGACGATGTCAATAACAGAACCGGCAAGATCCCTGGTTCAGCCGGAGGTTACCCGGATCTACCGAAAGGCACAGCTTATTCAGATAGTGACAAAGATGGGATGAGCAATGAATGGGAAACTGTAAATGGCTTAAATCCAAATGATGCCGGTGACAGTAATAAGGACCGGGATAGTGATGGCTATACCAATTTGGAAGAATATCTACATTATTTGACCAAAAGTTAAAATAGTTAACTTAAACAAATCGAAAAGAAAAAGGGACCTGTACAGGTCCCTTTTTCTTTTCGATTTCCCTTAAGGGGAAACACGACATATCAACAGGTAATCCTACTCGTCCCATTAAAAATACTAGAATTATTTCTCTATAATTTGAATAAAAAGCATAGACTATTTATAGGTGTGGGAATAGAAATTAGCGATTTTATCAAAAAATAAACCTTCTGATTAGACCCAAATTTTCGCCTGAAAATTTCATTATTTATTAAAAAACATCGCGGATATATAATCAACCTGTCATTATGTAGTGCTATATAAAATACTTTTAAATATGAGAACTTCTTTCAACAAAATTCACAGCGCAGAATGTGAATAGGCAGTAACAAATAATTATTAAAAATACACCTATAGCACTAGGCCTGATGCTCAAATCAATACTAAAACTTATTTGGCTATTGATATTTCAATATAGCATGCCTCAAGATATTAAGGAAAACTGGCAATCAACACCTAATAGCCCCTCCAAACATATTTACAAGAAATTAAATAATTTCTTAGCACAAAGTCATTCCACTCACTACCTCTCCACAACTTTCTTATCAAACAAATTATTAAAAAGAAGGCACTTGCAACTCGGAACATTCAAGAAGGTAAAATAGGGCTCTAGTTTGTTCATTCGTTGGTAATATGATTTAAGTTATAACTCAAAGGTTTTAAATGGAGATAAACTTAAAATTTTAATTATTCTTTTTTGACAAAAGGTGAAAATGATTGATTTTAAGGTTTCCCGATTATAACTCCATACGGATTGTTACATTCAAATCTCCGTAAAGTCTTATCCATATTTTAAACACTTCGGTAATTGCCATTGGTTTTCATTTTCAAACGAGATGAATGAAGTTACAGGTAAATAAAAATTCCTAGGTTACAGGAACATTTGTCCTCTAAGCAAATTTACCTTTATTAAGTTACAACTAAAATGGAGAACAAATCATCCAATATCAAAGTCTTCGTAAAGCAAATCTGTGCCGAAAAATTAAGTTTACCTACCAAAAACTCTATTCAATAGATGTTAAAAAATACGCTCTATAACAGGAAAAGTTTTAATCATATCATAAAGAAAGGGGTATTTCATCGAATAAGGGATTTTTAAACATCCAAACCTAAAAAGCATACGTAAAACTAACAATGCACATACGAATAGGCAGTTTGTCGAAAATATTTGTCATATGCCGATGATATTGTGAAAATTAAAAATAATTTTAAACCCCAAATGTTTATCATTTAAATTAACGTCTTAGAACTTATGAAAATCACCCCCCCGAATCTATTACAAGTGACCCTGTCATGCCTTGTCCTTTTTTTAAATTTCTCCTGCAACAAGGATTCCGACCTATTGGCGGAATATGTTGTGGAAGATAATCCAATTGGCACTGAACCTAAAGAAGTAATTATTGATTTAGCAAATGCAGTATTTACTACCGACGAAGATCAACCTGTTTCCTTTAACATGCTTTATAACACAACTAGCAAGAGAAAAGGACGTAGAAGATATAAAGGTAGTTCAAAACCAAAATATGGTAATATTACCATTGAAAAAGACAGTATAGCTGTTTACACTCCTTCTAGCGATTATAATGGCAAGGATAATATTGAAATTACCTTGGAAGAGACAAATGAGGATGAAACAACATCGGAAGTAGTGGTAACAGTTGATGTTACCGTGGAGCCCGTAACAGATGTTGTGGAGGATATAATAGAAGTTCCTACAGAGGCCGAGCCGGAAGCACCTATAGTAATTGAACCCCTTAAAAACGATACTTTTAATAAGGAAAGTGAGGTAATAATAACCGAGGTCAGTGAGCCATCCAATGGTACCGCAGTTATCAATGAGGATAATACTATTACCTATACCCCAAATACAAATAATCCTGAAGAGGTTATCACAGAAGAAGTTACTTCTGAAACCGAAGAGGTGGTTACTGAAGAAATTCCTGCGGAAAAGGATACCTTTACCTATACTACTTCTGTCACCAATCCGGACGATACGGTGACCGAAGAAACTGGATCGGTAACCGTGACGGTAGCCGATAAGACACCTACAGAACCTACTTCACCTACAGACATGGGAGCCTTAAAAGCTTTTCCGGGTGCCGAGGGATTTGGAAAAAATACCACCGGAGGTAGAGGCGGCATTGTGGTAGAGGTTACCAATTTAAACGATAGCGGTTCAGGTAGTTTACGAAGCGCTTTGAGTTTGAAGGGAAAAAGAACTATAGTGTTCAAGGTTGCAGGAAATATTAATCTTAATTCATATTTATCTATTGGTCCCGACAATGGCGATTTAACTATTGCTGGTCAAACTGCACCTGGAGGCGGAATAACAATAGCTAATCACGGGATTAGGATACAAGGATCTAATACTATTGTACGATATGTGCGATTTAGACCGGGAAACTCTGCTGATACAGGAGAAGATGCGGTTACTATTGTAGCTTATAGCGGAAGAACTACAAAAAATGTTATTTTAGATCATTGCAGTATATCTTGGGGAAAAGATGAAAATTTTAATATTGGAGCAATAGGCGGAGCCGGGGTTAACAATGTAACTCTACAAAATAGTATTGTAGCTGAGAATATAGATACCGGCTATGGTGTTTTACTTTGGAGTAAGGCCACTAACATTAGTTTTCATCAAAACCTATTGGCCCACAACAAGGCAAGAAATATACGCTCCTCAACTTGTACTAGTGATTTCGAATTTATCAATAATGTAGTATATAGTTTCGGCTCAGGTATGCAGCCAACTTTTGAAAATAAATTTGATATTGTGGGGAATGTATTTATTTCGAACCCCAATGTCTCTAAACCTTCAACACTTGTGAAAATTGAGGCTTCAACAAATAATTGCCCTGATGGAATACTTTCTAAAACACAAGCTTATTTAAGTGACAATACCTATGACGGTAGTAATATCTCAGTTGAATCGGAGCTGAAATCCTATCTGGAAAATTCAAAGATTTTTAATTCCGGTATATCTGCGATTCCGAATGCGCAAGTAAAATCCACCGTTTTATCAAAAGTCGGTACAAGCCTTTACAGAGATTCTTTAGATGAGAGGATCATAGACGATGTCAATAACAGAACCGGCAAGATCCCTGGTTCAGCCGGAGGTTACCCGGATCTACCGAAAGGCACAGCTTATTCAGATAGTGACAAAGATGGGATGAGCAATGAATGGGAAACTGTAAATGCCTTAAATCCAAATGATGCCGGTGACAGTAATAAGGACCGGGATAGTGATGGCTATACCAATTTGGAAGAATATCTACATTATTTGACCAAAAGTTAAAATAGTCAACTTAAACAAATGGAATAAAAAAAGGGGCCTGTCCAAGCAGTCATGGTCGGAAGAAATTCCGACCATTTTTTTATGTTTCAAAATGATCTAATTTCCCTTCACATTTTACCACAATCATAGCAATGGCCAAATTTCTGAGTTCCATTTTAAATCTTCTCTTGGCTGTTTTGTATCCTATCCTATTGGCCTTTTTGTATATTAGGACCAACATGGCCACAATCAAGGTCATATATAACATCACTTCTATTCCGTTTTTGTTCAACGACACAAGGTGGCTCACATTAAGTTCTTGTTTGATAAAACGAAAGAATACCTCAATATCCCATCTTCTTCTATAGGCCTGGGCAACTTCTTTGGCGGATAGATCAAAATCATTGGTAATAAACCAAAAATCCTTAGAACCTTCTGCCTTGGTTTTTGCGACAATCAGACGAAAAGGAGTCTCCACCAATTCTTCTCGATGGTGGATATTGCCTTTTTTGTTATCAATAGCTCTTCCTGTGTAAAGATGGACTTTACTGTCCTTAACAAGAATCAACTCTCCCAAATCCAAGTCTTGATCTTGATCAAGCAATGATTGTAGTTCTATATGTTTTCGATTTTCTTTTGCTCTAACAATAAAAGTGACAGAATCATTAGTGAATGATTTCATTGTTTTTGTAGATTGGAGACCTCTATCAATAACGTAAATGTTTTGATGGTGCGTTTCTTGCTTTACATGGTTTAGTATAGCCTGCGGCAAGGCTATATCTTCACTAGAATACTTTGCTTTATTGAACACATTGGAGTGGCAGGGCAATAAGCCGTCAAAAGCAATACTATTCTTGACCGACTTTTTTCCACTTTTATTGTCAAGTCCTTCCAACAGTTTACCCGATGCCTCACTGACCATAGAACTATCAACATGGATCAAGTGATATTTTTCGCCATCCTTGTTGGAATAGGCATCGTAAAACTGATGGTAGACACATTGATAGATCTGACGGAAGTAATCCGAGTCAATTTTAGATAATCTTTCTGAAATGGAGCTTCGTCTTATACTTTCTGATTTATCCAGATCAAAAAGAGTTTTGAAGATCACATCATTAAATGTATCCTCTAGGGTACGCTGGCTAAGTTTTTCATTTTCTAAAATACCATATAGCAAAAGATAGAACATCTTTTTTCCATGAAGGACCTTGGCATAATAATCTATTTTAGTGGTTACCGAAAGTTTGGATAAAAGAGCTTCTGGAATTACCCCCAACAATTGATTTACTGAAATCTTGTGACCTTTAAATACTGACATAATAGGCTGATTATCAGATATTAAGATACGAAATTTACATCATAAAAACAAGTTAAATGCCTGAAAATCAATCAGTTGGCCAAAAATTATGGGGATGTAAAAAACAAAAAAAGTCGGAAGAAAAAATCTTCCGACCATGACTGCCTGTCCAAGCCCCTTTTTTTATTCCATTTACCTTATCAAGGAAACAACACATGCCTTAAGGTAATCCTACTCCTCCCATAAATTAAGCCAGCCATTTAAGAAATCAAGGTTTAGATTTTCATTTCGTAAAAAAAATAAATAATATAAAGAGCTCTTTATCCAATATTCTTAATTTTCATAAATCCGTTAAAATTTTTAATGAAACAAAATTATATTCTATCAACTATTAATCTAGGCTTGGGGATTGGTTAACTACAATATGTTTTCAAATTAAATAACTTTAAATGGAAACAAAGATGCTCTTTCTCTATAAGAAATGCGCAATTACTAGATTCATTACCTTTACTTTTAAAGTATTACTTGCCTTCAAGAATAAATTAATAACATCAAAAGTTAAAATATTATAAAAAAAATTATTCGGATCTTCAATTCATAATTTTCAATAAGATCTTTATCATATTTTTTATGGTCTTTTTTATCGATTATAACCAATACAGCGGCTTTACAATAATTACATTTCTCTTTATTACACTTAAATTATGGGTTTTAAAATTCACACTAGCTTGTGGTAATAAATATTTAGTTTATAACTTTAGGAAATACCAGCTCTATTATTATAATAAAACCTTTTTGAAAATTATCAATTACCCATTTCAAGTAAGGAAACGAAAAAAATATTAAATTAAATCAATTAAAATAATCTAATTTATTTTTCAATATTTAATATTAAAATGCCAATTTATCGAATACAAATTATCTTACCTCTTAACGAACTTATCCGACTTACATCGTAAATTCATTGTATAAAATTTAATTATAATTATATTTTGTAATGTAAACCAACCAATTAAGTAATTCAACTTTATATGCCTGATGAAAATAGTGCTTTGAAAAATTATTTAGAGCTCGCCATTGAGGCTGCCATAACGGCAGGAATAGCTATCATGAAGGTTTACAATAAACCAAGCTATAATCAGAAATTAAAAGATGATAATTCCCCTTTAACTGAGGCAGATACAGCTGCCAATATAATCATAAATAAAATTTTAAATACTTCCAATATTCCAATAATTAGTGAAGAAAATAAGAATGCGGACTATGACGTAAGAAAGAATTGGAAAAAATGTTGGATAGTGGACCCGTTGGATGGAACAAAAGAATTTGTCAATAAAAATGGCGAATTCACCGTTAATATAGCGATGTGTGAAATGGGAAGACCAATACTCGGAGTAATTTATGCCCCTAATAGCAAAGAACTATTTTATGCCGATGTAAAAAGTAGAAATGCTTATAAAATACTGTTAAAGGAAGAACAGATGTTAAAGGGTGAACTTTATGATGTTCAATATAAAATTTCACCTAATCCTACTCCAACAAGTACCATTAGGGTAGTAGGAAGCCGATCACACATGAATTCGGAAACTTTGGATTTTATAAATGGTTTAAAGAAAAAGTTTGATCAAGTAGAAATTGTTTCCATGGGGAGTTCCCTTAAACTATGTATAGTAGCAGAAGGCAAAGCAGATATTTACCCTCGTTTTGCCCCTACTATGGAATGGGACACGGCTGCAGGTCATGCGATTTGCAATGCGGTAGGATTAAAAGTATTATCAAAAAACTCCCAATATGAATTAATGTATAACAAGGAAAATTTATTGAACAATCATTTTATACTTCAAAGTTCATAATGGATAGCTCTCATAAAAGGCATATTGCCAAAACCATCACCTGGCGACTAGTGGGTACCGTGGACACCATTGTACTTTCATGGGCAATCACAGGTAACCCATTTACAGGGCTAAAAATTGGGATGCTAGAAATGTTCACGAAATTAATACTTTACTATCTCCATGAGAGGTTCTGGTTTAAATTTTATGTTGAAGAAAGCAAAACACGACACTTAATAAAAACTATTTCTTGGCGAATAATTGGTACTTTAGATACAATTACACTTTCATGGATAATTACAGGAAATGCACTCACAGGATTAAAGATTGGAGCAGCCGAAATAATTACAAAAATGATTTTATATTATTTACATGAACGTACATGGTATAAGATTAATTTTGGTTTGGATAAAACGAGAAGAGCTAAAAAATGGAAAAAAACATAGTACAACAAGAGTATAAAATAAGCCGTACTCTCAGAAGAAAAGCAAACGGACATAATTCCTTCTTGATATTTTTTACAGGGTTTTCTGGATCTGGAAAATCTACCATTGCTAATGCATTGGAACAAAAATTGCATCAGCTCAAAATAAAAACCTATGTTCTGGATGGAGATAATGTACGCAGCGGGATTAATCAGAATCTTACTTTTAGTAAAAAGGACCGATCAGAAAATATTAGACGGATAGGGGAAATCTCCAAATTGTTTGTGGACGCTGGGGTGGTAGTACTCGCTGCTTTTATTGCTCCTTATAAAGAAGATCGGGAGTTTATAAAGGCAATTATAGAAAAAGAAAATTATGTGGAGGTATTTGTGAATACGTCTTTGGAAGAATGTGAATTACGTGATGTAAAAGGATTATATAAAAAGGCCAGAAAAGGGGAAATAAAAAATATGACAGGTATTTCCGCACCCTACGAAGCACCTCAAAACCCTGATGTGGAAGTTTCAGAGCTGCACTCTGTTGAAGAATCCGTAGAGATTATATATGACAAAATTAAAAACAAATTAATACTCTGAAATGATGAATAAATACTTTTTAAACTATTTGGATGAATTGGAATCAGAGTCTATTTATGTACTGAGAGAGGTATGGGCCCAATTTCAAAATCCTGTAATCCTTTTCTCTGGCGGTAAAGATTCCATTGTCTTAACACATTTAGCTAAAAAAGCTTTTTTTCCAAGTAAAATTCCATTTGCCTTAATGCATGTGGATACAGGTCATAATTTTCCTGAAACCATTTCTTTTAGAGATGAGTTAGTTAAGGTTATGGGAGTAAGACTTATCGTTGGTTATGTGCAGGATTCCATTGACAAAGGTAGAATAGCAGAGGAAAAAGGTAAAAACGCCACAAGAAATGCCTTACAGATTACTACCCTATTGGATGCTATAGAAACAAATAAAATAGATTGTGCCATAGGTGGAGGCAGAAGAGATGAGGAAAAATCCAGGGCCAAGGAACGTTTCTTCTCACATCGGGATGAATTTGGGCAATGGGATCCAAAAAATCAACGTCCAGAACTTTGGAATTTATTCAATGGAAAGCAATTCCAAGGTGAGCATTTCAGGGTCTTTCCTATAAGCAATTGGACAGAAATGGATATATGGAACTACATTAAGAGGGAAAGCATACAAATTCCATCTTTGTATTTTGCTCATGAAAGAGAAGTAGTTTGGCGTAATGATTCTTGGATACCGAATTCAGAATTTTTAATTCTTGACTCCAAGGAAGAAACTCATGTAAAAAAGATTCGCTTTAGAACACTGGGAGACATAACTATAACTGGGGGGATAGAATCAGATGCTGATACCCTCGAAAAAATAGTTCAGGAAGTAGCGGCGATGAGAAATACGGAACGTGGCAATAGAAGTGATGACAAAAGGTCGGATACTGCCATGGAAGACCGAAAAAGACAAGGGTACTTTTAACAAAATTTAATTACTAAATAATGAATATTAATAATAGTCAATTATTGCGATTCACTACTGCCGGTAGTGTCGATGACGGTAAAAGTACTCTGATTGGTAGGCTACTATACGATTCCAAATCTATATTCGAGGATCAACTTGAAGCCATTACAACAACCAGTATTAATAAAGGTCATAATGGGGTTGATCTTGCTTTGTTTACAGATGGATTAAAAGATGAAAGGGAACAAGGTATTACCATTGATGTTGCCTATAGGTACTTTACCACTCCTAAACGTAAGTTTATTATTGCGGATACTCCTGGGCATATACAATACACGAGAAATATGGTTACCGGGGCCTCAACAGCCAACGTCGCAATTATTTTAATAGATGCTCGCCATGGTGTAATTGAACAGACTAAGAGGCATGCATTTATTGCGTCCTTACTCCAGATTCCACATATTATAGTTTGTATAAATAAAATGGATCTAGTAGATTTTAAGGAAGAAGCATATGATGGCGTTGTAGCTCAATTTGAAGAGTTTTCATCGAAGCTGTTGGTCAAGGACATCAGATTTATCCCCATAAGTGCTCTATTGGGTGATAACGTAGTACATAGATCTGAAAATATGCCATGGTACCAAGGTGGTCTACTTTTACACACTTTAGAAACAATTCATATAAGTAGTGATATTAATAAGGTAGATGCCAGATTCCCAGTGCAGACAGTTCTACGTCCCCAAAGTGGTGAATATCTTGATTATAGAGGCTATGCTGGTCGAGTAGCTAGTGGGGTTTTTAGAATTGGAGATGAGATTACGGTAATGCCTTCCGGCTTTACTTCGAAAATAAAGACTATAGATACTATTGAAGGAGAATTAAAAAGGGCATTTGCACCCATGTCGGTCTCGATAACCCTTGAAGACGATATCGATGTTAGTAGAGGAGATATGATCGTTAGATCCAATAACAAATCGGGGGCTTCCCAAGATATTGAAGTAATGTTATGTTGGCTAACCCATTTACCTGCGAAACCCACTTCAAAATATACAATAAGACATACTTCCAATGAGCAAAAAGCAATTATAAAGGAAATTATTTATAAAATTGATATAAACTCCCTTTCTCGTTTACCAAACGAAAAAGAATTAAAAATGAATGACATTTGTAAGGTCAAAATACGTACTACAAAACCACTATTGATTGATTCTTACCGTGAAAACCGGGTTACAGGTAGTATTATTTTAATAGATGATAATACTAACGAAACAGTAGCGGCAGGAATGATAGTGTAACTTTAATTAGAACATTTATAAAAACAATTTATTCTGAAATGAACATGTTTTTACTCATTAAACCGAAATAGTATTACCTATATCGATTAATAACAAATAATAAATAATAAATTCTTTAATTAAAGTATGAAAAAATTAAGGTTAATTTTTATTTCAATAGCTGGACTACTATTTTTCTCCATTTTCCTGTCTTCAACAGTCCGTAATATCTATTTATCAAAGGATGGGGGCGTTAATAAATTTGGAATGTTTGCAGAGCCTATTAAAGTATTAGCCGAATTACCATCAATGGTAAAACAAGTTTTGGATCTCCCTGAATTTTTAATCAAAAATGTAGAGGCTAAAGATGGTTTTACATATTTTGGCAATCATAATTTTGATCAATATCCCAAAATATTGATTTCTTATAAAGAAAAAGAATTTGGTCAAAAATTTGACCTTTATGAATTGAGTACAGGAAAACTATTAAAACGTTGGGAACCGGACAATAAAAGCCTGTATGATCAAGCTTACAATCAAATGTATCCACGGAGGCCAAATAAGGGAAGTGACTTGTATTTTATGCACCCTTTCTTTGCTCAGGATAGTTCATTGATACTGAATTCCCAACTTACCAGTTTATTGGTTAAAATTGATAAAAACAGTAATACCGTTTGGTTAAAAAACGACAGGAATTACCATCATACAATAGAAGAAGACCACGAAGGGTATATTTTCACCTCTACACAACCTTTTCTATCAGGGAAATATGACATATTACCAGAAGATTACGATACCTACAAAACAATTCTCTTAGACGATGAAATCACAAAAATAAACCCGAAAAATGGTGATATAATTTATAGTAAATCAGTAATTGCAATATTACTAGAAAATGGATTTGAGGATTTACTGTTATCGAAAGGTCAATTTATAAGTGACCCCATTCATTTAAATGACATACAACCAGCACTTACAGATTCGGATCATTGGAAAAAAGGAGACCTTTTAATATCCTGTAGAAATCTTAGTACAATATTTATATACAGGCCCAGTACCTCTAAAATAATTTGGATAAAACATGGCCCTTGGTATAATCAACATGACGTAGATTTTCTGGATAATAACAAGATAGTCGTCTATGGAAATGATGTTATTCGTGAAGAAAGTACGATTGACCCTAAATTAACCTCTCAAAATCTTTTCTTCAGTGCCAAAAGAAAAAACAATGAAATTTACATTTATGACTTTGAAAAAGACACTATATTTATTCCATATAGTAGATTATTAAAAAATGAAATGGTAAATACCATTACCTCTGGAAGATGTGATGTCCTATCAAATGGTGACTTATTTATAGAAGAAACAAATGATGGGAAAATAATAATAGGTGATAGTATCCATAAAAAAATTGAATTTGTAAAAAGACTCGATGACAATCATATTTCAAGTCTATTTTGGAGCAGAATAATTAATTAAATTTTACAACTATGTTTTTATATCTAGGACCTGGCCTTGGAGGCGGAATAATTGCTGTTATTTCAGGTATTTTTTTGACTTTTTTCGCTTTTTTGGTAGCCATTTTTTGGTTGCCTATCAAACGATTCATTAATTTCATTAAGACCAAACTAAATAAAGGCTAATTTGATTTATTTCCTTATTTTCATTATAACAATACTCTCTTGCGCCATCTTCGATAATCTTGGGATAATGACACTTGTGAAAAACTTGACCAACTCTTATAAATTCCAGTTAAAAGCTTTACAGGATAAAACCAAAACCGATGAAGAGAAACAAAAGGAATTATTACATCAGATTTCAAAACAAATCATTTATCTATTAAAGCTCATTGGAAGTATTATTTTATTTATCAGCCCATTTATTTCCATATTCGTTATAGATGAACTATTTAATTCTACACACTCAGAAACACTATATAGCCTGGGTGGAACTTTAGTTTCTTTGATTGCAGTAGTGCTCTATATCATTATAAAAAAACAATATGTCAAGTTACTCAAAAAGCGAAAAAATACTACATAAACTATATTTATCAAATTATTTTTTAGCAAAGTCATCCTTGGAATTGGAAGAAATTATTTATGGGCCTAAGTCTAAAAATATCCAAATCCAGGAATACGTATTTATAACTGGTTTGGCAAGATCGGGAACAACGGCCCTAATGAATAAAATATTTGGTTCCGATGAATATGCTTCCCTGCAATATTCCAATATGCCGATTTTGCTTTCCCCAAATTTTTGGAATAAAAAACTTAAGATTGAGGCTCATGAGAGAGCCCACAAAGATGGTATAATCATAGATGGCAATTCACCTGAAGAATTTGATGAATATTTTTGGAAGGTATTCATGAAGGATTCTTATATAAAGGATGGACTATTACCTCATACAGTTAATGAAGAAATTGTAAACAAATATTTGACTTACATATCCTTGATTTGTTTGTCAAAGCAAAAACAAAAATATATCTCAAAAAACAATAACAACATTTTAAGGCTGGATACCTTAAAAAAAATAAACAATAGTAAAATATTTATTTTATTTAGGGAGCCCATTTCACATGCTTCATCCTTAATGAAGTTGCACCGTAGTTTTTCCGACAGCCAACTTGATGATCCATTTGTTCTGGATTATTTCAACTATTTGGGGCATCACGAATTTGGTCTTAATCATAAACCTTTTCTATTGACCTCGGATTTTATAGAAACAAGAACACAATATGATCTTGAAGATATAAATTATTGGATTATTCTATGGATTAATTATTATGAATATGTACTAGATACTTTCGACGATTCTTTTATGCTCATTTCTTTTGAAGATCTGGTTAATGAACCTGACGGTGTTTTTGAATATGTGGGCAAAAATCTCCAAGTCAAGCCCTTACCCAGTAGCATCAAAAAACATAAACCAATGGTCTATCAGTCCGTTGAATGTAATCCTGAAGTACAAAATCGAGCTAAACAGGTCTACAATAAACTAAACGCTTTAAAAAAGTATTAAACACTTATTTCAATCTAAAAAATGTTTTTTTAGACACAATATTTGTGTTTCAGTTTAAGTTTAGATTTTTGCATTATTTTTGAACAATTATTAATCAGAAGGAAAGCCATTAAATTTATGAAAATATTAGTTACAGGGGCAGCCGGTTTTATTGGGTTTTATGTGTCCAAAGTATTAATAGACCAAGGTCATACTGTGGTTGGACTGGACAATATCAATGACTATTACGATGTTAATCTAAAATACGCCCGCTTAAGGGAACTTGGCATTACTAAGGAAAATTCCGAAAAATTCAACCAACTTAGTATTAGCGAAACAAGCCCAAATACCTTTAAATTTATACGCTTAAATCTAGAAGACCGAGAGGCCCTACCCAAACTATTCCAAGAGCAAGATTTTGAGGTAGTATGTAATCTTGCCGCCCAGGCCGGAGTACGTTATAGTCTAGAAAATCCCGAAGCCTATATTGATAGTAATGTGGTCGGCTTTCTTAATATCTTGGAATGTTGTAGAAATTACAATATTAAACATCTAGTATATGCCAGCAGCTCCAGTGTATATGGCCTCAACAAAAAGGTGCCCTTCGAAACCAAAGATAATGTAGACCATCCCATAAGCCTTTATGCTGCAACTAAAAAAAGTAATGAACTCATGGCCCATACCTACAGTCATTTGTACGGTTTTGCGACTACTGGATTACGCTTTTTTACGGTCTATGGTCCTTGGGGAAGGCCGGACATGGCTATGTTCCTATTTACAGACGCCATGGTTCAAGGCAAACCTATAAAAGTCTTCAACAATGGAAAAATGGAACGAGATTTTACTTATATAGATGATATTACCGAAGGCGTAGTCCGCATATTAGAAAAAGATGTAAAACCTCGAATTGACAAGGGGGAAAAGTACAAAATTTACAATATCGGAAACAACAATTCGGTGAAGTTACTAGATTTTATTGAAGCAATAGAGAAAAAATTGGGTATCCAAGCCAAACGGAATCTTTTACCAATGCAGGCCGGGGATGTGGAAAAAACATGGGCAAATGTCGATGACCTCATAAAAGATTATAATTACAGGCCCAACACTCCTATTAAGGAAGGTGTTGGTCAATTTATCGATTGGTATAAAAAATTTTATAGTTATAACTAAATTATCCTTATCGCAATCTATAAAAATTTAAAAGTAATCCAGTTAAAGCAGTAAAAGAACAATAAAAAAAAGAAAAGTAACAATAGCCTTTAAACCTTTAAAATTATGCAGTAATTTCATTTCATCGAGTTTATTGCGACTTAAAATACTATTGGCATCTATTTAAGTATCTTTTATTCATCTTTGCGGCTTAAAATAATTCAAAATGCATTTTACTTCAATTGGCTTAAATTCTTCCTACCGTATACTAGTCACAGGAGGGGCCGGATTTATTGGTTCCAATCTATGCGAAGCACTGTTAAATAATGGCAACAAGGTGACTTGCCTAGATAATTTTGCTACTGGTAAACGAGAAAATATTGCGCATTTAAAAGCAAATCCAAATTTTGAGCTCATTGAAGGCGATATTCGAAATTTGACCGATTGCCAAAAGGCATGCAATGTGGCTGATTACATTCTGCACCAAGCCGCATTGGGATCGGTTCCAAGATCTATAAATGACCCGATTACCACCAACGAAGTAAACGTTTCCGGGTTTTTAAATATGTTGGTTGCTGCAAGGGATGCCAAGGTAAAACGTTTTATTTATGCCGCCAGTTCCTCTACCTATGGTGATTCTGAAGCATTGCCTAAAGTGGAAGATGTAATTGGAAAACCGCTCTCCCCATATGCCATTACTAAATATGTAAACGAACTGTATGCTGATATTTTTAGTAAAACTTATGGACTTGAGACCATTGGTCTGCGATATTTTAATGTTTTCGGAAGAAAACAGGACCCAAATGGCGCCTATGCTGCGGTAATCCCGAAATTTGTAATGCAGTTGATGAAATACGAATCCCCCGTTATAAATGGAGATGGTAGCTATTCTAGGGATTTCACATATATAGACAATGTGATCCAAATGAATCTTAGGGCCATAAACAGTAATAATAAAGAGGCTGTAAATACCGTTTACAATGTAGCTTATGGGGAACGAACAGATTTAAAAGAGCTAGTGTCTCTATTAAAAAAATATTTAAGTGTATTTGATTCCAAGATTGCCCAAGTAGAAATCAGCTTTGGACCCAACCGACAAGGTGATGTACCACATTCCCTTGCATCTATTCAAAAAGCGAAAAATTTGCTGGAATACGATCCAGAATACAATATTGAAACTGGGCTGCAAGAAGCCGTAACATGGTATTGGAAAAATTTAAAATAAAATATTATCTAAAATGAATTTAACTGTTATTGGAACGGGCTATGTAGGTCTGGTTAGTGGTACTTGTTTTGCCGAAATGGGAAATACGGTAACCTGTATTGATGTTGACACAAAAAAAATAGACAATTTAAAAAACGGTATAATCCCTATTTACGAACCAGGTTTGGAAGCCATGGTTAAGAGAAATATTCAAAATAATACACTGCGATTCAGCACCAAACTACATAATCATTTGCAGAAATGTGATTTAGCCTTCATTGCAGTAGGGACACCAATGGGAGATGACGGTTCTGCTGATTTAAAATATGTACTACAAGTAGCAAAGGAAATAGGTCAACATATGACACATCCTTTAATTATTGTAGACAAATCTACAGTTCCTGTTGGTACTGCGGATAAAGTATCCGCTACTATTCAAAAGGAATTGGACATACGACAGGTTAGCATTGAATATCATGTAGTCTCAAATCCAGAGTTTCTAAAAGAAGGAGATGCTATAAGCGATTTCATGAAACCTGACCGGGTGGTTATAGGCTCGGATAATGCAGGAGCGACCGAAAAAATGCGCACATTGTATTCCCCTTTCTTTAGAAGTAGTCTTGATCGTTTGATTACCATGGATGTTCGTTCAGCGGAAATGACCAAATATGTGGCTAACGCCATGTTGGCTACCAAAATTTCGTTTATGAATGAAATCGCCAATATTTGTGAATTGGTAGGTGCTGATGTGAATAAAGTGAGAATTGGTATTGGGTCTGATAGTAGAATTGGCTATAGCTTTATCTATCCTGGTTCAGGCTACGGTGGTTCATGTTTTCCAAAAGATGTTAAGGCGTTGAAAAAAACTGCTGAGGAACATGGTTATAAAGCTAGTTTGATTACCTCTGTTGAGGATGTAAACGACAGGCAAAAACTTGTTATTGCCCATAAAGTAATAAATAGATTTGGCGAGGATTTGAAAGGAAAGACCTTTGCCATTTGGGGCTTGGCTTTTAAACCTGAGACAGATGATATGCGAGAAGCCCCTGCAATATATATTATTAAGGAATTAGTGATGCGGGGAGCAAAAATACAAGCCTATGATCCGAAAGCTATGAAAGAGGCTCAACATTTCTATTTAAAAGGAATTGACGGTGTAACATATCATAACTCCAAATACGAAACCCTGAAAAATGCGGATGCCATGATTTTGTTGACGGAATGGAAGGAGTTTAGGTCTCCTGATTTTGAAGAACTAAAAGTACAATTGAATACTCCTATTATTTTTGATGGACGTAATCAGTACAACGATGTATTAATGAACGAGAAAGGAATTGAATATTTTCAAATCGGGAAAAAATAATTAATATATGAATTCAATAAAAATTGCCGTAATTGGATTGGGATATGTTGGCCTGCCATTAGCCCGCTTGTTCGCAACTAAATACGCCGTGATAGGATTTGATATCAACGAAAAAAGAATAACAGAATTACAGGCAGGCAAGGACAATACCTTAGAAGTAGAGGATGATATCTTACAAGCCGTTTTGTCCGATACCCCAAAAATGGATAATACGGGACTGTATTGCACAAATAGTTTGGAAGACATAGCAGATTGCAATTACTACATTGTAACAGTTCCAACTCCTGTGGACAGTACCAATAGACCTATTTTAACCCCACTATATAAGGCCAGTGAAACAGTAGGCCAAGTACTAAAAAAGGGAGATATCGTAGTATATGAATCTACAGTTTACCCAGGGGTCACAGAGGATGAATGTATTCCGGTTTTGGAAAATATAAGTGGCTTAAAATTCAACATCGATTTTTATGCAGGGTATTCCCCAGAAAGGATCAATCCAGGGGATAAGGAACATACCGTAGAAAAAATATTAAAAGTAACCTCGGGTTCAACTCCAGAAATTGGCAAAAAAGTAAATGAACTTTATGCCTCTGTAATTACCGCTGGAACGCATTTGGCCCCTAACATCAGGGTTGCCGAGGCGGCCAAGGTAATAGAAAATTCGCAACGAGATATCAATATTGCCTTTGTAAATGAACTGGCCAAAATCTTTAATTTAATGGGCATTGACACCCATGATGTTTTGGAGGCTGCTGGCACCAAATGGAATTTCCTGCCCTTTAAACCAGGATTGGTTGGAGGGCACTGTATTGGGGTGGACCCCTATTATTTAGCCCAAAAAGCACAGGAATATGGGTATCATCCTGAGATTATTTTGGCTGGTAGACGGATGAACGATGGTATGGGTAAGTATGTAGCGTCGGAAGTAGTTAAATTGATGGTGCAAAATGATATTAAGGTCAAAGGTGCCAACATATTGGTATTGGGAATTACGTTCAAGGAAAATTGTCCTGATGTGCGCAATACTAAAGCTGTTGACGTTATTAACAACCTCAGCACTTATGGTGCGCTGGTGGATATTTATGATCCTTGGGCGTCGGCTGAAGAAGTTATGCACGAATATAAATTAACTGCTTCTAAAGAATTATCGAACAAAAAATTCGATGCAATTGTACTTACAGTGGCCCATAATCAATTTCTATCCTTAGATTTCAGTAATCTCCTAAAACCTA
This sequence comes from Arenibacter catalasegens, assembly GCF_002909235.1. Classification (GTDB taxonomy): domain Bacteria; phylum Bacteroidota; class Bacteroidia; order Flavobacteriales; family Flavobacteriaceae; genus Arenibacter; species Arenibacter catalasegens. The sequence continues at coordinate 29,494 of NZ_PHQQ01000017.1, forward strand.
ATGGGGTGGTTTATGACGTTAAAGGTTTTATACCTGAAATAGCAAACGGTAAATTATAATGCACAACAAAGTTAAAAAGCAAAAAATTGCTTTTGTTATTCCCTCACTTGGGGCTGGTGGAGCAGAGCGTGTTGTTTCTACCTTGGCGAACGCTCTAATCAAAAATTATGAAGTTTATATAATAACATTTATTAAAATAGTCCCATTTTATAAATTGCACAAGGACGTTCAATTAGTACACTGCGTTGATAAAATTACTCCAAGCAGAAATATATTTAATGCTTTAAAAAGCAATTATATTTTACTAAAAAAAATCAATGCAATTGTTAAAAAGGAAAAAATTCAACTCTTGATTGGTTTTTTAACGAGCGCAAATGTACTATCTGTTCTAGCTGCAAAAAGCAATTCTATCCCTTGTATTATTAGTGAAAGGAATAATCCGAATAAGAATAAAGTCAATAAATTTTGGAAAATACTTAAGAATTTTAGTTATCATAAAGCAAACTTTTTAGTCGTTCAAACAAAGGAAATTAAAGAATATTATGTTTCAAGCGTAACTGAAGAAAAATTAATAATTCTACCTAATCCAATTTCTGATGAATTATCGTTAAAAAGAGATAAAAAGGCTTTAAAAGAAAATATTATTCTTAATGTTGGAAGATTAACCCGTCAAAAAGCACAGGATGTATTAATAAAGTCATTTTCCAGAATCGATGACAAAAACTGGAAACTTTTAATTATTGGTGAAGGCCCCAAGAAGAAAGATTACGAGCAATTGGTTGAAAAACTAGACCTTAAGGACAGGGTATTAATAAAAAGTAAAACCAAAAATATAGATAAGTACTACAATTCTTGTAGTATTTTTGCCTTCTCCTCAATATTTGAAGGTTTCCCCAATGCCCTTATAGAAGCCATGCATTTTGGCATTCCCTGTATTTCTACAGATTGTCCGACCGGACCATCCGAGTTGATCGAAGATGGCATAAATGGCTTTCTCATCCCCATGAACAACGAGGAAGTTTTAACTGAGAAAATTAATCAACTCATTTCAAAAGAAGATTTAAGATTATCCTTCGGCAAAAATGGTCAGAAGACCGTAGATCAATTCAGGGTGGACTACGTCGTTAAACAATGGAATAGAATTATCCAGCTTTCGATATAATTTACAAATGTTTGAATATATAAAAGAATACTTCGGAAATCTTAATATTAAACGCCTAATCCATCAACCGGTATTTAAAAATATCGTGTTGGTTATGAGTATTACCCTATTCATGAAGGGTGTTGGTTTTTACAAGGAATCGGTCGTTGCAGCTACCTTTGGTTTATCCGAATTGCTGGATACTTTTTTTATTGCCATGTTAGTGCCTGGATTTATAAATAGTGTGTTTCTAGGAGCTTTTAGAAATGTATTTATCCCGAACTATGTCGCCGAATTGAAAACTGGAAATAACATTGCCTCATTCCAAGGAACTGGTTTCTTTATAACGGGTTTAGTTTCATTTCTCTTCTTAATAATAGCCTATTTATTTACCGATGTCTATCTTGAAAACTTTTTCGCAGGGCATGACCAAGCTTTTTATGCTCTCGTGAAATTACAATTTCATTATGTTCTACCATGTATTCTCTTATGGGGCTTTTCATCAATTTTAAGTGGACTCTTAAATATTAATGGGGAATTTAGATATACCTCATTCACAACAATATTTACACCAGTTTCAATTATTATATGCCTTTGGCTATTCCAAAACATATTAGGAGATTCAGTCCTAGCCTTAGGCACCTTAATAGGTGCTGTTCTGGGGTTTCTATATCTACTAGTGATAAGTTTGCATAGGAAAGTCCTAAGTGTTGCCTGGCCAAATTTTAGCAATATAAATGCCAAACAAATGTTCTACCAACTACCGGCTAAGGTCTCTTCTGGATTTTTAACTGGTATGAATGGAGTTGTAGACCAGTATTTTGCAGCTCAATTAGCCGTTGGATCCATTGCAGCTTTAAATTATGGTCTTAAAATGCCAGCCTTTTTATCTGGTATATTAATTATTGCCATTAGCAACGTATTGTTGCCATATTTTGCAAAAGCTGCAATTGAAAACAAGAAAAAAACTTTTAAACTTCTTTTTAAAATTCTTAAGTCTCTATTTATAGGAGCAGCTATATTTTCTATAATTGCCATATTTACGACAGATTTTTTTGTACAACTATTTTTTGAGCGTAAAGAATTTACGTCAGAAGACACAGCTTTAGTATCCATAATTCAAAAAATTATATTGGCTTACATTCCCTTTTCAATTGCCGGAATGATAATTGTAAATTTTTTAACAAGCATAAATAAAAATGCAATTATGGCCTACGTATCTTTTGGGGCATTGGTCATTAATATCATTTTAGATTATATCCTAATGCAGTATTACGGTATTTTTGGTATAGCAATTTGTACTACAGTAGTAGTTATTTTAAAAAACATCGTATTATTTGGATATACTCTAAAACTAAGTCGACAGGAAGAAACACTGAAAAAATAGGCAGTATTTATTTTTTAAAAAAATTCACCTATTTTTATAGAACTTCAAGTAGTTTCAGAATTCCATTTTATTTTATTTCATCCAGTAAACTAGAAAGTACAGGACCGTTGTTCAATTGGTGAAAATTAATGTCCTGACCTTTGACATTATTTTCTATCAAAACGACTTCCCCCAAATTGTCTATAGCGAAATCCCAGGAAATTAATCGAAAAAATGGCGCTGTTTTATGTAATTCTATGGCCATCTCTTTAACTTTTTGCACAAATGGGAGGGCAATTTCCTTAAAAGGTATTCCACTGTCAGTTGTCATGAAAATTTTACCAGTATTATTTTGAAACCCATTTTCTCTTAAATTCCCCTGTTCATCTATACCACAAGATAATCCTCCTCCGGTTGAATTATCGGTAAAAGCTCCTTCCCTTCCCATCCTAACAATAATAGAAAGAACTACTGCATCACTACTCTTTAATAAAGTCATTACGCGAAATGTATTTAAGGATGTTCCATTTAAAGCACTCATTTTCGGATGTTGCTTAACAACTCTTTGAATTATAAAATCTCTTTTATAGCCATCCAATAATGACTTTAAGGAACTCTGGCTGTTATTGGTAATTCCATTTTCGCAAGAAAACAGTATTACATTTTTCCCTCCACCAGTTTCAAGTGTGGGCTTCAGGACCAGATTCTCACCCGTATTACACAATTCAAGAATTTCTCCCCAATCAATAAGACCATTTACTCCGTAGTAAAAACCGTTTATATTTTTAAGTACTGTTTCAGGTTGCTTTACTTTAGGGAATAACCTTTCCAATAAATTCTTATCCTCCAAAGCCGGAAAATACAACTCTCTATTTAATTTTGATTCCAAATACATATAGAAAAAATTTTCAGGAATATAACTTTTGGAAAAATTATTGTTGCAGTCAGAATAATATTGATGCCAAAGAACATTGACATTTTTAACACCATAACTTTTGTAATATGATTTTATTTCCTTGACTTGGGTGTTGGTCAATTTTTTTGACCTTTTCAACTCCAAAAGTTTTTTAACCTTTCTTTTCCACCTAATATTGTGAGAAATTTTAGTAGCTTTTTTATAAGCTTTTAAAGATATATAAACAATCAGTGATAATAGTTTCATATTTACTTATATTTTTGCCTGAAATTAATTGTTTAAAGTTATATTAAATAATTCTTTTTTTTTGCCTTTGAACAAATCATAAATTAAATATTTCGATAAATTTATATCCAATCTATAGTTAATGAATTTACTACGTTATATTATCTTGTTTTTAATTTTGTGTAATATGCCCAGCTACCTTCTGGCTTATTTTGGAAGTAGTTTAGGATCCTTGAGTAGTTATGCCTCATCCTTATTGTTAGTAGCTTATTATTTTCTTTCAAAGGAAAAGCACGAATTAATGTTCCCTTTTATTTTGTTGGGAGTGCTTTACTATACATTAAGTGGCCTTAATTTTGCAGAAATTGATCCAGAGTGGTTCTTTAAAGATTTTATTCGGTTCATGATCGTTGTTTTTTGCGCGGTAGACTTACTGCATAAAACAAACAATAAAGATATCTATATAATTTTGCTAATAGGCGCCTTAAGTATTATTATTAACGCAGTCATATTCCCATTGGCCAATGCCAACTTCTACCCTACCTATGGACGTTTCAGCGGTTTTTATTTAAATCCCAACTTCGCTGGCTCAATATGCTTAGTTGGCTATGCCTTAAGTTATTCCATGTCCAATAAGTGGTTAAGATTAAGCGGGCAATTAATTTTTACATTGGCGGGCATTCTAACCTTTTCACGCTCCTTTATAGTAATATGGTTGTTGATAAATATGATTGCGATTTATCATAATAGAAAGAACGTTATTGCCCCGGCAATTGGAGCTTTGGTACTAGTTTTGTTATTTGCCGTTTCGAGTTTCTTAACCTTGAATACAGCTCGTTTTTCGGCATTAAAAAGTATATTCAGTGATGAAAAAATTCAATCAAATACTATACAGGAAGGTTCCAGAACTGGTACTTGGGCTTTATATACAGATGTTATTTTCGACAAGCCATTTTTTGGGAACGGATATGAATATATGCAAAAAAAACATCCCGGTCTCCCTGGTGTCCACAATTCATTTTTAATGGTTATTGGAGAGGCCGGTATATTTCCGTTTTTATTAATAGTCGGAATTTATATTTATTTGCTGATAAAAAGTTACTCGGTTTTTAGATCGAATCCAGAATATTTTTATTTAAGTTGTGTACTAACAATAAGTCTAATGGTAGGACACGGATACTTTTCAAATTATTATAATGTACTTGTTTCTATGTTTATTTTTATACAAATAAAAAAAATATCCGCAAGTTCTTCTGTAATTATAAAATAGAACTAATTTCCAATCGTTTTACTTCAACTATGAAACAACCATTAAAATATATCTATCACAGAACCTTAGTTGGTAAAATAGTGATGAATTTGTATCACTTTATTAATAAAGAAATAGTCCCGGAACGCATTTACCTGAAATACAGATATAAAAAGCACTTTGGAGAGTTTCCCGACTTAAGAAGTCCCAAAACTCTAAATGAAAAAATCATCTGGCTAAAATTACATGATAGAACACCGCTACATACACGATGCGCGGATAAATACGAAGTTCGGGGGTTTATAAAAGATAATATTGGAGAAGAATATTTGGTCCCGTTATATTTTCATACGCAAAATGTTAATGAGATCATTGCTGATAATTTACCTGATACCCACTGTATAATAAAAACCAATCACGACAGTGGTGGCGGAATTTTTGTTTTGGACAAAACTAAAATGAATTGGGAAGACATTCAACAGAAATTAAAAAAAAGAATGGAAAAAAATTACTATCCGAAATCCAAAGAATGGCAATACAAGAACATAACTCCAAGAGTTATTGTAGAAAAATTATTACAAAACAGTAAAGGAGAAATTCCAGAGGATTATAAACTTCATTGTTTTAATGGAAGTGTTAGAATGATTCAAGTAGATATGGGTAGAGGGACAACAAATCATTATAGAAACTGGTACAATACTCATTGGCAACGTGAGCCCTATAAATGGTCTTCCCCAAAAGGTCCTGGAAAATATACAGACCCCAGTCCAGATGATGTGCCAAGGCCTAAAACCCTTGAGAAAATGATATCGCTATCCGAAATTATATCTACTCATTTTGATTATGTCCGAGTAGATTGGTATGATGTAGATAGTAAGTTATATTTTGGTGAAGTTACCTTTCATCATGACGGGGGCAACAAACCAATATTACCTGAAAAATGGGATTTAATACTTGGAAGCGAACTTATCCTTACAAAACTAAAATTACAAGATGTCCCAAAAGATTAATATAACATTTATTATCCCGTCTTTAAGGGCTGGAGGTGCGGAAAGAGTAATGTCATTTATTGCATCTAACTTGAATCAAAGTACATTTAATGCCACTCTATTGGTTATTGGCGGTGAATCTGACAAAGCATATGAAATCACGAACATTCGTGTAATTTATCTAAATAAAGCTAAAATCAGGTTGGCGTTTTTTAAAATATTCAAATATCTATTGTTTGAAAAAAATGATATCGTGGTTAGTTCAATTGGCCATTTGAATACGATGATGGCTATTTTTGCCATATTTTTTAGAAGAGTAAATTTTGTTGCTAGGGAAACTGTAGTGAAAGGCAGTAACAATCCTAAGAATAGAAAATTTCTTAATCTTGATTGGCTTAAAAAGTATACGATCAAAAAAGTAATTTGCCAGTCTAATGATATGATGAATGATTTAGTTACTAATTATGGATTTAAAAAAGAAAAATTAATTGTTATAAATAACCCTGTAACTTCCGACTTTGAAGCAAAAACAGATGTTATCAACTTTAAATCTAAAGAAGTAATCAATTTCATAACTGTCGGTCGCCTAGCTAAGCCAAAGGGCCATGGGCGTATCTTAAATTCACTAGCTAGACTTAAGTTCCCTTTTCACTATACCATTATAGGTTCAGGTCCAGAGGAACAGAATATTAAAAAATTAATATCAACTCTTAATCTAGATAAAAAGACCACACATATTCCTTTTACTAAAGAAATACCAAATTATCTAGCATCCAGTGATATTTACCTTCAAGGATCTTACGTAGAAGGATTTCCTAATGCCCTGTTAGAAAGTTGTGCTATTGGCACCCCAGTAGTCGTATTTGAAGCTCCTGGCGGTATCAATGAAATAGTTGAAAACGGAATAAACGGCTATATAGCTAAAACCGAGGAAGAATACATTAATTCGATTATTAAAATGATAGATATTGGATTATGGAATCCAAAAATCATTAGTAATTCTGTATTAAGAAAATACAATGAGAAAAAAATACTCGAAAACTATGAAGCATTTTTTAGAGAACTAGTAGCATGAAAAAATATTTTGATTGGCTTATCGTAATTCCTACCGACAGTTTGGGTGGTGGAGCGGAACAACTATTATTTAATATTACTAGTTACCTCAGTAATAAGGATGAAAAGTGCCTAATTGTTTTTCTTAGTGAAAAACGATCTGGAATGTGGGAAGTTCTTGAAAATAAATGCAAAATTAAATATTTGCCTTGTAAGAATTTATACCTAGGTTATTTATTATTCATTCCCTATCTAATAGTATTGCGCACCACATCAAGAGTTAAAAATACGTTCTCTTCCCAAACACTAATTAATGCACTCTTAGGGTTAATGAAGAAAATTGGCCTTCTTAGAAGAACTAAAGTTATCGTTCGAGAGTCCAATTCCATATTTCATTTACTAAAAGGTAAAAAATTAAAGATGTATGCATTTGCATATAAAATAGGCTACTCGAAAATAAACTTAGTAATTTGTCAGACCAATTTTATGAAAACCCAACTGCAAGCGGCAAATCCTTGGATGGAAAAGAAACTAAAGGTAATCGTAATGAGCAATCCTATTGATTTAGATATGATTCAGCAAAAGTCAAAAATAGAATTGAATGAGAGTTATGATTGTGATATTATAGTTGCTGCTGGACGATTAGTACCAGTGAAGGGTTTTGATATATTAATTGAATCTTTTTATGAACTTCAGAAGGACTTTCCAAACCAAAAACTAATAATTTTAGGTGAAGGGAAGGAAAGAAATAATCTACAAAAACAAATAGCCCGTTTAAAGTTAGGCGAAAAGGTTATCCTTGCTGGATTCGTTAAGAATGTCTATCCATATTTTAAAAAAGCTAAATTATGTGTTATGTCTTCAAGAATTGAAGGGTTTCCAAATGTACTCCTACAGATGATGTCGCAAAACACTAAAGTTGTTAGTACCATAAGTGCTGGGGGAATCGAGGAAATACCAGGTATTTTCACATGTGAAATAAATAATGTTGACAAATTAACCAATGCTATAAAAAACTGCCTTGTCGCAGACACAGAAATTAATCGGCAAATATTTAATCAAAATCTGGAAAAAAGAACAATGAACGGGTTTGTAGAGAAAATAATTGAAATTGTAGAACATTGACTTATTGGCCATTTTGGCTATTATTTAATAGATGATTAGTATTATAAAAACATAACCAAGAGAATATGTCGAGTTTTAGAAACACCATGAAGAATTTTTACTACTATAATCCAATAGGTAAATTTCTGCTATCTCCCTTTATCTTTTATAGAAATTATATAATGTCCGATAAAACTTATATTTTAAAAAGATTTAAACGGGTAATGGGATATAATCTGGATTTAAATAATCCGAGAACATTAAACGAAAAGATTCAATGGCTCAAATTATATCACAATACTCCACTACACACTCAATGCGCAGATAAATATGCGGTAAGGGAATATGTAAAGAACAAAATTGGTGAAAATTATTTAGTACCTCTTTATTTCACCACAGATAATCCAAAGGAAATCAGACCAGAAAAACTTCCGGAAACACCGTTCATTATAAAGACCAATCACGATAGCTCCGGTGGTGTAATTGTAAAGGACAAAACCAAAATTAATTGGGAAGAAATTCAAAAATCTTTAGAACAAAGATTAAAAAACAACTACTATCATCATGCAAAAGAAAAACAATATAAGGATATTAGGCCTAGAATAATTGTTGAAAAATTGTTAATCGATAATTCCGGTAACATCCCTAATGATTTTAAAATTCACTGCTTTAATGGTGACCCCCAAATTATTCAAGTTGATAGTGACCGATTTTCCAATCATAAGAGAAATTTATACAATGCAAATTGGGAATTGCTTCCATTTACCTGGAGTATTTGGGTAGACAACAAGCCGGTATGGGACAATGGCCCAACCATGCAGAAACCTGAATCATTAAATACTCTAGTGGATTTAGCCAAATCTTTGTCCAAAGATTTTTACTATTCCCGAATCGACTTTTATGTAGTTGATGAAGAAATATATTTTGGAGAAATAACTTTCCACCATGGGGGTGGAACAGAAATTATTTTTCCGAAAAAATGGGACTCCCATTATGGTGATAATCTTCGAATTCCTATTAATAAGGAGTAATTGGTAATTTTTAAGTCAGTAATTCAATAATAATATCTATTATAGAATTCTTATTTCGTTTAATTTTTTAATTGTAGCCTTAATCTTTTAGGCCTTCTAAATATTCAACATTCTTCTTGACCAATGGTTTTGAATTGTTAATATTAAAATCAGATAAACAATGTCAAATCAATTTTGACGTTTAGATGATAACATAATAGTAAAATCGCCTCTTAAAAAATATTAGCAATACTTTTGCTACACAACAATACAACATCAATAATGCAAAAAAAACTTATTCGTATTACCACCGTATCCGGTTCTTTAGATGGATTGCTTCAAAATCAATTAAAATTCATGAGTGATCATTTCGAGGTTATAGGAATGTCTTCTAAAGGAATTCGCTTGGACAAGGTTAGAAAAGAACAGAACGTAAGGGTCATACCACTTCAGATGTCCAGAAGTATTTCCCCATTGAAAGACGTAGTTGCATTAATAAAGTTATACACCATTTTAAGAAAAGAAAAGCCTTTTATTCTCCATTCACACACCCCAAAAGCAGGACTACTTGGCATGATGGCATCTTATTTTGCCAAAGTTCCTCACAGATTACATACGGTTGCCGGTCTTCCCCTTCTTGAAACAAAAGGAATAAAAAGAATAATATTGAATTTCGCTGAAAAAGCCACCTATGCCTTTGCAACGAGAGTTTATCCTAATTCCTTTGGGCTGGAAAAAATAATACTTGACCATAATTTCACTAATAAAAATAAACTAAAAGTTATTGGAAATGGCAGCTCAAATGGTATAGATCTAGCACATTTTGACCCTAGTTTATTTTCCGAAGAGGAAAATGGGGCGTTACGTCAGCAATTGAATATTGGTGAAAGTGACTTTGTATTTATAAATATTGGTAGAATGGTAAAAGATAAAGGGATAAATGAATTAGTAGAAGCCTTTTGCAAAATTCAGGATACCCATAAAAGTGTCAAACTTCTTTTGCTAGGAGAATTTGAAAAAGATCTAGACCCATTATTACCTGAGACCATGGATCATATAAAAAACAACCCTAATATAATTTATTTAGGTTGGCAATGGGACGTTCGTCCTTATTTTGCTATTTCCAATATGTTGGCATTTCCTAGTTATAGGGAAGGATTTCCCAATGTGGTAATGCAAGCAGGAGCCATGGGACTTCCCAGTATAGTCTCAGATATAAATGGTTGTAATGAGATAATAGTAAACGGCGAGAATGGCTGTATAGTTCCTCCGAAAAGTATGGACGATCTATATGTCGCTATGATCGAAACCATAAATAATGGGACATCAAAATTTAAAAATGCTAGAAACTCTATCGCTGTAAGATTCGATAGATCAGTAATTTGGAATGCAATATTAGCAGAGTATGACTCGTTAACACCAAATCCTGAAAAATAACAGATGACAGTCCAATTTTTCTTTGGATATATTCTGACAAAAAAAGGAATTATCGACTAAAAAGCAATCCTTCCTTTTTAACTATTAATCCGATTTAATTCATAGTTGAGCACAATTAATTGGCTGCCGTTTTGTGAAATTATATTTTTGTAGTTCATATAATCAAAAGGAGGTTACCATTTAATTTTACCATTAAACCAATTAATGTAAATTAATAATGTATAGATTGATAATCAAAAGATTACTAGATTTAATATTAGCTTTGATAGCCTTCATACTATTATTGCCCATTATTATAATCATCACACTTATTTCTTTGGTCATTAATAGGTCTAACCCCTTCTTTTCACAGGATAGGCCCGGCAAAAATGAAGTTGTTTTTAAAATGTACAAATTTAAGAGCATGACGGACAAAAAGGATTTAAGTGGGAAATTATTACCTGATGAAGCTCGATTAACAAAAATGGGGAACCTATTAAGAAAAACGTCGTTGGATGAACTTCCTCAATTAATTAATGTAATAACTGGCGACATGAGTCTAGTTGGACCACGACCACTTCGGACATACTATTTACCCTACTACAGTAAAAGAGAAGCAATTAGGCATACTATTAGACCAGGAATTACCGGATTGGCCCAAGTCTCGGGAAGAAATGCCATTGGTTGGGATGAAAAACTAGAACTAGATGTTCAATATGTGGAAAATTTATCTTTTGCCAATGATCTGAAATTAATCTATAAAACAATTTTAAAGGTAATAAGACCATCCGATGTAATTTTGGATGATAACATGTTAACCTTGGTTGAACATCGAACGAAAATATGAACCTGACTTATTAATAATTGTTAGATTATTTCCAAGCCATATCTAAGTTTATAATTAAAAGTTTTATTCCATTATGATCCAATCTATCCATCCGTCTTTTGCCATCTTTAGGGATGATTTATTTCCTTTATTAGGCGGCGGGAACAAAGCCCGCAAAATGATGGCGCTACATAATACAATTCAAGAAGGTAAATACACTTCAATTGTGACCACAGGCGGAATACAATCCAATCATTGCAGGGCGACAGCATTATACTGTTCCAAGTACGATTTGGATTGCACATTGGTGTTGCATGGCAATAAGGAAAATTTTTTATCTCAAAATGGCAATGCCAGATTAATTAGAAATACTAGGGCCAAGGTGGTTTTTTCCAATGCTGACGAAATTTCAATAGAAATGGACAAAGCTATGAACCAATACCAAACAATGGATCGCAAACCATTCTATTTATATGGAGGTGGACATACTATGGAAGGTGGGAAGGCGTATATTGAAATTTTCGAAGAAATAGAAGAAAGCGGTTTTATCCCGGATTATATTTTCTTGGCTAGCGGCACTGGTTCAACCCAAGCAGGTTTACTGGCCGGCATATCTAAATATAATTTAAAGACAAAAGTCATAGGAATTTCGGTTGGCAGGGAAAGATTAAGATCGGAAAAAATAATAAAAGAATTCTATTCCAAGTTATGTAATCTATACTCTATTCCTGAAGATGATAAAAATATAACGGTAGCTGATGAATATCTATGTGGAGGCTATGAAAAATTCAATAATGACATATTGCAAATTTCCAATAATTCCTACACCAAATACGGAATTCCCCTAGACACAACATATACAGCTAAGGCATTATATGGCATGGAACAAATTATTAAAAAACAAATGCTTACCGGGAAAATACTTTTTTGGAACACTGGTGGAATATTTAACTATTTTAACTAATGATTGAAATTAAAAACAACAAAAAAGATTGGAATAACTTTCTATTAAGAATGGAATCCTACGATCTATATCATACCTTTGAATACCATGAAGTTATGAAGAAAACAGGGGAAGAACCAATTATCATCACCTACAAAAAAAATGAGACTGAAGTTGGTATTCCTTTTTTAAAACGAAAAATAAATGATGAATTATTCGATTTGGTATCCGTACATGGATATTTAGGTCCGGTATCCATCAATGTTGATGATTCTTTTGATTCCGAAAATTTTTCGATGGAATTTCAGCAGTTGTTGCGTGAACAAAACATTGTTACGGCTTTTTCAAAATTAAATCCATATTTGCGCAATCAAAGTAAAATATTGAATAAGCTGGGCGCAATCGAGAATATTGGTGAATTGGTGTATTTTGACCAGCAAATGGACATGGATGACCAATTTCTTTGCTACAAAAAGGACACCATTAGGCTTATAAAAAAATTGAAGCCCATTGCCAACTATAAATTTGCTGAAAATTCTGAAGATATTGAAACTTTCATAGCTATTTATTACAATAATCTGGATAGGCTAAAGGCCAATAAATCATTTTATTACAAGAAGGATTATTTTGAGACTTTAATAAATTCCGACATGGCGGATGCCAAAATTATTTTAGCCATCCATAATGAGACTGGTGAAGTAATGGCAGGTGTTTTTTATTTTGGGACAAAGAGTATAACACATATTGAATTAGCCTGTACCAATGACAAATATTACAATATAAGTCCTATTCGATTTTTATATGACCAAATAAGAATATTGTGCCATAAGGACGACATGAAATATTTAAATATGGGTGGAGGCAGCGGAGGAAGAGAAGGCTCTTTAATGAAGTTCAAGTCTTGCTTTGCCCAAAATTATGTTGATTTCAATGTTTGGAAATTAATAGCCATTCCCGATGTTTACGATGAACTCCAAACCGTTGACCAAAAAAATTCGGAGTCAAATTACTTTCCTAAATATAGATTAAACCATTAACCATTAAAAAAGAAACGTGAATATACTATTTACTTGTGCCGGCAGAAGAAATTATTTAATTAATTATTTTAAAAAAGCCTTAAATAATAATGGCCAAATAATTGCTGTTGACACGCAATTGACTGCACCTGCCTTGGTAGATGCCGATAAAGCTTTTAAAGTACCGTCTATATACGATCCCGAATATATAGATAGCCTTAAATCTATAATTAAAGATAATAATATAAAGGCTATTATTTCATTAAATGATTTAGAACTGCCTATACTTTCACAATATAAAAATGAATTAGAGGCTTTGGGGGCCAAAGTAATTATTTCGGATGAGAACGTAATTGATATGTCATCTGACAAATGGAAAACCTATAATTTCTTTAATAACCTAAACATACCCACGCCCAAAACCTTTATAACCATAGAGAGTGCTTTGGAAGCAATAAAAGATACTTCGTTGCATTATCCCTTAATTGTCAAACCAAGATGGGGAAGTGCGTCTATTGGAGTGGATGTCGTTGAAAATGAAAAAGAACTTTTACTAGCCTATGAGTTACAAAAATTAAGAATAAAGAGGTCCATTCTTAAAACTGTTAGCTCAAGTGATATTGACCATAGTATCATTATTCAGGAAAAATTAGAAGGTGAAGAGTTTGGTATGGATATTTTAAATGATTTCAATGGAAATTATTATAGCTGTTTTATAAGAAAAAAATTATCAATGCGTTCTGGTGAAACAGATAAAGCTGTTTCCGTAATTGATGAAAACTTTTCTAAATTCGGCGAATTGATCGGAAGTCATACCAAACATATTGGGAATATGGACTGCGATTTTTTTGTGGTCAACAACAAGATGTATATTTTAGAATTAAATCCGAGATTTGGAGGAGGCTATCCTTTTTCACATGAAGCTGGTATTGACACTCCCGCCATTTATATTTCATGGTTAAATAATGAGGATGACGTAAGTAGGTTTAACAAGTTTAAATCAGGCCTATTATTTTCAAAATGTGATATGTTGATGCAAATCCCAAACATTTTATAAGAATACTTAATGAAAGATATTACTACTAATTCCAAAATATACTCCTCTACTTGGCTGAAACATTTTGGTAATGGATATTTAGAAAACAAATTTAATTTTATCGATAATATTTCCTTTATCAAGGACAAAGTTCTTCCAATATATATCAATATCGGGAAAAATTTATCGCTAGGAATATCCTATTCCAAACCGGAAAATGGACCAATTGAATCTGCTAAAAAATTAAAAAATGGTGTAATTCTAATTTATCATGTGCCTACTTATTACAAGCCTGATTTTTTAGATTACAACAATTCGATCGGGTTGCACAAAATATACGATTCCACTGGGTATTTAATCGATTTTAAATCCTTTGACGACCTTGACAGCTATTTTACAGCCACATTAAGCCCCAGCCGTATAAAGAAAATCCAGAGAAATAAGAGACAGTTGGAATCTAGGCACGATATATCTTACAAATGGTATTATGGGGAAATCTCGGAATCGGAGTATGAAAAAGTATTTGAGTCGTTTCGCAAGTTATTGGAAAAAAGATATGATGATAAACAACAATACAATCGTCATTTAAACGATGCTATTTGGAATTTTTACCATGAGATTTTTTACCCTCTAATAAATACCAAAAATGCTTCATTCTACATTATCTATAATGGCTCTGAACCTATTTCCATTTGTCTAAACTACAACACCCCTGATAGTATTAAGGGAGCTATCTCCGTATTCGATATCGACTTTGCCAAGTATGAAATTGGCAATATGTATTTAACCAATCAATTCGAAATCTGTTTTGAAAACAACATAAGAATTTTTGATTTAGGTCTTGGCAATTATGGCTATAAAAATCGATGGAGCACTGATACTTACACTCTGGACCATCACGTATTCTACAATAGAAAATCTATTATTTCCAGAACGTTAGCAAAAGTTATGCAAAAGTACTTTCAAACAAAACTAAAACTCAAAAAGAAGGGAGTTAAGAATATCTTTGTAAAAAATCAAAATGTTCAAATAGAATAACTTGATTTAAATTGTATTGAATTAATACTATTTCATTTAAACCTTTACGACCATAGTATTAGTTAAAGACTATGAAAAACCTACCTAAAGCGTGGCATAAAATCATTGATAGATAGTTAATTATCTATGAACCGTTCAAAATAAATTCTTTTTGAAACCAAGTCTAGACTATCAATAGAATAAGTGTAATTTCTTCCGTTTTTTGGGATTTCTAGAAATAATGATAAATTATTGATGTCGACCATGCAATATAACATTGGGTCATCTTTGGATTCATCAAAATCCAATACTTGGTAGGCCGTTGTATCGCCTGGTGCCAAATTATTAAACCTCACTGAAAATAGGGACACACTTTCAAGTTCATGTACACTATTGTTCACGACCCTTATTTTAGTTTCATTCTGCTCATCCAACACGGATTTACTTTCACAGAAAATGAAAATAGAACAAAGAAATAAAAAACCTATAGCTTTCATAATTTTGATTTTATTGTTACCGTTAAAATTTGACAATAGCCAAAACATATCTATTTCTTAATCCCTTGGGCCGTAGCCAAATTTCAAATAATAATTATTACTTTCTATTTAATGAATGGGTAAAATATCAATTAAAGTTAGTAAATTAACTCCTTCTAAGGAATTAACTATGTACAATTTTTCCGATCTATTTTTGCCCTACATTAATTAAATCAATCTTTATTTTTGTCTCAAGCCTTCATATTCAATGTCTCTTCAAGGTAATAATTTGAAATACAAATGATGTACATCAATTATAAAGCCAAAGAAAAATAATTCGTATGCAATCGTTGTTAAAAAATACATTTATAAGGTTTATATTAATTTCTTTATTGTTTTTATTGCCACTGTTCGCTACAAGTCAAATTACTATTTCGGGAACTGTTGTCGTAAATGATGGCAAGGGAACTGCAATTGCACGATCTGGAGTTCATGTTTATTGGCAGGACAGCACCGCCATGGTTTTGACCAACACAGAAGGTTATTTCAAAATACCGTATAATAACAATACTAAAAAACTTATATTAAGCTTTCCTGGATATCAAACAGATACCCTTGATGCGAATAGACCAAATATTGGTAAAATATTATTACAGAAGGAAATAGATTTGGAGGAGGTTATTGTTATGAATAAAATAAAACCTCTTCAAAAGTCATTGTTCGAAGTGCAGAATGTTGTCACTGTTGATAGCAGGGAAATGCTCAAGGCCGCATGCTGCAATCTTTCGGAAAGCTTTGAAACCAATCCCACCGTTGATGTCAACATTTCTGATGCTGTCACTGGAGCCAAACAAATTCAAATGTTGGGCTTAAATAGTCCCTATCTCCTATTTACACAAGAAAACATACCGTCTATAAGAGGCGCATCCCAAATTTATGGGTTATCCTTTATTCCTGGTTCCTGGATTGAAAGCATACAAATTACCAAAGGGTCCGGTGGGGTTCAAAATGGATATGAAAGTATTTCCGGACAAATAAATTCGGAATTGGTGAAACCACTAAGCGACAAGCTTTTATTTTTGAACATCTATTCCAATAATTATGAACGATATGAGTTTAACGGAAGATTCAACAAGAAAATATCCAAAAATCTAGGAACAGGAATTTATGTCCATGGCAATTTAAGAAATGGCACCATAGACAACAATAATGATGGATTCTTGGATACGCCATTGGCCGAACAAATCAATTTAATGAACAGGTGGCAATATATGGACAGTGAAAAGGGCTGGGTAAGTTTTTTAACCCTTCATTATCTAAAGGACAAAAAAAACACTGGCCAGGTAAATTTTGTACCAGAACGAGATAAATTAACAACTAATAATTGGGGTAGTGAAGTACTAAGTCACCGGTTGGATATTTCTTCTAAAGTGGGATATGTTTTCCCTGATTTACCTTATCAAAGTATTGGAATACAAACGTCTTATAACGTTCACGACCAGAATTCGTATTATGGCCTGAACCTTTACGATATAAAGCAAAACTCATTCTATACGAACCTAATTTTTAACAGCATCATTAATAACACACGAAATAAAATTAAAGCTGGCGTCAATTATAGTAATGACTATTATGACGAACAAGTAAATGGGCAAGCCTTAGAAAGAAATGACAATACTATAGGATCATTTTTTGAGTATAGTTATGATAGCTTGGAAAAATTAAGTTTAGTAGCCGGAATTAGATTGGATCACCATAATAAACTTGGCAATTTTATTACCCCACGTTTGCATATAAGATATTCACTTTGGGATAAGGCAAGTCTCAGGGGTTCTTTAGGCAAGGGTGTAAAAGGAGCCAACATCTTTGCAGAAAACCAACAACTATTTGCTTCTTCAAGAAGTGTGGAAATAATAGAAAATTCAGGTAAAATCTACGGTCTTAACCCGGAAGTTGCCTGGAATTTTGGGATAAGTTTAATCCAAAAATTATATCTCTGGAATAGAGTCTTGGATTTTTCTACTGATTTTTACAGTACACAGTTTCAAAATCAGGTGGTAATTGATTGGGAAGATCCTAGAAAAATATCATTTTATAATTTGGACGGAAAAAGTTATTCCAATAGTTTACAAATAGATTTAAATTATGAAATAGTTCAAAATCTTGACCTAAGGGCAACCTACAAATATTATGATATTAGGGTTGATTACCAATCAGGTAGGTTAACAAAACCTTTACAACCCAAACATCGTTTTTTCACTAATATAAGTTATGAAACACTTAGCAAATCGAATGGATCTCAATGGCGATTCGATTATACCCTTCACTGGCAGGGTGAACAACGATTGCCCAATACAGCTTCAAACCCTAATGAATATCATTTAGCATCATTTTCACCCTCATATGCTTTAATGAATACACAAGCAACCAGAGTGTTTTCAAAGAAATTTGAAGTTTATATAGGTGGGGAAAATATCGCCAATTATACCCAAAACAGGGCTATATTAGGGAGTGATGATCCATTTGGACCGTATTTTGATAGTACCATCCTATATGCCCCTGTTTTGGGAAGTACTTATTACATTGGCTTAAGATATAAATTATAAATTTTTGGTATGAAAAAATTAATTATCTGCTTATTATTGATTATTACTTCTGTAAAAGCCTATTCACAGGACAAAAATAAGAAGGTCTCCTTTGAGGTAAAGGGAAATTGTGCTATGTGCAAAGCAAGAATAGAGAAGGCGTCCCTTAAGGTCAAAGGAGTTAAATATGTAAATTGGGACATCGCCTCCAAACAACTGACTTTAATTTTGGATGAGAATAAATGTGGACCCCTAGATGTTAAAAAGGCTATTGCAAGGGTTGGTCACGATACCGATTCGGCTCAAGCGGATGATAACACCTATAACAACTTACCGCCCTGCTGTAAATTTAGAGATCCAGAAAGTGTTCATATGGACCATAATGTTAAACATTGAGCAATAATGCTTCCGTTAAAGTTGGGTAGCTGAGCTAATATTTTTTTTAAAAAATAGGGTAACCCATAATATATGCCAATTGTCCTGCAAAATGCCATTAGCGTTGCGATACACCTCTGTAACAATGATTGGATATAATGCAAAAAAATAGCTAGGAAGTTTCCCAGCCATTTTTTATTTGCACATCTAATAAGATATTCATTGAATTAAAATATCTAAAGTTTCACGACTCTCTTGGCCAATAATATTTCACCTTGACCATTTACTACTTGAATGACATAAATACCGGAGGAAAGGCCGTATAGGTTGTTAATTTCCAAAGTATCCGTGTTTTGAAAGGATTCTTTTCTAATGGACATACCCATCATATTAAACACTTCGATAGAACAATCGGTTTTTTTATTTAGCTTGATAGTGATCTTATTGATGAAAGGGTTAGGAAATGTAGTCATAAAAACAGGGCTATCATCCTTATTGTCTTCCTGCCATTCCACAACATTTTTGATATCTATATGATCAAAAGGTTTGTCATTTACTACCAAGGCTCGACTGGATTTTCCTGTTAGACCAGAATTGGCAACATCTATCCTTGCCGTAAATGAAGAACCACTTTCCGCCGTAAAGCCCGGCTTTAACTCAATCGTATTTAATGATTCAATTCTAGCTGAACGGCCGGAGGGCACAATAAAACCGTTATCTCCCGCTTCTATCAGAAATTGATAATAAAATACTTCTTCGGGATTGTAGGTATTACCCACAATGTAATTATCCAATACCGCAAGCCCATTTCTTGCATAGAAAACACCCAATACCCTACTATCAATAATACTATTTGGATTTACGGAAGGCAATGTTTGGCCATCAAAAACATAGGTTCCGTCATAGCGTAGCATTGAAGTACTAATAAAACCAGATGAGCCAGGATTATTTTCTTCCCATTCTTGCCAAAGTCTATCTACATTGGTATGATGCAAATAAAATACAGGGTCCCTTGGCGAAGCCCCCGTGGGCATAAAGCCTCCTGTCCATGAATGTGCACCTGAATGAACCCTTCCTCGTTCGAAACGATTGGAATATGCGTAAAATCCTACTGTCTGGGAATCCGGAGGTGGCCAACTTGTACCGCTTATGCCTTGTATCACATTCACATTACTATCACTAGTACCAGTTGTAACTGGCAAAGTACCTGAAGCACCTAAGGCCCTGCCCAAGCCCCAATTGGCATCAAAACTTCCCATTAAATCTTGGTTCCACAATGTTGAATTCACAGACCTCTCCTCATAACTTTCCCAATAAACCAAGCTAATTCTAGGATTTATATTTTGAAGGGCCTGTTCTACTTCAAACATTTGTCGTCGGTGCCAGGCAAGAAAAATGTCCCGCTGCGGTTCGTCTGGTAGGTTGAAATGTATGTCCAATCGTGTTGGATCAATAGTATTATCAAAATTGAAAAAATTATTGTGGAATGTAGCTAAATCATTAACTAAGTCTGCACCTGACCTCAAGCCATAAAATCCATTGACCAATTCAATTTTCTCATATTGAGACATCTCAGTAAAATTTTTCCGTATACTTTGGGCTCCAACTTGAGACACCAAAAATGAAAAAACAAATAATGCATAATACTTATTCATAATACATTATATTTTCTAATTATTTCCTTTAATTAACCTTTCCAATTCAATAAATTTTTCAGACAATAATTGGATTTTCTTATTTTCATTTTCCAACTTAATTATTTTCTTTTCTTGTTGGATGGTATATAAAGTCAATTCTTCTATTTTCTGAAGTAACTTCGCATTCATTTCACCTAACTTAATACCATTTAGTTCAACTTCTGCGGCACTTGGGATATTCTCTAAATGACCTTTATCTAGAATATGCTGCTCCACTTCCTCTAAGGTAGGAAGACCATAATTTTTTGTAAAAACAAAATCAGGCCAATTTTGGGATAATTCAACTTTTATTTCCTCAGCCACCACATTACCATCAACAGCCAATCTATAGCCTTGGGTATTTGTAGTACCGATACCTACATTTCTACTAGCGAACAAGTCCCTAGCGGTCCAATCCACTGTTGGTAAATTTGAGTTTGCTGAAGTATAATCAATTACACCGGTTCCTGTTGTAGTAACATTTGCTGCATTGCTCGCAGGTGAAACATTACCGGCAGCATCCCTAGCCGTTATTGTAAAAGCATAGGAAGTATTTTGAGTAAGTCCGGTCACATTAAAAGTAAGGGCTCCTGTTGTGGTTCCTATACTGGTACCGTTTTGCAATATGGTATATCCCGTAACCCCAACATTATCAGTAGAAGCTGCCCAAGAAAGGTTTGTAGTGGTTGTTGTGGTTCCATTGGCCGCCAAACTACTTGGTGCCGTTGGTGGCTGGCCATCCGCCGCCGTTAAGGTTGTGACATTTGCCGTATTACTAACGGGCGAAACATTGCCTGCCGCATCGCTTGCGGTTACCGTAAAGGCATAAGTAGTATTTTGGGTAAGTCCGGTCACATTAAAAGTAAGTGCCCCTGTGGTAGTCCCAATACTAGTGCCATTCCGCAGTATAGTATATCCAGTAACCCCAACATTATCAGTAGAAGCTGCCCAAGAAAGGTTTGTAGTGGTTGTTGTGGTTCCATTGGCCGCCAAACTACTTGGCGCCGTTGGTGGCTGGCCATCCGCCGCCGTTAAGGTTGTGACATTTGCCGTATTACTTACCAGCGAAACATTGCCTGCCGCATCGCTTGCGGTTACCGTAAAGGCATAGGTGGTATTTTGGGTAAGTCCGGTCACATTAAAAGTAAGGGCTCCTGTTGTGGTTCCTATACTGGTACCGTTTTGCAATATGGTATATCCCGTAACCCCAACATTATCAGTAGAAGCTGCCCAAGAAAGGTTTGTAGTGGTTGTTGTGGTCCCATTGGCCGCCAAACTACTTGGTGCCGTTGGTGGCTGACTATCAGTAGCCGTTAAGGTGGTGACATTTACTGTATTGCTTGCAGGTGAAACGTTGCCCGCTGCATCGCTTGCAGTTACCGTAAAGGAATAGGAAGTATTTTGAAAAAGACCGGTTACGTTAAGGGTAGTAGCGCCATTTGTAGTTCCAATACTAGTTCCATTTTGCAATATAGTATACCCCGTAACCCCAACGTTGTCCGTAGACGGTGTCCAATTCAAGGTAGTCCCCGTAGCTGTAGTGCCACTTGCCACTAAGTTCGTAGGTGCTGTTGGTGGTGTTGCATCACTTCCTGCTGGGAGTATGGAAACGTTATCTATAAATACTGTATTTCCTGCTGTGTTTCCGGAGGAAGAAAGTCCATTGTAAATAGTTATCCGTGGATTAGAGGAGGTAGCGGTAACATTAAATACATATTGGGTCCAATTTGTATCAGTAATAGGAGTCGTGGAAAATCCTGTAACGCCCGTCCAATTTGCAAATGCTGGTGCTGCGGGTGTAGTTACCTGGGGGCCTTGTCTTGCCCATATTCGTATAACATAATCGTTGCCGATTGTAGCGTTATAAAAATAGTCCATTCGATATCTGCTACCAGTGTTCGAAACCATACTTATTGCGAAGTTCCCCTGTTGAGGATTGGTAGCACTAGATGTAATAACAGCCGAACCAGACCAACCCGTTGTAGAATTGGACTCATTTGCAATTGAAGCTGCATTTGACTGTGTGTGAAGCTCTTGACCAATTCCGCCTTCAACATAAAACAAACATAATGACAAAAATAATAGTAATATTTTTTTCATATTAAAACACTTTATAAATGAATATACCTTGAGGGGGAATTTGCCACAAAATTAACATATTTTCTGCCTCATGATTACATTTTTCTATGAACTGCACTTAAATAGCTATAAATGGTATTAAATAATGTAAAAACCTCAAAAAAACGACTATCGTTAGGCAGTTAAAACTTCACCTTACAATGAGTTGAAAAAGAATTTGATTTAAAATATCCCAACCTTTGTTAAACCTAGAGCCATCTACTCTCAAATTATCAATAATTTTCCTACTTAAAATCTCACATATCCAATGTTAAAGTCTTCAATTTCCCTAACCGTCTATAATTAGCTAATTGGTAAATTTGTTACATTTGTCGAATATATTTATTCTTTTGACTAAAGTTCAATATATTGGCACGCCCTATTTGTACTTTTACACAAATTTAATCTTACTCAAATTTTATTTATGCGCAACACAAGGCTTTTTAAAATTGCTCTTTCACTGATCTTCATGGCAGTTTTTGTAGGTTGTAGTCCGGAAGATGGCACAGATGGCCTGAATGGAACGAACGGTATTAATGGCATTGACGGTAACAATGGAAACAATGGACTAATAAAGACCCTAGTGGAACAGCCTGGGGCAAATTGTACCAATGGAGGTTTCAGCGTTCAGACTGGTTTGGATACAAATGCCAATAGTATTTTGGACGCCAATGAAGTAATTAGTACTGAATATTTGTGCAACGGTGACAATGCCAATATTACTTATCAAACATACGTTTCATTGATCAGTCAATCGGGTACAGAAAATCCAAGCTCCAATGTTCTGGAAAACACTTTAGATTTAAACATTAGTTGGGTAAGGGAATCCCAGGGAAAATATGTGGGAACTCTAGATAAAACAATTATCATTGGAAAAACTGTAATTTTTTACACTACACCTACAACCCATACTGGGGTAAGAGGTGAAATAATTGGCGATAATCAGGTTAGAATAGAACTCCAAAATGGCATTAATGCTTTTATGGATAATTTCAGCAACCTGTCCTTTGAATTAAGACAATATGAGTAGCGTATGTATGCACCGTCAATTTAATTACACGATTATGAAGAAAAAATATATTGCTCCGATAGCGTTCTTTTTCGTCCTTTTGGGATATAGTCAGGGAAATTATTTCCCGGCCTCGGGGAACGTTGGAATTGGTACCTTAACACCAAATTTTAGCCTTGAGATAGCCGGAACTTTTAGTGCTTCAGAAATATTTGTAAATGGTTCCGTAATGCAAAGTTCCCCATGGTTGCTAAATGGCATTAATACCTTTTACAATGCAGGTAGGGTGGGAATAGGCACCAACAATCCTGGATTTGCCTTGGACGTAGCAGGTACGGTAAATGCAACTAATCTATTAATAAATGGGGCTCCGCTCCCAGCTTCGCCATGGTCTCTTTCTGGATCCAACACGTTTTACAACGCTGGACGGGTGGGCATCGGCACCAATAACCCCGGATTTGCCCTAGATGTGGCAGGTACGGTAAATGCCACAAACTTTTTGATAAATGGGGCAGCACTTCCTGCTTCACCATGGTCTCTTTCTGGATCCAACACCTTTTATAGTATAGGACGGGTGGGCATCGGTACAAATAGCCCTAATTTTGATCTAGATGTTGCTGGGACTGTAAATGCTACAAACCTATTGATAAATGGAGCCCCGCTCCCAGGTTCACCATGGTCAATTTCTGGGAATGAACTTTTTTATAATACAGGTAATGTAGGCATAGGCACAATCAACCCTAACTTTGATTTGGATGTGGCAGGAACCATAAATGCCACTACTATTCTAATAAATGGAGATCCGCTTCCAGGATCCCCATGGTCAGTCTCTGGGTCAAATGTAGTGTATAATGGAGGTGGCGTCGGAATTGGTCTAACCAATGTCCCATCTGGCTACGCATTGGCTGTGGATGGTAATGTGATTGCGGAAGAAATAAAAGTTGAATTATCCCAAAATTGGCCTGATTTTGTTTTTGCCAAAAATTACGGTCTTCCTACCTTAGAGGAAGTGGAGCAGCATATTCTAGATAAAGGTCATTTAGAGAATATTCCAAGTGCCGCAGAAGTTGAACTAAATGGTATTAAGTTAGGTGAAATGAATGCGAAGTTACTTCAGAAAATAGAAGAACTCACTTTATATACGATTCAACAACAAAAAGAAATTAAAGAATTAAAATTGGCCAATTCGAAATTCGAAGTCGAAAAGGAAAATTTAAAACTATTAGCGAACCGTTTAGACAAACTTGAAAAAACATTAACTGAATAATTAGGTCTACAGTATCAAAAAAAATATTTAAACAGAACATCTGTGGGTTTAACTTTTAAAGTTGGACCCTTTTTTTTTAAATTAAAGACACTATCCTTTTTAGTTGTAAGTTAAAATTAACTAGGGATTGCCTTTTAATTAATGTCAATCCTTTTTTCAAAGATCACAAGGAACTGATTTTTAATAGCTTCCTAGTAAGAACGGGCATTGTAAATGTGTTTTATCAGCCGTAAATTCTTCTCTACCCGTGCAACTAAATATAGCTACAAACACTTCATATATCGTCTACCTCACACATTTAAACCTTGGATTCCCAAAACCCATTCTTGACAGCTTCGGTAATTTTCAGGAGCTAAATACGGATGTCTTTGGCGCCACACACCCTGAAATAGATCCGTCCATGCAACTCACATACAAGCAACTTCCCGACACCTTGTTTTAGGAGATATATAAAAACACTATTGAGTTCATCTCCAGTCTTGCCTATTTTAGAAATTCATCAATATATAATTCATTTTTATTTAATGTGTAAATATTAAAAATTGAACAAAAAAATAGCTGGGGGACATGCCCCAGCTATTTTTTGCTCACTCACTTTATTAGGTAGTAGAAAATTAATTTCAGACAGCAACCTGTTTTACAAAAAGTCCAAACTAAAAATTAAATTATCACCTATTTTATGACATGTAAGAACAACAAATTAACTTTAATTAATTTATTCAAGTAATTCCTATTTAAAGATTATCTGCTGAGTTTTATTTTTTCCAGAAATTATATAAGTATTCTCCCGATCACACATTTTGTAAATGGTCAGATTATCGGAATGTTCAGAATTAATATATTGGAAATCGTAAATGATTTTTCGCAAAAAAGAATAATCTTCGTTAATTATGTCAACTTCAATATGATCAGAAATGGATACGGTTTCGGTTAAATCGACCAATTCTACATCCGGAGCAGTACTATTAATTGGCAGTGACACCCTAGAGTTCCTTTTTAAAAAGGATCTAATTTTGGGTTTTATGGGTAAAATCCCTTTATTCCTTAAATACGTCTTAAACTTCATAATAAAAGCAACTAAATAGGCCCCTAATTTTTTACCAATATTTCCCTTATTGTACACAATGTGACATTCGTATGGCTCAACGGAATTACACCACAAACTTTTGTAAGCCAATTCTCCCCATCGCATATCATATCTACTAAAGCCATTTGCAAAACACCATTCTATTTTCTTCAATACCGCTATATTGCCAAGTCCGAATTTGGCATAATCAATATCATAGGAAGTTATGGCACTATCAAAAATATTTTGATAGTGAAAGTTAAGACCGATTACAATAGGTTTTTCACCATCCGAAATGACAAAAACAGAAGCTCTTTTATCCAATATTAGCTGATAGGCAGCATCCTTATAAAAAGCCCATTTTTTCAGACCAGAATGTTCCTGATTTCTTTGAGAAAACCTCGTATTAATCATTGATTCCAAATAATCCATCAAAAAAATATATTTTTTCTGGTTTATAGAACCATAAAACATCTCATAATTAATATCAAAGCATACCTCCAATCTTTTGTGGCGACTGTTTATAGTTTTTTTAACTCCTTTACTAAACTGAGCTTTCATGTACTCCTCCACATTATTAAAATTATCCAAAACTGCCTTATAACCCGTGTACGTATTGAATTTATAAAGACCGTATGAAGAGCTCTTCTTGTCAATTTTAAGTTCAAAGTATGGTGGGATATACTGAACAATGGAGATGTCACTTATATATATCTCACTATTTTCTTTATTATTATTAATGAATATATCACCATTGGTTTTATTATATAAACCCTTATAAAACGGAAAAATAGAATTTTTTTCAAAAAATTCGTGACTAAAATTTAATCTTTTAAGCATGAGGGGTATTAAAATTTATTGGATTCTAACAAAAAACCCATAATAATAAAAAACCAAAATAGTAACAACTTTCCAGCGTTCAATTAAGGTTAAATTATTTATTAAAATTGGTATGGGCTTATCATGGTTTATTTTAGTAATCTTTTCTTTAATGTTAATCCAAATTTCGTGATATATCTAAAAATTTTGTTGAATAGGTAGACAAACAATTCAAAAAACAAGCTTTTGTACTTTAGATTTCCCTTGAATAATATAGCTCATTTCCTCATTAATAACCCGATAAATATTAATATCCCTGGAGTGCTCCAAATTATCATATTGATAATTACACACTGGATTTTGCAAAAATTGAAACTCTATAGCATTAAAATCCAGAGCACTTAATTCTTCGTTAAGAGGAAGTTGATCTAAGTCCTCTATTTTATAAGCGGGACCATTATCTTTATTGATATTTCCGATGGCTTTATGCATATCCCGAAATTTAAAACTGACTTTTAACGGTAATATTTCATGGAGGAGCAAGAATTTCTTTAATATTATAATTTTAGAAACCACAAACGCCATAATTTGTGAAATTGGCAAATCGTTATAAATAACATCACATTTATACTCTTCAATTGCATTGCACCATTGTTTCTTATAGCGTAATCTCCCCCAACGCATATCCATTCTTTTATAATTATTTTGGAAACACCAATCTAATTTTTGAACAACGGCAATATTCCCCAATCCAAATTTGGCATAATCAATATCATAGGAAGTAATGGCACTATCCAAAATATTATCAAAATGATAACTAAGACTTATGGCTATGGTTTTTTTGTCATCGTAGATAACAAATAATGAGGCTCTTTTATTTAAGATTAATTCGTAAGCATTTTTTTTGTAGAAATCCCACCTTTTTAGACCAACATGCTCCTCACCCCTTTGTTCAAATCTAACTCTTATCATACGCTCAAACTCCTCAAACAATACCCGGTATTCGATTTGCTCTATTTCTCCAAAATAAATTTTATACTTAATATTAAAACAGGATTCCAGCCTTTTTAATCGGTTTAATATATTCTTGCTATGCCTAGAGCCCATATGTGAATTCAAATATTGTCCAACACTTGAGTATGGACTCAAATCAATTATATAACCAGTTCTGTATCTAACTCGAAATGTCCTATAAGGTGTATTATGATTGTTAATTTTCAAATCAAAATATGATGGAATCATGTTTACTACACAAACACATATGCCTTTATTGAGTTTTTTTATTTCATTAACACCTTCATTGTAAATAATCTTGTCATTGGTTTTATTATTTAAACTATCATAAAATGGTATTAAGGAATTATTCTCAAAAAATTCGAAAAAAAAGTTTAACTTTTTAAGCATGGGGAACACTCATTAAATGTTAGGTAATACGTAAGATATTCTATTTTTAAATAGCCAAAATTTAGCAAACAACACGGATTAAGTTAAAAGAATAGAAACTCTAAACTTACTCGATACTTACAGCATAATCTGAACTTTAATCCTAAGCGATTCCTTTTAAAAGTCTACACATAATTCACGAAAATCCATATACAATGGCTAATTATTCAAAGTTATAAAATAAGTTTAAACAAACTCGATTTTCCCTCGATAATATAGGTCTTATCCTGATTTTCAATACTGTAAACATTAATATCATTAGTATGTTCAACATGGATATATTGATAATTATATACCGGATTACGCAAATATTGAAACTCACTTCCAGTAATGTTTATAGATTTTAAGTCTGTCCCAGAAGGAAGCTCCGCCAGGTCTTCAAGTTTATAATCAGGTGCATTATCAACTCTCTCACTTGGCTCATTCTTTTTTGTACCCCAAGATAAAAATTTCAATTTGAGGGGGAGTATATTGCGTTCTATCAACAATTTCTTAAGGTTCATCCCTTTCGTAACTAAAAAAGCAAGTAACATGTCGGTGGGGATATTTTTATTATAAAGAACGTCACACCTATATTTTTGGATATCATTGCACCATAGGAGTTTATACGGCAATTCTCCCCAACGCATATCCACTCTATTATAATTATTTTCAAAACACCACTCCAATTGTTTCGCTATGGCAATTTGCCCCAATCCGAATTTAGAATAATCAATGTCGTAAGAAGGCATGGCAATATCCAAAATATTCTCAAAATGATAATTTAAATTAATTACAATGGGTTTATTATTATCATATATAACAAAAAGAGAAGCACGCTTCTGTAGTATTAAATCATAAACACTATCCTTATATTCATCCCATCTTTGAAAACCTACATGCTCATCACCCCGTTGTTCAAACCTACTGCCTATCATTCGCTCAAACTCCTCAAACAAAAATGCATATTCCGTCTGATCAATTTCGCCAAAATAGTTTTTATAATTAATATCAAAACAAGATTCAAGCCTTTTTAATCTACTTAAAATATTCCTCCTGTTTTTAGAGCCCAAATGTGACTTTAAATATTCGTCAGCACTAGAGTATTGACTTAAATCTATACTAAAACCGGTTCTAGGTTTAACTTGAAAAGCTCTAAAAGGTAAGTTTTGCTTGTTTATTTTTAAATCTAAGTAAGGTGGAATAAAGTTTAAGACATATACTTTATTCGCTGGCTTTTCTACTTTTCCGTTGTTCTTGTTAACATTAATATTAGTATTGTTGTTCCCCATTTGATAAAATGGAAATATTGAATCTTTTTCAAAAAATTCGAAAAAAAAATTCAATTTCTGAAGTCTTCTGTAAATCATAACTCCGTTTATTTAATTACCGTTAATAATATTTGAATTACGCTAACGAAAAGTGTAATATGGTTAAAAATTTAATCCGAGATAAATGTTCAACACTTATCCCGGATGTTTTAAATGGCTATGTTAATCTTTAATAATATTTACAGTACTTTAAGTAAGACTCTTTAAATTTTCGTTTAAAACGCCATCACCTCGAACTCTGACCTTCTGTTTAATTTATGTTTAGATTCTGGACAGTAGGTATTATTATCACATTCGTTCACCAATTGTGTTTCACCAAAACCTTCTCCTGTTAATCTAGAAGCATTTATTCCTTTTTTATCTGCCAAATACTCCAAGGTTTGTTTTACCCTCTTCTCGGACAACCCTTGGTTATACTTTTCAGCCCCTCTGGAATCCGCATGAGCGCCAACTTTTATGGTCACTGCAGGATTTTCTTCCAATATCACAGCCAACTTATCCAATAGCTCCTTATATGGCTTGCTCAGGTAAGACGAATTTAAACTAAAATATACATTCCCCAAGTCTTTTATTTTATTCTCCAGTGCTGTTCTTCGGCTGTTTTCCGCATCCCTTCTAGCTTGCTCTTCTGCAGCCAAACGCGCCTTTTCCTTTTCTTGTGCCAAACGCTCAGCCATAAGCCTAGCCTCTTCCTCAGCCTTGTTCGCTGCTGCAATAGAATCCGAAACTCTTTGGTTCTCTTCTATCAATGCCAATTTTTCCAGGCCTTTTTTGGACAATTCCTTTTCTATTCCAAATCGGTATACCACTCCTGCCGAATGTTGTAACTGCTTGGTGGATCCTTCCTTAATCCCCCATTTACCCATGGTATTAAAATTTAGACCCCAGCGGTCGTTGAACCAGGTATTAAACCCAAAACCGGCATTGGCAGTTGCCCTTCCCACAGATCCAATATCACTATAGCCTGCACCCACATGAAGAAATGGATCGAACCAACCTGTTTCTCCAATAATCTTGTTCAGGTCATAACTTATCATACCATCAATAGCATAATAATCTCTTTCCACTAAATTAATTGCGCCATCGACTTTCTTCCCAATATCATATTTATTATAGGAACCAATGGCTTTTACACCAAGTCCATTCCTAAAAGTTCTGCCCACACTAATTGAAGAGGGATAAGGAAGTGCGTGCCATGTTTCTTTAATATTTAAGAAATCACCACCAAACGGGGTAGCGGAATCGTCTACTATATTGTAGCCCAGACCTAGAACCCAGGAACTGGAAACAACACTATCTTTAGCTGTAAGTTGTAATTCTTGGGCACTACCATAATTAAAGGAAATAGCACATAAAAAAGTAATTGCAAGTGCGTAGGTTTTCATAACATTGTAATTTTGGGATTCTTTATAATCTTTGTCCAAAGCTATGGCAATGTTAAATGGACACCATTTATATTCTACTAAATGCTGTTAAACTCGTTAAGTGGTTTCCCACAAAACTCATATTTTAAAATTACGATTCTCCGTAATTTTTCATCCAAGAAAAAGGTATCTTATCGGTTATAATAGGCCAATCCTTAAAGTTGCAATGGCAATCCATAAAAATTTGAAATGAATCTATTTTGTTAAAAATAATCGCAATGGAAATATTAAAATATTAGGCCCTACAATTGTTTGGACACAAATAGTTTACTGAAAACTTATTTCCTTTTGGGTGAGAGGCATTTTATAAATATAAAAGGGCGTTGTAGCGGCATTCATGTTTTCTTTCTTGGAAAGGGTCCTTTCCTTTTGCCCAATGGTAATATTTTCCAAGGACTCTTTTAAAATGACCAATTCCGATTTGCCAACATCCAATTTGGTTCCTGCACAATACACCAATAAAAGTTCTTCTGTAAAATCTACCTCTGGAATTGGTAACCCAGGTTTTCTAGTTCTATTGATCTTTAGGAATAAATTCTTCAATGCTTTAGGATCCCTGATTACCTGAAATTCTGGTTGTTCTACCCCACTATATTTATCCTCCAACACTAATTGAAGCTTCTTTGAGTCCTGTTCGGAGCTATCTACATTATCGTGAGATACACCTTTTTGCCCAACACAGGCAATACCAAACAGGGATAATATGATCAGTATTAAGCGCATTAATTCTGCTGTAAACTTTCGTGTCTGGCCAAAAGGGCCTTTTCATATATTGCTTCATATAGTGGCAATACCTTTAAAATATCAAAATCCATAGCAGCTTTTGCCGCATTGGATTTAAATGTTTCCAAGGTTTCATCATCACTTAATATCTTCAGTGCGTTTTCGGCCATTTCATTTATATTGCCCACATCGCTCAAATAACCTGTAACGCCCTGTATATTCACCTCAGGAATTCCCCCCGTATTACTGGAAATAACCGCTACCCTATTTATCATGGCCTCCAAAGCTGCCAATCCAAAACTCTCGGTCTCCGATGGCAAGAGAAACAAGTCCGAAAAACACAATATCCTATCAATTTCATTGCTATTCCCTAAAAATATAACCTTGTTGGCTATCCCAAGCTCCTCACACAAACGTTCAGCGCCTTCCTTTTCCGGCCCTTCCCCGACCATGATCAACTTAGCTGGTATTTGCTTTTGAATCTTATTGAAAATATGAATTACATCTGGAATACGTTTAACCTTCCTAAAATTACTGATGTGAGTAATGATTTTTTCATCTTCGGATGCCATTAATGAACGTTGACAATCCGTAAAATGCATACTGTATTTCCTCTTGTCTATAAAATTTGGGATTACCTCTATGTCTTTTTTAATATCGAACAATTCCAGTGTACTCTCTTTTAGGTTCTGTGAAACCGAGGTCACAATATCAGATTGATTTATACTAAAATTAACTGCTGGTCTATAAAAAGGGTGCTTGCCCACCAAAGTTATATCTGTACCATGTAAAGTTGTTACCATAGGAATATATATCCCCTCCTCTTCCAACATTTTCTTAGCCATATACCCAGCATACGCATGTGGTATGGCGTAATGAACGTGAAGTAACTCGATACCGAACAACTTTATAGTATCTACCAACTTACTGGAAAGAGCCAATTCGTAAGGCTGGTAGTGAAACAATGGATATTCCGGTACATGTACTTCATGAAAGTATATTTTATTGCTCAACAACTCCAAACGCACGGGTTGACGGTAGGTTATAAAATGTACTTCATGTCCTCTATTGGCCAGAGCAATCCCCAATTCCGTGGCCACCACCCCGCTACCTCCAAAAGTAGGATAACATACTATAGCTATTTTCATGTGTTTATCTTTATTGCATTTTAGTAGTCACATGTCACCGCAATACCCTACGGATCCAATCAATTATTGTACTCCAAAAATGCCTTAGTCGGGCGAATTGGGATAACATTTCAGTATGCTTTTACACAAAATGATATTTTTCCCAAAAAACCACGGTCCATATTTTTACAAAGTAAGTATTTAATTTATTATGGCTTCATAAATAGCCTTCTGAATCCGTGTTCTTAACCCAGATTTAACTAATAGTGTATTGGAAGCAGAGGGATAAGTTCTATTTGATAAAAAGACATAAACCAAATCCTTTTCTGGGTCGGCCCAAGTATAGGTTCCCGTAAAACCACTATGCCCAAAACTTTTTCTTGACACCAAACTACAAGCCGGCCCCCCTCCGTGTACCTCCGGCTTATCGAAACCTATGCCGCGTCGCACATTTTGATCGCAGAAATAGCAAGTATTGAACTTCTTTACCGTTCTGGCCTCTAAAAACTGTTTTCCGCCATAAAAACCATTTTGCAGGTACATTTGCATAATTTTAGCCACATCATTGGCGTTGCTAAAAAGTCCGGCATGACCTCCAACGCCCCCCTGCATGGCCGCACCCATGTCGTGCACATAGCCCTGTACAGTCTGGTATCTGTAATAATTATCTTCCTCCGAGGGTACTATATCCCCCTTTAAAAACTTGTTTAGTGGATTAAATCCGGTATGGGTAGCACCAAGGGGTTTATATAAAAACTCCTCGGACAATTTATCTAATCCGTCATTATAGGTATCCTCAATGTATTTTTTCATAACATAATAGGCTATGTCACTATACCTATACCGATTGGATTTAAGGTGCTGCCTACCGATTCTGTTATAAATGGAATCTTTATACACATCCGCAATAAATAATTGGTCTGCCACCTTAACGGAGAACCCGTTTGTTGATTCGTGCCTATAAAACTCATTGGAGGGTTTTCTTTTATCATCCAAGGTGCTAATATAAAAGGCTATCCAGGCGGGTAATCTACCATAATGTGAAAGGGCCTTTAAAACAGTGACATTTTTTAGTTCGGAATTCGTATAAGCAGGTATAAGCTCCTCAAAGGTATCATCCAATGCTATTTTATCTTCCTCCTCCAACTTCATTATCATTGGCAGGGTAGCCAAAATTTTGGTTATAGAAGCCAAATCATAAATATGATCTGGTGTTATTTTTTCCTCGGAATCATACGTTGGTTTTCCAAAACCTTTATTGTACACTACCATTCCTTTCCTAGCTACAAGAACTTGAGCTCCTGGAAACATCAAGGAATCCAAACCATTCTTAACCATTTCATCTATTTTGGCCAATTTAGAAGAGCTCATACCTACCCTTTCCGGAAGACTATATCCCAAACGCATTAATGATTCTACGGGAATAGTTGTATTTACAGGAAATTCATCATGGGAGGTAACTGGCAAAACCCCTTGGGCCGGAATGGCTCCAAAAATGACCTGTGCCGTCTTCTCTTGGGCTATTTTACTATTTTGGTAACCTATGACAACAGCATCGATACTATCAAATGAAGGCACCTCCAACAGGGCATATGGTTTTACAAATAAGGCAAGTATCAGATTGGAGGTCCGTTGGCTTGCTATTTCCCCTAACCAAGAAAGTTCATTTTTACTAAATTTATAAGATTTCCATGGGCTTTCATTGCTCTTGTGCAACCCAATGATCACCAAGTTAAAATCAGTCAATTTTTGTTTTAGTGTGGTTATGTCCTTACCATTAATTTGTGTTACCGTAGCATATTTATTCAATTCATTCAGAAATGGATCGCTTTCAGCATCTCCGAACTTGACATAGGCAATTTTCTTATTCTCCAATTTCTTGATCGCCATCAAGGAAAAATCGTTCTTGACCACTGTAATTGCATTCTCAATAGCCTCTTCGTAAAGTACATCATCCTCTATCGAATTTAAATCTTCATAGAGGTGTTTTATTACAATAGGTCTATAGTGATTTAGACCCACCTTATACTTTGCCATCAATATCTTCTTCACGGAAGTTGATAGCCTGCTTTCGGTAATTCTACCTTTATTATAGGCTTCCGTAAGTTTGGCTTTAGCCTTAACAACATCCAATGGCATTAGGAGAATATCATTCCCAGCCAGAAACGCTGAAAGCTCTACTTCACCTTCTTTGGCAAAATTGGAAACTCCGGCCATATTTAGTGCATCTGTAAACACTAATCCCTTAAAATTTAATTGCTCCTGCAACACATCTCCAATGATCTGTTCCGATAGGGAAGATGGATAACCCTCCTTTATTTCCAGGCTTGGGACACTTAAATGAGCTACCATAACACTGCTTAAGCCCTCATTGATCAATTTTCTAAAGGGATATAATTCTATACTATCCAAACGCTTCCTTGTGAAATCTATTACTGGTAAAGCTTTATGTGAATCAACGGCAGTATCTCCATGTCCTGGAAAATGTTTTCCGCTTGAAAGTACTCCAGCACTTTCCATACCCTTCATAAAAGATATTCCTTTTTGGGCCACAT
This sequence comes from Arenibacter catalasegens, assembly GCF_002909235.1. Lineage (GTDB taxonomy): Bacteria > Bacteroidota > Bacteroidia > Flavobacteriales > Flavobacteriaceae > Arenibacter > Arenibacter catalasegens. The sequence continues at coordinate 64,774 of NZ_PHQQ01000017.1, forward strand.
TTTCACGGTCCTCTCCAAAAGATCGATTCCCAATTATTGGGTTCTGAGGATTAATGTTAATGTCTATATCAGGGGCGAAGTTAATATGCACCCCTAATCTATGGGCATGTTTTCCAATTTGATTTCCAACTTTTTCTACTATGGAATTATCCTTAATGGCTCCCAAGGTCATATTCCAAGGAAAAGCATAAGTAGAATCCAATCTCATGGCTAGACCCCATTCGGCGTCCATGCCTATCATTAAGGGAATTTTAGCATTTTTTTGAAAATCATTGGTCATCTGGGCCTGTCGGACAGGACCGCCAGTTGAGAAAATAACTCCACCAATATGATGTTCCCTTATTAATTTTTTAGTTATTTCAGAACCGGCCTTATTTTGATCGGAGGTAACCATTACCATGAACAACTGCCCCAATCTTTCATCGAGGGACATTTGATCATAAGTGGTATTTACCCAGCCCTGTTGTGACAAAGAATCCGTGGTAACTAACGGATTCATTTGACCGTGAACTGTATAAAATGAAATAAAGAGTATTAAGACTAAGTGGTTTATGCGCATAAAAAAATCCATCTTTGATGGTAACTAACAATTAACTACATTATTGTATAAAAACGAAAAGTAACCCAAACAACGGGTTGAGTAGCACCCTCAGCTCGTGATTTTTACATAAAACGGCCGTGCCAACTTTCTTCTGCAGGTACCTCCCAATGATTTAGGTATTCGTGCTTATTGGTTACCAAATTATTAAAGACTATAGTTTTTTTGGAAACCGCTTTTTGTTTGGCCATTTTTTTGAAGTCGATCAAAGTTTTGTATGCTACAAATTCGCCCTGCTTATAAGAAACATTCATTTTATCCAAAAGTTCCATGTCGTATTTTTTCTCTAACTCTTGTATAAAATGTACCGAGGCGTCAATGGAGCAACCCGAAGCAGCATTTAGCGATTGGTCCAGTGCAAGGATAATAAACCTATTATACCTAATTTCATAACCAGCGCGCAATTCGCTTCCATGAGCGGTCCAATCCGCTATAAAGGTATCCAACTCTTTTCTAAGTTGTTGCAATTCTTCTTCTGAAAAACTTCTACTGGCTTGAAAGATCCAAACCCTAGATTCATCCGGCAATGTATTAAATTCTACGAGCATTTATTAAATTTTTAATGTTCACCCAAACGTTGATTCTTGTCTTGATTTTTTTTCATCGTCTGGTACTATTCCTCCTGGTCTTGATCTTGGTTTTTCTTAAGTCTGGGGTTTTATTTTTTATTGATAAGTTCCAAATTACTTGTTCACTGCAATTCGAAAGAATCTAGGTAAGTACAAATTTACAAATCCTCGGCCATAGCAATCAACTCTGCAATATCCATCACTACTACTGTGGATTCTTTTTCTTTATTCTTCACCCCATCGGTCAACATGGTATTGCAAAAAGGACAACCTGCTGCAATAATATCTGGCGTTGTTTCTAAAGCCTGTTCTGTTCGTTCTATATTAATATCCTTCTTTCCCTTTTCTGGCTCCTTGAACATTTGTGCACCTCCGGCACCACAACACAGTCCACGTTTTTTACAATTCTTCATTTCTACCAACTCGGCATCCAATTTTCGGATCAAATCACGTGGAGCTTCATACACATTATTGGCTCTTCCCAAATAACACGGGTCATGAAAAGTAATTTTCTTGCCTTTAAACTGTCCGCCTTCCACACTAATCCGCCCTTCTTCCAATAATTGCTTCAGGAATTGCGTATGATGAACCACCTCATAATTTCCTCCAAGTCCTGGGTATTCATTTTTTAAGGTATTGAAACAATGGGGACAAGCTGTCACAACTTTCTTAACCTCATAAGCATTTAAAACCTCTATGTTGGTAACTGCCTGCATTTGAAACAAGAATTCATTCCCTGCTCTTTTGGCCGGATCTCCAGTACAGCTCTCCTCAGTTCCTAAAACAGCAAAACTCACCTTGGCCTTGTTTAAAATCTTGACAAAAGCTTTGGTTATTTTTTTTGCCCGATCGTCAAAACTACCAGCACAGCCTACCCAAAATAAAACTTCTGGTTGTTGACCTGCTGCAAAAAGTTCTGCCATTGTAGGCACTTTTAATTCATTTTCCATTTTAGCGGTAATTACTTTATGATTCCTTGGACCAATTAAGCCTATCCATTTGGTTGAATGGCCAAGGTGCCCCATTATTTTCTATATTCCCCATCATATTATTCAAGTCAGATGGTGCTGCAGATTGCTCCATCACCAAATATTGACGCATATCCATAATAATTGACAATGGGTCTATACTCACGGGACAAGCCTCAACACAAGCATTACACGAGGTACAAGCCCAAAGCTCTTCCTGGGAAATATAATCTCCCAACAGCTGTTTGCCGTCTGGCACGAACTCTCCTTTATTCGTATCAATATTCTTGCCAACCTCTTCCAGCCTATCCCTAGTATCCATCATAATTTTACGTGGGGACAATTTTTTACCGGTCTGGCTGGCCGGGCACTCGCTAGTACAACGACCACATTCAGTACAGGTATAGGCGTTGAGTAATTGCACCCATTTAAGGTCCATGACATCTGAGGCTCCAAATTTTTCAGGTATAGGCGCATTCTCTTCGGGTGCAGCAAAGGGATCCGCACTTGGATCCATCATTAACCTTACTTCCTTGGTTACCGCCTCCAAATTATCAAACTGCCCTTTTGGCTTCAGCTTTCCAAAATAGGTGTTTGGAAAAGCCAATAGAATATGTAAATGTTTGGAATAATATAGATAATTCAAAAACAATAGAATACCCACAATATGTAACCACCAAGCAGAGCGCTCTATTAAAATTATTGCGGACATAGACATTTCGTGGAAAACGGGAGCCATAAACTGGCTAACAGGAAAGACCCCTGCCTTGGTATAATGCACCGCTTCCATTTGTTGTAACTGGTAATCGGCGGCGTTCATAGTCAAAAACAAAACCATTAGCACCAATTCTATATACAAAATTAAATTCCCATCCTTTTTGGGCCAACCGCTCATCTCCGGATTCAAGAATCTCTTCAATTTAATAATGTTCCTCCGAATCCAAAAAATAATCACCGCCACAATTACCAGCAAGGCCAAAATTTCAAAAGATCCAATTAGGAAACTATAAATTCCCCCCAAAAAGGAGAAAATTCTATGTGTGCCCAGAAGACCATCTATAATGATCTCCAATACTTCAAGATTAATAATAATAAATCCGATATAAACAATAACATGAAGAATTCCCGGAATAGGACGTACAACCATTTTAGTCTGTCCCAAGGCAATCCTAAACATATTCTTCCACCGCTGCGACTTATTATCGCTGGTATCAACCTCTTTACCCAATTTAATGTTTCGGGATAGTTTTTTAACGTTACGTGTAAAAAAACCAATACCCGCTAAGAGTACAATTGCAAAAATAATATTAGGAATATAATCCATAATTTAGATCTCTATTTTTGGGCCGGGTCTTCTAATGGAAGTGCGTAATCTATTTGCTTTTTACCAAAAACGGAAACATTTACATACCGTTTTGGATTTAGGCGAAAATCCTGTAAAAGTAAATCCAACTCTTTAGAGGCATCCGCCAGATTATTATATAGAGCCTTGTCATTTATCAATTTTCCCATGGAACCCTCACCGCCTTCAATTTTGGCCATCACATCATTAATATTACCCATGGTAACCTGTAGTCCCTTTATGGTTTTGCCCAGTCCAGCATTGACCAAGGTATCGGAAAGCTGGTTAAAATTATCGGTTATGGCACTTAAATTATTAATGGAATTATTTAAATTATCCTTATTGTCCGCTAAAAGTTTGTTTATTGATTTCGCGCTTCCTTGAAAACTTTGCACCAACTCGTTCAACCCCCTGATACTTTCCCTTAAATCCTTTTTTGTTTTTGGGTCCAAAATATCATTAACATTCATCAATAAGGAATCAGCATTGGACACGGCACCTTCCACTTTTAGTTGTAAAGGCGTTAATCTTTGCTGTACCAATTCTGTAAGTCCTGGTCTGGAACTGGAAATCAATGTATCCCCGGTTTTGGCCATTACGGAACCATCAAATACTGGCTTGATCTGAATACCCTTACCTCCTATAATTCCGGTATCATATAATTCTGCAGTGCTGCTTTTGGAAAAGGAAAAACTATTGTTAACGCTAAAAGTTACCAGAAGATTACCAGAAGCATCATTAAACCTTATATCGTTTACTTTCCCAACGGAGAATCCGTTTATAGTAACTTGAGTTCCGGATTGCAGTCCACCTACATTACTGTAAACGGCATAGAAGGTTTTACTATTGTCAAATAGAGGCGTAGATTTTAAATAACTAAAACCAAGTATGAATAAAAGTATACCCCCTAAGACTACAATACCCGTTTTTATTTCCCTAGATATTTTCAAAAGATTTTATTTTCAGTTCTTAACAAAATTAGAAATAATTTTTAGAAGAGTGACTATTATTCCGACACGTATTTAAGAGCCTCCGTTTCAGAGATGCGTACCCCATCTTTATAGGCAACTATATAAGAGGTGGTATACCCTTTGGCATCTGCATTGCTCTTCAAAAGAGTTGCCTGAAAATGAGAATCCGTATTACCGTACATATAACGATATAAATTACTGTAAGGCTCTTTGGAAAGAGTGTTAAGTCCTTTGAAGTTCTCAGAATTCAAAGGAATATTTTTTGAGCTCGCAAAAATCTGCACCTTAAAAATAATATTCTCTGATTTATTGGTTGTCTTTTCCGCTACTTGGGGCTCCTCCTCCTTCTTCTTGGGCTCCTTAACCAACTCCTTTGTAGTATTGTCAGCTTCATTTTTTACCACAAGTACCGTTTTTGAAATATTCTTGACCGGTTTCTGCTCCAGCAGAAGTTGTTCGGATTTCTTGTCCTTTGACCCTGTACCTTTGGAGACTGATTTATTTACCGATTCCTTAACTTCATCCTGTTTTGTTGCGGGATTAATCGGCGTGTTGTTTAAGGCAAGGTCGTCTGTAGTGGAAATCATATCGCCCTTATACAAAAGAATGGCTTCAGCAATGGCCTTGCCCATTTCAATATGTCCCTTTGAAGAATTTAAATAGGCACCTTCATCCTTATTGGTCAAAAATCCAGTTTCTACCAATACGCTAGGCATAAAAGTCTGGTGAAGTACAATAAAACCGGCTTGCTTAACTTTTCTATCCGTTCTTTTCAATTTGTTGGAAAAATTATCTTGCATCAATTTGGCAAGATTGATACTTTGATCTAAGAATTCCTCTTGCATAATGGTAAGCCCGATTATAGATTCCGGGGAGTTAATATCGTAGGCCGCATATCTACTCTCATAATTATCTTCCAGATAAATTACCGAGTTTTCCTTTTTTGCTATTTCAAAATTCTGTTTATTGGCATGTAGTCCCAATACAAAAGTACCGGCACCATGGGCATCGGAACTATGTGAATCGCAGTGCACCGAAACAAATAAATCCGCATTGGCCTTATTGGCAATTTCACCCCTGAGGTATAGGTCTACAAAAGTATCGTCTTTACGTGTGTAGATAACCTTAATATTAGGGTTTTTCTCCAAAATCTCCCCTACTTTTAAGACAATCCTTAAGGCTATATTTTTTTCCAAATACCCATTCCCCAAATTACCAGGGTCATGTCCTCCATGTCCGGCATCCAAAACAACCACAAATTTTCCGTCATTGTCATCGGTTTTGATAATTTTGGAAAAAGAAGTCAGAAAATATGTTAAAATAATAAAGGGAATAATATAAAACCGTTTCATATTCATATAAATAGAGATAATTTGATCTTTTAATAAGGTTAAATTTATCGCAATACCCTATAGGCAGTACAAAAAATATATGTAAGTTTGAACCCAAAATGTAGCTAAACCGTTACAAAAATAGGATATATAGCTTTGCAATCAAATAAACATCATGTACTTTTCCTATTGCTGCTATTATTTGGCACCATTACTGCCTTTGCCCAAGAAGATCAGATTAAGCCATTGCCCATTGTTGCTCATAGAGATACAATAATTGCACCACTTTTACCAGATCCAAAATTAAAAGACACTATTTTAACCGATTCTATAAAAATAGACTCCTTAAATGGCAAACAACCCCTTCTCTTGGACAAAATTAAATACAAGGCCAAGGATTATGTGAAAATGAGCCAAAAAGATCAAAAAATATATCTTTACAATGAAGCTGAACTATATTATCAAGATACCGAATTAAAGGCAGGTATCATTATAATGGACTATATTAAAAATGAAGTCTACGCTGGGCGCATTAAGGATTCCCTTGGAAATTACACCCAACTGCCGTTTTTTAAACAGGGAACGAATGAAGTAATCCCAGACTCCATCAGGTTTAATTTTGATACTCAAAAAGCTATTATTTGGAACTCCAGAACGGAGCAGCAGGCAGGTTTGGGACAATTGGGAAGCGATGCAATGAAGGTTTACGCGGAGATTACCAAAAAGGAAAACGATTCTGTTTATTTTCTAAGCGAAGGTAAGTTAACCACCTCCAAAGATACTGTTAACCCTGATTATTATATTCGTGTAAAAAAGGCCAAATTTGTACCTGGCAAAAAGGTAATTGCCGGATTCAGCAACCTGTACATTGCGGATGTGCCCACACCAGTAGCGCTTCCTTTTGCTTATTTCCCCTTAACTATGGGCAGATCGGCGGGAGTCATGATGCCTACTTTTGGTAGTGATCCAGATAGGGGGTATTTTCTGCAAAATGGTGGATACTACATCCCCGTAAACGACTATGTAGATCTTACGCTCACCGGGGATTTATACACCAACGGGAGTTATGGTCTTAGAACACAATCCATTTATACCAAAAGATATAAATATCGGGGTAATGTCAACTTTAGATATGAAAATCTGGTCACAAGTCAAAAAGGCTTTAGTGATTATAGCCGGACCACTATTTACAATATTCAGGTTTCCCATGCCCAAGATGCAAAAAGCAATCCAAATTCTAGATTTCAGGCTTCCGTTAACCTAGGGAGTAGTTCCTATTATAGGAATTCCCTGCTTCAGCAGAATTTACCAAATACTCAGGTGAACAATTTATCATCGTCCATTTCTTATTCAAAGACGTTTCCTGAATATCCATCCGTAAACCTTAGTTTAACGGCCACACATAACCAAAACACCAATACTGGTGCAGTAGATGTAACCTTACCCACCTTGCAAGCCAGTATGGAGCGTATATATCCATTTGCACCCCGTGAAGGCATAAAAAAGGGTATCATTCAAAATGTAAACTTTCAGTATAACCTAAATGCCAGAAATAGCATTAAGACTACAGAAGAGGATTTTTTAACCAGTAGGATGTTCGAAAATTCACTTTTTGGGGCTAGACATACTATTCCCCTAAGTACCAACTTTAAAGTGGCAAAACATTTTAGTATAAGTGTTGGCGGTTCCTATGAAGATGTTTGGGCTATAGAGACCTATCAACGAGGGTACGACCTAGAAACTAAAAGAGAAGTTATTACGGATACCCTTAATGGGTTCGACCGTTACAACAAATATAACTTTAGTACCAGTATTGGGACTACTTTATACGGACTGGTCAATTTTGGCGACGACAAAAAAATTCAGGCAATCCGGCACGTTATGCGTCCGTCTTTAAGTTATGGCTACGCTCCATCATTTGAACAATACTATGACAGCTATATTGGAGCCAATGATGAATTGGAACTTTATAGTAGGTTCGAGGGCACTTTAAACGGGGCACCGGGTCTAACCCAATCCAGTTCTATGAGTTTTTCCCTTGGCAACCAGTTCGAGGCCAAGGTGCGTGACAAAGATTCTACTGCAACTAAACCTAAAAAAATATCGCTATTGAGCAACCTTAACCTCTCTACGGGATATAATTTTGAAGCGGATTCCTTAAAATTAAGTCCATTGAACTTGACCGGAGGAACAAATATTCTAAACAATAAGATGGCCATTAACTTTGGCGCCAGTCTAGATCCTTATGCCATTGACAATAATGGAACGCGCATCAATACCTTTAACGCCGACAATGGAGGTAGTTTGTTTCGACTTACTTCTGCCCGGGCCAACCTTAGCTACTCCCTGGACAGTAAGACTTTTGGAAAAAAGAAAGATGAAAAAAAGGAAGACGATAAAAATGAATACGACTATGTTGCATCAAGTGGAGGAAGGGATGACGACCTTTTTGGTAGGGCCAATGACTTTAACGAAAATAGGCCCGGCGATGACGAAAAGAAAGACTCTGAAGATGTAGAAAATCCCATTTATGGAACAAAATTACCCTGGGACCTACGATTATCATATGCGGTTAATTATAGTAATTCTAACCGCCAAAACACCATAGGCAGCCATTCTTTAATGTTTTCTGGAAACATTCAACTTTCCCCAAGATGGAAAATCGGAGGATCTTCAGGTTACGATTTGGAGAACAAAGGGTTTACCCTTACCCAATTACGTTTTGAACGTGATCTGAAGAGTTTTAGGATGAATTTTAACTGGACCCCATTTGGCACCTACAAACGCTGGTACTTCTTTATAGGCATTAAGAGTTCCATTTTAAAAGATTTGAAGTGGGAAAACAGGAGTAAATCCAACTAGTCGAAGATTAAATTCTTAGGCTTCAAACCTTTTTAAGCGGACAAATTTTAGACCACGGCTTTAAACCACATAATTTTGCAACTTCCATTTGTGGCTAATCCCCTTGGTGTGGGAAACATTTAAAATTATATAATCCACAACAAAATAGACCAATAAAATATTATCTTTAAAAAAGAGGGCTCTATTGGAATATTGGCTTTAAATATTAATGCCGATGTACCATAAGCAGAATAAAAATGGCATAAGCCTATCGGGCCAAATGGACGATTCGAAAATACCAGCAGGGCACGTAAATAAAAAATCATACCCTTGTTGATCATCTTTTTAAATACATCCCAAAATAAACTCTTTTACCGTTTAACATTGTTGGGCCCATTCATCCTGAAGTAAAAAAATGTACTTAAACTGCCATACATATTACAGCTTGCGTTTTGGCACCCTATCCGAGGTGGAGCTCTTGATGTTGGCCCAAGAAAACCAGGTGGATCATTTGGTACTTACAGATATCAATAATACATCTGCAAGCTTAAATTTTGTACGTAAGGCCCAGGAATTTGGAATTAAACCAATCTTAGGAATCGACTTTAGAAATGGGGTAGATCAATGTTTTATAGGAATAGCCAAAAACAACAACGGATATCAGGAGCTAAACAATTTCTTGTCCGACCACCTAAATAATGAAAAAACAATTGAATCCCAGGCACCTACTTTTAAAGATGCTTATATAATATATCCGTTCGAAAAAGTACTATTGAATAAACAAAATACTCTTTTAGAACACGAATTTATTGGAATTTCCATTAGAGATCTAAGACGACTTCCCTTTTCCAAAATTATAGCATACAGGGATAAATTAGTAGTACAACAACCGGTAACTTTTAGAAATAAACGTGATTTTAATGCTCATCGTTTATTACGTGCCATTGACAATAATATACTACTCAGTAAATTGCCCCAATCGGAAGAAGCCGATCCGGAAGAAAAAATGCTTCCGATAAACGACCTTACAACAGCCTTCTCTGAATATAATTTTATATTGAAAAACACGGAACGGTTAATGCAATCCTGTAACATCTATTTTGATTTTTCAGAAGATCGAATACCTCAAAACCTAGTCACTTACCTTGGTGACACCAAAAAGGACGAGGCACTTTTGGAAAAATTATGCCAAGAAGGCTTGCCAGAAAGGTACAAACATACCGAAATAGGCTCCGTAATTCTGGAGCGCCTACAAAAGGAATTGGACTTGATAAAAAAAATGGGATTTGTTTCCTATTTTCTTATCAATTGGGATATTGTTGCCCATGCCAGGAAACAAGGTTTCTTTTATGTGGGCCGGGGAAGTGGTGCCAACAGTATAGTGGCCTACCTACTTCATATTACAGATGTGGACCCCATAGAGCTCGACCTTTACTTTGAGCGCTTTATTAATCTTTACCGCGTTAACCCTCCTGATTTTGATATTGATTTTTCTTGGAAGGACCGCGAAGCCATCACCCAATATATTTTTGAACGTTTTCCCAATGTTTCCCTGCTAGGTACTTATGTTACTTTCCAAGAAAAGGGGGTCATACGTGAATTGGGCAAGGTGTTTGGGCTGCCCAAAGAAGAAATAGATATTTTGTGTGATAGGAAATACAACGTTTCCCAATTGGATAAAGTTGCTTTATTGGTACTTAAGTATGGAGAATTAATCAAAGGGATGCCCAATTATTTAAGTATCCATGCCGGTGGTATACTAATTACCGAAAAACCAATTCATTACTTCTCTGCCACCCACCTGCCTCCAAAGGGTTATCCCACTACACAGTTCGACATGGTGATTGCCGAAGACGTTGGGCTTTTTAAATTTGATATTCTGTCCCAACGGGGTTTGGCAAAAATCGAAGAAACATTAGAAATTATAAGTTATAATCAACCAGCCAAAATAAGCACCTTCGACATTCATGATGTTGCCCAATTCAAAAATGACCCTTTCATTAATAATTTGGTAAAGAGCGCCAAGTGCATGGGCTGCTTTTATGTAGAATCACCTGCGATGCGTATGTTGCTAAAAAAATTGGAGGTTGACAATTATTTGGGATTGGTTGCTGCCAGTTCCATCATCAGGCCAGGTGTGGCCAAAAGTGGAATGATGCGGGAATACATACTGCGCCATCGGGATCCGAAACGAGCTAAGGAAAGGGCACATCCCGTAATGTTGTCCATTATGCCCGAAACCTACGGCGTAATGGTATATCAGGAAGATGTGATTAAAGTAGCCCACTATTTCGCTGATCTTACTTTGGGTGAAGCAGATGTTCTAAGAAGAGGAATGAGCGGTAAATTCCGCTCTAGGGAAGAGTTCCAGAAAGTAAAGGACAAGTTTGTGGAAAACTGTAGACAAAAAGGGTATGACGATAAACTCATTTTTGAAATATGGGAGCAAGTCGCAAGTTTTGCCGGCTATGCCTTTGCCAAAGGCCATTCCGCATCATATGCTGTTGAAAGTTATCAAACCTTATTCCTAAAAGCTTATTACCCTTTAGAATATATGGTGGCCGTGCTTAATAATGGAGGAGGATTTTATAGTGCCGAGTTCTATATCCACGAAGCCAGAATGCTGGGAGCCAAGATACATTCTCCCTGTATTAATAAAAGCTTTATGCTCAATTGCATTTATGGTACTGAGCTATACCTCGGATTTATGTACCTAAGGGAATTGGAAGGACGAGTGGTAGTACATATAGTATCCGAAAGAAATGCAAATGGGCCTTTTTTATCATTGGCCAATTTTTTGGATAGAGTCTCTATTTCTATTGATCAATTGAGTATCCTTATACGTATTGATGCCTTTAAGTTTACCGATATAAACAAACACGAACTCTTGTGGCAAGCCCATTTATCCTTATCCAAAAACACCAAATTGGACCAACCCAAACTGTTTACTGCCAAACATCAACATTTTGAGATCCCTAAATTGTATTCTACGGATCTCGAAATGGCCTTTACACAATGGGAACTTATGGGGTTCACCCTTTGTAGTCCATTTGATATTTTGGCAACTCTACCTACTAACAACCTCGGCAAGAGAGACTTAGAAGCTTACCTAGGGAGAAATATTGATCTATACGGATATCTGGTGACGGTAAAAAACACCCGTACCCACAAAGGGACGCGAATGAATTTTGCCACATTGGTAGATCAACATGGGGAAGTTTTTGATACCGTACTGTTCCCCCCTGTGGCCGCAAAATATTTCTTCAGAGGAAAAGCGATCTATCGATTTTATGGAAAAGTGGTGAGCGAATTTGGCTTCTTAAGTGTAGAGGTCATAAAAATGCAAAAGCAGGACTACATTCCGGATCCAAGGTATGCCGACATGAAAACCAGCGTTTTAAAACTAAATTCAGATAAGAAATAAAACTCTCACAATCTGACCTCCATGTAAAGTTTAGTAAAGACGTTGATCCCGCTCCACTAACGTAAAGTTTTTAGATTAGTTTCAGATTCTTAAACGGATTCTTCCAGAATATAACAAAATGAGGAAAACAATAACCTACAAAGTACTTTAAAGATAATTCCAAGCGGGCATTCCGATAAAAACTATTTTCACTAGATTCGATGTAGTTATTATATTTAACCTGTGATATCAAAAAAAATTGCAGCGATTTGATTTTATAATCGGTCCAACCTATGAGGAAGCGTATTGAAGCTATATTAAAACAGGATATTCCTTTTCTTGATTCCACCAGGAACAAACTATTATTGATTGGTTTTATCTGCCTCTATTCGTTCATTTTTATAAAGCTCTATGCCCCATATGAAATAAGTGAATGGGGCGAAAACTATTATTGGGAATTTATCCTAATAGGCTTCATGGTACTAATTTTTAGTCAGTTTGTACTGCGCACAATAATTGGACCTAAGAGATTTAAAATTTATAGTTTGTTACCGTGGGGCTTAATGGAAATGCTATTGATGGCCCTTATATTTGAGCTTACCTATAGCCCTCCTATTCCGACTCTTCAAGAAAGTATTTGGGAATTTTTAATAACGTTTAGACAAATAGGTCTTGTTGTGGTAGTGCCATACACATTGTTTTTATGGTACGCCCAGATTAAACAAAAATTATCCTCCTTTAAAGAAGAAATTCAATTTAATATAGAAAGCTCTGGTAAGGAAGGGAACAGCAATCTGTTGATCTTAAATGGGGAAAACAATAAAGTTTTATTAGCTATAAAATATAACCAATTATTATATATTAAATCTGCAGGAAATTATGTAGAACTCTTTTACCTCAAAGGAGAAAAATTCAACAAGGAACTCATTCGAATGAGTTTCAAGGAATTGGACGGAATTATTAAAGACTCCAAGGTAATTCGCATCCACAGGTCCTATATGGTCAATACAGCACATATCAACTCTGTAAAGAAAACAAAAAAAGGCTACACCTTAAGTATCCAATATACCCCAGAAGAAAAAATTCCTGTTTCATTTGGTTACAAGACCAGCTTTGAAAAGGTCCTCCAACTAAAGAAAATGTCCCATTAATCCCAAATAGGGCTATTTCATCACATAATTTCATAGACATAATAGGTAGTTGAAACACCATCGTTAATTTGTGCAAATACACTGTATTTGTGTAACGCGATGAATGGAATATATTATTTAAATGTTAGGCTATTTAGCTCCAACACAATCCATCAATCCAATTGTACTATTGCGGTTTAGCACGCTTGGGTTTAATAGTCAAAAATTTTATTGAATAACAAAGGATAATATAAAACCGAGTGAAAAAAAGTAGGGTCATATTAAGGATAATTATACCTGGGTCAATTCTAGGTATCTTAGCACTTGTATTTTTTTCAGGCCAAAGACCCACAGCCTACTATCCTGTTCCACTTCTAAAAAGCACTTGCCCTCCCGGATTTAAGTTGAATGCAAATAATGAATGTATAGCCAAGAATCTATATAGTCAATATGCCATAACCAACAAAGCGGGTGTTGGTGGGTTAAAATCTGCCCTACCAGAGATTCGCGATGGTTTTTCTCCCCAAGAAATTGACTTGGGAAGGTATTTATTTTTTGACCCCGCTCTATCAGCCGACCAAACCATTTCCTGTGCAACCTGCCATGATCCAAACAAAGGATTAGGCGATGGATTAGCAACTAGCCGGGGTAAGGATGGGAATAGATTGAAAAGAGCGGCACCTTCCCTTTATAATGTAGGTTATTTAAAAAAGCTGTTTTGGGACGGTCGGGCCTCAACTTTGGAGGAGCAGATGTTGGAACCTTTGTTTTCCAAGGAAGAAATGGGAAATACACCGGAGAATTTACTCCGGACTATAAATGAAATAGAAAATTATAGAAAATTATTTGCAGAAGCATATCCCAATAGGAATAATGACGTGCCTATAGTGCTCGAAGAAATTACTAAGGCCATTGCCGCCTTCCAATCTTCCTTAATTTCTTTAAACAGTAAATATGACCAATATGCCCATGGGTACGACGAAGCATTGAATAAAAATGAAATAGAAGGTCTTAATGTTTTTAGGTCGTTCGTAGCCCGTTGCGCCGAATGCCATACCCCTCCCCTTTTTACCAATCAACAATTTGCCGTTATAGGCACCCCCGAACCAGATGGACTACCATTAGATCCAGGGGCCGAAATCCCTTTTGAGGACAAAAGCCTGAGAGGGGCATTTAAGGTTCCAAGTCTTAGAAATATAGTCCAAACTGCTCCTTACATGCACTCGGGAAGATTCCAAACCCTTCGTGAAACCGTTCAATTTTATACAGACGGAAGGGGTCATGCTATTCCGGAGGATGAAAACTTATTGATACACTGGCATATTTGGGAACCCAATTTAACCGATTACGAATTAGACCGCATAGTAGATTTTCTTAAAACCTTGACCGACGAATCTTTTAAACCAAAAGTTCCTGAGGCACTTCCTTCGGGACTTAAAATATCGACTTAATCAATTAAATTATGAATAAAAAATCGCCTTTTGTAAAAATCATCACCGCTCTTTTGCTCATCGGCATTGGGGTATTTATCGGAAAATCATTCTTTGGACCAAAAAGTGTAGAGACAGTTCCGATTCCGTCAACAATGAAATATAGAAACATTGGACTATCCAATGACACTACTCAAATAGCCTCCAGTCAAGAATTTACAGGAAATATTATAGAAGTTAAGAATGGCTCATCTATCCAGAATGCCGTAAAACAAGCCATTCAAGGTGATCTTATCCGTGTTTATCCGGGAACGTATTCGGAGAACGTCTACATTGATAAGGACAATATTAGCTTACAAGGAGTCGTCATCAATGGAGAATGGCCCACCCTGGACGGTAAAAAGGAAATAAATGATGCCTTCCTTTATTCTGGCAATGGCATTCTAATAGAGAATTTTAAAATCATCAACTACAAAGGCAACGGTGTAATGGGCCAGGCTGGTAACAACTTTATAATCCGCAATAACTGGATCATTGACACCGGTGTTTATGGCATTTTTCCACAATATGGAAAAAACGGACTTATTGAACATAATGTACTGAGTAAAATAGCGGATGCCGCTATCTATGTAGGTATGTGCGATAATGTTGATGTACTACATAACGAAGTATTTGATAATGTTGCGGGTATTGAAATTGAAAATTCCAGACATTGTTTGGTAGAGAATAATTATGTCCACAACAATACGGGAGGACTACTAGCCTTTGTAACACCTGGGTTACCAATAAAGACCACCTTTGATGTTATACTGCGCAATAATTTTGTGGTAAACAACAACCACAAAAACTTTGGCGCCCCCGGATCAACCGTTGCAGGAATTCCATCTGGCACAGGAATTCTAATTATGGCCGCGGATGATGTAATTGTAGAAAATAATATCATAACGGGAAATAACAATACTGGGATTACCATTGTTGACCTTGCAACAGGCGACCCAAAAGCCAATGACCCAAATTCCGAAGGAAACCCTGACAGGGTGGTAATTCTTGATAATATCATGTTTGATAACGGGAATGACCCAACTGGTGAAATAAAAGCCATAATGCTTACTCAAATGGATTCTAAAGGGCCAGATATTTTCGCTTATGGCGGAGGCACCGGAAGCACGATTAGGGATAAGAACAGATATAGAACTTTTGGTTTGGATAATTATGGCATCGCACAAATAACCGATACCAAAGATATACCAACGATGATGACTCCGTCTCCGGTGCCACCAAGATCGGTTTCTAAAGAAGAACTGGGCGAACTTACTTATTATGGCGTCTGCGCCGGTTGTCATGCTTTTGGCACCAGATTGATCGGTCCTCCAACCGAAATCCTTCAAGCAATTCACCACGATAACCCCCAAGGTATAGTCGATTATATCAGTAATCCCAAAAACCTTAGGGAGGATTATCCTGAAATGCCACCACAGAACTATTTATCGGACGAAGCTAAAATGGCCGTAGCAGAATATATTCTGGCACTGAGGAATTAAATTTTTCCAATATGCAATGGAATTTCATTATTACCGGACAATAACTTAAACAAACCACCAAACACAATTATATGAACAAACTAATTCTAATATTGGCCGTATTTGGCACTATAATTACTACCGAGGCACAAAAAAATATTTCTGGTCAGGTGCTAGAAAAAGATACGAATACGCCGCTCTTAGGCGTAAGTGTATTGGTGAAGGGCACCAAGACCGGGACGACCACAGATTTTGATGGAAATTATACCCTCGCGAATCTCAGCAATGATGCCATTATTGAATTCTCTTATATTGGGTATACTACCCGGGAAATTACCCTTGGAAATCAAACGACTATAAATGTCTTCCTTGAAATTAATGCCGAACAGATAGACGAGGTAGTGGTTACGGCCCTGAACATCCAAAGGGATAAAGAGTCACTTGGGTATTCCATCTCCCAGGTATCGTCTGAGGAAGTCAACGTGGCGCGTGAAAATAACGTTATGAATTCCCTTTCAGGAAAAGTCTCCGGTTTACAGATTACTCAATCCAATACTGGAGTTGATGGCTCTAGTAGAATACTGTTAAGGGGTATCACTACGATTAACGGAAACAATAGACCTTTAGTTGTTGTGGATGGTATTCCAATTAGCAACGGTTCGGGTGGAGCAGGTGCAAGCGGAGGTATCGACAGTGGGGATGCCCTATCGGATATCAATCCTGATGACGTAGAAACCATAAGTGTCCTAAAAGGGGCAGGTGCTGCCGCAGCCTATGGCTCGCTGGGTATGAACGGGGTTATTTTGATTACTACCAAGTCGGGAACTAAAAAGGATGGTGTTGGTATTTCATTAAATTCGTCCTTCTCATTTTCGGATGTTGCCTTAACCCCCGATTTTCAAAACGAATACGGTGCTGGAGCATTTGGCGATTTTGCGCCGATAAATGCCGATGGACGACCCGTTCTAGATTATCCCTTTTCATGGAGCTGGGGCCCAAAGATGGAAGGACAAGCCTATACCAACTGGTTGGGACGGCAAGACACCTACTCTCCCAACCCAAATAGGGATCCATATAAAGAGTTTTATCAAACCGGATTTACAGTGTCGAACACCTTGGCTTTTGAAGGCAGAAGTGATAAAGGCTCCTTTAGATTGTCAATAACCGATGAGGATGGACAAGGCATCGTCAGTAACAATACATTGACCAAACAGACATTGAGCTTAAGAGGTTCTTCTAAATTGACCGATAGATTTAGCGTTGATGGAAAAATGACCTACATCACTTCAAAAGTAAAAAATAGACCGCAACTGGCAGAAGGTAGTGGTAATACGGCCTTACAACTTTCCTTAATGCCACGGGATATCCGTCTGGCAGATGTCAAGAACAATACAGTGAACGCAAACGGAGAAGAAATCAAATGGAATCTGGACAATACATTCAACAACCCGTTTTGGGCACTTGAAAATGCTGGAAATGTTGATGAAAAAGATCATTTTCAAGGCTTTATCTCCGCAAATTGGGAGATTGATGACAAATTCAATATCACGGCAAAATCGGGTATGGATTATATTATAAACGATTTTACAAGTTATGGGGCAACTGGGGCACAGGCAGTTCAAAACGGATTAGGTTCATACAATCATGATGACAGTAAAAGCAATATCTGGAACTCGGACATCTTAGGAACTTATTCGACCAACATTTCGGATTTCAATGTAACCCTAAGTTTGGGAGCCAACTATCGCAATGAATACAGTAGCTATAAAAATATTTCGGGTAATGACGCCAAGGTTCCCCATTTTTATAGAATCAGCAATTATAAAAATTCATTTTCCTCTGAAGGAATTTCAGAAAAAGCTATTTATTCCTACTATGGCCTAGGTCAATTTAGCTACGGAGGCTTTTTATATTTCGATGCTACCTTAAGAAATGATAATTCTTCAGCATTACCGCAGGCGAATAATTCGTATTGGTACCATTCCGAGAACATGAGTTTGTTATTCACGAAATTGTTGGGCATCAATTCCAACATATTAAGCCAGGGAAAGCTAAGGGGGTCCTTTGCCAAAGTGGGGAACGACACCAGCCCGTATAGAACGCAGGCAGTTTACAACGTTGATCAAACGGTAACCTTACCCTATACCGTAGCTTCGATTTCAGGAAGTCTTCCCTCTTTTGATTTAAGACCGGAAACATCCGAGTCATGGGAAATTGGAGCTGATCTAGGCTTTTTAAAGAACCGTATTCAATTGGATGTCACCTATTACAAAACGAATACTACAGACCAAATTATGGCAGTTCCAATTTCAGGAGCTACGGCGTATTCGTCAAAAGTGATCAATGCAGGAGAAATTGAAAATAAGGGTATTGAAGCCCAATTGAATCTGATTCCTTTTGATTCTGAAAATTTTTCATGGGACCTAGGATTTAACTTTACCAAAAGTAACTCTAAGGTAGTTACATTAAATGAAGGGCTGGAAAGCATTTCACTAGGATCTCTCTGGACCGCTTCCGTTGAAGCAAGACCAGGCCAAGAATTCGGAACCATATATGGCAATGATTTTTTGAGGGATAATTTCGGAAGAAAAATAATCGGCAATGATGGCCTCGCCAAAAGAGGAGAACGTGTAGCCTTGGGAAATATAAATCCAGATTGGTATGGTGGTTTTACCAATAAGATACGCTTTAAGAACTTTACTTTAAGTTCGCTTATCAGCGCCCAAGTTGGCGGGGAGTATTATTCGTACGGTCGAGGGTATCGTCTGTTTTTCGGAACTGATGCCCGTAGTTTAGTAGGTAGGGAAAACGGAATTATTGAGGAGGGCATCAATGAATTTACTGGTTTTGAAAATGACAATTCAACCAGTGCTCTACTAAAACAGTTTACAGATATATTTTCAAATGAAGTTGCCACAGACATCATTCTCGATGCTACCAACGTTAAACTTAGAGAGGTGGCATTGACTTTTGATTTTCCTAAAACCATGTTGCGAGACACGTTTATTCAATCGGCAAGTCTATCGGCTGTTGGCAGAAACTTACTCTTTATATATAATGCCTCCGGTGATATAGATCCCGAGGCAACCTATAGTAGTGGCCCGGCCAGTACTGCCTTTGAACACTCATCTCTGCCTTCAACAAGGAGTTATGGAGTTAACCTAAAAATCAACTTTTAATACAGATGACTATGCAAACGATACATAATACAATAAGAAAAACAATAGTTGTCGCAGTAACAGGAATGTTGTTCCTTTCATGTGAGGGCCATTTGGAGGACCTTTATGATAATCCGAATGCCGTAACTTCGATAGATGATTCTGCCTTATTTACCAAGGCGGTAAGAAGCTTATTTCAAGGAACTACGGATAATGGCTCTGCCCATTTTGCCGGTATGTACGCCCATTACTACGTGGCAGGAAGTACTTGGAGGGCCCCAGATCAATATGGGGATGGTCATGACGGGGATTACAATAGTATTTTAAATGATGGTTATAGCGGAGCAATCCGTCATATTGAGGAAGTTTTGGAACTAACTTCTTCTGTTGGCACCCAAAACAATGTACGCAATGCCCTTGCCAATATCATTGCTGTGTTAGCTTATGCCAAGGTTACCGATGCTTTTGGTGATGTACCCTACACTGAGGGCGGAAAAGGCAAATCACAAGATATTTTGTTGCCAAAATATGATACTCAAGAGGACATTTATAAAGATATGATCATTAGGTTGACAAACAGTATTGCGATTTTAAAGACTGCAGATCCTGTAATGGCATATCCCAATTCCGACCCGATCTACAACAACGATTTGAGCAAATGGGTGCGATTTGCGAATAGCGTTCGACTTCGTCTAGCAATGCGCATGCGTTATGCAGACCCGGGTGCGTCACAAACTACAGTGGCACAATGTTTATCTGAACCCTTAATGGAAACCCCTGGGCATGATGCCTTTATGATTGAAACCGAAGGTACTGGAAATGCATGGTTTAATAGAAGAACAGGATTTCCGTCCATAAAGATGTCCAAATTGTTGATCGATCAATTACAGGGTACCAATGATCCAAGGCTGGCGGTGTTTGTTAGTATGGATGGCAACGGACAGTATTCCGGTATTACAAACGGGTTGACCGATCAGGCTTTTGGAAATTCCAATTTTGCCAACTTATCCAATATGGGTCTTGCTTTATCTTCCCCAGAAAGTAAACTATATATGATGACCGCTGCTGAAACTTGGTTGTTACGGGCAGAGGCGGCCTTGGCCTATGACAATGACCCAGCAACGGCCAACTCATTATATAGAACTGGTATTGAAGCTTCCTTAAAGCAATGGAAAGTGGATGCTGCGGAGATAACTAGTTTCATGGCCTCACCTACAGCTACTTTGGCAGGTGTGAACGATGAAGAGCAAATTGGCGTGCAAATGTGGTTGTCACTTACCCCAAATTTCTTTGAGGGATGGTCGCATATACGCCGTACAGGCTATCCTATAATACCTGTTCGAACTAGTGAGGATTTATCGAAAGGTGCAACCAACGGTATCATGCCAACTAGGTTTAATTACTCTTCATTTGAACAAGGTTCAAACAGCTCCAACGTCCAAGAAGCCATTGCAAGACAGGGTGCAAATAAAATAGACACCCCTGTATGGTGGGATAAAAACTAAGCGTTAAAAAAACAACTAAATGAAACCCACATGACTAAAATAATCCTTAAACACAAAGAGCAATAATTATTTTAATCATCAAAGGTTACATATGACCAATGTAAAACCATAAATATAAACAGATGAAAAATATTAAGATATTAAGTACACTACTACTAGCCATAATATTGGTTAACTGTAGCGACGATAATGAACCACAACTACCCCTCTCCGATTTTCAATTCCTAGTCGAAGGCTCTGTGGTAACTTTTAATGGAACGGTTGAAAATACCACTTCTATTAGTTGGGATTTTGGCGACGGTTCTACTAGCTCTGAAGAAGATCCTGTATATGCCTTTGCCAGCCCCGGAACATACAACGTTGTTATGACAGTAATTGGCTCAAACGGCACGTACTCGGAAACTAAAAAAATCACAATTCTTCCCACACTTGATATTCTATTGACAGGTGGGCCAGCAAGACCGCAGGGTAAAACATGGCGGTTAAAAAAAGCATATACCGCAGGTAAGGATGGTGCCGGAATGATCGAAAATAAACTAGGCCTTTTGATCGCATCCTTTGACAATTTACTGGGAGCCGTAGGATTGGGCGCTTCCTATGACGATGCCTTTACCTTTGTTTATGACGGAACCTATAAAGTGGATAATATTGATGGCCAAAGCCTTATGGGCATTATACAAGCCAGTGCATTTCACGGAGCCAATATTACTGCCGTTTCGGCAGATCTCGCTAACGTGCCCTTGGCTCATGCCATCTATGCGCCTATAACCGATGCCACCTGGGAGCTTAACGAAGAAGATTTTACCATTAACACCCTTTATCCCCAGGTAGGACCTGTAAGTGTAAATTTTACAGGAAAGCAACGTCTTATTTTAGGAGAATATTTGGGTTTCAAAGAAACCAGTAACATAGTAATTCTAAAGGAAATTACCGAAACTACGATGAACGTCGCTTTGGGAATACATACGGAACAAGATTATTACGATACGCCAACCTTGTTCTTTCATTTAACTTTGGAATCTTTATAAATTCTGAAAATTGCACTAATTGGTGAATTCATATTCATAATGTTGTGATCTAATATATAATTTTGATGATATCCCCAAATGAATACTTTTGGGGATGTTTTTTATATTAATTTAATGCCCATGGACATATTACAAAAACAGCGTGATTTCTTTGCAACACAAAAGACCAAGGATGTTTCATTTCGAAAAAAAGTATTAAAGCGATTGCAAAAAGAAATAATTGCACGTGAGGATGCTATTGCCCAAGCTATTTACAACGATTTCAAAAAGCCTAAG
Organism: Arenibacter catalasegens; assembly: GCF_002909235.1. Lineage (GTDB taxonomy): Bacteria > Bacteroidota > Bacteroidia > Flavobacteriales > Flavobacteriaceae > Arenibacter > Arenibacter catalasegens. The sequence continues at coordinate 86,844 of NZ_PHQQ01000017.1, forward strand.
TTCGAGACCTTGGCTGCAGAGACCCAATTCGTATTGGCGGAACTAAAATTGGTCTTGCGAAATATAGACTTTTGGGCAAGGCCTGAAAGAAAATCTGCTACCTTAATGAATTGGCCCTCCTCTGATTGGATCTATAAGGAGCCATATGGTGCCGTATTGGTTATTGCGCCATGGAACTATCCATTTCAATTGGCTTTTGCCCCTATGATCGCCGCTATTGCCGCGGGAAACACGGTTGTGGTTAAACCTTCAGAAGTTACACCTTATACTTCAGCAATCATCTCAGAAATTATTAATGCAGTTTTCGAACCGGCACATGTTACTGTCATGGAAGGAGGTGTGGAAGTATCCCAAGAACTTTTGGCCGAAAAATGGGACTACATTTTCTTTACAGGAAGTACCCGGGTGGGGCAAATTGTTTATGAATCCGCAGCAAAACACCTTACACCCGTTACCTTGGAATTGGGAGGAAAAAATCCAACCATTGTGGATGAAACAGCATCCATCAACTTGGCAGCAAAACGGATTGTTTGGGGCAAGTTCTTAAATGCAGGCCAAACCTGTATTGCTACCGATTATATACTTGTACACAAAGAAGTGAAGGACAAACTTGTGGCCGCACTAAAACAGAACATTACCAAGTGTTATGGAGATAACATTGAAGCATCACCTGATTTTTCACGAACGGTAAGCAAAAACCATTATGAAGGTCTAAAGGCAATGCTAGTGGGTGAAGAAATTCTATTTGGCGGAGATAGCAATGATGATGATAATTATCTAGCCCCAACCCTGGTCAATGAGCCTAAATTGGACAGTAAACTGATGCAAGGCGAAATTTTTGGGCCTATACTCCCTATTATTGCCTACGAAAACGAGGCCGATATCGAGCGTCATATTATGAATTATGGCAAACCCTTGGCAACCTATATATTCTCTAACAAAAAATCTTTCCAGAAAAAAATAATCAATAGGTATAGTTTTGGCGGGGGCGCCATCAATGACACCGTAATCCAAATCACGAATAAAAAACTCCCCTTTGGCGGAGTTGGTGCAAGTGGGATTGGTGCCTATCATGGCAAAACATCTTTCGACATTTTTTCACATCAAAAAGCCATTGTTAAAAAGGCAAATTGGTTCGATGCACCTCTTCGATACCCACCATATAATCTACCTATGCAGATTGTAAAGAAAATAAAGTATCTGTTTTAATCCTTGGGAATGGTAGTAATTGAGCCAAGACCTTGTTTACTTCAAATAACACAAGGCCGTCCCACTCATTTACACCTGAGCCCATTGGCTTTCAATTATGAATTTAAAACCGGTTCTGTTCCATCCCCTCAATTTTTAAGGATAGGACTATCAAAGAAAAGGCAGGGAATTCAATTTTAACAATTGTTATTTTTGAAACTGTCTTTTCATTGGATATAACCATTGAGTGATTTTAAAATTACAACACTAACTTCTTTTTTTAAATAACCGATTTTATTTCTAGCTTCTTTACGACCAACCCTGCTTCTTAAATGCTGCTCATAAGCTTTTCGCAAGCATTCATTGGTAAAAAGCATTATTTTATTAAAGTGGAGCCTTGAACTTTTATCGCCCCTTTTATCTTATATTTTTAACAATCTGTTAACGATTATTGTTAATACCTTAGAGTTATTAATTGGATAAAATCATGATAACCCACAAGCCTTTTCCTTTGACCCATTTTGGTTTTGGTTTAATGCTCTTTATTTTCCAAACACTGCCCTATTCCATATTATTTGACTTTTTAAGTACTACTGGTCCTTAGAGAAAAGAATGGGCAATAAGTTCATTGCCCATTAAAATTCCCTCCCAGCCTCAACCGCACTCGGAAATAAGACCTGAGGTTAATAAAATAGTTGGCCTCGCATCCTCTTAAAAACAATAGGCAAAATATATCCTTACATGAGAATCAAATTAAAAAATCCAAAAAAATTATCATGTTAATTACCACACTTCTATTTATCGCAGGCTATATGGTCATAGCTCTGGAACATGTTGTAAAAATCGATAAAGCAGCAACCGCTCTGTTTATTGGGGTGGTACTTTGGGTTATTGTTGCCCATACCGGACTGGATTTTTCAGAAACCTTGTTGAAACTCAAAGAACATTTTGAGGAAATTGCTGAAATTCTGTTCTTTCTTCTAGGAGCCATGACCATTGTTGAACTTATTGACATCCATAACGGTTTTGAAATTATTCTTAGGATTATTAGAACCAGAAATATGTTGGTTCTTCTTTGGGTACTTTGTTTATTGACCTTTTTTCTTTCAGCGGTTTTGGATAACCTAACCACCACGATTGTAATGATGGCTATTTTAAGAAAATTTTTAAAGGACAAGTCGGACCTCTGGTATTTTGCCGGATTTATAGTTATTGCCGCCAATGCCGGTGGGGCCTGGTCGCCAATAGGGGATGTCACTACCATTATGCTTTGGAATGGCGGCTATGTTTCTACAAACACCATTATTGTCGAGGTATTTTTACCTAGTTTAGTCTGTTTGTTAGTTCCTTTAGCTATTGCATCTTATAATTTTAAAGGGAAAACTACTGAAGCCCTTGTGCCAATTACCACCACTGCCACACAAATAAGCTCCAAGGAAAGTAACTTTATTTTGCTTTTGGGGGTAGGTCTACTTTTAATGGTACCTATATTCAAAGCTATTACCCATTTGCCACCCTTTCTCGGTATGCTTTTTAGTTTGTGTCTTTTATGGTTAATAACAGAAATACTTCACAAAAATAAGCCCATTGAACTAAAGCATCATTTATCCGTGGCCGCTACTGTTCAGAAAATTGACACCCCTAGTATCCTTTTCTTTTTGGGAATCCTTTTGGCCGTAGCAGCTATTGAAACCAATGGTTCCTTAGCCTATATGGGAAGTGCCTTGGAAACCAATTTTAAAGATTTTCATATAACCAATACTTTACTGGGACTGCTGTCTTCATTGATAGATAACGTACCCTTGGTGGCAGGGGCAATGGGAATGTATTCCTTAGATACGTTTCCCCAAAATCATGAATTTTGGACTTTTTTGGCTTATTGTGCCGGAACAGGAGGAAGCGTACTTATTATAGGATCTGCTGCTGGAGTTGCCGCAATGGGTATTTTGAAAATCGACTTTATATGGTATTTACGACATATAGCCTGGTTGGCCTTTATTGGCTATTTTGCAGGTATCCTAGTCTTTATATTATTAAATTGAGAATCTATATTGGAATTGACCCTAAGGCTCACTAAAATTGATTTTGACAGAAAATCGGAAAAATAAGCGCATAACATTCCTATACCACAACAGATATCGCAGTTACCAATTCGGGAAACATCTAACTATTTATCTCTGACTTATTCCCGAAATTCCATTTTAGTTCCAGAACAAAAAGGGTGAAGATATGCCTTTGTCCCAAAAAAAATTAACCCTGCCCATAGAAGGCAGGGTTTTAAAATAATTTATAGATTTCCTACAGGCTAGCCTGCCAAATCCATCATTTTACCATTTTTCAATTTACCAAGTACAGTAACGTCCTTGCTTTTCTTATATTCTTCCAAAGCATATAACATCTGCTCTTCCGTATCCCTTCTAATTTTTATACCTCCAGATTTTTGATTCTTATTTCGAACTTCAATATAATATCCGTCCTTTAGTTCCGTTGGTTTTGTCGCCGGCCTTCCCATATTTAATAACTATTTTTTACTGTTCAACTTTATTTATTCTTGTGCTAAAATACATTAGTCGTATAAACGTATGAAAACTTAACACAATAATCTCGAATAATATGGCTTATTAATGTATAATCCTAAAAAACATGTATTTTTAACACAATCTTGGGACGAATATAGCCATTACAATACAAAAGTGAAAATTTAGGCGATCTACAATTAAACTTTTGGATCAATTCTAATTGATAGCATGAATTTCAAAACTACTATAAGCCTATAAAGAGTTGCTAATTGCCTCTAACTTATTTTGAAAAGAAAAAGCCAGATGAAAGAATAATTCTTTCATCTGGCTTAAACCAAGAGCAAATTTAAATACCTTATATATTACTCCATTGGATGTTCTTTTAATAATTCCTCTGGAGAGTAAAAGCCTTGTTTATCCTTGATTTTCTCACGGACTTCCTTGACTTTATCTGCTGAGATTACAGAAGCCTTATTTCCAAAAGTATTTCTTACATATGTTAATACGGCTGCAGTTTCATCTGCGCTAAGTAAATTTCCAAACGGAGTCATAGGGACCTGTCCGGGATACTCCTTACCATTCACCACTATAGGCCCCATTAAACCGTTGGTGGTTAACTTTATAAGTCTATCTACATTGCCGGTTACCCAATTAGACCCTGCTAGTGGAGGAAAACCAGAAGCTTCCAGACCTTGACCATCCGGTTGGTGGCATGTGGCACAGTAACCATCCCGCATATATATTTCTCTTCCTGCAACCAAAAGCTCCAAGTCTTTTCCTTTTAAATCTGTCTTAATAACCGCTTTGGGTTCTTCGCCAGCTTTGTGGCCATTTAAATGTGCTAGGGCCGATTCGTATGGTTTTTCCATCCATTTATCCAAACCTTTTTTTCCTGCCTCGGTAATAATGGGAATTCCAACATCCCTACCCAACCAAGAGGCAGCAACCAAGGCCTCCAATCTTACCCGTGGGTTGTCATCTTTGGCGGCTTGCATAAGCAGATCGGCCTGGTCAGGAATTTGATGTCCAGCATAGCGAAGTACCCCAACTGCGGCCGCACGAGCTTTAAAATCTTTTGCATTGAGAACTTGTTTAAGTAATTGTCCGTCAACTTTATCCAAGCCCCAAGTAACCCACAAAGCTTCCAAGAGATTGTGTTCGTACCTAGGCTCACTTTTATCCAAGCCGGCTACCCAGGTTTTTAGTTTTGACAAAACTTCAGAGGCGTCCCTAGCTCGCAGTTCTCGTTTGGTTCTGTATTTGGTTCGGTATTCCGGAAGTTTTAGGTTATCCAATAATTCATCTATACTGGCATCAACAATCTTGGCTGGTTCCACCAAAGGTCTTGATGGATAAGTAATACGGTACACCCTTCCATGAACGTGATCTCTTAATGGGTCACGGGCATTGTGCTGCATATGTCCAATAAGCACATTGTGCCAATCTATGACATACAAAGAACCATCTGGAGCAAATTCCATATCTACAGGTCGAAAATTTTTGTCCGTTGCAGAAATCAAATCTTCCTGATGTTTACTAACATAACCCGCAGTTTTAGGATCATCTACCATGGAATGTTCCTTTATACCCAAGAAGCCAATAGTATTGGCAATTAGCATATTGCCTTGGGCTGCATCAGGAAAATGCCTACTCGACACAAATTCCAAACCAGAAGTTGGCCTCACTAAATGTTTCTTTTCGATAAGGTTCTCAGGTAGTGGTGAACTTACACCATAGCGTGGTACGATTGTTCCAGGCATCATCCAAGTAGCAGATGGTCCTGAGGTATGTTCAAAAAATGGTTGTCCCCAATCATCGAATGCAATTCCCCAAGGATTTGGAATGGGCAATTGTGCCGTGCGTTCCAAATGATGTCTTTGGGGGCTATACCTATAGAATCCACCATTAGTTCCCCTAACAGTACCATACGCGGTTTCCACATTAGTATGTAGGAACACCCCTTCTCCCATATAGATCGCTCCCGAAGGATCAGCAGTAAAAGCACTGATAGCATGATGTGTATCATGATCATCGAATCCACTTAAAATAATCTCCTTTGCATCTGCCTTATCATCGCCATCTGTATCCTTTAACAATACCAAATTGGTACCTTGGGAAACATATACGCCTTCAGGTGCAAATTCAAATCCTATTGTAAGATGAAGTCCGTCCGCAAAGACAGTTTGCTTATCCGCCTTACCATCATTGTCCGTGTCCTCCAGTATTAACAACTTATCATTGGGTTTGCTATCGCCTGGTTTGTAATGGGGATAACTGGGCATTACCCCTACCCAAAGCCTACCTTTGTTATCAAAGGAGATTTGTACAGGATTGGCTAGGTCAGGGAACTCTACTTCAGAGGCAAAAAGTTCTATTTTATAACCAGGTGCTGTCGTAATTTTATCTAATGCATCTTTCCCATATAAATATTCTGGAGTTCCATTTTTGTCACTCGGCTTATAATTCGTTTCTACCTCAGGTAATTTTTTGGTTTGTGCATCACTTTTGGCCAAGTCCATTTTTTTACCCTGTAGGGCTTCCCAAATAGCAGTATCGCGAATTGCGGTCATCTGACGAATTTTCTCAATCTCGAAAGGGTAATTGTCCGGCCCATAGGGATCGTACCTTCTTCCATATACATGAACAGTATTTGGAATTTTAAAATCGTTGTGCCAGAACCAGTTTTTTTCCTTTACAGCATCAAGTACCAATCCACGGTTCTCTTCGGCCTTACTTTCTTTAGTTCCGAAAACTTTGTCGGCCAACAACTTGGCAAACTTCTGATATCCCAAATCGTTTAGCTGAAAACCATCCTGGGTCATGTCCGAACTTTCCGTTTGGTACCATTGCCTGGTTGGATCAAATGCATCCACAAAAAGAACACCCTCTTCCGCAGCCACTTCTTTCATAGCCGTTGTGTACAACTCTAAGTTCTCATTTTCCTTTTTCCCATCGGGTAGGTCCATCTTATCTGAAAGATCTTCAAATGCGATGGGAGAAACAAGAGCCAATTGTGGCGCAGTGGAACCATTATATTTTTGACTTAAAGTATGTTTAATGAATGCCCTTAGTTCTTCCTTATAATTCTCCAAGCCATCTGGGCCTTCAAAAGACTCTGGGTAGCCAAAAAACCCGATAATAATATCTGCTTTTAAGGTAGTAATCCATTCATCGGGAGAAGGAAAATGTCCTATAGGACCAGATCGGTTCCCGTTTTCATCATCCTCAAAGTGGATGGCTTCTCCCGACTCATGTTCAAATTTTTCTGCACCTGGAAATGCCCAAGGTGAATTTCGTGCAGGATGTGGTCTAAAACCAGCGGTGTTACCGCCATCACACATATTCCGGATATAAAGCGAATCATTAGGGTAACGAAGCTGCATTTCTGTTTCAAAATGTCCAAAATTTAACATTCGTGATCCTAAATTATTACCTACCAATACGATATGGGAATTAGGTCCAATTTTTAAGGTGTTGTCTTCCTCTTTACTACAGCTGTAGATACCAAGGACTAGGAAAAGCATTAGGAACATTTTTCCCCAAGCAACTTTTTTATTCATATTCATCATTTTTTGGTATATAATTAATTGATATTCACGTGAATTCCTTCTTCTACGGATTTTTCGCAAGCCTCTATAATTCGCTGGCAAGTAATTGCATCCTCAAGACTAGAAAGTGGTGCCTCATTATTACGCAGAACATTGTTGATAAAATGTGTTGCTGTATTTTTGATAGATTCAGGGTAGCAGTGGTACGTTTGTGAGTGCGCTCCGTTACGATCATTTATTACCCAATCCCTGTAACTATAACGGGTACTACCTTTTGTTCCTATTACTTTTATGATACATGTCCAAGGATCCCCGGCATGATCATCATTCGCAAAACTAGCCGATAAATGACTAAGAGTGCCATTTTGCATTTGGATATTGGCCATAGCCACATTTTCCTGTGGAGCAATGGTGGTATCTACCGTATACTTTAAACAAGAGACCGTTTTAGGTTGTCCCGCTAAATAGAGCATGGTATAACTATGATGGGTCAATATCTGTCTGATTACTCCCGGGTAGCGCGCCCTGATTTCTTCGGCATGGTGAATATTATACATCATATAAAACTGGGAGATATCGCCCAATTTACCGCTTTCGATCATGGATTTAGCCCTTTGTATACCTGATTCATAAATATAATTATGGACCGGCATACATTTAACGCCAGCTTTATCAACAGCTTCCTGCATGAGTTCCAATTCTGCAATACTGGAGGCGGCCGGTTTTTCTACCAAAATATGTTTTCCTGCCTTAGCTGCTCTAATGGTATAGTCGCAATGGGTTTCCATATTAGTCAATATAAAAACAGCATCGATTTCTGGATCCTGAAATAATTCATCCTCCGTTTTATAGGTTTTACAGCCAAAATTTTTAGCTTTTACCGCTCCTTTTTCAAAGGTTCTGTTCCAAAGTCCCACAAGTTTGGCCCCTGCCAAACTGTTAATGGCCTCTGCATGCAAATCGGCAATATCACCAGCCCCTATAAATCCTATTCCTATATCTTTCATGAGGCAGGTGTAGAATATTTCAAGGTGCCCTTCTCCGCCATCGCTTTAAATTCTATCAATGAATTTCGTATTCCCTGAGCTATATCGGTCAAGGGCAAATCTTTGAATGTACTTGCTATTTTAGTATGATCCAGATCACATACGAAAAGGTTTGGCGGTGCACCGTCGGCAACAGATAATGATACATAGTCTCCCATGCCCAATGATGTTGCCTGTTCTTTAATAATTTCTAAAAATGAGGTAATTGGGATGGTTTCACCTTGTATGTTAAACGCACCAAAACCCTCATAGGACTGTAATACACAGGCAGCAAATTGAGCTCCTACATCTTCAACGAAATGATAATTTTCCCGACCTTGATAAGGCATTTCAAAAGGAATTATGTTTCCTGCCTCTGCTCCCAACACAATAGCCTTAAGCGCATTGGTCGGTGCCGAAGTTTTCCCTTTATCACGGCCCTTTCCATATGTTGTATTCAAACGTAAGCACACAGTGGGCACTTTAGTGTTGTCATGGAACAAGCGAGCAAGATGTTCCCCTGCCAATTTCCAAATTCCATAATGGTTAGGTGGAGCTAAAGGTACATTTTCAGGAATAATGGCCTCAGCATACATAGATCGCATGCCATAAACTGCGGCAGAACTTGCAAAAACAAATCGCTTGAGGTTAGATAATTTTTCAGCGGCATCAAAAAGTGCCATCGTACCTCCCGTATTTATTTCCATTCCTCCTATATGATCACGAGAACAATCCGGACTTTGATATGCCCCTAAATGTATAATATGGGTAGGGTCTACTTCAAACAAAACCCTTTCAATCTCTTTATAATTGGAAACATCCAGAGTAACGAACTCCAAGCGGGAATCCAAATCATCCGGGAGCCATAATTTTAATGGATCCACATTGTTTGACCGCGATGCGACAACAATTTTCCCAACCTCCTTGGATTGTAAGAGTTTATAAATAGTGACCGATCCTATACAGCCCGTACCTCCGGTAATAAATATTGTGTGCATAATTTTAATGCTTGTTTTTTTTGATATTATGTTGTTGTTCCGATCAAGATCAGACTTGACGAATTATTAGTTCATTTTTACAACGGCCTTCATATTATTAGCCTTTATCGAATCTTCAAAAGCCTGGTTAATGTCCTTAAATTCATAATAATCCGTATAATGTTCAGAAGGAAAAATTCCTGTAACCATCAGTTTTTGAGCGGCCATATAATCTGTTCTACAAGACCCCATGGATCCCCTCATATTTAAAGAGGTACGCGTAAGGTGTGTGGCATTGATCTGTACGTCTGTTCCGTAAGTAGCAATAACGCATATGTCCCCTTCCGGTTTAACAACTCCAATGGCTTCTGTAAGTACTGGCGGAACACCAGAACATTCTATTAGTAAATCTACTTTTCCGTTAGAACCAAAGGGAACACCGTTATCGTCGGTAATGCCCTTTTGCAATTGAGTGGTCAATGAATTCTCCGGTGAAACCTCTATAGTAATAAAACCTCTTTCTTTTGCTCTTTTTAAACGAATATCACGATCATGGGCAATGCCGGTTACAGCAACCCTTGCTCCTGCTGCCCGAGCAACTTCTGCGGACATCATTCCTATAATCCCACAGCCGGTCACTACTACATCCTGACCCGGCTTAATGTCGCACTTATTGTAAAGTGCGTTAGTGATAATGGACAAAGGTTCTACCAAGGCACCTTGTGCCGGTGTTAGCCCTTTCATTAAAGGGACTACCCGATCCGACTCCAACACTACTTGTTGTCCAAAACCTCCGTTTCTGTGGAAACCAATTATTTCCTTTTTGGGACATAAATTCCATTTGGATACGCTACAGGCCGGACAATCTTCTTCACGGCAACCCAACATGGCCAAAGGCGTAAAAATATCTCCTACCTTGAGGTCGCCATGGTCTCCTGGCCCCAATTCCAATACTTCGGCGCTAAATTCGTGCCCAATAACGCGGGGACGCTGCACCCAATCAAAATTGGCTTTACCAATAGTTGCACTATTGTCTGACCCACAAATTCCCGTATACAGCGTTTTAGCCCTTATTTCCCCTTCCTTTAAAGGAGGTATTTCCATGTCTACTACAGCTGAATTACTCAAAACCGATTGGCCAGAGTTTGGATATATTTTTTCGTTGCTCTGAAGACAAAAGCCTTTTATAGAATTACTCATCAGGATAATTTATTATTTAATTAAAGTTTAATTTCTAGTTGAAAAATTGACCCTTCAACATTACACTAAAGCGTTCCCCTTATAGGGAAATCCAAAGCTACCATTCCACCCCGGTATCCTTCCAACTTTTAGTCTTGGCGGAATCTAAAACTGCTTCACAAACTTTCTGTGTTTCTTGAGCTTCCCTAAAGGTAGGTGAACATGGCTTTCCTTCTTGCAAGGCCTTAAGAAAGTCCGCTATTTGATGTACAAAGCTATGCTCATACCCGATTGATAATCCCGGCACCCACCACTTATCCATATAAGGGTGGTCACCGTCAGTAACATGGATCGAACGCCATCCTCTTTCCTGAGATTCATCCCTATGGTCAAAATATTCCAAGCGATTTAGATCATGTAAGTTCCATTTTATGGAGGCATTTTCCCCATTTATTTCGAATGTATATAAGGCCTTATGTCCCCTAGCATATCGCGTGGATTCAAAAATACCCAAAGAACCATTATTAAAATGGCAATGAAACATACAGGCATCATCAATAGTAACCTCTTGTTTTTCTCCCGTACCTGTATGTACACGTTCCTTAATAAAGGTTTCTGTCATGGCAGAAACATCTTTTATACCACCATTCAACCACATTGCAGTATCTATACAATGCGCCAAAAGGTCTCCGGTTACCCCAGAACCTGCAGCGTCATTATCCAATCGCCATAACCCTTCCCCACCTTGCGGAAGCTCTGGACTAATGGTCCAATCCTGTAAGAAATTGGCACGATAATGAAATATTTTACCCAGTTTTCCTGCGTCAATAAGTTGTTTAGCGAGAGATACGGATGGCAGTCTTCTATAATTGAAGTAAACGGTATTGGGCACTCCCGCTTTTTCAATAGCATCTACCATAGGCTGGGCTTCTGCAACGGTACGGGCCAAAGGTTTTTCACATAAAACCATTTTCCCGGCTTCTGCGGCCGCAATAGCAATATCTGCGTGCATATTATTGGGGGTACATATATCTATGGCATCAATGTCATCGCGGGCAATGAGCTTTTTCCAATCGGTTTCTACGGATTCGTAGCCCCATTGATCAGCAAAGGCTTGGGTACGTTCTAGGTTACGCCCACAAATAGCTTTTAATATAGGTTTATATTCCAATTCTGGAAAAAAATTGCCAACCCTCCGATAGGCATTGGAATGGGTTCTTCCCATAAATCCATATCCTACCATTCCTATTCGTAATTCTTTCTTACTTGACATGTATACGCTAATTTTATTTTAAATTGAATTTATCTTGAACAATCGAGAACTGACATTTAATCTTATGTCGCCTCGTACCAACCATGTTGTTGACGCACTTTGATCATGGCCCCTAAAATATCGTTCCATGTTTTAGGCTGCATCATTACATCGTTGGGAAACATACATCCGTCCCAACATATGTGCCTGATTTTTTTCGTCAGGATTCCATTTTCATCGCGCAACCAATGGCCTGCATCTACAGCTATATCTAATTTGCCGTTAGGGTCCGAAGCCTGGCAATGTCTTCCCGTTTTGTCATGTGACCCAGATCCAAACACTGTTCCATCATTTTGGGCCACGTGAAAATCAGTGGTCCATGGGCGAAGGGCTGCGGTTACTGTTTTAAGGCCTTCCGTCAATGTAGCCCTATCACTCCAATCAAAATCTTTAGGCAATATTCTTTCATCCTCTTTATTATACCCCAATAAGTACAATAAGGTATGTGCCATATCGGCCTGAAATCCAATATTGGGGCGATCTACCGCCTCTAGGGTATTCACCATGGTCTTCCAACCATGCATTCCTCCCCAACAAATTTCACCTTCCGCAGCTAAAGACTCTCCGTAATCGGCAGCTACGTCACAGGCCTCCCTAAAGGTTTGGGCTATTAGCTTGGTATTGGCAACAGGGTCCACTGCCCAACTATGTGGATCAATGGACGAATCTATTCGAATTACTCCATTGGGACGTATTCCAAGGTCCCTTAGTTTTTTACCTAGTATACAGGCTTTACGTACCTGTGTTACAAATTGATTGCGTTCTTCGCGTGAGCCCATGGCAGATCCTCCACCAGTTCCTGCCCATACCGGTGCTACCAAACTTCCAATCTCTAAATTTTTGGCCCTAGCCTTATCCGCTATTTTTTTAATGCCATCATCATTGGAATCGATATCCAAATGGGGATCGGCGGCAAAAAGATCAAATCCATCAAATTTAACCCCATCAACCTCGGCATTGGCCGTAAGTTCAATCATGGTATCTATAGAAATTGGTGGCTCTGAATCGGGTCCTTTTCCCACCACACCTGGCCACGAAGCGTTATGGAGTTTAGGATAGTTGTTTTCTGGCATAACTGTTGATTTAATCGTTCTTATTATTTTTTGGCATTATTACAGCATCCCAACCTGCAAGGTCGGAAGGCTTTACGTTTTTCTGATAACCCTGAAAGTTAAAGGTTGTTGGCTCATATCCTCCAACAAAATTGATAGGATTGTCCGCTTTTATATCTTTTTCCATTTCCAGTCCCCAAAGGCAGGCATTAATGAGCATTCTCCTAAAACCTTCACTCAAAATATCTTCCGAAGCCCCATGGGTAGTCGTAAAAGCACGTCCTGGCGCGCCTGATTCCAATTGATAAGTGCGTACCCAAGCCACTGGAAGTTCTTCCTTGCTAGTGTCTGGATCAGCATCGGGTGTCATTCCATTCAATACCCTTCCACGGGCCAATATTTTCAAATCCTTTCCTTGGGGATAGGCATTATATCCTCCACATTGCGCCCAAGCACTTTGCACTCCTCGCATAATGGGATGTTCCATATTATTTTCTTCTATAATTAGTTTGGAAGCCTGTTGATGGTTCTTACCATAGTGGCCTACCCAGGTCTCTCCTAAAACTACCTCACCAAAACCACCATGCCAAGCCTTTTTCTCACCTTCGTATTTATAATCATAATGTCCCCAATTGGGATTATCAGCATTTTTGAAGGCATGTGTAGAAGTCCTTAGACCTACTACAGGTCCTCCTTTTTGCAGATAGTCATCTATAAATTGCATTTGTTTATCCTCAAAATTTGAAAACCTCGTAAATATCACCATAAGATCTGCCTCCACAAGAACATCTAGCCCTTTTATATTTGAGCCACCAGGAAAAATATTGCCATTATCGTCCAAAGCCCATACCACGGTACAGGTAAAACCATATCTTTTTGCCAAAATCCTGGCCAGGGCCGGTAATGTTTCCTCTCCCCGGTATTCGTGATCGGTTGCAATAAACACTATATGCTTGCCTTTTCCAGGCCCACTGTCCCCACTATAGGTCACACGGTAGCTATCAACATTATTCTTGGTTATCAATGGTTGTCCAAAGTCTCTTACATTACCCTGAGCTACAAGTTCAGAATCCAAAACTGTTGTGATTTTTTTGTCTTGATCAGCACATGAACAAATAAAAAAAACTAATGGGACAAAACACACTATCCTCCTCCAGATTATAGAAAAAAAAGAAGACTTAAAAATTAATGTTTCTAACATAATAAAACAAATCTAAAACCTCTAGTTACCGATTTTTTTTTCCAACTATACTTGCCGTTAATATTAGAAAACAAAGTTTACATAATACACCAAAAAAAGGTTAGCTATTAAAATCAACAAAGTTTATCAATATCCAAATTTTATATCATATTTTATGTGCTATCCATAAAATATATAGCAATATAATCTGACTATAAAAACTTAGCTCCACAAATCTAAAATACTATCGGGATTGATATTCCCTATATTTTACTAAATGATGACACTTTTTTGTCCTAATTTAGCCAAAATAAAATTCAAAGTGGAAATTTATGAGTACTCCCAACATTGAAAAAACACTTGCTACCAAGGAAACTTTTATCTTTAAGGAAATTGTAGGTCCCTATTTTAATCCAAATTGGCACTTTCATCCTGATTACCAAATCTCCCTTATCGCTGAAGGGAAGGGAACCCGATTTGTTGGAGACCACGTACAGTCTTTTGAAAAAGGTGATCTAGTGGTCACAGGCCCAAATCTACCGCATTTATGGCGGAGCGATGAAATTTATTTTAAAAAAAATAGTAAACTTACTACTCGTGGTTTGGTCATTTATTTTGACCACGAACTTTTTAGCGAATCCTTGTTAGGTAAGGAGGAATTTTATAATGTCAACAAATTTGTTGAAAATTCCGTTAGGGGTATGGAATTCTATGGCGAAACCCGAAATAAAATAAATAAACTTTTACTCAAAATAAATAGCGAACAAGGGTTTCGAAGAATTATAAAATTATTGGAAATAATCGATATCCTTTCCAATAGCGAAGAATACCACCTACTTTCTAGCCCGGGATACACCAATGTTTTTAAAGGTGATGATGCGGATAAAATGCGTATCGTCTACGAGTACGTCATGACCAATTTTAAAACCAAAATATCCTTGGAAGAAATTGCAGAAATGCTAAACATGACTACTACCTCCTTTTGCAGATACTTTAAACCTAGGGCCAACAAAACATTTACCCGCTTCGTAAACGAGATACGTATTGGCCATTCGCGTAAATTATTGCTGGAAGACAATTTCAACATCTCACAAATAAGTTACGAATGCGGTTTTAATGCGTTATCTAATTTTAATAGGCAGTTTAAATCCATTGTACAAATGAGTCCCCATGAATATCGCAAGCTATTCCTGAATATCAAAACCAGTATTTCCTAGTAAAGCTAGTTCCCATAAAATCATTTTCCTTAACCTATATATAATCACGTATTAAAATTTAAAGGCAATTATGTGGTAGCATAAGGTTTAGCTTAATTGCTATTCTAAATAATGAGCAAATTTTATCTTATCCAGAAAACTCTAAATCGATTACATTATTATCGAATATAGTCCGCTACTATTTGGGATACCTATATATAGTTATATGGGAACCATCTTCCTACCTCGATGAATTGCAGCTGTAACTATGATAAAAAAGTACCATTATTTAGTAGGATATAGGAACTTTTAAAATTCATTTAGGTTTAAATTTATCAACTTTAATTTTTTGATGTAAACGGAATCAAAAAATTGTCAGGAACAATTGTCAAAAGACACAGATATTAATAGTGCAATATAAGTGGGCCTGTATTTTTCATTTGACAAAACAATTAAAAATAAATTATGATTATTGTAAAAAAGAGATTAAACTTATACGCTGAAATAAAATATAATTAACAATCACCTAATAATTCAAAATCGAATCAAACCAATGGAAAATTCAAATGATCAACAAAAAACTAATGCTAACAGGCTATTTTATGCTAGCTGTTTTGCATTAATTACCACTGCCTTTTCTTTTAGTATAAGAGCTGGTATACTTCCGCAACTGGGAGAAGAATTAAGCTTATCCGGAGAACAACTTGGCTTCATAAATGCAATGTGGTTTTTTGGCTTTCCCATATCTATGGTAATCGGAGGATTAATCTACCATAAAGTAGGTGGAAAAGCTATAATGCAATTTGCCTTTTTTGCGCATGCTCTAGGAATTATTTTGACCATTTATTCTGGCAGTTACGTAGGCCTGCTAATTTCCACCTTATTAATAGGTCTTGGTAATGGTTGTACAGAAGCCGCTTGTAACCCTATGATTGCCGATGCCTACTCTGGTAACAGGATGAGCAAAATGATGAACCGTTTCCACATGTGGTTTCCAGGTGGTATTGTAATAGGTAGTCTTGTATCCAATTTTATGACCGGTGCAGGCTTAAATTGGGAGACCCAAATCTGGGTAATAATGATCCCGACCTTAATCTATGCATATTTGTACTTTGGGCAGGCTTGGCCAAAAGCCAAAATTGAAGCAGCTGCCACCCTTGGCGGAAATTTGAAAGCCATGATATCCCCCCTATTTATCTTTATGATTATTTGTATGTCCCTTACTGCTATTTCTGAATTTGGTCCACAACAATGGGTGGGTCTTATCTTGGCCAAGAGTGGTGCTGAACCTATGATTATTTTGGCACTAGTTACCGGATTAATGGCAGTAGCCCGTTATTTTGGTGGAGAAGTTGTACATAAATTCGATCAAACTGGAGTCCTTTTGGGTTCTGCCGTATTAGCCACAATAGGAATCTATCTTTTTAGCACCCAAACCGGAACCATGGCCTATGTTGCCGCAATCTTTTTTGCATTGGGCATCGCTTATTTTTGGCCAAATATGATTGGTTTTATCGCTGATAAAATACCAAAAAGTGGCGCCTTAGGGATGTCAATTATTGGAGCAGTTGGAATGTTCTCTTCATCCATATTTCAGCCCATTATAGGTGGATGGATCGATTCTGATAAAGCCGAAGCTGCGGCAGCCGGACTTACCGGTGATGAACTGGAACTTGTTTCTGGGCAGGCCACTTTGGGCACTATGGTTGCATTTCCTGCAATTTTGATTGTCTTATTTACCATTCTGTGGTTTTGGGTCAAAAAACGCAAAAGCACCAATGCTGCTGATGCTACTAGTAACCAACCCGTAACGGACTATTAGAAAATACTTAAAATTTTAGTATGAAAATTGGAATGAATATGTTGCTCTGGACTAACCATGTCACAGAGCAACACTTTAATATTGTTGATACCCTAAAAGAAACTGGGTATGATGGAATTGAATTGTTTTTAGGAGAAGGTGATGTAAAGCACTATTCAAAATTGGGCAATCATTTCTCCAGTATCGACATGGGTGTTACAGCAGTGGCAGCTTTGGCTCCGGAAGAGAATATAGCGAGTCCTGACCGGAAAACAAGAGAGGCTGGCCTAGATAAACTAAAATGGTCCATTGATGTGGGTGCTGCAGCCAATGTAGAAGTAATCTGTGGCCCTTTTCATTCTACATTTGCCTATTTCACACGCCAACCCCCTACTTTACAGGAAAAACAGTGGAGCAATGAAATGTTGCTGAAAGCAGCTGAATATGCACAGAAATCCAATATAATTCTTGCTCCTGAAGCAGTCAACAGATTTGAATGTTATCTCTATAATACTATGGCAGATCTAGGAGCCATGGCTAAGGAGGTAAATCATCCAAATTTGGGAGCAATGTTCGATACGCACCATGCAAATATTGAAGAAAAAAGTCAGGCAGAGGCCATAAAGACCATTGCCCCCTTTCTAAAGCATGTGCATATAAGTGAAAATGACAGGGGAACGCCTGGAAGTGGACAAGTTCATTGGGAGGAAGTATTTAAGGCATTAAAGGCAGTAAAGTATGACGGTTGGTTGACCATTGAGGCATTCAGCACTATTATCCCAGAATTTGCGAACGCCATTAATGTCTGGAGGGATTACTCCCCTTCGGAGGAAATTTATACCAAAGGCTTAAAATTGATCAAAGAAGGAATGGGCATTAAATAATTGAGCCAATTCCTTATACCCTATATAAAATAATGAAAAATCGTCTTATGAAAAATCTATTACCTATTCTTGTTTGTCTTTTTATGTTTGCCTGTAAAGAGCAAAAGGAGGCTAAGACCAATGAAGCCGAGACAGTGGAAACTACGGCGATACCAGAACAATGGCTGACTTTTGAAGGTAGTGATAAGAACGCAAAGCATATAGTGCTGATTTCGGGAGACGAAGAATATCGTTCTGAAGAATCTATGCCGCAGCTGGCAAAAATTTTATCGCAGCACCATGGCTTTAATTGTACGGTTTTGTTCGCACAGGATCCGGCACACCCAGGTATAATAAATGCCAATTATGGTAAAAATATACCCGGATTAGAAGCTTTGGATAATGCTGACCTAATGATTATTTCCACAAGGTTTAGGGCTTTGCCGGACGACCAAATGAAACATATAGATGATTATCTTGTGAAAGGGAAACCTGTAATTGGGCTTAGAACAGCAACACACGCCTTTAACTTCAAAGAAGAAGATGTTTCCGCTTACAAACATTATGGAAACTATTATAATGGAGATAAAACCGAATGGAAAGATGGATTTGGAAAGCTCGTTCTAGGTGAAAATTGGGTTAGTCATCATGGGAGCCATAAACATCAAAGTACTAAGGGCTTTGTCACCGAGTCGGGCAAAACTACTGGAATAACAAATAGTATCGCTGACGGTGATGTATGGGCCTCCGCCGATGTCTATGAAGTTCGTCTTCCCATGGTTGGCGATGCCCAACCCATAATATATGGAAAAGTGATGAACAGAAAAGGCGAATACGACGAAAATGATATGTTCTATGGTATGTTACCCACAGATGATGAGGCCGCACAAACCAATAATAGCGGTAAAAATGTTAGTGCACCCTTAATGCCTGTAGCATGGACCAAATCCTATCAGGTTCCAGGAGGTAAAAAAGGAAAAGTCTTTACCTCTACAGCTTTTTCTGCTGTAGATTTCACCATTGAAGGAACTCGACGATTGGTTGTAAATGCAGTGTATTGGACACTTGATCTTCCTGTACCTACCAAGACCGATGTAGAATTGGTCGGTGCCTATAATCCCACCACATATGAATTTAGAAAGGACGAATATTGGGATGAAAAACAATTAAAAGTTACCGATTTCAAATAATACCAATTACCAACCAAACTATCAAAAGCCAATAGATTTAATTCTATTGGCTTTTTTTATATCCAAATTAACTCAAACCTTCCAAAAAAAAATTCTTTTTATATTAGAAAATTCACTAAATTTAATCCATTGACCTAGCGCCAGTGGGGAAAAGCTGATCTCTGTTTACCTTCACTTTTTTTATGTTGCTAGGCTGTTGTTCTACTCCCCTTATCAGTAATAGCTTTTGTTTACCGGTAGATTAAAAACCCGGTTAATTTTACTTTGTGGTTTTTGACCCCTAAATTGGGCTTAACGAACTACGACAGCCAGTCGTATTGGAAGTTAACACCAATTACGTCCTCCACTCTGAGGCGCTTGATTATTCAGGATTTTATAGAAATTTAGGTAACTAATACACTTCACTAACAAATTAAATTAAAAAACTATGACAAAATGTTATTTGTCAATAGGCATAATTGGAATTATGCTTATTGCGTGCAATTCACCAAAAGAGAAAGAAGTTGCTAAAAAAGAAGTAGTAAAAGCCGAAACCAATTCTACTGTAGATATGGTAAAAAGAGGTGAGAACCTAGTTGCCTCTGTTGGTTGCAACGATTGTCATTCTCCAAAAATCATGACCGACAAAGGTCCTGAAGTAGACCTCAATAGAAGATTATCAGGTCATCCGGCCCAAGAGATCTTACCCCCTTATGACAAGGAAACGGCCAAATCCTATGTGCTTTTTAATATGGGCTCCACTGCAGCCATTGGTCCCTGGGGCACCTCTTTTTCAGCCAATCTCACGCCAGATGAAACGGGTATTGGCAATTGGACCGAACAACAGTTTTTAAAGGCCATAAAAGAAGGGAAGTTTAAAGGCATGGATGGGACAAGGCCCTTATTACCTCCCATGCCATGGACAGAATACCGGAATTTACCCGATGAAGATCTTAAGGCTATTTTTGCCTATTTAAAAACCGTTAATCCAGTTGATAATGTTGTACCGGCAGCAGTCCCACCAGCACAGCAATTATTGGGAGCCAAATAGAACAATTGGCTAAAAATATTTTTGATAACGTTTGGAAATGTATTTTACCCACCCAGAACTGCTTAAAAAGGCAGTTCTGGGTTTACCAAATGAGCATTAAATAAGATTCCTATGAACTACATTTAAGTTAGCTGTCCAACAGGTTTTTGGCCATCATTTAATAATCGTACTTCTTCCCCATAATCAATAAAAATATGCTCCCCATCACTTCTCCTTAAATATCGTCTCAGGATTTTTTGGACGTCATTGTTATCCACCAAAGGAGTAATCAGTTTACCATAATCCATAAAGGCCTTTATTCTTTTTCTTTTGGACATATATCCAAATCCCTTATATACCCCATTTTCAACCACAATGACCGACTTTTCATTCTTGTTCCTTCCCTCGGCTTTTATGATGTAGGTATTTTTATCATCCTCAATCGGCATTAAAGCTTGATCAACTCTTTTGTTATAGGATTCCACTGTTTCCAATTCCCTACAAACCCCCCGACATTTTTTAATATGAAAATGAAAACAGGCACCGGACAGCTGCTGTAAACCACAGTAACGTGGACAAAGCTCAAAGGTATCGCACAGTTCCTTCAAAAACTCCACACATTCCCCTTGGTTGTAAAAACTGGCCAACGGGGATTTTATCTTACTTAAGAGATCAAAGAATAGGTTGGTTATCCCATTCTTATCTACCTGCCCACCAATTCCGTAACGATACCCGATCCGTTTTTGTGCACGATTAAATTTAGGGAGGTGTTTTTTTATTTCATCCGATTCCAAGAGCAATGCCACAAGCTCACTTCCAGTGTGGGTATAATCTATATGAACCGTTTCAAAACAAAGTCGCATCTCCTTGTGCGACTTGCTATAGACATGGCTTAATACCCGTTGTTTAATGTCTTTGGCCTTGCCTACATAAATAATATTTCCTTTTGCATTTTTAAAATAATACACCCCAGTAGTATTGGGAAGGGCTGCTACGATTACTTTTGGCCATAAAGGAGGTAGAGCTGACTGTCCTGATTTTGGTCCTAACATGAAATTAAAAACACCGCCCGTGTCCATTTTCCAAAGTTTTTCCAACAATCCAACGGTAGCCTCTGCCTTATCCATAGCATTTTGCCATTGGCCAATATTAATGCCGAAATGGTTGCACATAGCACCCAAACTATAACTTTGTTGGCCCGGAATCACTTTTCGGGATAATCTCAAGGTTGAAATTTTCTTTCTTTTAAAAGCACCTCCAAGAGATGCCAACTCATTTTTTATACCGTTGAAATTAAAATTTACATGGTGGGAGACAAAAATACAGTCTTTGGTAAGCTCTACTACCTCCTTCGCTATTTCATAGAATTTCGGCGCAGTATGCAGCTTGTCATTGCTAATTCCATTACGGCGGGACACACTGTATTTAATGGATACCTCGGGATTTACTAAAGAGGAAAACTCCTTAACGACACTTTCGCCATCGTGAATCAAGATACAGATTTCAATAACCCTATTATCTTCACCCCGTAATCCTGTGGTTTCTGTTTCTACAATGGCGTACACTAAGAATATCTATTTTAGAAGAGAAAAATAACAAATAATAAGGGCAATGGAATAGCTTTTGGCAGATTTAACTTTTTAGGTCAAGCTTCAATCAAACGCTAAATGACTATGGGCCAAATTATTTAAAAAAAAATGAAATCTTGATTTGATAAATAATCTCTTTACATACATTTAAAAAAAGCCCTTACCTCTTCTTCAAATATGTTCAAAGGAATTCGATGCGCTAAATCTTGCCGCAGGGCAATATGATAATCTGTATTGCATGTAATCTTTTTGGCCACAAATTGAAGGGTTCCACTTGGGTCTACCACATCGTCCTGTGCTCCCAAAACCAATCGCTTAAAAGAAATATGGGGATTGCTATAATCCGGAACATTTTGAAATACGGAACGAGAAACTAATGCCGGGTTGAACAATAGGGCCGGTCTTTGAAAAGCTATTGATAGATAATATCCCACAAAACCTCCCATACTACTACCCATAACCACATCTAAATCCTTATCCTGATATTTCCTTCTTAAATTTTCAATACTATTATCGTCCAATTCATAGTCAATTGATGGGGATTCCACGGTACCATAGGATTGAAGAATTTTTCTTTTTTCTTCACTTAAACTTCCATTAAGTCCATGTAGATAAAGTATAGTCATTCAATTCTTCAATAATGTTTAATCACTTCTTATGCAAATTACGTATTTCCTTATCCAATATTTCTGCCTGGTACATGGCTTCCTCAAGGGGCAATCCCACATTCATACCTGGTCTTCTATGACCAATTGAGGTTAGCCAAGCATCTTTCATTATCTTTTGCCGCTCCTCCACCAACTCTAATATTTCCTTACCATTTGTGAATTGGGATACCACCTCTGCCATACCCTCGGCATTGGATACTTGCTCTTCGCCCAAGTATAAAAGTAATTGTTTGGCCATAATCCAATGACCTGTATCATTGGGATGGACGCCGTCCGTAGCCAAAACAAAATCATCATTGAACACACGCTTATCTTCCAGGTATTTCCTCATGGGCCAGTGGAGGTCTATTACCTGCCATTGTGCTGTATACCGCTGACTAATAAGCCAAGCGGAGTATATATCCAAGACATTGGCATAGGCTGCTCCCTTACGCTCATCGTAAATAGGAGGGGTCATATGTATAATAGTCACTCCGGACTCCACAACTTCCGTGTTTAACCAAAGAATTCCGTCCCTGTATTTTTGAAAACGGTCTTCATCAAATGGTAAATATATTCCATCGTTCATCCCGTAACAGGCAAATACCAAATCCGGTTTTATTTGGGCAAGAATTCGTTCCAATCGCTCATGTAAATCAGGCCTTGGAAATTTACCTCCTGCATGACCTGGTTCCGAAAGCCCCGATACTGTTTCACTGGGCAAACCCACATTAATAACTTCAAAATCCCTTTCCGGATATTGCAAGGAAAAATAGGTTTCAACATAAGACACATATTGTCCGGAATAGGTGATACTGTTCCCAAGAACAAGAATACGTTTAACACCCTTGGGTATTTCATAAGCGCTTTGGGCTGTTGCATTGAACTGGAATCCAACAAAAATAAAGGCTATCACAGTGAAATATTTAATTGTCATAAATCTTGTCCGGTTAGTTATTGTAATACTACTTCTAATCTATTTCTTAATGGCACCCCCTAAGGTTGTTATTTAGAATGGGCACCTTGTTTTCTATTGCTTAAGGTCTTAATCCCGAAAATTACCAATATAATAATCAATGCAACAAAATAAATGGCGGTGACCATACTTTTTACAATTGTAAAAATATTGGTCAAACTCATTGATAATTGCGATACATCCGGATAGTTATTCAACATTGTAATAATTCCAATATTCTCCATATAATCGGCAATTCCAGCTACAATTGGAAGCAGAGTCAGATAGAAATATACAGTGTCCAACTTTTGAAGTTTTTGAAGAAAAAATGCCATTAACAGGCAATAGCTAATTGCAAAAAGGCCAGGATAAATCATGTCGACCGGAATTTGCTCATATAGATAAATACTGCGGCCAGCTTCTCCTAGATTGGCTAATAAAGTTTTAATGTACTCCGGATTATAGCCACCCGGCATCATATCCAATAACTTTAATCCTTTTGAAAATTCCATAGTTTTCGGAATCGTTATTGCCAACATGAACACGTAGATTAGATTGGCGAGAATAAAATACAACAACACCTTCTTACCCGAAATATTCCTTTTTATTACTTCTTTTATGCTTTTCATTTCTATTTTAGAATGTATTTTCGATAAATGATCATTTAGGACTCCAAGATAGTAAACAACTGATTTTCATCAAGGATAGTCTTGGAATTAATGTCATTGCATATACCAGAATACAAGATATAGAAAATTACGACAACGAAAAATAGCCAAATTAAGGAGTTTATACATTTTATTACGAGAAGCTTATTCACTGGATTCATTTTAATATCAGATATTTATATCCACCCACTATCAGATGCAACCGCAACTTTTAAAAAAAATCGACCTTTAAATTAATTCGATACAAATTTCAACCCCATAATGGAACATATTAAAGTGGTAATAAAGAACAATCTCCAAAAGGTGGCAGGCTCTTTAAATACAAATATCCCTACCAATACCGTACCTACAGCCCCAATTCCTGTCCAAACGGCATAAGCCGTCCCAATTGGCAATTCCCGTGTTACCTTAACCAATAAGGCCATACTTATACCCAAGCATAATAAAAACCCAATGTACCAATAGGTCATCGCTGCCCCAGTAGCTTCTTTAGCCTTGCCAAGACAGGCTGCGAAAGCCACTTCAAACAAACCAGCAATGATTAGAAGAATCCAATTCATATATTTACTATTTTCAATGTGTATTTATTGCTATGTGCCTCGGCATACTACCTTCGCCAAGCTTTATTAGTCTATGGTTATAACTGGTTCTTGCTTTAAATACCCTAGTTCTAACAAAAACAGGTCCGCCTGGGAAACGGTCTTTTTATATGCTTTAAAATTCTTATAATTGAAAAAACCATGCCCCTCCCCTTCATATAATTTTAAGTCGCACCTACTTTCCACTTTTTCCATCACCACTTTATAATACTCGGCTGTTTCCACTGGTATCAAATGATCTTTGGTACCTTGAAAAATAATGGTTGGGGGGGCTCCTTTTTGAATGTTGTGTAGTGGGGAAAAACTTTTATAATCATCACCAATCCGTTCAAAACCATAGCCCCCGGGACCATTATCTATCACTGGATTAAAAAGCACCAGAGCATTTGGGACACAACTAACAGATGTATTATCTGTAACTTCATTATAAGCTTCGATCAAGGCCGTAGCAGCTGCAAGGTGCCCTCCGGCAGAGCCTCCAGAAGCGATGATTTTTGAGGTATCAACCTTAAATTTAATAGCGTTCTCCCTAATAAATCGGATGGCAGATTTCGCATCTTTGATCGATTCGAACGGGGTAGTACCATTTTTGCTTTCAATTCTGTAATCGGCTAGAAAACAAACAATTCCCCGCTTGGCAAAATACTTGGCCTGATTAAGGAATTGCGAGCGGTCCCCTCCTTTCCATCCTCCACCAAAAAAGAAGACCATGCCAGGATAGGTTTTAGAAGAAACCATTTTAGGGGGATAATGCACCTCCAAAAATAATTGGGTAGTATCAACCGTCTTGTAAAGGATCTCTTCTTGGGCAAGACATATTTGCGTACTGAATACGGCGCTAATTAGTAGGACTATTAAATATTTCAAATGCATTGTCAGTTTTTTTTATAAGATAGGTAAGTTGGAATGGGTACTTCACACAACTTTTATTTAGGTTCTAAGATAGGAAAACCTTAAAACTTATGCACCAGAATTGTTACAGCAGATAAGAACCTTGAACATTTCCTTAAAATTGCTTGCTTACAACCATTATCTAGGATAGGGATTTTAATGAAATTCTACCTAATATTTTATTGGAAAAACACTAAGATTAACGCTTCCGTTTATAATGGCTCTGAACTAACTGATTTAAAAACACCTTGGACTCCACCAGGTTAAATTCTAATGCCGCTGAAAATTGTGAAAACAAAGGACTACCTCCGCCCAGTAATATTGGAATAACTGTAATTGTTAGCTCCTCTATAAGGTCTTCCTTTATAAAATTCTGAATGGTTACCCCTCCGTCTATGTACAACCTGTGATATCCCTTGCTATGATTTTGTTGCAATACCTCTGTTAGGCTACCTTTTACCAGTTCCACTTTGTCTTTATAAACCTCAGGAATAGTTTCCAAGGTCCTACTCATTACAAATACTGGTACATTGTAAGGCCATGCACCATCAAAACCACAGACTGTTTCAAAGGTTTTACGTCCCAATACCGAATTTAAAGAAGATCATTATCACATGTTTATGCTATTTCCTGAACTGCCAGCTTGGTCTACATTTGTCCTGTTCGATAACCTGGTAGTTTATGGAAATTGAAAAAAATTCCTTAAACAGCTAATCTCGATATAATAAAAAGGGTTTATTCATCAATCAAAAAAAAAGACAATCATGTTAGTACTATTTCAATTTCTAACCAAATTATTATTGGACATATGAATTCCAATGCATCTATCAGCATAACTTGAATTATACCGTATAAGGAAAGACTTCCAGAGCAATAAATCATTATTGATTTTTTAATACAATGGATGTCAAATCTTTGCGTAATTTTAATATAAACCAAGTGGTGGCATGAGCATAAGAATTCTTTTTTGCTTGTTATGTTTCCAAACCTATATTTTTGGACAGAACTCTTATGTTTTTAATAGATTTTCTACCGCCGATGGTTTAGCCACCAACAAGGTGAAATGTGTTTGGCAGGATTCTAAAGGTTTTCTATGGGTGGGCACAGAGGTGGGCATACAGCGCTTTGATGGTAGAAAATTTTTATCCTATGTTGGTCCCGAAAAATACCAGCTACCTCCAAGCATCGGCGTAGATCAAATTTTAGATGCTGGCAATGGCTACATATGGCTCTTACAAGGAGGCCAGATCGGAAAATTCAATACAGTAGATTTTCACTATACCTCCGTTCCTATACGAAGTTTTGGCAACATTCCCCCTAGATCGGAATTCAAGCTCTATGTAGACAGCAAGAATCAAGTATTCTTATGCGCTTCCAAATATGGTCTTTTATGGTACGATGGCAATTCCAATTCTTTTGTGGAATCCAATTTACCTATAAAAATTCCCAGAGGCTGGGGTGTTGGCTCCCTCTTTGAGGACAAAGAAACTGGGGAATATTGGATTTGTAGTGAACAGGGCCTTGCTGTTTACCGCAGTAGCAGTGGCGAGGTGTTCCATAAACTCAATAACCCAGAGGGCATACCACTACTAAACAACAAGGCCATAACCAATTCAGGGGATTTTATTATAGACAGAAATGGTACCTGGTGGGTAACCTATTGGGACTATAGTCCACACTTAGAACATCCCGTGCTACTTCACTTCGACCCAAAAACCAACAAAATGCTACCGGATACCTTGGGAAGCAATCGCGCTATAAAAAAATATACGGTACTTAAGCAGATCTTGGAAAGTAGTACGGGACAGATCTGGATAGGGGGCGAAAATTCGTTATTGAGTTATGACAATGACATACAAGGCTTTCACCAACACCTGAGTGCCAATCCAATGGAGTTTGATATTAGATGTAATCAGGTAAGACATATATTTGAAGACAGGGAAGGCAATATTTGGCTGAGTACCGAGAATGGCCTTTATGTTATTAATCCCCACCAAAAGGATATATATAGTTTGGTAGTGATAAATGGCCTGGGCTTGGACTCCCCTGTAAACGCCATACTGGAAACCAAGGACAAGGAAAACTGGATCGGAACCTGGGGTAAGGGTATCCTATTTTATGATGCGAATTTCAAGAACCTTGATATTAATCATTACCAGGACAATGGACCAGAGTCATTAGCACTATATAATGCTATTTGGGATCTTCAACAACACAGTGAGACTGGGTATGTTTGGTCTGCCTGTCAAGGAGGTGGATTGGCCATATTTGATGCTAAAAAGAAAAAGGCATTGTATTGGTTGCATCCCCCCGTTTTTAAGAAATCTACCGTTCGTCAGCTCAAAGAGGATCACAATGGAAACCTTTGGTTTGGTACCCAAAGCGGGCGTTTGGTAAAATGGAACAAAAATGACCCAATTGCCAATGAAAACTTTGAGGAAAAACATAATTTCAACACCATTATTTACCGGCTTTATATGGACCATCAAGGCAGGTTATGGGTTGCTACGCACAAGCAGGGCGTATACGTCATAAATGTGGACACCAACGAAATTCTATTTCATTTCAACAAGGAGTTCAACGATAGTTATGGAATTATGGACAATACTATATCCGATATCCAACAATACAACGACAGTATTTTTTTCGTAGGAGCCGAGGCTTTGAACATTCTTAACATACATACTGCTAAGGTTAATAAAATTACCTCCTACGAAGGTTTAAATGGATCAAGGGTTTTACAATTGATGATGGATAGCGAAGGTATTGCTTGGATGATAACCAGTAATGGTCTAAGCAGTTACAATTACGATAAGAATATCATTAGTTCCTATAGCAACCTTAATGGGGTTATCTATGCAGAAAAGACTAACAG
This sequence comes from Arenibacter catalasegens, assembly GCF_002909235.1. Lineage (GTDB taxonomy): Bacteria > Bacteroidota > Bacteroidia > Flavobacteriales > Flavobacteriaceae > Arenibacter > Arenibacter catalasegens. The sequence goes on from NZ_PHQQ01000017.1 coordinate 115,107, forward strand.
TGCCAAATGGAAGATGCAAAACGGGGAGATATGGTTTGGTGGTGAGGATGTGGTGTTCGGTTTTTCGCCCGAAAAACTAAATCATAAATTAAAACCTCCCAAAGTAAGCATTACCGATTTTAAGCTCTTTAATACTTACGTGCCCGTAGATTCCATTTTGGCACAAAAAGAAATCACCTTTCAACATTATCAAAATTCGTTCACTTTCTATTTTTCGGCCCTAAGCTTTTCTCAGCAAAGAAAATTACAATACTATTATCGTATTCCTGGAGTTAACAAAGACTGGGTTAAAGCTGAAAGAGATCTGGCTGCAACCTACACCACTATGCCCTCTGGAAAATATACCTTTCAAGTAAAATGTATGAACCTACAGGGTTTGGAACCCGATGAAACGACCAGCATCAATTTCAGAATACTGCCACCCTTCTATCGAACCTGGTGGTTTATTTCCTTTATCCTATTTGCAGTGTTGGGCGTCACCTATTTTATCTATCTACTAAGGGTAAGCCGCATATTGGCCGTTGAAAACTTAAGGAATAAAGTAGCTAGGGACCTACACGATGATATGGGCTCTACCCTGAGTACTATCAACATCCTGAGTTCTATGGCAAAAAGTAAAATGAATTGTGATACCGTAACAAGTAGCAGCTACCTTACCAAAATTACCGATAACAGCCAAAGGATGATGGAGGCCATGGACGATATTGTTTGGAGCATTAAACCAGACAATGATAATATGCACAAGGTTATTGCTCGAATGAGGGAATACGCTACTGGAATTTTGGAAGCAAGGAATATAGAATTCAACTTTCAGGTAGAGGATAAAATAAACGATTTAAAACTAGATATGGAATCCCGGCGCGACCTCTTTCTTATTTTCAAGGAAGCCGTCAACAACATTGCCAAATATTCCCAAGCCAAGGAGGCTGAGGTCCTTTTGACCCATAAAGATAAATGGCTCCATATGAATATTACAGATAACGGCATAGGATTCGAGACAGAAACGGTAGACAGTGGTAATGGCCTTGACAATATGGTTAGACGAGCATCAAACTTAAAAGGAGTACTAAAAATTGATAGTAGGCCAGCTATGGGTACGAAAATTCGCTTGGACATACCTGTAAGATAAAAGTCATTTTAACATATTTATGTGATTTTATCCTATGGGTTTCCTACCTAACTTTACAAAAAGAGACAGTTATGATAAGGGTAGTAATATATGAGGATAATCCCCAGTTTCGTGAAGGGCTTACTATGTTGATCAATGGTAGCGACGGATTTTCGGTTTTAGCAGCATACAAGAATTGTAACAACGTTGCAGAGGAAGTGGAGAAATGGTCGCCCGATGTAGTCTTGATGGATATCAACATGCCCGGTACCGATGGACTGGAGGGCCTTAAAAGAATTAGGGAAGTAGATGCAGAAGTAAAAGTATTGATGCTAACCGTCTTTGACGATAATAAAAATGTATTCGAAGCATTGCGGAATGGGGCCAACGGCTATTTATTGAAGAAGACCCCACCGGCAAAACTATTGGAATATATACAAGATGCCATCTTGGGCGGGGCTCCCATGACCTCCTCCATCGCCTCCCAGGTACTAAAAATGTTCCAAGTAATACCACAGACCAAGAATAATGACTATTGCCTAAGTGAAAGGGAGACTCAAGTACTACAACTTTTGGTAGAGGGCTATAGCTATAAAATGATTGCTTCAGTACTTTACATCGCCATTGACACCGTACGGTCCCACATTAAAAAAATCTACGAAAAACTTCATGTGAATAGCAAAAGTGAAGCAGTGGCCAAGGCTTTTAAGGATAGGCTATTATAACATATTCATAAACCTTATTATCAAATAACCCTTCAAATTCACATGCTTATGTGATTGTAGGGGCTAAAGTTCCTGACTTTCTTTGTCCTGATTTTAATTGAATCATTAACTCAATATCAGGATTATGAAAACACAACTAATTTTTCTTTCCATTTTCTTTTTAATACTTATCGGTTGTTCCAAAGATGACCCTTATGAAATTCCGTTAAATACGCTGGTGGCAGATGCCGCTAGTGAGAATCAAGGCGATATATTAATTGGTCAGCCCGTCACTATGGACGGTTCCAAATCGAAGGATAAGGCAGGAAAACCATTTGAGTACTTATGGAAAATAAAAACAGCGCCTAACGGTAGTTTGTCCGAATTGACTGAAGAAACAACGGCCAAGCCAAAATTTACTCCGGACAAGCCAGGGAATTACTCTGTGGAACTAAAAATTTTCAATACCGAATTTTTTGACACCGATGAATTGACAATTTTAGTAAAGGATGCAGAAAACCCACCCGTTCAAGAAACCATAATTATTTCGGAAAACATCACGGAACGCCGCCATTTGGCCAATGTCTTTGACGACCCTGACAAATTTGATTATTTGGTAATTGGTGATATACATGTAACCGCCCTACTTACCATGGATCCAAACGTTGTTATTGCCTTTGAAGAAAATACGGCTATGTATATAGACAATCCCGGAGCCATCATCACTACTGCTGCCGCCAGCTCGTTTACCACCTTTACGGGTAAGAACAAGGTTCCTGGCTATTGGAAGGGATTGATCATAAATTCGAATAGTCCTTTAAATAAATTAGACCTGTAACTATTGAATACGGTGGTGGTGCCATTGCCCAGGGAATGGAGGTTGCTACTGGTTTGGGAATCGATAATGAAGGTCCCGGCCACCTCAACCTGGTTTCCTCCATTATTCAGCACAGTGCTGGTTATGCCATGGCTGTTGAAATTGGAGGAAAATGGAGTTCGGAATCGTTTAATGTGTATAGGGAGAACCATAAGGTCATTAGATTACCGGCATCCCAGTTAGCTGTTTTATCCAGCTTGTCTGAATTCCATAATAATGAAGATAACGCTATCAATATCATTGGTGACCGTATCTACAATCAGCAGGAAACCGTATGGAGCCCTATTTACAATGGACCAGGCAATCTGAAATATCTTGTATCTGGAAAAATAGAGGTAGTTTCCGGCCTAAGGGCTATGGAAGGTTTGGAATTGTACATGGATAGGGATTCAGAAATAAATATCACCACAAGGGGCTATTTAGTCGCTCTTGGTAGTAATCAATATCCTATTAAATTCCGCGGGAAGGAATCCATGGACGGAGGATACTGGAAAGGTATCTCCTTTATGTCCGCAGATATAAAAAATGAACTAAACTTTGTAGAAATCTATGATGCTGGAAGTGATATCATGGATGACTTACACAACAAGACCGCCATTGGACTTGGAGGAGCCAATGAAGCAAAATTAAAACTTAGTAGTATCAAAATTGCTCAAAGTGGCGGCAACGGACTGTACGTAGAAAACGGAGCCGAACTTGGCTCCCTGGATTTCCTTAAATTTTATGAAAACCAAGGTCCAGCTGTGTCAATGGCCGCAAATAATGTTCAAAAATTGAATAACGCAGGGGGAATGGAATTTATAGGCAACGGTCATAATGGTGTTGAAATCTTTGGATCTACTTTGTTCAGTCAGGATGGTAGCGAGACCGTTTGGCCAGCCCTGCACTTTGGAGCCACCTATCTGGTAACTGGCAATTTAGGAATTCAGTCAGGCGTAAAAATTCTTCCAGGAGCTGTTTTTAAGTTTGCCGAAGACAAAATGCTGGGGGTGTTTCCCAATGGCTATGTAATTGCCCAAGGAACAGCTACAAATAAAATTGTTTTTACTGGGGCAAATGACACTAAAGGTTTCTGGAACGGAATCCGAATCCAATCGGACAGTGTTAAAAACCTACTGGACCATGCAGAGGTACTATATGCCGGAAAAACTGAAATGCCAGGGGTGGCTAAAATAGCCAGTATTGGCCTGGACGGGGATTACTTAGCCAATTTAACCATAAAGAATTCGAAAATCGCCCATGGCCACGGTTATGGTATTGCTTTAGAAGATTCCAGAACTTCCTTGAACTCGGATTATGACATGGTAAACATTTTTGAAGACCTCAGCCTTGGAAATGTATCCTTACCCTAGAAGAAAGGAAGAGTTATTATAAACCCTATTCTGTTCAATATTATAGGAGATATAAAATGAATGTTATTAAAAATGTGATTGGCGGTACAAACAAGATAAAGAACCTTCAATCTTCCACATACATATGCGATTGTAGGCCAGGGAATTCCAAACGATCTTTGTTTCTATAAATAATCAAAAAAAATAAAGTCATGAAAGCATTTGATAATTACAGAAGAATCCCTACAGAATCCAATAAACATGTCTTCTTATTACAAAATAAATATAGTAAAAGAAGTCAATGGTCGGCCTTAAGACGTTTTACAGCCGCTTATTAAAAACAGAAAGAAGGTCTTGCCTTAAGGGCCTTCTTAAATAAGAAACTTTTAAATAAATGAAATATGAAAAACCTGGGTATCGAATTTTATAGAAAATGTATATACGTAATATATACTGTTTTGCTAATCTATCTATTGTTAACTGCAAAGAAATAACAACTTAAAAAAAAGATATGCGTACAACATCAAAAATAAGTTTTGTAATTGCCCTTTCAACACTCTTATTATCCTGTGAAAAGGATACTATAACGGCCTCTTCGGAAATTACAATCAAGGACTATGAATTCTCGGGCTATACTTCCTTGGAAGTAAATCATAATTTTAAGGTCTATCTTAACTTTTCAGATACCGAGGAAAAATTGCGAGTTCAAGCGAACGACAATCTCTTTGAGTATATCATAATATACAAGGAAAGTAACAAGTTAACCGTGAAACTGGATAATGTGCAAAGAATCAAGGGCAAGGAAACTTTAAACATATTCATTACCACTAAGAATCTTAACAATTTTACCATTAAGGGAAATGCGAAATTGGTATTGGAAGACCCTTTGGAAACGGAGAATCTAAAAATTAATCTAACAGGTAATAGTTTCATTTCCGGCCCTTTGGACGTTGAAAGCCTTGATATGGTTTCTACTGGGAACTGCATGATCGATTTTTCAGGGAATGCTAAAACCATTGATGTGAAATTAAGGGGAAATTGTGAATTAGCAAATTACGACCTTAACGTTAATACGCTAAAAATTGACCTTTCCGGTAACAGCAATGCTTACCTTTCAGTAAACAATTCCATTTCGATCGATGCTAGCGGAAATAGTGTGTTATCCTATAAAGGAAATGCCACTATTGTACATCAAAAACTGTCTTCAGACTCAAAGATTGTAAAAAAAGGGTAGTTCGCATTTGGGCCTGGAATAGTAAACCAACCGACGAGGATGTCTCATAGAGATATTATCTGGCCTAAATCTCAGTTGTTGGCAATAGATAGACCCATAGAAGTTTCAGGAATATAATGCCTGTACATTTTGTAAACATTTACAAAATGTACAGGCTTTTCAAATATGCAAGAATTAATTCAACGGTAAGGTAAAATTAAAATCGCTTCCTTTACCTTCCTCGCTTTCCACCCATATTTTACCGCCCAGTTTTTCAATAAATTCCTTACAGAGCACCAATCCAAAACCCGAGCCTTTCTCATTTAAGGTTCCTGGCAATGGTGTATTAGCTGTTATAAGGAATAAATTTTCACGTGTTTCATCCTTCATACCTACACCACTATCAGAAATAGTCACTTTAAGCTGGTTTTCTACTTCGATGACAGCAATACTAATAGTACCACCAGGTTTGCTATATTTAATAGCATTGGATATAAGATTCCTCATGATGGTCTTTAGTATTTTAATATCTGAAATAACTTCAATATCATCAGATTCGATTACATTTATAGTTATACCTTTTGTTCTCGCAATGGATCTTGAAAGATCCAATATTTCTTGGATGACATTAGCAATACTAATTTTCTCTGATTTAAAGCTGATTTGTCCGGATTGTGATTTTGCCCAATCCAATAAATTTTCAAGCAAAACAAGGGTTTTTTTGGCTGTAGAATCTATCAGGCCTAGATACTTTTCAGAACTTTCAACTTCCGATTTTTTTATGGCTATATTCAAAATTTCGCATAATGCTAAAATATTATTGAACGGACTTCTTAAGTCATGGGCAATAATTGCAAACAATTTATCCTTGGTTGCATTAAGTTCCCTCAATTGAACTTCACTCTCTTTTAAAGTCTGTTCTGCCAATTTACTTTCGGTAATATCCCTAATTACCCCAACTAAGAACTTCTTACCGTTGGCATCAATATACCTTGACTTCTTGGTGGAAAGAATTTTTTTTTGATTTTGCTCAAGAGTAAGGTACTCCTCATTAATATTCTCGATTCCGTCTAAAAGAACTTGTTTGTCTATTTCTAAAAAACATTTCATTTCATCTAGAGGAATATTTTCAGCAAGGGTCTTGCCTATTATTTTAGCTCTTGGAAGGTCCATCAAATCACATAAGGCATTATTAACCAGAAGGAACCTACTTTCATCATCCTTGACAAATACAGCATCGCCCATATTATTGAGAAGGGTATTGGCATATTTCTCACTTCCATATTCTTTTTCCTCTACATTATGAAAGGATAATAGCGCTTGAAGTATTTCATTCTGTTTTTGGAGTTCAGTGATCTGATCTTCCAATTCGCTATAGGAATTGACCCTATTATTCTTATGGCGCTTAAATCGGCTGTGTAAAGGAAACCACATCAAATTATTACTTTTTTAGGCTAAGACGTAAAGCTACGATTTTCATCAATTATAATTATACCAAATTATCATAGAATTCCACTTTAACAGTTAAAATAAGTTCAACTTAAAGATTTGGATAGGGTTAAATGCAGAGGGCATTCCTTAATTCTATCAAAAGTCCAACAATGGGAAGACAAATTGCAGTGACAAGGTAATCACTTCGTTAAAGTCACTTTGACCCAAGGGTGGGCTTTAGCAAGGATTCGTTACTGCGAGGGGATATAGCCACGAAGCTTTTTCAAATCAAGAATAAACAGTTTGCTTTGCTGCTCTCGCAATGACGAGTTTAATTCTATCGTCAGTTCGAGTTAAATGCCTATAGTCATTTAGTGTCGAGAACAAGTTTGGTTTGCCTTATTTACTTCTCGATACATTTTTGCTCCACTTCGTTATGCAAAACCACTCGAAGTGACGACTTTCAACTTTTAAACATTGGACATTGAACTAATGCCTCCCGATAACTACCTTAGGTTTGAATTATTATTTTTAAATCTAAAAAAGTCATATAATTGAAAACCTGTCAGCGATCCAGCGATAGCCTTAGTCATAGAACTATCCCGATATTTGGAACTGACAG
>NZ_PHQQ01000018.1 GCF_002909235.1 Arenibacter catalasegens
TTTTTACAAATAGAATCGACTTTCTTAGTGGTTCACTTTCATCCGGCGAAGGTGGTTCACTTTCACCCGGCGAGGGTGGCTCACTTTAATCCGGCCAGGGTGGTATACTATGACCGTTTTTTGCAATAAATGTCACCACTCTTTTCTATTTTTTTTACGCTTAAGCTTGGGGCAACTTTAAAACGATAGGGGCAAAAATTAAGGAGGGTAGGTTGTTTCATCGGGGACGGGGGGAAAATGCCCGTACAGATAAGTATTTGGTTCCAATTGGGAGACGTCCTTATTTAGGCTCCAAATAGGGACATAATGGGGTAATGTGCCTTGTCATATATCTATCAATGCACGGGCAAGTAATAGGAACATAGATTTGCGGTCCATGTTTTCATTATGCTAGAACAAGGACACGTCTTGATGATGTATTTTCTGCTATAAACTAATAATCGGTAGTTTTCAAAATTGTCAAAATTATGGCAGTGCGGATAAAGTGGAAGTTGGACAATTTGGAAAATTTCTAAGTTTGTATCAATTTAAATGATATGGACAGAGAAGGTTTAAGGGAGGTAAAATGTGTACTTCTTGAAGGGTAGGACGATGTGACAGCAAGGATTAGCGGAGTTCGCGGGAATACTAGCTACTGGGATAAGGTAGTTGAAGATATTAGCTGGGGTTTCTATTAAAACCAGTAAAAGGCCAATTATTAAAGGTGCTACTTTTTAAAGGTTAAAAAAAAAGAAAACTACTCGGTGATGAATGGAGGAATGAAACTGTCCCTTTGGATTCTTCTCATGAAAGCACCCGAACGCCTGTTGTAAACGTTTATGTACTGCCAAGTTGGATGGCTCTTTTTTAGGAACATTGAAAAGCCATTGAGTTTATGGACATAGTTCCATTTTTTGGGTTTAATTCCTTTCTCAAAGAATACGATAACGGAGTAATCATTTTTCTTTTTTAGCATTTTGGCCCCCTTCCATTTTTGGATGTTTGAATCATGTTCAAAGCACCGTTCACCTCTTCCAGTTTATAGAGAACTCTGTTCCCTATTCTGTGGGCTTTGACTATTCCTGTTTTTGTCCAATCGTGAAGAGTAGGTAAGGAGATACAGAGAAGTTTGGCCGTATCTTTTCTTGATAAGAGTTTTAGCCCTTCCTTTTCAGGTTGTGGGTTAAAGTTCTTTAACTTGTTTTCAATAACTTCCTCAACTATTTTTTTGATGTCGGAAAGTTCCAAAGTACTCAACATTAATTTTGCCATTATTTAATTTCATTTGATTAATAATGGAGCAAATATGAATTACGATGGATGCAAATTTTTGATTGTGGTAACCTCAATCAGGTACCCCAAATTTTTCAAGGTCGTTATTTATTTTCAATTTTATGTTTGTATAAACCTTGTTATCAAACACTTCCAGCATTTTAAGAAGATTTTCATTTGATTTTATTTTGTTCTCGTTTTTAGCGGATAACAGTTCATTTATAGCAGTTCTTGTGTTGGAATCGTTTTTATCAATGACTAAACTCAATACGTCTCCCAAGGCCGTTTGATTGTATTTGTTGAAATCCAAACCCAAATAATGAAGGACAAGGATTCTTTGTTTTAATGATAAATCCGATTTACTAATTGATGCTTTTAGAGTAGGACCAATCTTCAATTCTTTTAACCAAATAGTATATTTAGCGAGTTCAAATGCTTGTAATCTTACAGGTTTCAAACCTTCTAAATAACTGTCTATTTCTTCCTGGGTATTATTGTTGGTTGCTTTGCCATCTGAAAGTTGATGTTCTATTTCTTCATATAAATATCCTTCATAATAGTATTTGAAATAAGGAAAATAACCAGTGGGTGGGTAAATCCAATGTGTATTGAATACAGTATTAGGGACAATATCATTATTAGTTAAAAAGTCAACTATATCAGGTCTATAAATATTTTTTCCTTCTGTTTTAAAAAATTCATCAATCTGTTTTAGTTCATCTTCAATTAAGAGACTCTTATTCTTGATTTTCTCATATCTAATATTGAAGATTTCCTGTAATTCTTGGAGCGTTCGTGCTTTCATTAATTGAAAAATGGATGGTTTAATAATTTATCTGCGTTTTGTTCCTGCGTTACCCGGATATATTGCATAAAAGAACGTTCTGTTTTATGTCCTGTTATCTTCATTATAGAAATCGCGGGGATATCTGCCAAAAATAAATTGGTAGCAAAACTTCTTCTTGCCGTATGTGTTGTAACTAAATTGAATTTTTTGACAGCCTCTTTTTTCATGGCACCCCCTTTAGTTATGGTTGTTTCTACTTCACTCTTTAATTGTGCTAAACTTGCGACATCTTTAATATATCTGTTCATAACCTGATTAGTATACGCACTAGGAAGAATATTATTGTATTTCTTCAGGATGTTTTTTACAGTTGGATGTAGTGGAATAGAAACCCTTTCTCCTGTTTTTTGTGTTCTTATTTGAAGCATGGATTTATCGGAAACAATATTTTCAGGTTTAATCTGTGTAAAGTCAGAAAACCTTAATCCTGTATAACATCCAATTAAAAATAAATCCCTTACTTTTTCTAGTCTTGGGCTAGAGGATAAACCTATTTTTTCCATTGCTTTTAATTCATCAATGTTTAAATAAATAGTGTCCGCTTCTTCCCTTAAGGTCTTAAATTTTCGCTTCTTAAATTCTAGGTTTACATTATAACCTCTTTCAGTAGCTTCGTTCATAAAGGATTTAATTGTCTTTATATGTTTGCCAACGGTATTGGCCGAAAGATTGGAATCAACAGCCAAATATGCTGTATACTGATTATAAAACTCCAATGTGATAGATTCAAAATCTACACTCTTGTTTATTTTTGTAGCATATTCTTTTAGATACTTGAAAGTTGTATTGTAGACTTTGATTGTACCTGACTTCTTATTTAATTTACTCTCTTCAATATAGCCCTTAATAAATTCAAAAAAGGTCATTTTATTGGCCTGTAAAATATTGCCTGATAATTCTGCTTCCAGAGCTTTTTTTATAATATCATTGTTGGGCTGTATCCCATCGTTAAGTAATCTTCGAAAGGCATTATTTATGCCATTTTCTAATTTGTCCAAACGAGAGTTAAATTCGGGATATTCTTTAAACTGTTTTGATTCTTTTGCCCTTTGTGCTTTTGGATTCCAAAATTTGGGATTTATCTTCTCCCCTGTCGAATATTTAAACCTCTTGTATTGATAATTATAAAACATATAGACCAATGTTTCTATTTTTGAGGTAGGTTCTTTGAGTATAAATTTTGCTTTTGCCATGAAACAAATATATGTAAAAAATTATAATAGGGGACGAATGCGGGGACGAATAATTTTAATTTGGTTTGATTTTAGCTTGTTTCGGCTTGTTGCAAAACCTCCTATTTATAGGGCTTAAAAGGCTAATATATAATAAAATAGAGTAAAATAGAATCAAATTATCGGGGGTCCAGGTGGGACCACATCAAGCAGAAAACCCACGCCCAAAGCGTGGGTTTTTCATTTCCGGGAAGAAAGCTGGGCTTGCCCGAGCTTTCAACAGGAAATGAAAAAATTGGTTCGCGCCAGCGAAGTGTGGTTTTCAATTTGCAGTAGGGGGCATTCCTGGTCCACGAGCACTGCGAGCTAACCCAGGTGGGACCACAAAGTGGAAACAAAAAGTCCTAGCGAAAGCTAGGACTTTTTTTGTGGAACAAAATCTGGGAGAGAAGTCTATGCCGCAGAAGGCGGTAAGCTATGGGGGACTACAAATACAATTCGTAGATATCTGTTAATCAGTAATATACGGATTTTTTGTTTTCAAAAGAGACAACATTGAGGACAACGTATCTACGAAATTAAGATTTAAGATTTACGTCCAGTCCAAAAAGCAAAAGGAAAACTCCTTTCATTTTACCGTCAAGGGATTTGCGCAAAGTGGTAAAAGCCTAGGTAATATGGCCCTCAACAGATTTCTCAGAAATATTTAAGTACTCTGCGATTTCTATATTGGTAAGGCCTTCTTGTTTGCTCAATATGAAGGCTTGTTTGCTTTTGGTAGGGAGATTCCCGAGATGATAATATGTTTAAAAGAAATACGGCTTCGGACGGCAGTCCTTACTTTAACCTAAAAGCTTCTAATGGACAAGTAATCGGAACAAGTGAAATGTACTCAGCCACTTCCGCCATGGAGACAGGAATAGCTTCGGTAAAGGCCAACGCTGCAAGTGCAATTATCGAAGACAACTCTTGAATCCATTAATTATGCCCATATTTTTTTGACTATTTGAAGTCTGGCCAAGGTGGGTCAACTTTTCGATGAAGTAAGTTTTTCTTTGAAATCGTTGATGACCCCACCTTTCAATAATAACGCTATTTGCCGATCGCTCAAGCTATGTTTTGTTAATATACTTGTTTCATGATTTTTATTTTTGACCTTTAGCTCAATCGGGCGGTTATTTACTATGTTTTCCCTCAAGTTCTTGAATTCAACGAGCGCACCCTGTTCGATAAGCATGTAGTCGTCTGGATTTGCAAATTCCAGTGGAAGAATTCCGAAATTAATAAGATTTTGCCATGCGATTCGGGCATAATCCTTGGCTATGACAGCTATTTGCCCCAAATACTTAGGGGCGATTGCAGCATGTTCCCTGCTACTTCCCTGTGCATAATTCTCTCCTGCTACTACTATATGGCCACCATATTTTTCTTTGGCATCCAAGGCCCTATCATAAAAATTTTCATCTATTACGGAATAGGAGAACTTACTTATTTCGGGAATATTACTTCGAAATGGCAGTACTTCCGCACCGGCCTTCAATATCTCGTCGGTTGAAACATTATCTCCCATTTTTAAAAGTACGGGGACTGTATATTCAGATTTCAACTTTTCCATTACGGGCAACGATTTTATATTAGGACCTTTTTTGAGTTTAACCTCGGCATTGTCCTTGGTTGGCGGTACTAGCATATCAATATTGATGATTTCCAAATCAGGGGATTCGTATTTTGGATATTTCATTCCGAACATTTTTTCAAGATTTCTTGGATCAGTAATTTTTCCGGTCAACGCTGAAGCAGCGGCGGTCTCAGGACTACATAGGTAAACCTGATCGTCCTTTGTTCCCGAACGGTCGGGGAAATTACGTGGCATGGTACGCAGACTGATCGTATTACTTGCCGGAGCTTGGCCCATTCCAATACAACCCATGCATCCAGATTGATGAAATCGAGCGCCTGCTTTGATCAGGTTAGCAAATGTTTTATTCTTGATCATGTTCTGGATAATCTGTCTTGAAGTGGGATTGACATCAAAGGATACCTCAGGATGGATAGACCTATCTTTAACAATAGCTCCTACCATCCAAAAATCCCGAAGTCCAGGATTGGCAGAAGAACCAATAACGACTTGACTAATTTTTTTGCCTTCTACTTCTGATACGGGAACTACATTTCCGGGGCTGGTTGGTAAAGCGATCAAGGGTACGATTTCGTCAAGCACTATCTCATGCTCTAGATCGTAGGAACACCCTTCATCAGCAATGATTTCCATCCAATCATTTTCCCTTCCTTGTGATTTCAGAAAACGCAATGTTTCTTGGTCACTTGGAAAGACCGTTGTCGTAGCCCCAAGCTCAGCTCCCATATTCGCGATTACGTGCCTGTCCATAGCACTTAAATTTTTCAATCCGTCACCATAATACTCAATAATCTTGCCTTTTCCCCCTTTTACATCAAATCGGCGCAGCATTTCTAATATGATATCCTTTGCACTTACCCAATCTTGAAGTTTTCCAACTAGTTTGACACCCATAATCTTTGGCATCTTAACAAAATAAGGCTGCCCGGCTATGGCAGCCGCCACATCCAATCCCCCTGTGCCGATGGCCAGCATTCCAAGAGATCCCGCTGCACAGCTATGGCTATCGGAACCTACTAGGGTCTTTCCGGGAACTCCAAAACGTTCCATATGCACTGGATGACTTACGCCATTGCCCGGTCTACTATACCATAGTCCAAATTTCTGTGCAGCTGAATACAGAAAAAGGTGGTCGTCCGCATTCTTAAAATCGGTTTGTAAGAGATTGTGATCAACATATTGAACCGCTACCTCAGTTTTGGCTCGATCAAGTCCCATCGCCTCCAATTCCAACTGTACCAATGTTCCTGTAGCGTCCTGCAACAGTGCCTGGTCAATTTTTAAACCAATTTCCGAACCTGGAGTCATCTTTCCAACTACAAGATGGGAGCTAATAAGTTTTTGTGCAACATTCAGTGGTTTCATTTAATGATATTTTAAATTAATGGGATATACTTTACAATTAAATCGGACAAGGGGAGACTAGGATGAGGACAAATGCTATAAGGCAAAAGATCTATAGCATATTTTTGATATAAAACAATCTTATCTATAAGATATAGAATTTAAATTGAAAAAAATCAATTAGGGCTTATTTTATTTGGTTTGTTCAATAGAATACGGGGAGGAAGTTTCAATGCTGTCTAGGAGTGATAAATATCTTAAAATAAACGATTTAACAAAGGTTTAGCTGTATTAATTAGATATTCGAAGGCCTAGCCATTACATTGAATATGAACCTTAAAAACAAAAATTATGGGAGTTACACAGGATAAAAGAAAATTTAATAGAAAAGTAGAACAATCAAACCCCACTAATCCAACTGGTGGTACCAGTGTCAAGAATAAGACTTTTGATATTGACAAAAAAACTATAGATGAAAATCAAAGTAAAAAATAGTATTAAAAATATGATATTGTCAAAACAATAGAATTGACGTTAATCTGTCATAGGAGCGGGAAAGATAGATGCAGTCAAACTGCCTTAGTTTTAAAAGGGACTATCCCGCCAACTGTGTAAGTTAAAAATAACAGGGGTTGGACTTTTATCTAAAGTCTGACCCTTTTTTCATACCCGCCTGACTGGACGGGCAGGGATTCTAAGGAACTGATTTAGTATGATGACTCAGTTCCAAGGACTATCTCATAAATGGCTACTTAAAGTAATAACGCTGAGGCCTCGTCCAAAGCGTGGGTTTCTATTTGCCTTAGGGGCAATTCCTGGTCCACGAGCACTGCGAGATAACCCAGGTGGTTCCACGAAGTGGTATCGAAAAGTCTTAGCGAAAGCTAGGACTTTTTTTGTGGAACAAATTCCTATTGAAGAACAGGAAATAGTTCAATTAGGGAAGGCTACAATTTAAGAAGGACAAAGATTTTTAGAAACTAAAGCGAGATGAATTAAGGCGTTTAGTTTAAACTACACTCTGACAAACTAGCTATAATAAATACCGTTTGAAAAATGCTAAACCATATTGTTTTTCATAAATTCCTACAGTTTACTTAAACCTTGATGAATTTATTCCTCTTGTACATATACCAAATAAGAATCAGTAATGTATTTAATATTAAATATGCAAAAGAGGCATTATATGGGTTGAACACTGAAGTATGAACCTCATTAAACAACCATTCTTTGGGACTAATTTTACCACTATTAAATGAAATAAATTGATTTCTGGTTATTAACTGACCAAAAATACCTGCCACAAAATAAGCTGTCAAAGCATTGGTGCCAAAAGCAATAAAAGGTTTTATTCCCTTTGGATATTTTTGAACATCTAGAAACCAAAAGGAGGTAGCAAAACAAATTACAGCTATACCGGAAGTAAATAACACGTAGGATGATATCCACAATCTTGTTATCATTGGAAATTCATAGCTAAATGCCCAACCTAGCATGAGAAATGTACATGCAATTATAAACATCCAAATGAGTTTCACTTCAATTTCAATATCTTTTCTTTCTAGCATATGGCCTATTAAAATACCCATTAATCCAGAAGCTATGGCAGGAATTGTTGTGAAAATCCCTGTTGAATCATATTGTCCATGACTTCCTATATATCCTTCCAATATTTATTGGAAACGATATGGAAATGAATATTGCCCTCAAATTCTGTGTTTTTTGTTTGTCTTTCCGCTACCCACACATATTCAAATTTATTGTCACGTTTTTTTACGTTGTCCAAGAATTTCCGGAGTACGTCAATACCCTGTTTGTCTTCAACTTTGTTCAGAAAAGTCAGGGTTACAAAACTCATTTTCTTATGGCATTGGGTAAAGCAATTAATTTTCTTCTTTATTTTTTGCTTTGAACGCCTAGAGAGGGAACGTAGTTTTATTTTTCCATCATCCTTTTTTGATTTTGGTTTGGGCTTATCCTTATCGGGTTATTTTTTCTTGCGTTGAAGCGCGGAGCCTGAAAATTCATCTTTGGGAACTGCCCCGAACTGTCTGGTGGAAAAAGCTACGCTTGAAGTGCCCAGATCCGAGCGTACCATTTTTTGGACACAAACCGATAATTTTATGAAAAATTGATTAAAACCTCGGGAAGAACGATACGAAATGGTACGGTCCGTATACAAGGATGCAAAACAACTTCTTATGGCGTCAACAGCATTTCTCCACCTCAAATGTTCAGATAAGTGGATTGCCGTCCTGCAAAGGAAGCGTCCGGTAGACCCCTTGCTGTGGCCGAGGAATGCACGACTATATCCGTAGCTTTTTGATCGTAATCCTCGGACAGGACATAATAGGATTCCAAGATCAACTTCTCAACCGAAACAGGAAATTTGCCATTGGAAATCAATTTTCTAATGTTGGACCCCATTTTACGAAGTTGAATAATATCCGTGGTATACCAACCATCCAATGCCGCATTGATTTTCCCTTCAAATTGTTTTCGTCAATGAAAGCATCGTAGGCATCTACTGTCACTGCAAAACAGTTGGGAACTTTGGTGTTTTGCGCGGTTAAATTTTGAATTATTTCACCTATTGAAGCGTTCTAACCACTAAATCTGGGTAAGTCTTCAATGCCAACTTCGCTCAGTTTTAGTATAAGTGTTTAAGAGTATTGTTTAAATGTGAAACCAAAATACCTTGAGAAGTAACAATAATATGGTTCTTCATAATCCCGGAAATATTATCCTTATACTGCTTAGTTTTTTCTAAAAAAAAAGGTTTCTAGTGAACAAACCCATCGCATTCCTTTTTGCCAGTACTTTGTTGGAATAGTTACTTTAATTTTGATGTTGTTGTTAAGCTGGGTTGGAGCATATTGCCAGGAAGATAAAAAAAAACTTCCCATTCATAGTGTAAAGTATAAATTTGTATTGTTATAATTAACTATAGCCAACCAAAGGATGAATTCCGATATACTAATTCTTGATTTGAACCAAGGGTATGAAAGGATATAGAAAACAAAGAGTTATGCTTAATTTTTTGGGAATCGTAGTTCTGACACTTACGGCCCAATTCTCCTTGTATTCCCAAAAGTTTGAAAGATTTTCCAATAAAGAAGGATTTAACCAAAATACAATCAATGCCATTGAACAAGATCGGTACGGATTTTTATGGTATGGCACCCCAAATGGACTAATTAGGTATGATGGTTACGACTTTAAAACCTATACTACCCAAACCAACATCAACGGAAATATCCTTAGCAATGACATTAAGAAATTATTCAATGATGATCAGGGATTATTATGGATCGGCACCAATGTAGGGCTTAATGTTTATATTCCAACACTCGAAAAATTCCTGACGGTTCCACTAAATCGAAAGATCAGTATTAGTAAGATCGGTTCTGGACGCGATGGCAAAATCTGGTTTTCCGGTGAAAATCAACTATTTGTTTGCGAACTTACTGATTTGGATAATGGAGTTTTCAAGGTTTCCGATAATATCCTAAAATCCCAAAGGGACATTCCGAACATAAACGATTTTAGTTTTAGGGATAATAATTTAATGGTTTTGGCTACCTCCATGGGTTTGTGGAATTTATCGCTAAGAGGTAAGTCGTTAGGCGATGATCTGGAAATGAAATCCTTGACTCAATTTAAGGCTTTGGAAAACGAGGCTATTACATCCCTTATAAATAGAAATAATATCTTTTGGATCGGAACTGAAAGAGGGTTGTCTAAGGCCACCCTGGACGGGGATAAAGCTCATATTATATCTAGTTTTAATATTGATAAAAAAATAAACCCCACCAGCTCCGCCATCATTGTAGACGTTATATATGAAGACCATTCTGGTAGTGTTTGGATTGGTACAACGGATAACGGCCTCTTTAAATATTTAGAAGATGAAGGCAGTTTTCAACACTTTTCCTACGACCCCCTCAACACTTTTGGTTTAAGCAGTCAAAATATCAATGCCCTTTTTCAAGATGATTTCAATGTGTTGTGGGTGGGTACGGCACAAGGTGGAATAAATAAGTTAGATCTTACTCAGAAACAATTTATAAGTTACTCCAACAACCCCTATGACAAGCAGTCCTTGGCAGATAATTTATTAACGGCGATACTTGAAGATACAAAGGGAAGATTATGGTTGTCCGGTTACAACAACCCACTTTTCAGAAGTACCACTACCGTAAATGATCAAACCTTCAATTCGCTTCAGTTTGAAAACTTGGAAAATAGATTTCCTATTTCAGATTTGGATATTGTCCGTAGCATTTATGAGGATAATAAAGGATATTTTTGGTTTGGCACGGACAATTCACTAGTTGTTTATAATCCTTCAAATGACCAATTTAAAAAAGTAACATTGGCCAAGGATGGCATCCAACTTTTCAATAAGGAGATTCGAAATATCTGTCAAGTGGGAGAAAATGATGTTCTTCTAGTGGGAAGTCAGTTGACAGTTGTTAAAAACCCATGGCCTATAATTGATAGTTACAAAAACCCAAATATCGAGGTAAAGTCAGTTATTTCCCTGGAAAATGGAGTTGGCCATACGCTTTTAAAGAGGGGCGATGGTTCATTATGGATCGGAACCAAAAAAGGGTTGATATATGCGAGTTATGATGGTAACGAAATTGAAATCCTCCGAACTTTTTCAGATGACAAGAATAACGAATTAAGATTGAGTTATGAAAATGTTTTCTCCCTATATGATGATAACAATGGAAATATCTGGGTAGGTACATTTGGTGGCGGACTGAACAAAATAACTATAGATAGTTCAGGGAAACCTTCTAAGATAGAGTTTTACCGTAAAAATGACGTGCTCCCAGATGATGCCATCTACGGTATTTTGCCAGAGGGGAACAACTATTTATGGTTAAGTTCTGATATGGGATTATTGAGATTTGATCCCAAAGACAGCACCATTGATGTATTTGACGTACGTGATGGCCTCCCCCATAATAATTTTAGACAAGGGGCTTTTTTTAAGGGCAATTCGGGATATTTTTATTTTGGCGGATTAAATGGGCTAACGATTTTTAGGCCCGAAGACATTAAACTGAACGATCAACCTCCCAAGGTTTTGATTACAGACCTTTTAGTAAACAATGAGCGGGTAAGAATTGGGGAAAAACTAAATAATAGGGTAATTCTAGAGAAATCCATTTCAGAGACGACAAGCATAGAAGTAAGCCAAAAGGAACAATTTGTTGCTTTTGATCTGGCCGTGGAGCACACATCTACTCCTTCCAAAAATAAGGTTGCGTATAAACTTGAGGGTTTTAATGAGGATTGGGTAACCGTCAACGAAGGCAAAACCACCGTTACCTATACAAATTTGCCCGCCAGGAGTTATGTGTTCATGGTAAGGTCGGCCAACGGCGATGGAATTTGGAGTACCGAGACCAAAACGTTGAACCTTAAAATATTGCCCCCTTGGTACCTGACATGGTGGAGTTATCTGCTTTTTTCATTGCTTACAGTGGGTATCGGTATCGGGATAGTTTTCTATTTTTCGCGACATGAGAAATTAAAACAACGGTTGAAATTTGAAGAATTGGACAAAGAAAGGGTGCACACCATCAATCAGGGAAAATTTCAGTATTTCACCAATATGTCCCATGAATTTAGAACGCCACTTACATTGATTGCTGGTCCTTTGGAGCGATTGGTCACAAAAAACACAGATCCCGAAAACAACAAATATTTAGCGTTGATCCAGAAAAACACCAAAAGACTTTTAAGCTTGGCAGACCAATTGATTACGTTTCAACAAGCGGAACAAGGGAGACTGAAATTAAATTTAAGGAAAGACACTTTAGGCGCATTTATTAACCCTACTATTGAGGCATTCGAAAATTACGCCATTGAAAAGGATATCAATTTTAGTCATAAAATAAGCTCCCCTGACGAAGAAGTTATTATCGATGTAGAAAAAACTGAACGTATTATCTTCAATCTACTTTCTAACTCCTTTAAGAATACACCACCCTTTGGCACTATTGGCATCGAATCAAAAATAGAATACGAGTCAGGGCAAAAAATGATATATATTGATGTGGTAGATAGTGGCAAGGGAATACCTGAAGAAGATTTAGAAAATATCTTCGAAAGGTTTTATCAATTGGGAAATAGGACCGATAAAGTAAGCGGCGGTGGAATCGGTCTGTCATTTTGCAAATCGTTGGTCAATCTACTCGATGGTAAGATTTCTGCAAAGAGCAACCCTGGGGTAGAAACCCGCTTTTCGGTTTTACTACCTTCCCAATCGATAAAGGGATACGATGAGGAAGAAATTGATTCTTCCAAAAAGTCCTTTGTGGATGACTGGATTCCCCTGTCCTCTAATATTACTGATGCAAACATTACCCTGCCAACGGATAATAGCACCAAAAAGAAATATTCAATTTTACTAGTAGAGAACGAAGTGGATGTACAGACCTTTTTAAAGGGCACTTTGTCGGAAAAATATAATATTGAAGTGGCTAACAATGGGATTGAAGGGTTGGAAAAAATAAAAGGCAACGAACCCGACCTGGTCATTAGCGATGTAATGATGCCCGAGATGGACGGCTTCGAAATGTGCGAGAAAATAAAATCCGATCCCGATCTAAGCCATATTCACGTGTTGCTCTTAACGGCATTGAACGAGCACGAAGATATGATCAAGGGACTCGAATTCGGTGCCGATGAGTACATAGGCAAACCCTTTTCATTAAGACATCTAGAGCTAAGGATCGAAAAATTGATTCAGACCAAAGAACGTTTAAGGGAATATTTTTCAAAGAATAGCAAGCTTCCCAAGGATGCCATCGGAATTTCAACCAGGGACAAGGAATTTTTGAGTGGTACCATTGTCATAATGGAAAAGAATATTTCGGATTCCAATTTTGGCGTTGAAGAGCTCGCCCTGGAAATAGGACTTAGTACCTCGCACTTTTACCGTCGTCTTAAACAACTTACGGGACAGGCTCCAAATGGCTATTTAAGAAATTTTAGATTGCAAAGGGCAGCAGAACTCCTAAGCCTTAATGAAGGCTATAACGTAGCCGAGGTAATGTATCAAATTGGTATCGAATCCAATTCCTATTTTTCCACAGCTTTTAAAAAACTACATGGGGTCTCTCCCTCTGAATTTTCAAAATAAAAAATTGGACCTAATTAGTTTACAAGGTTTTGGAAATTCTGTGATTCTAAAACTCTTGAAAGCTGCCCCCTACAAAAATCTATGCCATTAAACGGAGTCATAGTAGTCCTTTCCGAGCAGGTTATTATAGCCTAAATAGGGTCAATTCTCAATGCTAATCTCATCTAAATGAAGAAATTATTGCCTTTTCGACAGGATATATAAGCGATAATATATTTATAAATGTCTTGAAATCAATAATTTAAATCTTGTTGTTCTGTAATGCAAGTTTTGAGCAAATGATTGGTCGATATGAGCAAGATGTACGGCAAGCTAGTTAGGTATATTTGGTTAAACTCAGACGATGACCTCGGTTGGTTTATTTAAAAATTCATGGAGCAATTAAAGATTCCATTGACTTATAAAACAACAACTATGGTCACGGAAAAGTTAAAACCAACAAGATTTCTTGAATAACTAAAAAAACTTAAAATGAAAAGAAAAAATGAACCAGTGTGTGGTTTTAAACCCGCGCAAAAGGTACTATGGACCACCTTTGTATGTTCCATGGTCATGTTCCTTGCTAATGCCAA
The DNA here is from genome assembly GCF_002909235.1 of Arenibacter catalasegens. Taxonomy (GTDB): domain Bacteria; phylum Bacteroidota; class Bacteroidia; order Flavobacteriales; family Flavobacteriaceae; genus Arenibacter; species Arenibacter catalasegens. Next base: position 13,988 of record NZ_PHQQ01000018.1, read on the forward strand.
AACGGATGTAAATAGGTTTTTTGTGCCTGCAGATTCAATTATAATTGGCATTGAACAGCAAACACAGATAAATGGTAACATAACGGATGCAGATGGTGTTCCCTTGCCAGGGGCCAACATCGTTGAAAAAGGTACCACGAATGGTGTTACGGCCGATTTTGATGGTAATTTCTCAATTGAGGTAGCCGATAATAATGGGACATTGGTAATTTCCTATATTGGATATGCCACCAAAGAAATTCCCCTGAATGGACAAACTACTATTTCTGTTAAGCTGGAAGAAAGTGCTGCAGGATTGGACGAAGTTGTGCTTATAGGGTACGGAACACAAAAGAAAAGCGACCTGACGGGTGCTGTGGGTTCGGTTTCCGCTGAAGAACTTCAGGAACGCCCAGCTGCTTCGCTTACACAATCCTTATCGGGTAAAATGCCAGGAGTAAGCGTTTCGATCAATTCCGGTAGACCAGGAGGGAAGTCGAACATAAGAATCCGTGGAAACTCCTCTGTAAGTTTGGCGAACGACCCATTGTACGTAGTAGACGGAGTCATTCTGGTTTCCACCGGTCTGGCAGACAACAGCACCCCTATAGATTATATTAACCCTAATGATATTGCTTCTGTTGAAGTGCTAAAAGATGCATCGGCCACAGCTATTTATGGCTCGAGGGGAGCCAATGGTGTTGTTTTGGTTACCACCAAGAGAGGAAGTAAATCAGGCGGTAGTATCTCATATGACACCTACTATAGTTTGGGCACACTCTCTAAAAAAGTCGGTGTACTTAATTCAGAAGAATTTTTAATGATCGAGGAGGTTGCCTACCAGAACGCAGAAAAATATGATGCCGTAGGCTTTGCAAACGGTAAATATACCGATCCCGCACTAAAAAGGAACGATCCAAGATTGTTCGATTCTAATGGTGATCCAATTTACGATACGGACTGGCAGGATGAAGTTACCAGGCCGGCCTTTACGCAGAATCACCAACTGTCCTTTACAGGAGGAAACGAGAACGGCAGTTATGGAGCCTTTCTAGGCTATATGAACGAAGAGGGAATTATGAAGGATTCGTGGCTTAAACGATATTCCGGACGTTTTGTGTTCGACTCCAACATTAGAGATTGGTTAAAAGTTGGTGGTAGTCTTAGTTATAATAATCAAACCGAAAGAGTTATTCACGGTTCTTGGGTCGGGAGAAATATGATAGAAAATATTCCTATCATTCCAGTAAAATATCCCGATGGAACTTGGGCAAGCAATGCAGATTACCCCGGCATGGAAGGAGGTCCCAACCCGGTAAGGGTCGCAGAGGATTATAAGAGATACCTGAAAACCAATACCGTCCTCGGAAATATATTCGCCAATGTTACTTTGGCCAAAGGATTGGATCTAAGAACTTCTTTAGGGATTAATAGTATCGACCAAAAAGTTAATGAATATGCCGGTCGAGAACTAAGTTTTATTGGTACAAACACAAATGGATATGCCACCAGATCATTGAACGAGTATTTGTCATGGCAATTTGAAAATTATTTGACCTACCAGAAGAATATAGGCGAAATTCATTCCTTCACTGGTCTATTGGGTATTTCATGGCAACATGTTAACAGTTCCAATTTCAGTGCTGGTTCTCAAAATTTTTCGGATGATTTTTTCAGCTTCGACAATTTAGGTGCAGGCTCTGTGGTTAGGACTCCTAGTTCCAGCGCTTTTGCGTATGGTTTAAATTCTTATTTCGGAAGAATCAACTATGGCCTACTTAATAAATATCTACTTACGGTTACTGGCCGTGTTGATGGATCCTCAAAGTTTGGGGCCACTAATAAATATGCCTTCTTTCCTTCTGCGGCATTGGCCTGGAAGGTTTCCGAGGAAGATTTTATCAAGGATTCCCCAGTAATTTCCAATCTTAAATTGCGTACAAGCTACGGGGTTACAGGTAACTCAGAAATTCCGGCCTATGGGTCACTTTCAGGACTTGGGAACTATGCTTATGTAGTTAATGATGCCATTGTAAATGGGATAGGAATAGACAGGTTGGCCAACCCAAACCTGCAATGGGAGAAGACAGGGCAGGTAGATGCTGGAGTTGAGTTAGGTCTTTTTAATGGAAGAGTTTCCATGGAGGCCGATGTCTACCGAAAATTGACCACCGACATGCTTTTGAATTCTCCGGTGCCGACCAGTAGTGGTTATGCTTCCGTATTCCGCAACATAGGCAGTATGGAAAATAAGGGATTTGAATTTTCTTTGAATACAAAGAATATAATGAACACGGATTTCTCATGGGAAACCGATTTTAATATCGCCATGAATAGAAATAAAGTTGTGGCCCTTTCTGGAGGTAGTGATATATTTTCCAGTAGGACTATAATCAGGGAAGGTGAACCTGTGGGTTCATTCTTTGGATTGGTTCACTTGGGTACCTGGGGTACGGATGAAGAGGCAGAAGCCGCAAAATATTTCAGATTGCCGGGAGACGTGAAAATAGAGGATAGGAATAATGACGGCGTAATCAATCAGGCGGACCGAACAATTATTGGAAAAGGTATACCGGATGGATACGGTAGTTTGATCAATACGTTCCGTTATAAGAATTTTGAATTATTGATCGATTTACAATTCCAATACGGTAACGACATTATGTACATTACTACAAGACCACAAGAAAACCGTCAAGGGATTGCAAATAGCTTATCCACGGTTTTGAACGGTTGGACACCAGATAATCAAGATACGCCAATAGCCCAGTGGAGACCAGTATCGGCCGGCTATGATAACTTGGACACTTCCCACATGATTCAGGATGGGTCTTTCATTCGGGGCAGAAACCTTTTGTTAGGTTACAATTTCTCCTCTGAAATTGTGGAAAAATTGCGATTGAGCAGGCTGAAGATATACACTTCAGCACAAAACTTCTTCGTGAGCACAAAATATCAAGGTTATGATCCTGAGGTGCAAACAAGTGACAATACTTTTGGACAAGGAGAGGTTAATTTTGATCAATACCCCAAGCCTAGAGTTTTTATGATTGGGTTGAATGCAACATTCTAATTAAAAAATGACAAAAATGAAAAATATTATAAAATCTAGAATTGGGTTAATGCTAACAGCAATTTCACTTTTCATCACTATAAGTTGTTCCGATTTTCTTGAGGAAACAGATCCATCCAATATTACGGCCGAAAGCTATTTTAAGACAGCAGAGCATGCGGAGACTGCTATATTTTCTATCTATTCCAGTTTAAGGTCTGTAAGGGGTGGATCATATGGCGGTAGTCCATGGCTGATGTTGGAATTTGCAACCGGACTTGCCGATAGTGATTTGGGCCAGGCCGATAACAGCAATATTATTCGAAATTTGACCAATACCTCAGATAATGGTTACGGCAAAGTGTATTGGGATAGTAGTTATAAAGGAATTGCCAATGCTAATTTGGCGATTGCAAACATTCCGGAAATTGCTATGGATGAAGTAAAGAAAAATAAACTATTGGGTGAGGCAAGGTTTTTAAGGGCTTATTTTTACTATAACTTAGTCAGAATTTTCGGGGAGGTTCCTTTAATTACAGATCCTATTGATCTAGGCTCAGAAAATCTTTATGCCTCACCAGAATCTGTTGAGAATATCTATGCTTTAATTGAAGATGATCTAACCTTGGCAGAGTCTTCGGGATTACCTTTTAATGACACCTCGGGAAAAGTTACTATGGGTGCCATTAAGTCCCTATTGTCAAGCGTTTACCTTACCATGGCAGGTTATCCTTTACAAAAAGGAACTGAATATCATAAAAAGGCAGCAGATAAATCCAAGGAAGTAATCGATTCAGAACAATACAGTTTATTTCCATCATATGCAGATCTTCACGATTCCTCAAAGAATAATATTGGGGAGAATATTTTTATGGTACAATATGAAGCTTTTGTGGATCCCTCGGATTGGCAGCCATTAATAATCCCGTACAATATGAATATTTCCGCATATTCGGCCCAAACTGGTGCAATTTATGCAAATCAGGATTTTGTTCAATCCTATGAGGCCGGTGATAAAAGGGTTGAAGAAAAGGAATATTATTACACGACCTATACCTCAAAATTTGATAGGAACGAAACCATCGTCTTGGGAGGTTACTTTTTATATAAACATTTTGATATTGTAGCCAACCTTGAAACGGCCAGCAGTGACCTTAATTGGGATTTAATTCGTTATGCCGAGGTACTCTTGATTTATGCCGAAGCCCAGAATGAGATTTCCGGACCAACAGCTGATACCGAAGAGGCATTGAACAAAATTAGAAGGAGAGCCGAACTTCTTGAATATTCAGGACTAAGCAAAGAACAATTCAGGGAAGCCGTTTGGAAAGAGAAATGGCATGAATTAAGCTTCGAAAATGTAACATGGTTCGACATGGTCCGTTTAAGAAAGGCTTTGAATGTGGCGACGGGCAACTTTGAGGATTTTGTTGGACATACATTTGCTTATGGACCACAGCTGACCGAGCGAGAGTTATTATTTCCAATTCCTACGGATGAATTGCGTAATAATGAAAATCTTGTTCAAAATCCGGGGTATTAAAATATTCCACAATTCAAATGTGAATAATACAAACCCTTAGGGCTCTTTAAATCTCTGTTCTGGTAATCCAATGGCTTGCCAGGATAGGGATAAAAGGTATACATAGGAAATAAATTAAAATAATTAAGAAATGAATTTGAAACTATTCAGAAAGGGAATAATTGATGTTAGCCAAGGGGATATTCCCCAAATACATACCCATAATTCCCTAAAATTTGGTTTACGATTAGGGTTGTTATTTTTGTTTACCTCCTCTTTGGCTTTAAATGCCCAAAGTTTGGTAAAGAAAAAACCCAATGTAATCATTGTTATTACCGATGACCAGGGGATGGGGGATTTAGGTTGTTACGGAAATCCTTACATAAAAACTCCCAATATTGATGAGTTTTATAAGGAGTCGGTCCGATTTACCAACTTTCATGTATCCACCACCTGTGCCCCCACCCGTGGGGCCATCATGACCGGAAGACATACCAATAGGATAAATGTATTTCACACTATAACTGGCCGGTCCCTGCTTTTTGAGGATGAGGTAATTTTACCGCAAGTATTGGCTCAAAATGGATACACAAATGGTATGTTCGGAAAATGGCATTTAGGTGATAATTATCCGTACCGTCCGGAAGATAGGGGGTTTCATGAAGTTGTTCGACATGGTGGTGGTGGAATCACCCAAGGCCCGGATTATTGGGGGAACGATTATTTTGACGATACCTACTGGCACAATGGACAAACTCAAAAATACAAGGGTTACTGTACAGACGTCTTCTTTTCCGAAGCCATGGATTTTATAGAAGAAAACAAGAACGACCCTTTTTTCTGTTATATCGCTACCAACGCGCCACATGGACCATTGAATCTCCCAAAGGAATACTTGGATATGTATAAGAATGTCAAGGGCCTTGAGGAGCAGTATCAACGGTTTTACGGGATGATAACCAATATCGACGACAATTTTAAGTTGTTGCAAAAGAAATTGGACGAATTGAAGATAGCGGACAATACCATTTTGATCTTTATGACAGATAATGGTACCGCAGGAGGGAACAAGGTTTACGATGCAGGATTAAGGGGTTCAAAAGGAAGTGAATATGAAGGTGGCCATAGAGTGCCCCTCTTTATACGCTGGCCAGATGGTCAACTTACCGGTGGTAAGGACATAGACAAATTGGCCGCAGCCTATGATTTGCTGCCAACTTTTGTAGACGTATTGGGACTGGATTTTAATCCTGTGAAACCTTTGGATGGAACAAGTCTAAAACCCTTGCTTTATGGCAATGACGAAAACTGGGCCAGTAGAACACTGTATATAGATACCCAAAGACTGCAAAACTTGGTCAAATACAGAAAATACTCTGTGATGGATGACAATTGGAGGTTTGTAAACGGAACTGAACTATATAATATGAACAATGATCGGAGTCAGACTAAAAATGTTATCGATCAACATCCCGAAGTAGTTGAAAAACTGGCCTTGGGTTATGAAAAATGGTGGCAATCCTTTATGGATGAAGGTGTTAATGAAAAATATGCCTATATAAAAGTGGGATCTCCACAAGAAAACCCTAGTCGTATTTCTGCACACGATATGCTTACAGGAAAATTTAATGGCATGTGGCATCAATACGGGGCCGCAAGTGCAGTCCAGGCTACCGGAAGATGGAAAGTGCAATTCGTAGAAGATGGGGAATATAAAATTAGCCTCTGCCGATTTCCAAGGGAAAGCGGATTGGCAATTAACGCAACTTTCCCGGCACAGAAAAAAATAGTGGAGCTGGATAGGACTATGCCGGCCAGCGTAAAATCAGATTTTGAAAGTGCTTATTTGTATGTTGCCGACTTGGAGAAATTGGAGAAAATTGAAAACGGGCAGAAAGAAGTAACCTTTACTGGTAAGATTCCGGCGGGTAAATACGATATGGAAGCGCAACTTATAGATAAAGACAACAAAGTACATCCTGCGTATTATGTCTATATAGAGAAATTGTAAAAGGGAATTTATATTGGGTAAACCTTGATTGTAATCGATGTTTTCCATTAGTCAAAAGTTATTGTGGCACCCTCATTGTCTTGGGTGCCTCAATCTCAAATCACAGGAATTAACACTTCAGAACCAAAAATTTTTACACAGGATATTACCGTTCGTTGCTTTCACGTATTAAAGAAAAAGGAACAACTTGATCTATGGTCAAATTTGTTTTCTATGGATTGGTATGGCTAAGTTCAAAAAAATAATCCTTGACATGATAGGCCTTGGTAACCTGCATTATTATAAATATTACCATCTATTATTAAAATGAAAAAAATTGTATTTGTACTAAGTTTGGTGGCTTCACACCTTATACATGCACAGCATGACAAAACCAAATCAATGGACGAAATGTGGGGCGAACAGAATACACTGGGCGCAGATGCCCCCGCTTCCCGAACAGCCCTATTTGATGATGGCAATTATGCCATGTTTATCCATTGGGGTATTTACTCCAACATTGCCAACAAATGGAAAGATAGCACCTATTATGGGATTAGCGAATGGATCATGAATCCTAGAAGGGCCAATATTCCAGTTGACGAATATATGGCGGAGGCAAAAAACTTCGATCCAGTAAATTTTGATGCCAAGGCAATTGCCCAATTGGCTAAAGATGCCGGAATGAAATATATTGTCGTTACCAGTAAACACCATGATGGTTTTGCCATGTACGACTCCAAAAGCAATGATTTCAATATTGTAAAGGCCACTCCCTTTGCCAGAGACCCTATGAAAGAACTGGCAAGAGCCTGTAAAGAACTTGGGCTTGGATTTGGATTTTACTATTCGCACAATCAGGACTGGACCTTTCCGGGGGGTAATGGCGGTCCCAAGGTCAATAAAAAAGGCAAAGAGGTGGACTTCGACTATTATTTCAAAAATAAGTGCCTTCCCCAGGTTAAGGAAATAGTTACGGAATATGGGGATATTGCCATGGTTTGGTTTGATACTCCGGGTAATATGGAGAAGAAATATGTAGCAGAATTGGTCGATGTGGTGCGCAAGCATCAACCCAATGCTATGATTTCTGGTAGGGCAGGCCACGGATTAGGAGATTATAAATCCTTGGGCGATATGAATATTCCCGTTAAAAATATTGGGGGTCTATGGGAAACGGTAGATGTTACCAATGACTCTTGGGGATATGCCTGGTACGATCATAATTGGAAGAGCCCTAAACGCATTTTGAAGAGTATAATCTCTACACTGGCCCGGGGGGGCACCTATATGTTGAATGTTGGGCCCGCACCTGATGGCAGTATTCCGTCAGAGGCGCAGGAATCGTTAAGAGCTTCGGGAGAGTGGATCGGTAGATATCCTCAGGTAATTTATAAGACTGCTGCTTCGCCATGGGGGCGAAAGTTGCCCTGGGGAGATGTTACCATATCTTCCAACGGCAAATTGAACCTCTGCGTTTATGAATGGCCTATAGATGGTAAATTGTGGCTTCCTGGCCTAAAGAATAATATTACCTCCGCAAAGCTTTGGGTAAACGGAGAACAGCTAAAATTGGAGACCAGCAGGGATGGGGATTGGGCCGCATTAATTCTTCCGGCCAAACGTCCAGAAAGCTTGATTTCCATTATAGAGGTTGAGGTAGATGGCCGTCCTGAGGTAGATACCAGCTCCAGTCTAGACCCCATTTTTGCAACGGTACTTCCTGTGGATTTCGCCACAGCGGAAGGTGCTGCCATCACAGAAAAAAGGTGGATGGAAAAATTTGGGGAGTGGAAGCATATTGAACAAGCCCAAGATTGGACAGATAAGGGTAAAGTGACTTGGAAGGTAGTGGTGAAAGAGCCCGGTTACTACCAAATAGAACTCAATTATGCAGGATCTGGCCGCTTGGTATGGAATATTACTTCGGACGAGGGAAATGTTGTTCAGAACCAGCAAAACTCTTCAGAGGTCTACAATTATTATGAAATGGGACTTTTGAAATTTGAAAAGGCTGGAGAGCATACCATAACCGTGTCTTTGGTAGATGGAAATAGGAAAGGTGCCAGTCTCAAAGAAATACGATTGACTCCTGAGGGAAGTATGGAATAAAACCAATAATTTAGTAGAATGACGAAAAAGCCATACATCTTAGTACAACTTGTTTTTCTATTATTTTCTATATCAATTGCACGTTCGCAGGAATTAGAACCATCCAGTTTATTCTGCAATAACATGGTATTGCAGCGTGGCACGGAGGTCCCTGTATGGGGAGTTGCAGCGCCAAAGGAAAGGATAACGGTAAAATTTGCCGGTCAGACCTCCTCAACAAAAGCAGGGAAAGATGGTAAATGGATGGTTGAATTAGGTCCCTTGCAAGGTTCGAAAATTCCTCGGGAAATGACTATTAGTGGAAATACGGAAATAGTTTTGTCCAATGTGGTAGTGGGTGAAGTTTGGGTATGCTCTGGACAGTCAAACATGCAATTTTCTGTAGACAATGTTCTTGAAACAAAAGCACTGTTGGCTTCTTCAAAAAACATTAGAAGTTTTGAGGTGAAGAGAACCGTTTCCTACAAAGAAGAAGACAATGTTATTGGAAAATGGGCAGATGTACCCCCAACAAGTGCAGTTGCATTTGGTTTTGCATACTTTCTTGAAAAAGCTGAAGACATTCCTATTGGAATAATACATGCCTCTTGGGGAAGTTCTTCCCTTGAAGCATGGATGCCTCGGGACATGGGTAAAGAGTTGCCTTATTTTAAAGATATTATGGAGGCTTTTGATGCCGATACGGTAACTAGAGCTAAAATCATCTCATCAATTTCTTCTCCTAACGGCTGGTCTAACGAAGAGGATATTTTTATGCGTAGGCAACCCAATATTCTTTATAATGCCATGATGAAGCCATTGGCTCCTTATGCCTGTAGAGGCTTGGTTTGGTACCAAGGGGAACGGAATACGCGTTACTTTTTCGGGGTACCAGAAGTAACAGAGGACAATTGGTACCACAGGGTTATAGGAATGCACGAATATGGAGATGTTCTTAAATCATGGATCAAGCGTTATAGAAAAGAATGGAAAAATAATAAGATGCACTTCTCCATAGTAATGCTTCCAGGTTATGGTAAAGGCACTAACAACAACCCGGATATCGACCCTAAAAGTCCTACCGCCATGTCTTGGGCATGGATGCGTGAATCGCAATTAAAAGTATTGGATCTTCCTAATACCAATGTTGTCAACACCATTGATCTTGGCGATGAAAAAAACGTGCATCCCAAGGACAAGCTCCCTATTGGAATTAGATTGGCACTACTCGCTGAAAAACATACCCTTAATAAGGATGTGGTTTCAGAAGGCCCCATTCTAAAGGTTGTTAAGGCACAAAATAATACACTGATAATTCATTTTAAGAATGCACAAGGTTTGAAAACTATCGATGGAAAAGCACCTCTAGACTTTTGGATTGCAGATGAATTATTGCACTGGCAAGTGGCGGATTCAAAGTTGGATGGAGAAACAGTAGTGCTGTACAATGATAAAATTAAGAAGCCCATATATGTGCGATATGCCTTTGCTGGAAAACCTGACGTAAACTTGGTCAATGGCGCAGACTTGCCGGCATATCCCTTTAGAACGGATAATGATGTTCCTAAGGATGATTAAATTTAAATTGGAATTTTGCTTTTGGTTGCAAAAACGATAACTGTTATAAGCTTACAATCAAAAAAGAACAAAAAATAGTAGATTTGAGTTTTGGCCAAGGATGAAAATAGGTGAAGTTAGGATAGATAAATATCATTATAAAGATAATATGGGCAAATTAAAAAAAGTTAGTTTAAAGGCGGGCTGGTTTATTCTTCAGTTATTTCTAATAGCGATACCAGTGAATGCTCAAGATGCACCCGATCCTTACGCCGAAACTGCAAACAATAGCATTAAAAAAGAAATTGACCCAATAATAATCAAGGGGGATGAGATTAACTTGCTTTCAGGTGGTCTCGCCGAAAAAGGTTCCAATTTAAAAACTACGGATCTAAATTTTATGTTCCAATGGATTGAGTCCGAGGCTGCGGGGCCATACATCATAAAATGGAATTTGGAATCATCCAAAGAGGAAAGTTATGATGTCGTTGCTAGAATCCTTGGCGAAAATGTAGAGGGAATATTATCCTGCAATGGACAAAGTCATAAGTTTTCCTTCAATGAAAAAGAGTGGTCCGAAATTAATCTTGGGACTGTTAAATTAAAAAAAGGACTCAATAGGCTGCAGTTGGAAATAGAATCGGATAAAGTGTTTAAACTATCTGCGTTGGAATTAATTGAACCTACTTATGGCAGGGAAATAGATCAAGAAGCTCTCAAATTGAGGCAAAAAGCAGACTGGTTCAAAGGTTCCGGTTACGGCTTAATGTTTCAGTGGACCAATAGGGCAACTCCGGAAAAAGGTGATACGATCAGGGCATGGGAAGATAAAGTCAATGATTTTGATGTTGAAGAATTTGTGAATATGGTGGAGGAATCCGGGGCGGAATATGTCATCTGGTCAATGACGTGGGGGCAACAGTATATTTCCGCACCTATTGCATCCTTGGATAAGGTATTAAAAGGACGAACAACTAAACGGGATCTTTTGGGCGAAATGGCGGATCGACTTTATGCAAAAGGAATCAAATTAATATTCTACTATCATTATGGCTATGATTGCTATCATTCAATAGACGCTACTTGGATGGAGGCGTCAGGGGGCTATAAGGCCGATAAAACGGAATTGTACGGCAACATTAAGAACATCGTGGCGGAGGTTGGTAATAGATATGGGAACAAATTGGACGGATGGTTTTTTGATGGGGCACAACGCTATTACGACACACATTTTGATGGCAGTTTCGGAGGTGTTTCCACAGCGAATTTTAGGGAGATAAGTAGCGCCGCCAAAACAAATAACGCTCAACGGATAATTGCCTATAATTCTTGGATTTTGCCCATGGTAACGGAATATCAGGATTATTATGCCGGAGAGGGTCTAAAACAATTTGCTGGACTTGAGGACGGTGTATTTCCTGAAGGAAATTATAAGGGCTTACAGGCACATACCTGTTTCACTTTAGAAAAAAGATGGGGACACATCGATAAGAATACCACCATTGCCAGCCCGGGCCATTCACTTGAGGAACTTATTGGCAGAATTGAACATGCGCAAAAAAATCGATATCCACTTTCCATAAATCTTGAAATGTATGAGGACGGTTCGGTTTCGCCAGAGTCAAGGGCATTATTGCGAAAAGTTCGTCAGGGTATACGTGGGAAATAGATTTATAAAAATTAATTTAAAGGAAATCATGCATTTATTCAAAAAGGGCCTTAGTGTTTTATTGCTATTATTTTCAATAACAACTGGGGCGCAAAATTTACAGAAACCAAATATAATCATCATTTACACCGATGACCAAGGTTATGGTGATGTTGGAGCACTAAATCCGGAGGCTAAATTTAGGACCCCAAATATGGATAAATTGGCCAATGAGGGAGTCATTTTTACGGACGGCCATAGTAGTGATGCAGTCTGCACCCCCTCTAGATATTCCTTGTTAACAGGGCGATACAGTTGGAGGACATCTCTAAAAAAAGGGGTTCTTGGTGCGGATGGCCCCTGTTTGATAGAAAAGGATAGGATGACCATTGCCTCCTTACTGAGGGATAATGGCTATAATACCGCTATGGTAGGGAAATGGCATCTACAAATGGAGTTTGAAGGAAGTTTGGGCAAGGATCGTGACTGGTCAAAACCCTTTACCGATGGTCCTATTGAGAAGGGGTTTGACTATTTTTTCGGGATTCCCGCTTCCATGAATTATGGTATTCTTACCTATTTGGAAAATGATAGGGTTTTGGATCCTCCAGTGTTATGGATTAAAAAGAAAGATGATGAAAAGGCAAGGTCTTACGGGAACCGGATAAACCCGGCAGCCTACAGAATGACACCCCCATATGAAAAAGAGGGAGGTAAAGGCTGGGTAGAAGCAGCACCATCTTTTAATGATGAGTTGGTACTTGAAACTCTGGCCAACAAGGCAGTGGAGTATATTGATGAATCTTCCAAGGATGCAAAAAATGGCAAGCCTTTCTTTTTGTACTTGCCATTGACAAGTCCACATTTGCCACATAGTACTCACCCCGATTTTCAAGGTCGTAGCAACTGTGGTAATTATGGAGATTTTATGGAAGAAACAGATCATAGGGTGGGACAAGTACTGAATGCCTTGAAAGCTAATGGTATTGAAGACAATACTTTAGTGATTTTTTCTTCGGATAATGGCGCGGAAACCAATTACGTTATTCAACGGGATGACTATAACCATTTTAGCAGTCTAAATTTTAAGGGTGGCAAACGCGACATTTATGAAGGGGGTCATCGGGTACCTTTCTTAATGCGTTGGCCAAATGCAATAAAGGCAGGGACAAAGGTAGATGTCCCTGTATGTCAGACCGATTATCTTGCGACTATTGCCGATATCATTGGAGTAAAGCTGCCGGATAATGCAGGTGAGGATAGTTATAGCCTGTTGCCGATTTTAAAAGGGGAGACCTACAATAAAAAAATTAGAGGGCCGGTAATCCATCATTCCGTAACGGGTGACTTTGCCATACGCGATGGGAAATGGAAATTGAACATGCTGCGTGGTTCAGGGGGTTCCTTGGAACCTAGATTTATTCAACCCAAAGTTGGGGAAGCGGTATTTGAGCTTTATAATATGGAGGAAGACCCTGGTGAAACCACCAACCTTTATTTTGAACATCCTGATGTGGTGAAAAGACTAAGAAAAAATATAATAAAGATCATTAAGGACGGTAGAACAACAGCCGGGAAACCTCAGGCTTATGTAAAAGAGAATTGGGAGTTGCCCAATTGGATCAAATCGTAGGTCTAATCCCAACGAAATGTAGCAATAATTCAATTCCCTCCTTATTGATCGAAATGAGCAAAAGAAAGGGCGAACTGAGAAATCCTATTTTAAGCGCAACCCTTAGGTTTGCTATATGCCTAATTTCCTTTTACCCATTTATAACCCATGCTTAAAAATAAAAATTAAGAAATGAAAATAAGATCTATAATCTTGTTCATTAGTTCCCTACTGCTCCTATCATGTGGTGGCAAACAAGAAGCTAAAAAGGAGGTAGTTTCCAAGGAAGAAACCCCACCTAATATCATATTCATTTTCGCTGATGATTGGGGCTATGGCGATTTGGGAATTCACGGAAGCAGCTTTTGCAAGACACCTAATCTAGATAAAATGGCGGCCGAAGGTATCGATTTTCAGAACTTCTCTGTTGTAAATCCTGTTTGTTCCCCAAGCAGGGTGGCTGTAATGACAGGTCAATACCCTGCACGACAAAGTGTTCATGGGCATTTTGCTTCCGTAGAATCACATATTCAAAGAAATATGCCGGATTGGTTGAATCCCCAGGCTCCCTTACTTCCCAAAATGTTAAAGGAAGCTGGATATTCCACGGCCCATTTTGGTAAATGGCATTTGTCCAATACCCATGTTGAAGATGCACCTTCTCCCTTGGAGTATGGATACGATGAGTATGGCGCATTTAATTTACCGAGCAACTTACATCAAATGCAGGCCGATTCTACTATATATAAAACTATTGATTTTGTGAAGCGCAATAAGGATAAGCCATTTTTTGTAAATGCCTGGATCCATGCAACGCATACTCCGCATTACCCTAAGGAGGAGTACATGCAACAATTTGCACATTTAGATGAACAGGAACAGGTTTATGCCGCTGTTGTGGCCGAGTATGATGCGCGTATTGGAAAACTGTTTGCCGCTCTAAAAACTTTGGGAATCGATGAGAATACTTTGGTTGTCTTCTCTTCTGATAATGGGCCCGAAATAACTGGTAAAAATAAAATAACGGAGGATAATTCTACAGGACCAGGTTTGGGAACTTATTATTCGGTAGGGGAAACTGGTGGACTAAAAGGTCGTAAGCGTTCCCTTTTTGCAGGCGGTGTGCGTATACCGTTTGTGGTGCGCTGGCCCGGTAAAGTGCCAGCTGGAAGGATTGATAATACTACCGAAATGGCCACCATAGATTTACTGCCAACATTTTTGAATCTGGCAGGGGCAAGCTATACAGAGAATTACCAACCTGATGGCGAGAGTATAGTATCTGCTATTATGGGTAACGCTTTTAACCGACAAAAACCTATCTTTTGGGACTGGCGTTTTTCCAATGACCGAACAGATTTTTGGCCAAGTGCCGCTGTGCAAGAAGATAACTGGAAGCTATTGACGAATGATAAATTAGAAAGGACAGAACTATATAATATTGGTTTGGATTGGGCGGAGCAGAAGGATGTGTCTGCTGAAAATCCTGAAAAACTTAAGGAATTAAAGGGAAAGCTAAAAACTTTTAAAGAAACCCTACCTAAATCGGCCCCAGAAAATAGTTTTTCAAAAGCAAGAACGCCCCTTAATCCTATAGAATAGATGAGGATTACCAATCACGGAAGAAGACAAGACATTTTAAAAAGTGATGGGCTGAATTTACACCAAGGATTTTTCGTTATGATATTTTTTCGGGGATCAGGTCCTATTCTGCAGCCCCTAATCGGAATACTTGAAAATTGTCTATGGTCATATGGTTGTTTACCGTTCTAAGGCCAAAGTATCCACTTGTGTACGGTGAGGGGTCATAAAATTCAATGATGCATTGGCCATCGCGGTAATATTGAATAATTCCGTTGTACGCTATGATCTTGATCTTTGTTACCTTATTCGGCACTATCAGAAATTTTGGTTCCGAAAGGTCATGCTCTGGTAATAGGGGCCTATCCCCGGTTCCCGTATAGCGTCTGAAACGGGTTTTGGTATTGTCGTGTCCGCCAACACCCATATAATAAAGCCGCAGACTGTCATAATTGCTGAATTTACCTCCGCGTTTTTTTGAATTTGCAAAAAGATTATCAGGATTCTCAGGGTCTTTGGCCATCCAAAAACAATTAAGATCGGAAACACGGTCTTGAGATCCCCCTTGGGCTATTACATAGGCATCATATTGGATCATAATAGGGCCTTCCAATAGCTTATTGAACCAAATAGTACAACCAGTCACATCGGTAATTTCCAATTTTCCGTCAGTATTTAAAACTGTACCCCCGGGCATCTGCTCCACTTTCCAATTATCGAGTCCGTTTTTGAAATTATCTTTGTGGAACAATGTTGCTTTCGCGATAAGGGTATCGTTAATCACCACATCCTTTACTTTTTGGGAAAGGGCCTCCGAGAGCAACATAATTAAAAAAAATGATAGAATGGTTTGTTTCATAAACATAAGCATTATGGAAATTTGACCTTAAACGTTTTGGACTTATAGTCTCTCACAGCGGTTAGGCGCACGGTTTGGCCTTGGTACTTTGTAAGACTTTTTTGCAGATCCCCTATATTTTGAATCCGATCTTTATTCACTTGTTGAATTACCCAATCTTTATCCAATTTGGCCTCCAACCACATTGTAGCCTTTTCTTTGTTCAGCAATTTTATATAACATCCGTGGTTGTATCCTCCCGTTGCATCTATGAGGTCCGGGTCATCGGCAATATTTACCAGTAAGGCACCTTGTATCTCCATTTCCAGCGCTTTAATAGCGGGACTTCCAGTACTTTTTAAATATTTGCCAGAAATTAAAGTGCTTAACCAGCTGGGGTAAGTAAGCTCTTCAACTTTTTGGAAATTGGCTTCGGTGCTAAAGCCAATAGGAATGCCGTTCTCATTAAAAGTGCTGACTTTTAGCAAAGTGGATTTTTGCAATTTAATGGCTTCTTTATATGCTTGGGAGTTTACAGTTGGTTCTGTGCCGTCTAAGGTAAAATGAATTTTAGCATCCTTTGCAGCACGATTATCCGCCAATAACTCAACAGTAGTTTCCTCGGTGAATTCACCCCCAAAAGGGATAATACGGGTCATTTGATGCCCAAACTCATCCATAGGGAAATTCTTAAATCCCAATTTTAAGGCAGGAGATTTTTCACTTACCTGATAATTTCCCTTGATTGGATCCACAAAGCTGGGATCCGCTACCACAGAATTCAAATCATACCCTTCCTTTTGCCAGGCTTCCCAATTTTTATTTTCTGTCATGAGGAAATCATCCGGTTGGTTGATGTTCCAATACAGATTACTGTCATAGTGGTTGCTCCATTTGGTTTCTGTTGGTAAGGCTACAGGTCGGATAAAATTATCCGTAGGGTTCTCTTTGCCAGGTACGGCACCGGAAATAACGAAGATGTTTTGGTAGATTTCATCTTCAGATTCCTTTGGCCAAACATGCCATCCCAATGGTACAGAGCTTACGGTAATGTTATTGTAAACTTTGCGGGCCATACCATCGCGCAGCTTGATAGTGGATCCCAAGTTGAGGTTATTGTAGATTTCAAAATAGCTGGAACCATCATCAAGATCAATGGTCCAGTTTCCGGCACTGATAGATTTGCGATAATTGGCGATACGATTATTCCTTAGAATTACGGGATCGATAGCATCAAGCTTGGTAAGTTCTTTTATGAAATGCTCGTCTGTACCCCTTGACCCTTTCCATTGTCTTTCCCTTCCCCAAGAGTTAAATGGGCCGTGTTCGCCCGTCTCCCTTACTGTTTCCCAAATATCATTGTGCTCAATGATATGTCCGCCCCAAGTACCATCATTAATGCATATACCGGCTCGTGGGCAATTATAGATGGTATTATGTGAAGCTTTAATCTTATGGCTCATGGAGATATAAACGCCGGCAACTTGCTTTCCGACATCACCAAAATCGTGCATGATGGAGTTTTCTACACTACAGTTTTTAGGGTAATCAGGGGTTTTAGGGCCTGGTTCCATATCCATATGTTCACGCATTTTATTCCAGTCTTTCCCATGTATTTCACTGTCATCCCAAGTCTGGTAAAAACGCACGGCCGAAGGAGAGCCAACAAAACAGACTGCGCTTTCGCCAGTATGTACAAATTTGCAGGCCTGTACCGTATTGTTACGGTTGTAATTACTCATAAATACTCCGTTACCTCCTATGTACTCAAAGCTGCAGTCTGCTACTAGGCAATTTTCGGCACCTTCCATAAAAACGGCCCCGCCCCTATGAATGGCCCAATCGCCACGGGCCACGGGTTCATACCTCTCCATAAAGGTGAACGTAGAATGCGTGAAATGAAATCCCTTTAATTGAATTTGTTGTACTGGGGATTCCTTACTACCTTTTAGTTGTATGAGATCTTTTAGAACAGGAACCTCAAAGGTGGCCTCTGTCAACATTAGACCTGGGCTAGGATAATAATATAAAAGATTGGCCTTGGTATCCAAAAACCATTCATTCGGCATATCCAGTTCCTCAAATATGTTCTCTATAAAAAACCAGGACGCCTTATTTTCCTTGCCGCCAATGCCATGGATTCGTTGCAATTGCCATCCTCCTTCCCCTAGATGGACTTTATTTTCTTCCCTGTCAACTTCTTTGATCCGGTATTGCATATTTCCCCAATTATGGCTTTGGTAGGCATGAACAATACCCGTTTCTGGATTGTTCCAGATATTGGTCGAAAAATGCTGTGGATCGTAGGAGAACCAACTGTCATAACGATGATCCGTTCCTCCGGTAACTTGTTGGTAACCCTTTCCGCCCCTTAGGGGGTTTTCATAATCGTAGTTTGGAAATCTTGCCCTTACTTGACGATCATTGTTAATGAACAGTTGATCAAATGTTAGCCCCTCTGGTACTGTCGTAACCCATATTCCGTCCTTGTACTCGCGCCAATCCAAATTTTCCAATCGCTTGGAACCTTTAATGGTAACCTTGGCTCCGGGAAGGGCCGAGAAAATAACGGGATTTTTTGAAGTGCCCGAGTGTTCACTGCCTAGGACCATAGTTTGGTCCAAATAGTAGTTCCCTTCATTAAACCATACGTTGACCGTTTCTGTTCCAGCAAACTTCTTTACTTCTGTCAGTGCCCTTGAAAAGGTTGCAAACGGACTTTCTTGGGTACCTTCCCCAAGGTCGTTCCCAGATGGGGAAACAAATATTTCTTTGGCTAGAAGTTGACCGACCAGTAACAAAAAAAGGATTGCAAATTTAAATCTCATAATAAGCTTATTGTTCTAATTGGATTCTTGATCCCACAGTCTATACGGATCGTCATGGGCCACCATTTGTTCTAGCAGTAGTGCCTCCATTTCCCCTAATTTATCACTGTATTTGGGATTATGCGCCAGATTGGTTTGCATTTCGACAGGTTTATTATGCTCTGGTAAATATTCATTGGGGTTTTCAGCCAGATTAAAAAGTTGGGTTTTCCTAACTGCCCCGTCCATAACATCGTACTTTATTAATTTCCAGTCTCCTTTTTTCACCGTACGCATACCCGGTTTGGTACCTCCTGCGTAAACCCCGTACATAACCTCCCTAACCACCTCTTTTTCGCCCTTTAGGACTGGAACAAAGCTTTTTCCTTCCACCGTAGCAGGGGTCTGTATTCCGGCCAGTTCACAAAGTGTTGGTAATACATCCAAAAGATAAATATTTCCTTTAACGCGTTTGCCAGCTTCCAGTCCGGGGCCTTTAACAATAAAGGGTACTCGCCATGTGTGCTCGTATAAATTTTGCTTTCCCATTAAACCATGGCGACCAATAGACATGCCATGGTCTGAAGTGTAAATAATGTAGGTATTGTCCAGCTCACCTGAAGCCTCAAGTTTAGCGAGCACTTTATTCAATTGAATATCTATATTTTCGGAACAGGCATATTCACGACCCAATTCATTGCGGACGGTCTGTTCATCCCTATTTTTCCATACACCACTTACACGTTCCTCATCCCTGAGTTCCGGGTGGCCATGAAAGAAAGGATGTGCGTTTAGGTAGTTTTCCTGTAATTGGGGCTGTTTTGGGTTGGCAGGAGGAAGACTATTTTGATCGGTATGGTTTGTTGCTCCGTATTTTTCCAGAAGTTCGGGGGTACCGTCGCGCGTATCATGCGGATGCGAAAAACCAAAGTATATGAAAAAGGGATCCTTCTCCTGGGTTTCCTCCCTATCGCTTAGATAGTTTAATACTTGCTCTGCATGCCAGGCACTTCCTGATTCTTCCGTGCCTCCACGTTTGGTGGCATCATGCACTACAGTAAACTGCTTATTGGCCGCGGCATAGGAGTTCCCTTTTTTACAGGTACGCATGGTGTTGTACCCGGCCCTATTAAAAACTGCAGCTATAGATTGCTGTTCTAAACTATCGGGAGCCACACTTTCTTTATATCCCGCACTTTTAGGCAAATGCCATAAGGTTCTACCGGTCATGATCATATGCCTTGAAGGCGTACATACCGCACCTAATGCTGCACCCATGTGACGGGCACTTTCAAAAACAACACCTTGTTTGGCCAATTCGTTTATAGTTGGGGTTTCCAGAATGGAATTGGGGTCATACGTCTGTAGGTCAAAGGGCGATTGGTCATCCACCAAGACGAATAGGAAGTTGGGTTTTTTTTGGGTCTTGTCTTTTTTTTGGGCACAGCCCACAAAAAGAATCGAGACCATGGCTACCACACAGGCGGTATATAATAGTTTTCTATTCATAATTATTGGATTGGATTATAATTTTCTTATTTGGTTTTGGTTACTATGGATGCGGTTAAAGGAATGCCGGATTTGAGTTTTTTCAACCTTAGAAGTGCCTCCACATAATAATAATCTGCGTAATTAATGGAATAGTCAATTTCGCTGCCATTGGGTTTATGGCCTGTGGAATGCAGTAAAAATGCTGAATTTTTATCTTTGCTTTGGTAGTTGTTGGATAGCTCTACAAGCATTTTTTCGGCTTTGTCCAAATAATTTTTGGCAAGAATTGAATCTTTGGTGAAGGTAGAAAGTTCCAAAAGCGCTGATGAAACCAAGGCCGCTGCCGAGGCATCCCTTGGTTCATTGGGGATGTTGGGCGCATTAAAATCCCAATAGGGAATTAGATCATTAGGTAGGCGTTCCAGATATACTTTGGCAGTCTTTTGTGCAAGATCTAGATACTTGGCATCACCCGTTTCCCTAAATACCATGGTATAACCATAAATGGCCCATCCCTGTCCACGGGCCCACATACTATCATCGGCATATCCTTGATGGGTAACCCCTTTAATTTTATCCCCAGTTTCCCTGTCGTAGACCACTACATGGTATGAAGTGTAATCTGGTCTAAAATGATTTTTCATTGTTACATCGGCATGGCTTACCGCGATGTCATATAGGGATTTGTCACCTCCATTTTTTGAAGCCCAGAACAAAAGTTCCAAGTTGATCATGTTATCCATAATGGTATTGTGCTGGGGCCATTCCATATTGGGTACTTCGCGGGGCCAAGAAAGGATGGTACCTACTTTTGGATTGAACAAAGTAGCCAAAGTGTCCGCGGTTT
This sequence comes from Arenibacter catalasegens, assembly GCF_002909235.1. GTDB lineage: Bacteria > Bacteroidota > Bacteroidia > Flavobacteriales > Flavobacteriaceae > Arenibacter > Arenibacter catalasegens. The sequence goes on from NZ_PHQQ01000018.1 coordinate 35,003, forward strand.
TAAGTATAATTTCCTTGTATTCAGGGTTTCCAGTTAGCCTATATCCATTTCCAAAACTGTTGAAGACCTGGAAGCCTAGATCATGGTCCAGGGCAGGAGTAACCGAAAGAGGGGTGAGATACCTACTGAAGGCATCGGCTTGTTCTTTCCATTTTAGGTCATTGGTGTTTTCATATAGATACCACAGGGTTCCAGGCCAAAATCCGCTTGTCCAATCCGTGTAGTTTATAAAACGCCATTCCTGACTATCTGGGGCAATATTTCTCGGAATACTTTTGTTATCGTTGGGAATAAGAGTTAGGGTCTGGGAGGCTTGGTGCTCACAATATGCTAGTTGTCTTTCTATATCAAAGGTTGAGGTATTGCTTTTTTGAGTTTTTTTATTGCCGCAACTAATCGCCAAGCATAGCAAAACAAAGGAAGCTAAAATTTGTAATTTATTTGTCATTATTTAATGGTTGGTCATTTGTGAGGTTCAGGTTATAATAGGCCATAATAATTGCACATATGCGTATGATCATTGCTTCCAATTTGTGTTTTAAAAAACTATTGATTAAGCCTATAAATTCATGAAATTTTTATTGTAATAACTTGGAAGTTGCAATAAGCTCTTATGTGCACAATATAAGCACAAAAAAATAAAATTAATTAACTCTCTTGATATCAGTGTATACGAGGATTGATTAAGCTAATGGGTTAAAAAGCTTTACTAAATTTTTGTGGTTAAAATATTAACGAGCCGTGGGGTATGGTAAACAAAAGAGCTTATTGCAAGTAAACAATTTTTCATAAAAATTATTGTTACCCATATCTGAATTCTATTATTACTTGGTGCCAATTTAGGAATAAACATGTACTCCATTTTAGTGAGTTTTAAGTCATTTTTTCCATGAAAATATTCTGTTGTAGCTATCTAATTTTAATATGTATATTTAAAAGTGAAATTTCTCTTGATTATCGTTGGCCTTGCTTTCTGATAATTTGGAGAGAAATCCATGTGTCCATGGCAGCAGGTTTCCTCGATGAAATAAGATTCCAAATGGGTGGTTAAAATTAATTGTTAACAGTTTTCAATATCTCTAATGAACATGATTTACAACTTAAGTTCTTCTATTAAATACAAATTAATGGTCCTATGTTTAGTACTCTTAATTGCAGGATGTAAGGAAAAACAAGACAAGAACACGCATATTAATTCAGAGGAAATTGCCCACGAACAAAAACAGGGATTGTACCAAAGTAACGAATTTACCAAACTGTCTCTCTTTCCGTCCGGAATTGAGGGCCCTGCCGTGGATGCCAAGGGAATCTTATATGCGGTTAATTTTGATAGTACAGGAACCATAGGCAAGGTGGATTCCAATGGAGAAGCTTCCCTATTTGTTAATTTGCCAGAGGGTAGTATTGGCAATGGAATTCGTTTCAATAGCAAGGGCGAAATGTTCATAGCAGATTATACCAAGCATAACATATTAAAGGTGGACATGGGTACCAAAGAGATCAGTGTATTTGCCCATAATGATAGTATGAACCAACCCAATGATATCGCAATAATGGACAACGATATACTTTTCGCCAGTGATCCAGATTGGAAAAATTCAAAAGGACAAATTTGGCGGATAGATTCGGATGGAGCTTTTAGTCTGTTGGAAGGAGATATGGGAACTACTAATGGGATAGAGGTAAGTCCGGACAATAAAATACTTTATGTTAACGAATCGGTGCAGCGCAATGTATGGGCATACGACCTTTCACCTAAGGGGGAAATAAGTAATAAACGTCTGCTTATTAAATTTGAAGATTTTGGCATGGACGGCATGCGTACAGACATCAAAGGAAATTTATATATCACCCGCCACGGTAAGGGCACAGTAGTTAAAGTTTCACCTCAAGGCAAAATATTAAAGGAAATAGAATTAAAGGGAAAAACTCCCTCGAACATCGCTTTTGGTGGAAATTATGGCACAACGGCCTTTATAACGCTTCAGGACAATGGTAATTTTGAAACCTTTGAAACGGAAGACCCTGGAAGGGAATTTTCAATGAAAAAGTAGCTTTAAATATTTAGAACTAAGCTTACTGTAGTTGTTCAGCTATATTGGAAGGGATTACTTAGTGCTTTAAAATTTTGGCTTCCTAGGACTCCTAAAACAATAATATGGGCGAATATTTCAAGATGGCGAAAATTTCATATATTCATGATGTGGACAATATATAATTCAATAACAAGCTTTTGGAGCTTTTAGAGGATCATTAATCAATTTATTACATAAAACAAATAATCATAATTTAAATAGGCATGGAAAACAAAACAACAAGAAGGGCATCTTTTAAGAAACTAGGAATGGGATTGGCAGCTATGTTTGGCCTAGGTGCCGCCGCCAAGGCTATGGACGATGGATCAAAACCAAAAAAAGAAGTCGTTGGAGACATCGTTATGGATCAGGATATTCCATTATTTTCAGGAGGCGTAAAACACGGGAATACCCTTTATATTGCTGGGAAGGGCGCACATGTGGAACCCTATGAGATCAAGGCACATACCGAAATTGTATTGCAAGAGCTGGAAAAGGAGTTAAAAAAACATGGTTCTTCCATGGAAAAAGTGCTAAAAGTGAATGTGTATTTGGCAGATTTGGCGGACTACAAAGGGATGAACGAAGTATTTAGGGGGCGTTTTGGACCAAACCCACCAGTAAGGACTACTGTGGCAACCTATGGCGGTGTTCCTGGGAATTCATTAGTGGAAATGGACTGTATAGCCGCCTTGGATTAATAATATGATTTCAAGAAGGAAATTATTAAAGAATTTATCGGCGCTGCCGGTAGTTGGCGGATTAATGGGAACTGGATTATTGTCTGCAAATGCACCGGGTAGACCGCTAACAAATCCACTGGAACTAGATCTTTTTAAGGAACTTGGAGTTACCCCTGTCATTAATGCTAATGTAACTATGACTTTTTTGTCGGGCTCTTTAATGAGACCGGAAGTCATGGATGCCATTAATTCTACAGCGCATGATTTTGCGAATATGCACGAATTGCAGGATAAGATAGGGGACAAGATTGCGGAAATGTTGCAATGTGAAGCTGCTATGGTTACTTCCGGTGCCGCCTGCGCAATGGTTCTAGGAACCGCTGCAACAATTACGGGAACAGATGAAAACAAGAGAAAGCTATTGCCAAATCTTCCAGGTCCCCGTCCAGAGGTTATTATGCAGAAAAGCCATAGGTATGTATTTGACCAAGCGATTACCACAACTGGTGCCGTTATTGTTGAAGTTGATGGCCCAAGAGAAATGCAACAGGCTATTAATAGCAATACCGTAATGGCCCTATTCTTTAATGCAGCCGGTAAATCCAGTATTTCACATGAAGAGTTTGTAGCTATAGCTAAACGTAATAAAATTCCATCTTTTATTGATGCAGCGGCAGACGTTCCCCCGGTAGAGAATCTCTTTAAATTTCAAAAGATGGGGTTCGATTTAATTACTTTTTCTGGCGGTAAGATGATCAGAGGACCACAAAGCACAGGATTGTTATTTGGAAGAAAAGATCTGATCGAGGCAGCCAAATTGAATCATAGTCCACATGAAGCTCCCATTGGTAGGCCAATGAAAGTAAATAAAGAGGAAATGTTCGGTATGTATGTAGCCTTAAAATCATACTTGGAAAGAGACCATGAGGCAGAATGGCAAGATTGGTTAAATCGTATAGAACGTATAAAATTGCAGTTGGAAACCATATCTAGCGTAAAAGGAGAAACCTATATTAGTTCTGGGCCTGCAAATGCTTTCCCAAGTATGTTGGTCAGTTGGGACCCAAGTAAAGTCAAGATAAGTCCAAGTGATGTTTACAACGAACTCAAAAATGGAACCCCCAGTATTGTTACAAATGTTAGAAAAGACGGGAAGAAAGAAAAGTTGACTGTTGGGGTGGTATTATTGAAACCCGAACAGGTTGATATTGTTGCAATTCGATTAAAGGAAATTTTAGAAAAAGCCTATATGTAAGTGTTATTACTTAATTTATTTTACATATAATGGGTTACTTAATAGCGCAAAACGATACTGCTGAACACATATATTATTTGTTAAATCCTAAAGAATAGATAGTATATGTATGTTTTATAAAAACGATCAATATTTTTTAAACCTTTTTACCTAATGAAGTTCACTAGAATAGTACTATTTCTTTTCTTATTTACCCTCACTTTTAATGTCTTTGGACAGACCCTTCCCAAGGAGGAACTTATTTTTTTGACTTCCGAATGGAAAGGGGAACGGTTCGATGATGGTCGCCCAAAAATCCCTGACGATCTTTTGGAGCGGGCAAAAAAAATTGGTATCGATGATGCTTGGACCGTCCTTGAAAATGAAGGTTATAAGAATCAGTTCGAGGGCAATTGGAAAATGGTCCATAACGATGTTCCAGTTGTAGGCAGGGCACTTACCGCCCTATTCATGCCAAGCCGTCCCGATGTGGAGAAGAACATTAAGGAAAGGGGAATAAGTTCCCAGGGAAGGAAGGGCAACACAAATTCCTGGCCCATAGAGGTACTTACCAAGGGCGACGTATACGTGGCCGATAGTTTTGGCAAGATCGATGCGGGGACCCTTATGGGGGCTACCTTGGCAACCTCCATTTATAGCAAGTCCGGTAATGGCGTGGTCTTTAATGGCAGTGCAAGGGATCTGGAGAGTATTAGCCAGATGGAAGGATTCAACGCCTTTGTGCGGGATTTTCACCCGTCTTTTTTGGAGGAGGAAGTACTTATGGGGCTCAACACCCCAATACGGATAGGCCAGGTGATGGTATTGCCCGGTGATCTTGTTCTTGCCAAAAGGGAAGGCGTACTTTTTATTCCTGCGCATTTGGCCGAACAGGTAGTGGGCACTGCCGAGTTTGTGGCCCTTAAGGACCAATTTGGCTTTGAGATGGTCAGGACCAAGAAATATTCTACGGGAGAAATAGACAGCCAATGGACCGAACAGCTAAAAAAGGAATTTTTGGTGTGGTTGGACAAACATCCCGAATTGGTGAAGATGTCCAAGGAGACGTTAGATAAGGTATTAAGCAAAAGGACATGGTAATGGGACAACATAAACTTATGAAAATGATAAACTTTAACGGCACCCGAACAATAAGCAGCGTTTGGATAGTTGCCATGTTGGCCCTGTTTGTTTTGATGGGGTGCAAACAAAATGAAAAGCAGGCAAAGTCTGAAACCCCGACCATTGCCATGGAGCAGGGACAAGACCCTCCCACGATCGATGAAGTCCAACAGGCGGTGTTGGCTTTTAATAAGGTCATGGTGGACCCTACCGCGGAACTAATGGAAAGGCTTTGCGCAGAGGAACTCACTTACGGCCATTCGAGCGGATTGATCCAGAACAAGGCCGAGTTTATAGATGATCTATTGAACGGGGCATTCGATTTTTTGTCTTTGGAAGCTCCTGATCAGACCATACATATTTCAGGGAACACGGCCATTGTCAGGCACATTTTTTTAGCCAAGGGCACCAATTCCGGAGAACCTGTGGATGTCCGTATCGGCAATATGCAGGTATACCAAAAAGATAAGGACGGCCAGCTCCGGCTTTTGGCCAGACAGGCCTATAAATTGCCCAACTAGAACCAAAATAACCTAAACCAAACTATTTTGAAAAAATTGAATATTTATTCCATTAGCCTTGGCATGGCCGCCATATTGTTATTGTCCATCCTGGGGATGGTCTTTAGCGGTAACATTGAACATGCCGGCCTTTTGATTATGGCCTTTTTTGCACTTCTGGCCCTTGGCTTCAGTGGATACAAGTCCCTGAACAGTTATGTTTTTACAGCCTCCATATTTGCAGGGGTGGCCTTGGCGCTCTATTATCCCCAACATTTTTTGCAGATAGGCGATTTTAAGCTTACGGCCTTGATCATACCCTTGATCCAACTTATCATGTTCGGCATGGGAACCTCCATGAAACTTGGCGATTTTGCAGAAGTCATCAAGGCGCCCAAAGGGGTCTTGGTCGGGGTTACGGCACAGTTGGGTATAATGCCCCTTATGGGCTTTGCTTTGGCTAAATTCAGTAATTTTCCACCGGAGATTGCGGCAGGGATCGTTTTGATCGGTTGTTCTCCAAGTGGTGTAGCCTCCAATGTAATGGCCTATTTGGCGAAGGCCAATCTAGCACTTTCCATCACAATTACCTCTATCTCCACCATTCTAGCACCCTTTATAACACCACTTTTAATGAAGTTGTTGGCGGGGGAATTTATAGAAATAGATGTTTTGGTCATGATGTGGAGCATAGTCAAGATGATTATTTTGCCGCTTGGAGTTGGACTGCTCATTAACCAATTGAGGGGAGACAAGGGGAAATGGTTGGATAAGGCACTTCCTGTAATTTCCATGTTGGGTATCGGACTTATCATTGTAGTAATTACGGCTGCAGGTAGGGATAGCCTTTTGGATATTGGCGGAATCTTGATGTTATTGGTGTTGATCCACAATTTATTTGGCTATATGCTTGGGTATTGGTACGCACGCCTATTGAAATTAAATGAACAGGATGCACGTACTATTGCACTGGAAGTGGGGATGCAGAATGGCGGCCTCGCATCGGGCATTGCAAACTCATTGGGCAAAATAGCTACCATGGGTCTGGCACCTGCAGTCTTTGGACCCCTGATGAACATTACCGGGTCCATACTCGCTTCCTATTGGCACAAAAGACCTCCTAAAGAAAGTAATTGATACTCATTTAAAAGTTAAATTTGATCAAACTAAAAACAATTAAATAGTAATATGTTGATTTTAAATAAATTAAGAGTGGCCCTGCTTCTTGTGGTCATTGTAAGTTGTGGAAAAAAGGAATACAAAGATAAAATATACGAAAAACCAGAAATTGTAAAGGAAGCTCCGTCGGACTTTCTTTCTCCTGAAGAAAGTCTAAAAAAGTTTTATCTACCCGAAGGATATAAGATAGAATTGGTAGCGAGTGAACCTATGGTAAATGAACCTGTAGCTATTGCGTGGGATGGCAATGGCAAGATGTATGTAGCTGAAATGAGTACCTATATGCAAAATGTGGATGGCCTTGGTGAAGACGAACCTACTAGTCAGATTAAACTCCTTATAGATTTGGATGGGGATGGTAAAATGGATAAGAGCACAGTGTTCATAGATAGTCTTTTACTTCCTAGGATGATTTTACCCTTGGATGACAGACTTATAGTGAATGAAACGTATTCCTATGATTTATGGAGCTATAGGGATACCGATAATGATGGTGTAGCTGATGAAAAAATCAGGATTTACGAAAATCCTAAAAGAAGGGGAGGTAATCTTGAACACCAACAAAGTGGTCTAATATGGAACTTGGACAATTGGGTTTATACCACCTATAATCCATTGCGTTTCAGATTTAATAAGGATGGAATAAAAGTGGATTCCTTGGTAGATGGCTCTAGTGGACAATGGGGGCTAACCCAAGATGACTTGGGACATATGTATTATTCTTCTGCAGGTGGAGAAACTGCAGCATATGGTTTTCAAGTACCGGCAATCTATGGGGAAGTGGACCTAGAGGGACAAATTTCCGAGGGATTTATGGAGCCATGGCCTATTGTTGGTACCCCTGATGTACAGGGAGGTGCCGAATTAAGATTGAAGGAAGATGGCACCCTGAATAAATTCACCGGGGTTGCCGGACAAGAAATATTTAGGGGGGATAAATTACCTCCTTCTACTTATGGCGATCTATTTATTCCAGAACCTGTTGGAAGGTTGATCCGCAGGGCAAAAATAAAAAATGAGAACGGGAAAAAAGTGCTGTACAATGCCTACGATGAAGCCGAGTTTTTGGCATCTACCGATTTGAACTTTAGACCGGTCCAGGCACAAACAGGACCTGATGGGAGTCTATATATTGTAGATATGTACCGCGGTATTATTCAGGAGGGTAACTGGACAAGGGAAGGAAGTCATTTAAGACCCGTTATTCTTCGAAAAGGTTTGGACAATAACATTGGAAGAGGTAGGATTTATCGTATTATACATGAAGATATCAAACCGGATGGAAAACCCGACCTTTTGGATCGTTCCGCAGCCGAACTAGTGGATTATTTGGGACACCCCAACGGATGGTATAGAAATACGGCCCAAAAACTGATTATAATAAAAGGAGATATGGGCGTTGTGCCCAAACTGAAGGAAATAGCATTGAATAATGAGTCTTTTTGGACGAATAACTTTGGAAATAAGGACTATCCCCTTGAAAGGGTACATGCCCTATGGACATTAGAAGGGTTAGGTGTTGTGGATAAGTCACTTGTTCTTGAAAAGCTGAACGATCCAGACCCCAGGGTCCGTATTACGGCTATCAGGTTAAGTGAGGAATTTTTGAAGAAAGAGGATCAAGATATAATGCGGGCCTTGGCCATATTGCAAACAGATGGCGACATTAACGTAGTTAACCAATTGGTATTGAGTTTACGTTATTCCAAAAGTACTGAAGGCTCAGATCTCTTGAATGCTATCTCAGAAGAATACGGCGAAAATGAGCTGGTAGCTGCTTCCGTGGCATTAGGTTTAAAAGCTAAGGATTCAGATTTGCTAAAATTGAAGCATGGGTTGGCCAGTAAAAGTAATGGTCATAAATGGAGGGCTTTGGAAGGTTATGATATTTATAAACAGACCTGTGTTACCTGCCATGGTCCAGATTTAAAGGGGGTTCCCAATGGGGAAAATTCCCTGATCGCACCTTCTTTAATTGGTTCGCCAAGAGTTATGGGCGATCAGGAAGTGCTTGTAAAAATTCTTTTAAATGGACTTACTGGTCCAATAGACGGAACGGAATATGGTATTATGCTCCCAATGGGATCCAATGACGATGATTGGATTGGTCATGTGGCCACTTACATTCGTTCTATGAACGATACTACCATGGTCCATGAAAATGAGGTGAGGGATATTCGTGCCAAAGACCCTGACAGGAAAAGCTACTGGACTTTAAAGGAACTGTTGAAGTAATGTAAAAAAGGGGACCGAATTACAGACGTATTCGTTGCCCCTTTAAATTGCTTTCTTCTAACTTTTCAATAACAATCATGTTCTTAACGGCATCCTCCAAGGGAGTGGGCACAGGGGTATTATTTTTTATGGCCAAGGCAAAAAGGTCGGCCTGGATTGTGTATTGATTACAGATATCAAATTCAATGGTTTGGCACTCCTCGTCTATTGTGACCCATATTTTTGCTGGCCTATCTATCGGAGGGTTAAAGGGCAGTTCAAATCTTATATTTCCCTTGGTTCCGAAAATTTGTGCCTGTTGATTGTACGCCAATTGTGTTGCACTGAAGAATACAGAAGTCCCGGTTTCAAACTCCAATATTCCTGAGGCTAAAATATCTACCTTGAAATCTGGGTGATAGTCTATTACTGCGGAAATACTTTTAGGTTCCGAATTGAATATATAACGGGAAAGGGAAATAGAATAACAGCCAATATCCATTAGACTTCCGCCACCAAAATCTTTTTTATTTACGATGCTATTGGGATCGTCTTCATAAAATGAGAAGGAAGATTGTATCGTTTTAATTTCACCAATTACCTTTTGGTCCACAAGTTCCTTGGCTTTTATCCATTGTGGATGATGTCTGTACATAAAGGCCTCCATAACCTTTAGATGGGGATATTTTTGGGAGGCCTTCAACAACTTTTCAGCCTCCTTACTGGATAGTCCAACTGGTTTTTCAACCAGTACGTGCTTGTCCGCTTCCAGGGCTTTTATGGCCCAGGCAACGTGAAGATGATTGGGCAGGGGAATATAGACGGCGTCTACCTCCTTATCTGCTAGTATTTCTTCGTAAGAACCGTAGAATTTCGGAATTTTAAATCGCTCGGATATATCCTTCGCCTTGTCCAAATTCCTTGAGGCAATAGCATGAACATCACCATGTAGGCAGTTGAGCATTGCCGGAATTACCTGTTCCGTTGCAATATGGGCAGTGCCCAAAACACCCCATTTTAGTTTTTTGTTCATTATTATATTTAAATGACCTTTAATTCTTCAAACTGGTCTAAAAATTGTTTTACTTTCTGACGTTCCGTATTTTCAAATTTTCGTAACGGTAGTGCCATATTGTCCTCACAAATGTCCATTACGGATAAGGCGCATTTTATACCCTTGGTAATTCTGGAGGAATTCTTACCTACACAATAAATTGTGCTGTTTACAAAGGCAACCTTGTTACGCAGTACTTTTATATCCTCTAAATTGTTATCTACCGAGGCGTTGTAAAGATCAACAAATAACTCTGGCAAGAAATTTGCCCCACCAGCAACTGCCCCATGACCACCATGTAGTATAGTCTCTGGTAAAAACATTTCCGTCCCTACAATAATGGAAAATTCTGGGCTCTCTTTAAATGCTTCAATAAGTGAGTAGAAATAGGACATATCCCCAGAGCTGTCCTTAATGCCTATGGCTCCTAATTCCTTGGCCCTTTTTACGGTTTCCAAAGAAAGGTGCAGTTTAGTACAGCTTGGCATATTGTACATCATAACGGGTAAGGACAATTGTGGAATTAAGCGCTCCAAATAGTCGATCATTTCTTCTTGGGAAATGGGAAGATAATAAGGAGGGGCTACAACAACTGCTGTGGCACCAGCCTCTTTTGAGTGGGCCGCAATTTCCAAAGAACCATTAAAGGAGGTATCGGTTATACCCACTAAGACAGGAACTCTTCCTCGGATCATTGCACAAGCCTTGGTAATTAGTTCCTTTCGCAGCGCATAGGTAAGGCTCGGTGCTTCCCCATTAGTGCCTAATAGGAAAATACCGTGTACGCCACCAGTAATTAGATGCTCTATCAGTTTTTCCAAACCTTTTTCATCCAAACCACCGTCTGCGGTAAGGGGGGTAACCATTGGGGGAATAATCCCTTTTAATTCTAATGTCATATATTTTCTTTTGTTAAGAACAAAGTAAATTTAAAAGATAGGGGTGCACCACAACTATATTATTTAAAACAGATAATATATTGCCTATTGTGTCTTTTATCCCACAGATTTGTAAGAACCTGAGATAAGATTGCCTGTGGGGTACTCTGCAATGTCAGTATTTATCTGCCCTTTGGGCCTTCAGTTGGTTTTCAAGCAGCAGTATTCTGTCTATATGTTTGTCAGCCAATTTTTCATGCATGGCATCAAAGGGTATAATGGGATTGCGTACGTTGGGGGTTTTATAAATACCTTGTCGATACAATAACCGTTTAAAAAAATGTATGGATATGTCCAGATGTTGATTAGAAAAGGCCAATACAGGAATTATTTTCTCAAACAAGGCTTCTGCCTCTGCAATCCTCCCTGCTTCAAACAGACGGTGTATTTCGGTGTAAATGACATGCATCCCTGTTGGCATAAAAGCGTGTACTCCTCTTTGAAGCCCCTCTATCATTTGTGTAACGGCCCAACCACCACTTAGGTTCAATTTGCCTTGTGTCAGTTCCAAAATACGGGAATATTTTGGGCCGGCCGGAACGGTTTCGATTTTTAAACAGCGAAATGCGGGTACTTTTTCGAATAAATCGCATATAATTTCATCCGATAGACCATATCCAGTTGCATCCCAATCTTGTAACATGATCATTTCCGGATCAAGTGACGCCAGTTCCATAAAATGATTTTGAAATTGGCATTCGTCAACATAGGGAATTTGAAACAATACGTTTTTACAACCTAAATCCATATAGGCTTTTAGGATTTCTTTGCTTTTTGATAAATCCTGTTCCCCTGCACCACCTATAACGGGAACCTTGTCACCTACTGTTTCCAAGACTAGGCCCAGCATCTTGAGTCGCTCCGTTTTGGATAATTTATATACCTCCGCAGCCATAGCGGGCACCAAAATGCCAGCGACACCAGCCTCCACAGCCTGCAATACATTGTTTTTTAATGCCACTAGGTCTATGGTATCCGCTGTAGTAAAAGGAGTGTTGAGTACGGTAACAATTCCTTTTAGGGGATAGAGTTCTTTTTCGGCCCACATATTATGGTTGTTTAATAAGCCAAACATCGGTTACCCGGGATTGCTTTCTCCAATTCAGGTGTTCCTCATCGGGTTTGTCAAAGGTGATATTAAGTTTACCGTCCTTGATCAGATCCTTCGGAAGGGGAAATTCTTTAAATTCCTCAAAGCCTTTTTCATATTTGCTAGGTTTTAACCTTTCACCATTCGCCCTTAAAAGTGCTTCGCCATAACCTGAAACACGAATCAGGTAATTGGCATTGACATCCAACTCAGTGTACTCCAAAGTGGGACTGAACTGGAACAATTGGGTAGTGAGTCGTTTCCTACTTAAGCCGTTATTTTCCCATAAGAAGTCAATGGCATCATCTGTTTTGGAAGTTTCATGAATGGCATCATGACTGGAAATATTGTCATAAAAACTACCATCCCCAGGGAATTCATAATTTCTAATAAATTCCAATCGTTCTAATTTTTCGGCCTCGGATTTAAAAGCTTTAATTTTTTTGAACTCGTCCTCCAACCACCATCTATTATTTAAAGGATAATCTATAAAATCCAAAACTGCACCTCTTTCTGCGCCGCTTGCATTATACTTTTCCACACTGGTCTGCGCACCTATGGATTGAAATAGCTTTTCACCATAGTCAAAAACCCTTTCCTTCAGGTCTTGAGAAACCAATTCGGTATCTGCTTTATTAATGTGTTGCAGGGCATCGTTCATAGCCTTATCCGCCCCAATGGCCTTGGCCTTGGCCAGTATTTCATAAGCTTCAGCTTCCAGACCTTTTTCGTAGGACAGACGGTCTTGTATATAAGCGTCGTAATAGGCGCGCATAATTAATTGCTGCCATCTCCAATTATCTACCAGATCAGGATTGTTGGCCTCCAATTTTTTCCAAAGGGCCAAGGTTTCTTTGATCGACTTGTTCTCCAAAATGGGTCCGTCCCAGTTCTTTTCCAAGTCAAATATGCCTTTGGCCGCTTCTTCTGCCACCTCTGGACCAAAGAAAAATTGTGTGTATTCATGGATTATGGTTTTGGGATCTTTCTTGGAATCCCAACCTAATTGGCTCCATAGAATCTTATTTACATCATCATGAGTACCATCAGAATAGGTAATAAAGCCATCCGTGTATTTGCTGTCCCTATTAAAAAGCTTGGTGTACATGAGTGGCTGTGGGTTAGTGGGTTCCCTGCCCAAGGTCAATGCATATGCCTGATCCCATTTGTCCACGGGATAATGGCATCTAACGGTATGGGTTATATCTGGATAAAATCGGTGCATGTATTTTTTTGGCAACATTTCGCGCTCCAGGGCAATTGGGGGGCTACTTGGTCCGTAAACAATGCCTTTAAGCCAATCTGGACTCTCTTTGTCTAGGTAATCAAAAAAATAATCTACTTTTTCCTTATTAAAACCTTGTAAGGAAACCCAAATACTGGCATTTGGATGGTATTTGTGCAATATTTCCGACAGGTCATTTAAATAGGGTATTAGCTGGGCGGGATGGTTTTCCCCTGGGTCGCCACCTGGAACAAATACACCATCCAATCTAGGACATTTTGCATAAAAGGCCTCTTGCTCCACAAGTCCTTCTTGATGGGCATTTTTTATGGTCAGGTCATGTGGTGCCGGTGTCCAGACCCAATACTCAGCATCGTATTTTTCACATATTTTGCTCAATTCCACTTCCATAACTTGTGGGTCTACTTTAAAGTGGGGACTTGAAGTGGCTTCCTGAAATGGAATGTTTTCAAAACTATTGGCACCAAAAAGTACCTGTTCCCTAAAATGCTGATCAAACTGTTCCACGGTCCAGGAGTCCCAGGAGTTGGCTGTATTCCTATACCCAAACTGATGTCCGCGAAGAGCGTACTCCGGAGCTTCGGAAAAATCAAAATTGGGAATAAGTGTTATTAGGTTCTTACTCATTTGAGCGGTTCGCAATAGTTTACCAATCCCATAGAGGATTCCTCTTTCATCTGCCCCAATGATCCATATGGTGTTTTTATGGCCTTTAGTCTCATGAAAAATACGATAGCCTTCTTTTTTAAACTCATTCCGATCCTCACCATCTCTGGCAGGAACCTTTTCCCCAAAGAGTTCCTTTTCATTGGCCAAGGTAAGGGCAATGGTGGTTTCGGAATCCCAATTATTTTGTAATCCTAGTCGTAGATCGGTGCGTTTTGCAATCTCTTCCACAAGTATGTTAACGGCTGTTTCCTGCACGGGCGATTTAAGCTGTGTAGATATCATAATATTTGCCTTAGAAAGATCCAAGGTTTTTTGAGCTTGCTCTGTACAGGACAGCAGGGTGCCCGAAATAATAAATGCCAGCCAAATTTTTAGTTTTGTTTTCATCTTGTGTAACTTATTTACGTAATATCATTTTTGTTAATGGGAAATTTTCTAATCTAAGTCCTTTACACAGCGTATTCCTACGGGGTAGACGTGTATTTTTTCGGGCAACACATAATATCGCTGTGAGGTACGGATAAAGGAGTGGTTATTAAAATTGGATCCCCCGCGCATTACCTTATAGGTTTCGCCGTATTGTTCCATGGGAATTTTATTGCCGGGGTAAGGTTTATACCAATCTGCTGTCCACTCCCAAACACTGCCCGCCATATCATAGCAGCCATAGGGACTTGCAGGTTTGGCAATGGAAGTTCCTCTGGTTTCTTTTTGGTCCCAAACTACATAAGTGTTGTCATAGGTATTCCCCCATGGAAATACCCGGCCATCGATTCCCCTGGCTGCTTTTTCCCATTCTTTTTCTGTGGGCAATCTTTTACCGGCCCATTGCGCATAAGCGTTGGCTTTTGACCAAATGACAATTACGGCATTGTTCTTTTTTTCCGGAGGAAATTTAAAAGTGGGATCAAATTTGGCAAATTCTGCATTGCTTACTTCGTACTTATCTATAAAGAATGCCTTTGTGCTTGAAATTTGCTGAGGTCGCTCATCCGGGTCACCATAAGTGCTGCCCATGATGAATTCTCCGGCAGGAACATAAACCATTCCTTCAGGGGGCATTGGCTTTTCTTGCCCAACAGCATAGTGCAAGTTAATTATTATAGTTAGGAGACATAAAAAGGTTTTCATAGGTTTCATATTATTTGTGATTACCATTTTTCATCAATTATACCGTAATACCTCCCAAACCAGTAATTTCGGATCATGGCCGCTGCAGTGCGTTCTTCCTCCGAGCGTACCATTTTAAAACTACCATCTTTTTGCGGGATTTTAAATTCTTTGGTTTTACGTTCAAATCCCCACATGTCTTTTATACCTTGCTTTTTCTCTTCTGTAAAAATGTCCTCCCCCGTAAGTACCTTATAAACCATTAGAAACCAAATATTACTTTCCCAAGTAAATTTGATATCCTTCCAATCATACCAATGTCGATTTAAATTCATTCGGTATTTATTTAGTAGGCTAGGATCTTTCTCTAGGCGCATAATCATATAAAGTGAACGTGCTGCGTGGTAGTCATCTCCAACGTTACGCCAGTCTTCTGGAAAAAGAATTTTGGAATTAATTTGATGGTCGTCATAATGATAACGGTCTATAAGCATGTGGTAGGCGACATTGTAGCGTTCCTTACCTGTAATATGGTGGGTTACCTTAAGCGCAGCTAACACTTCTAATGAATTAAGTTCTTGATGTGGAAGGTCTGGACAAAAATTGCCCCATAAGGTCATTTTACCATCAAGGTCGGTAAGTTTAAAATTATCGTCCACAACCCGCCCAATAAAGCGGTCGAGAAGGCCAGAAGCCTTCTCTTTGTATTCGGCATCTGCACATAATTCCCAGAAAGTACCCACGCCGTAGAAAATGGAAGTGAATTTATCGGCACTTAAATCTCCTAGCCACCTGTAACCTGGCATGGAAGACGATTGGTGCCATTCATGGTACCACATTACCTCTTCGTGCCACAACGGTTCGTTGGTTCTGTTAAAACTGCGAGCTACCAGTCCTTCAACGCCCGTTACTTTTTCCAATTTTAAAATGGCTTCAAATATTTCATTGGCTATTTTTCTATCCTTGGAATCTTGTGTAATGGCATACTTATGCGAATAGGCGGCCAACATTTCAGAGGTGGGGTCAAGGCAATCGGCCTGGGATCCTACAATAGGTTGCTCCAAGCCAGCAGGGGGAAAAATTACATGTTGCATAATGGCCCCTTCGTTCCAATGGTTGCCAAGCATCAATGCATCAAACATTTCCACCTTTTTATATAGAGGGTCTGTTTTTTTGGGAAACTCATTCACTTTTTGGGCAAATATGTTCGGGATTGCAAAAAATATGCAAACGGCAACCAAGGTCAATAAATAATATTTATGCATGGCCATTTCCTGTTTGTTAGCAATTAAAAAAAGGGTTCAATATTCTTTCTGGTTTTACCCACATTCTTTATAGTACAATAATATTAACTCATTTTAATCAATAAAACCAATTGAATATTTGTTTGGGTTAACATATAATGCACATTAAGTAATATATATTATGTAGTTATTATTAGGGGTGGTTCCTGTAGAGGTCTGTCAACTGTGGTATAGGGATTTCTAACTTTTTCTGATTTTAAAAATTGGTATTTTAAGGGGTATATGAAGGTAGTGCAGCCATTAAAGCGCTTTATAACTTTTTCTGACTTTAAAGGTCTTTAAAAGTGGGGAAATTAACGCTCCACTTTTTTTAAATAAAATGCGATGTGTAACAAAAGTTGCTGTGGACAATAAATGCCTAGCTTATCTTTACAGTATAAAGGTTTTGGTTGGTTGTATTAGGAAACGGTCATTGTAAAAGATGGCAGTTTCCTTTTTTCAACATTCACCTATTATAAATTCAAAATAGAATAATATGTCGTTTTTTAGTACACTTTTTGGAACAAGTAAAAAGAAATCCGATAAAATAGAAATATTGGATCAGGCGGTATTTTCAGAGGCGATAACTGGCAAAAAGGTCCTTTTGGTAGATGTTCGTTCCGCTAATGAATATGGGAGTGGTCATATAAAAAATTCCATTAATATTGATTTTTTTAATTCAGGAAACTTTGAGAAATCTTTTGAAAAATTGCCCAAAGATAAGCCGGTATATCTGTATTGCCGATCAGGGGCAAGAAGTCAGAGAGCTGCCCATAAATTGATAGGGATGGGTTTTGAAAAAGTATATGACCTCAGAGGGGGATATATGTGTTGGAGATGATTTATTCATTTTTATCGGGAGTGTAAAATTGGCCTTAAATTACACGTTGAAAGACATTATTAAGTTCTCAGAGTATAAAGTGTTTGGGTTTTGCCAAAACTTTTCTGAGTTGTTTAAGTGCGAAGCTTAATGAGTGAATAAATTCAAAAAAATAAGCCTTATGAATTATCTATCATTGCTGACAATCTTTTTTTTGGCCTTAGGGAGCTGTAAGGACGCTAAAAAAACGGAATATAAACCGGTTGAAACGACTTCTGAAAAAGGGAGTGTTGATCAAGCAGAGATACATTCAGGTAAAAAGATAATTGAGACAGAGTGCTACTTATGTCACAACCCCAAAGCATCCGAGGCCAGTATGATTGCTCCTCCCATGGTGGCCATTAAGAAACACTACATTGAACCTTCAACGACCAAGGAACAGTTTACAGAAGCTATAGTGAGTTGGATTAACGACCCACAGGAGGAAAAATCCAAAATGCCTGGTGCGCTAAATCGATTTGGTATAATGCCATACCAACCCTATCCCGAAGAAACCATAAGCTTGATAGCGGAATATATGTATGATAATGAAATTTCCCAACCCGATTGGTTTGATGCCCATTTTCAAAGGGAACATGGTAAGAGAACGAGTAAAGGTATGGGCAAGGGAATGGGTTACAGACAGGGGTCTCAAACCAACTATGGCGATATTGGCCTGGGTTATGCCTTGGCCACCAAAGCGGCATTGGGAAAAAATTTAATGAAAGCAATTCAGGAAAAAGGTCCGGATGGGGCGGTAGAATTTTGTAACCTGAAAGCCATAAAGTTAACAGATAGTATTTCTGTTATGAATAATGCCCAGATCAAACGGGTTTCCGACAAACCTAGAAATCCTGGAAATAAGGCAAATAAAGAGGAATTGGGATATATAGCTTCCTTTAAGGAGCAGTTGGCTTCCGGTATGGAAGTGGAACCTCTGGTTATTCCGGGAAACGAAGAAGTAACGGTTTATTATCCAATAACTACGAATACCATGTGCCTTCAATGCCATGGAAAACCCAACGAACAGATCAAACCTACTACCTTGGCTGCCTTAAGAAAATTATATCCAGAGGATAAGGCTGTTGGTTATGATGTAAATGAGGTTCGCGGAATTTGGAGTGTAGTTTTTGATAAAAATAAGTAGGCCAATCTCCAATCCTTTAATCTCAATTGTCAAAGGGTCCAATACTCCTTGGAATAAAGGTTTCAAACCATAAGGTTTGTTTGATAAAAAAAATTTGTACATTTATTAACCATTTGGTTAAACTATTTAGTTAATGAAGGATCAGAGTACGGAAGAAAACATATTGAATGCCGCAATAAGCGTATTTCAAAAGAAAGGTATGGCAGGCGCGCGTATGCAGGAAATTGCCGATGAAGCAAAAATTAATAAAGCCATGTTGCACTACTACTACAAGAGCAAGCAAAAATTGTTCGAGGCGGTCTTTAGGCAGGCCTTTGAGAAATTTGCCCCCCATATCAACGAGGTCTTCAATTCCGAGAAAACCGTATTTGAAAAAATAACAAAATTTACGGATAGCTATATTTCCTTTGTCATGGAGAATCCATACCTACCCAACTTTTTGATTCAGGAAATTAATAACAACCCGGAGTTTGCCAATTTATTTTTTGGATCCGAAATAGCCCCCAACCCCTTACGTTTTGAAAAACAGATAGAAGAGGAAATAGAGATGGGAATTATAAAACCCATGGACCCTAAACAATTGTTGTTAAACCTTTTTTCCTTAACCGCATTTTCTTTTGTAGGGACTGGCTTGGTTAGTGGAATATTGAATTTGGATGAAAAAACCTTTAAAACCATGATGCAGGAACGTAAGATTTTGATTCCCGAGCTTTTAATTAATTCTATTAGAAAATGAAAAGACTTTTTTTAATATTAATATTCTCTATACCCCTAACCACTGTGGCCCAACAGACCCTTAGGTTGGAGGAATGTTTTGATCTTCTTACCGATAATTATCCCTTGGCGAAACAATCTGGTTTATTGGAAGATCAAGTACAACTCGACATTGAGGCCCTTAGAACGGGGTATTTACCCAAACTGGATTTGAATGCCCAGGCCACCTACCAGTCAGACGTAACCAGTTTACCGATCCAACTTCCCAATGTAAGCTTAGAACCACCCAATAAGGATCAATATCGTGCCACACTGGATGTAAACCAATTGATCTACAATGGAGGTATGATCAATGCCACATCAAGGGTAAAGGAGGCAGCCTCAAAGGTAAACCAACAACAGTTGGAAGTAAGCCTTTACGGATTAAAAAGCCAGGTTAATTCCATCTACCTAACGGTCTTATTGCTTCAGGAAAACAGTGATTTGCTCCAGGCTAAAGAGGAGCAAATAAAAGCGCGTATTGAAGACGTTAAGGCCGGTGTAAAATATGGCACCTTATTGGTGTCTTCAGAGAAGACACTGGAAGCGGAACTCCTGAAATTAAAACAACAATTTACAGAGTTGAAGTATAATAAAAGGGATTTGTTACAACGCTTGTCACTTCTCATTGGTAGGGAGTTATCTTCAGAAGTAAACCTTGTACGACCAGAGGTTTTTATACCAGAGGTGAATTCCCAACGACCCGAAATTCAGCTTTTCAACCTTCAAAAAGAACAGATCGATTTCTCCTCAAAACTGATTTCTAAATCAAATCTCCCTAAAATAAATGCCTTTGCCCAAGGTGGTTATGGCAATCCAGGGCTGAATATGTTGGACAACTCTTTTAAGACATTCTATATGGCAGGTTTAAAACTGAATTTGAACATTTTTGACTGGAACAAAACCAAGACCGAGAAACAATCCCTTGAAATCAACAAAGCAATAATCGATACCCAAAAAGAGACTTTTGAATTAAACAATAATTTGGAATTGGTGAACCTCAAGTCCGAAATTGATAAGATAGATGCTTTGATTTCAACGGACAATGATATTATTCTTCTTCGGGAAGATATCCTTAAAACAGCGGAATCACAATTGAACAACGGTGTAATTACGGCATCGGCCTATATCACCGAATTCACCAATTTATATGAAGCTAAAAGCAATCTGAATCTACACGAAACACAATTGCTGTTGCACAAAATTCAATTTGAAATTACGAATGGAAGCTATAACAATAACGCATTTAAAACTGGACCTAATTAAAATGAAAAATCTTCAAATAATATTAGTAAGCTTTCTAGTAATTCTTTTGGGGTCCTGTACCGGCAATGGGGTTAAGGCCGATGGTTATGGTAATTTTGAAGCTACCGAAATAACTATTTCGGCAGAGGCTAATGGTAAAATTTTATTCTTGGATGCGGAAGAAGGTAGCCTACTTGACAGAAATAAGATTGTTGGGGTTATAGACACCATTCAGCTCTCCTTAAAGCGAGATCAACTATTGGCTTCAAAGAACACCATTTTCTCAAAATCCAGAAACGTGCTATCGCAGAGGGAAGTTCTTAAGGAGCAATTAAAAGTAGCCCAAAATGACCAAAACAGGATTGATAATCTAGTAAAGGCAAATGCCGCAACTACTAAACAATTGGACGATATAAACGGACAAATAGGAATAATCAAAGAACAGATTAAAAGTGTGGAAACTCAAAATTCACCCATAATCAACGACGTGAAAAGTATAGAAATTCAGATAAGGCAAATGGAGGACCAGATAAACAAAAGCATTGTTCAAAATCCTTTGAAGGGTACGGTCTTGGTGAAGTATGCCGAACCCAACGAGGTAACGGCTTTTGGGAAACCCTTGTATAAAATTGCGGATCTGGAACATATGATCCTTAGAGTCTATATCAGTGAAAATCAGTTGGCAAACATAAACCTTGGACAGGAAGTAAGTGTAAAAATCGATGCAGGTGACGATATGAAATCATACCCAGGAGAGGTTACCTGGATTTCTGAAAGCGCCGAATTTACCCCTAAAATTATTCAAACCAAGGAAGAACGTGTAAACCTAGTTTATGCGGTCAAGGTAAGTGTTAAAAATGATGGCAGTTTAAAAATCGGGATGCCTGCTGAAATGTGGATCGATACAAATACCAATGACAAATGAAAATAACTTTGATCATCGCGACAATTCTAGCCATCTTGATTGGGGTCTTATCCATAATCTCAGGCTCCATGGTCCTTCTAGGGATACGATCAGTGGATTATACGGTATTGACCTGGTTGGTTGTCTACAACGTGACCCTAGGAGTCATTTCTATAATGGTAGCCTATCAAATGGGCAAACAACATAGAAAGTCTAAAACAATGATAATGTCCATCCTCATATTGCACTCATTGGTATTGGGCTATTTGTACTTTTTTAATGAAAGCGTAGCGGTAGAGAGTATCAAGGCAATGTCTTTTAGGGTAAGCATATGGGTAGCAATTCTCCTTTTGACCCTCGTCAAAAATCCAAAAAGAGTACATAACAATATTAAAAAGTGAGCTATGAAAACGAAAATCATCCTTTTTGCCATCCTCTCCTTAGGCTATTTAAGTTGCAAACAGGCGATAAAGGAGGACGCAACTTCAAAGGAGACCTATATTACAAACGGGGAGACAGAAAAAGTTCCGCATTTGAATAATGATTGGGTTGCGGAAATGGCCTTAAACAATGGCATAAAATGGGAGGCAAATCTAGAAACTACTTCCGGGATAGCCGCCATGTCTAAAATGATTGCGGAAACCAAAACCCTATCTCTTGAAGACTACAGAAATTTGGGAAACACTTTTAACGAGGTTAAAAACACCATTGTTAAGGAATGCACCATGACAGGAGCATCGCACGATAATCTGCATGTTTTTCTACATCCGTTGATCCAAAAGATTGAAATCCTGCAAAATACTACTAGCACAGACGAAGGCGCTAAAATCAAGGAAAGTATAAAAGGGCAATTAAAAAGCTATTACACCTATTTTGACTAAGATATAACGGATAATTTTTATTCAACGGTAAAAAAATGAGCATCATTCTAAACAATATCAGCAAATCTTACGGTAAAGTAAAAGCTTTGGACGATATTTCCTTTGAGGTAAAACCAGGGGAACTGTTTGGTCTGATCGGGCCGGACGGTGCTGGAAAGACTACCCTCTTTCGAATATTGACCACATTGCTCATTCAGGATGAGGGAAACGCTTCAGTAGCGGGCTACGATGTACTAAGACAATATAAGGACATTAGGCATCATGTGGGTTATATGCCGGGTAGGTTTTCTTTGTATCAAGACCTTACGGTGGAAGAAAATCTAAATTTTTTCGCAACCATTTTTGGTACGACCATAGCGGAGAACTATGATTTGATCAAGGATATATATGTCCAAATAGAACCCTTTAAAAACCGTAGGGCTGGAAAGTTATCTGGTGGGATGAAACAAAAGTTGGCCCTTTGCTGTGCCTTGATACATAAACCTAAAGTATTGTTCTTGGACGAGCCCACCACAGGGGTAGATCCCGTTTCTCGAAAGGAATTTTGGGAGATGTTAAAACGGTTACAGCAAAAGAGCATCACTATTTTAGTTTCCACACCGTATATGGATGAAGCTGAGCTTTGTGATAGGATTGCCTTGATCACAGATGGGAGAATACTGCAGATTAACACACCTGGAGAAATTATTGCTTCGTTTCCAAAGAAAATATATAAGGTGCGTACCTCCAATACCTATCAATTAATCCAGGATTTAAGAATTTACCCAGATACCCATAGTGCCTATCCATTTGGGGAATACCTGCATTTTATATCCAAAATGGCATCTTTTGGCCCAAAGGATTTGGAAGGCTATTTAGAAGAAAAGCAACACAGTAATATTGAGGTCATAGAGACCGTGGCAACTATTGAGGATACTTTTATGGATTTGTCAAGGGCAAATAAATTGATCGGCAATCAGATTAATGGTTAGGCCGTTTTAATAAACTAAGTACTCCTTAGAAGAAATATGAAAATAGATAATGTAATTCAAGTTGAGAACTTGACTAAGACGTTTGGCGACTTCACCGCCGTCAACAACATCTCTTTTGAGGTGGGTAAGGGAGAGATTTTTGGATTTTTGGGAGCTAATGGCGCCGGGAAGACTACCGCTATGAAGATGTTGATCGGTATTTCCAAACCTACCTATGGTAAAGCCACAGTTGCTGGATATGATGTACTTACACATACCGAGCAGGTAAAGATGAATATTGGCTATATGAGCCAACGCTTTTCCCTGTATAATGATTTAACCATAAAGGAAAACATCGTCTTTTTTGGGGGTATTTATGGCTTGACTTCAGCTACAATAAAAGAAAAATCCCAGGCCCTGATCAATGAGTTGGGATTGCATGATATGGCCGATTCCCTGGTTGGTTCCCTTCCCTTGGGATGGAAACAAAAAGTAGCTTTTTCCGTAGCACTGCTTCACAATCCAAAAATCATTTTTTTGGATGAGCCAACAGGAGGAGTCGACCCCATTACCAGACGCCAATTTTGGGAAATGATCTATAGGGAGGCCAACAAAGGGGTCACCATTTTTGTGACCACCCACTATATGGACGAGGCCGAATATTGTGATCGGGTATCCATTATGGTAGCGGGGAAAATTGAGGCTTTGGACACACCAAAGAACCTTAAAGGACAGTTTCAAGTGGATTCCATGAACAAGGTATTCCTAAAATTAGCTAGGAACATAGAATAATTATGATGAAATGAAGAGATTTATAGGATTCATCACAAAAGAATTTTACCACATTTTAAGGGACCGGCGTTCCCTGTTTATCTTGTTTGGGATGCCCATAGTTCAAGTGATGCTTTTTGGTTTTGCCATTACCAACGAAATCAATAATGTTGATATCGCCATTTTAGACCATTCCAAGGACGTTAATACCAAAGAGATCATTAATAAAATAGCGACTTCAAAATATTTTAGTATTAAGGGGTTTATAAGCCATGAAGATGAGATCGAATCTACTTTTAAAAAAGGAAAAATAAAGGCGGTACTCAATTTTGAAAAGGATTTCAGCAAAAACTTGGTCGCCCAAAAAAAAGCCACCGTTCAAATTCTTACCGATGCTACCGACCCCAATACAGCGAATACCATAAGCAATTATGTAGGATCTATTTTACAGAATTACCAACAGGAATTAAATAAAGGTTTAAACATGCCTTATCAAATAGTACCAAAAACAAGAATGGTATTTAATCCGGAACTAAAGAGTGTATATATGTTTGTGCCGGGGGTTATGACTATAATATTAATGTTGGTATCGGCCATGATGACCTCAATATCCATTACCAAGGAGAAAGAATTGGGAACTATGGAAATTTTGTTGGTGTCTCCCTTAAACCCAATTCAAGTTATTGTGGGCAAGGTGGTTCCTTATATTTTGTTATCCATCATAAACGCCGCAGTTATTATTCTTTTGAGCATTTTTGTTTTTAAAATGCCAGTGCAGGGCAGTTTGTTTTTATTGGGGGCGGAGAGTACCTTATTTATAGTAAATGCCCTGTCGCTCGGGATTCTAATTTCCACCATATCCTCCACACAACAAGCGGCTATGATGATTTCTTTAATGGGGCTTATGCTCCCTGTTATATTATTATCGGGATTTATTTTTCCCATCTCCAGTATGCCTTTGCCCTTGCAAATGATCAGTAATATAATCCCTGCAAAATGGTTTATAATAATCTTAAAAGGCATTATGCTCAAAGGAGTGGGATTGGCTTATGTTTGGAAAGAAACCTTAATATTAATTGGGATGACCATATTTTTTATTGGTTTGAGCGTAAAAAAATATAAAATAAGATTGGAGTAAGCAGTTTGTAATGTGATGTCTTAGCCAGTTGTACGACAGAGCTTTATTTGAGATTGATAAATAAGAAGGTATAAAGACAAAAAATGAACATCATCCGCTATATCATACAAAAGGAGTTTAAACAGATCTTTAGAAATAAGGCGATGCTCCCTATTATTTTTGTTCTGCCATTGATCCAGCTTATCATCTTATCCAATGCGGCCACTTTTGAAGTGAAAAATATAAAGTTTGCCTTTGTTGATAACGATAAAACTTCCCTTTCAAGGGAACTAGTGGAAAAATTTGAAGCGTCCTCTTATTTTAATGTGATGACCGACTTTCCATCAGCTAAACTGGCCAGTAAGGCAATGCTGGAAGGGAAGGTGGATGTAATTTTAGAGATTCCATCTTATTTTGAAAGGCAACTGCTTAAAAATGAAAAAGCTGATCTGTCCGTTATAATCAATGCAATAGATGGTGCCGCTGCGGGAGTAGAAAATGTATATATCAATCAAATTGTACAACAGTTCAATAAAAAAGCACAAGTAGCATTATTCCTATATAACAATATGGGAAACCAGCCGCAGCATATTGAGACTATCCCTTCCTTTTGGTATAATGAAACCTTAAATTATAAGACTTTTATGGTGCCCGGAATATTGGTTTTATTGGTGACCATGATTACCCTTTTCCTTTCCGGGATGAACATTGTTAGGGAGAAGGAAATAGGCACATTGGAGCAAATAAATGTAACCCCAATAAAAAAGCACCAGTTTATTATTGGAAAATTATTTCCTTTTTTGGTTCTCGGAATGGTATTGTTGACTGTGGGTTTGATCATTTCTAAACTGCTGTTCCAGGTACCGATTGTTGGAAGCCTTACCTTAATGTATCTATATACCATTATCTATATTTTGGTGATTTTGGGGATGGGCCTTTTTATATCCAATTTTACGGATACCCAACAGCAGGCCATGTTTATAGCCTGGTTTTTTATGGTTATTTTTATTTTAATGAGCGGTTTGTTTACTCCGATCGAAAGTATGCCCCAGTGGGCCCAGGTGTTAACAGAGTTTAATCCTATTAAATACTTTGTACAGGTCATGAGGATGGTGATGCTAAAGGGAGCTGGTATTTCGGATATTTACCCGCAATTTTTAAAAACATTGCTATTTGCCATTGCCATGAATGCTTTGGCGGTTATTAGTTATAAAAAAGTAAGTTGATGTACGGCGTATAGGACCCAATTTCCGGTTATACTCCAATATCCGAATTTCTATTCCAACTACTTAAGGGATTGGATGGTATCCACCCTTAACCTTCCACATACCCCTATTTATTATAACATGTGAATATAATAGAGATGGCAATAATTTGTTTCAAAAAAGGGTGACTCAACAAAAAGGATCTCTTTTTTGTCGGTAACATTTGTTGCTGTGTAATCCTTTTTCTCCCCCTAATTTTGTAATAAATAATTAGAAGGATGAAGAATATCATTTATATATTATCATTTTTAGGAACTATGTTCTTTGTACATGCTCAGGAAAGGGTGTTGATCAGCAAGGAGGAAGTGTTGACCAAAGTGAGGGAAAACAATAATACCCTTAAAATGTCCCAGCAGGATGTGTTGGCCGCTAGGGGTGATTTCAATAAGTCCAATGCGGTGATATTGCCCAATATAAGCATATCCCATACCGCAATAGCTACCACCAATCCCCTGATGGCCTTTGGTTCTAAATTGAACCAGGAAATTTTGACCCAGGCCGATTTTAATCCCCTTTTATTGAACAATCCTAGTCAGATCGAAGATTATGCAACTCGTATTCAGGTGCTGCAACCTTTGGTAAATCTAGATGGTATTTTTCAGCGCAAGGCGGCAAAGGCCAAATTAAGTGCCATGGAGTTAAAAGCAGATAGGACCAAAGATTACATGGACTTGGAGGTAGAAAAGTCCTATATGCAATTACAATTGGCGTATAAGTCGGTAACTGTTCTGGAACAGGCAAAAAATGCGGCCATGGAAAATAAGCGTTTGGCGGATAATAGTTTTAAACAGGGGTATCTTCAAAAATCCGATGTACTAGAGGTAGAGGTCAGGGTGACCGAAATAGACAATCAACTACAGTATGCCAAGAGCAATGTACATAATGTGTCTAATTACCTGTCGGTTTTGATGAACGATGATAACTATACCCTTCTACAGCCTACGGACTCCTTAACCCTTATGGTCAGTGATATGATTACGAAAGGATTACCCGAAAATAGAAGAGATCTAGAAGCTATGTCCTTGTCCAGTGATGCGTACCAACAAATGTACAGGGCAGACAAAATGAGTTTCCTTCCTAGCTTAAATGCTTTTGGGACCTATGAATTGCATGATGACCAAGTTTTTCAAGGAGATGCCAATGGATATTTGATCGGGGCCGAATTGAAGTGGAACATTTTTGAAGGCAGCAAACGTTTTGGAAAGGTTCAAAAAAGTAGGGCCGAATACGAGAAATCCAAATTGGAACTGCATCAATATAAGGCGGAGAGTCAGGTAGAGTTAAACAGGGCCATGAGGTTGCTTCAAGATGCCAAAAACAATTTGGAACTTACCTCCCTAGCCTTGCAACAATCGGAAGAATCACTTCGGATACGAACTAATCGCTTTAAACAGGGTTTGGAAAAAACGACCGACCTATTAAATACCGAAACACAATACGCTCAAAAGAGATTGGAATATTACGCCACCATTTTTAACTATAACTATTCCTTGGCCTATGTTAAGTTTTTAACCAAGGAATAATACGCCTAAGACAATAAATATGCGAGACCATAGCAAGGGAAATTTGTATTTATAACTAAGAATTAAAAGAAAAACATGAAATGAGCATAACCGAAAACTGGTCGCAAATACGATTGATGATATGCGAATTACACCCGCCTGAACGAAGAAGTCGGGCAGGTCTGACCGTTGAAAAACAATAAATATCTACATATGAAAACAAAATTATACATAGTACTACTCTTCACCCTAGTCATAGCTATTTCTAGTTGTGGGAACGATGACAAAAAAACTGTGCCGGATAATTCCCCCACTGTTACCGTTAAAGTGAGCACGGTTTCTGAACAGAGCGGTGGCACGTTCCTATCCGCCAGTGGAAAGATAGAGGCAGTAAACAGTGCCAACCTTAGTACCCGAATGATGGGGTATGTAGATAAAATTTATGTTCAGATGGGGGATAAAGTTAATAGTGGACAGCTATTGATAAGCATAAACAATGCTGATATATCTGCTAAACTGGCCCAGGTAAATGCAAGTATTACCGAAGCGACCGCTGCTTTTAAAAATGCCGAAAAAGATTATAATAGGTTTACGGCCTTGTTTAATGATAACAGTGCTTCCCAAAAGGAACTGGATGATATCACAGCCAACTACAACATGGCCAAGGCTCGCTTGGAAGGGGCCAAACAAATGAAGAACGAGGTAAACGCACAATTTTCATATAGCAATATACGCGCCCCTTTTAATGGGGTAGTAACCAACAAATTTATAAAGGTTGGGGATATGGCAAATCCGGGAATGCCCTTATTGGAAGTGGAAAGTCCTGGGGATTTTCAAGTATTGGCGATGATACCCGAATCCGAAATCCTTCAGATCAAGGCCGATTCGGAAGTTCTTGTCCTGATCAAGACCTTAAACGAATCTGTCAAGGGGAAAGTGGCGGAAGTAAGTACATCGGCAAAAAATACAGGAGGGCAATATATGGTTAAGGTGATGCTGGACAAATCCGAGTATAATTTGCTTTCCGGAATGTATGCTACTGTGCAATTTCCAACGGTAAAAAAGAAGAATACCAATAAAGTGCTTATTCCTTTGGATGCCGTGGTTCACAACGGTCAGTTATCCGGTGTATATACGGTAAGTGAAAGCAATACGGCAATTTTGCGCTGGTTGCGGTTGGGCAGGACTTTTGGCGACAGTGTTGAAGTATTGTCCGGACTTTCCGCCGAGGAAGATTACATAATATCGGCAGATGGGAAGTTGTTCAATGGGGCTAAAATAAGTACCCAATAACTGAAGATTTAAAAAACGGGTTTGCGTTAGGCCTGCCCGCCGTTAGGTGGGGATTGCAGTGGTTACCCTAGGTCCTTTTAGCGGATTTAGGCTAAAAAGGAGCTGGAGTAAAAGCGGAAAGCCCGACCTGAGCATTCCTGCATAATCTTCCTGCAAGGTCTCCATTCCTGCAAGGTCTCTAAGACCTTGTAGGTATATGAATCAAGAATTGGCGAAGGTAACGCCCAAATACAAAAACAATAGAAAAAGATGAAAGAAGGATTAGCAGGCAAGATTGCCAAAGCATTTATAAGTTCCAAGTTAACGGTCCTTCTAATGATCGTATTCATGGTCATTGGGGTGTACAGTTCGTTCCTGATTCCAAGGGAGGAAGAGCCTCAGATAGATGTACCCATGGCCGATATCTTTGTGGGTTACCCGGGAGCGAGTCCTACTGAGGTGGAAAGTAGGGTGACCAAACCGTTGGAAAAATTAATTTCCAATATTAAGGGTGTGGAATACGTCTACTCTACCTCCATGGAAGAGCAGGGGATGGTTATAGTACAGTTTTATGTAGGAGAGGATATTGAGCGTTCGTTTGTTAAACTCCAGAACGAGATCAATAAGCATATGGATGAAATGCCGCAAGGGGTAACTTTTCCATTGATAAAAACTAGGGCAATAGATGATGTTCCCATGTTAGGGCTTACCCTATGGAGCGAGAACTACGACGATTACCAACTAAAGCAAATTGCCCAGGAACTTACGGATGAAATTAAAAAGATAAACGATGTGTCCGCCACCCAAAAAATTGGTGGTCGTGAACGTCAATTGCGGGTAGTATTGGACAAGGATAAATTAGCCGAAAGCGGCTTGGATTTTCTGTCTGTTGCCCAAATGATAAAAGCCAATAACCAGCAGCTAAGTGGAGGCACGTTCGACAAAAACGATACAGAATTTTTGGTAACCACTGGGAGATTCTTGGAAACAGCTACCGATGTGGAAAACTTGGTAGTGGGAATACAACAGAACCGCCCTATTTATTTAAAACAAATTGCAAGTATACAGGATGGACCTGAAATTCCAAAGGAATACGTGTCCTTAGGCTTCGGGCAGGGAAGTAAAAAAGCGGGAACCTATAAATCCGAATATCCAGCAGTGACCATTGCCATTGCCAAACGCAAAGGTGCCGATGCCATGAAGATTTCCGATTTAATTTTGGAAAAGGTAGCACATTTAAAAAAGAATCTTATTCCGGACGATGTACATGTAGAGGTAACCCGAAATTATGGGGAAACAGCCTCTCATAAAGTTTCCGAATTATTAATGCACCTTATGGGGGCCATAATTGCGGTAACTTTTGTAGTGATGTTGGCTATGGGCTGGCGTGGTGGTCTAGTGGTGTTTCTATCTGTTCCCATAACGTTTGCCTTGACCTTATTGAGCTATTATATGTTGGACTATACCTTGAACCGTATAACCCTTTTTGCCTTGGTTTTCGTTACAGGAATTGTGGTGGACGATTCCATTATTATTGCTGAAAATATGCACCGGCATTTTAAAATGAAACGTTTACCATTTAAACAGGCGGCATTGTATGCCATTAATGAAGTGGGGAACCCTACCATTTTGGCCACATTTACGGTCATAGCTTCTGTATTGCCCATGGCCTTTGTATCGGGGCTTATGGGACCATATATGTCTCCAATGCCTATTGGGGCTTCCATTGCCATGATATTGTCGTTATTCGTAGCCTTAACGATTACTCCCTATTTGGGCTATATTTTTCTTAGGGAAAAAGATAAAAAAGGGGAAGAAAAAGTGGAAAAACCCTTGGAGGAAACATTCATTTATAAAATGTACAACAAGTTTGAAAGCCCTTTGATCGAGGACAAAAAGAAACGTTGGTTGTTTTTGGGAATTACTTTTGTATTATTATTGGGTTCCATAGCCATGTTCTTTACCAAGTCAGTAGCCGTAAAAATGTTGCCTTTTGATAATAAGAACGAATTTCAAGTGGTCATAGATATGCCCGAGGGTACTACTTTGGAACGTACTGGAGTGGTTGCAAAGGAGATTGCTCAATACCTAGGGACCCGTCCTGAGGTGGTCAACTATCAGAGCTATGTGGGCACCTCTGCCCCAATAACCTTTAATGGATTGGTACGTCATTACGATTTGCGTGGTGGCAGCAATACTGCTGATATTCAAGTAAACCTTATAGACAAAGGTGACCGAAGCGCCCAAAGCCATGATATTGCCAGTTTATTACGCCCAGAAATTCAACGTATAGGGAAAAAATATAAAGCCAATGTAAAAATGGTGGAGGTACCCCCTGGACCTCCGGTCCTCTCCACTATAGTTGGTGAAATTTATGGTCCTGATTACGACACACAGATGGACATTGCCGATCAGGTTAAGCAAATATTGAAACGTACTCCCGATGTGGTTGATGTGGATTGGATGGTAGAATCCGATCAAGTGGAATATGAGTTTATCATAGACAAGGAAAAGGCAATGCTATATGGGGTGACACCAGCGCAAATTGTACAGACCATGAATATGGCGCTGTCCGAAAGAGCAGTCACTAATTTATATGACGAAAATGCTTCCAATCAAATTGGGTTGATATTGGCATTGGATGAAAAAGAAAAATCTACCATTCAGGACATTGCCCAAATAAAAGTTATATCCCAACATGGAAATGGAAACATGGTCCCTATCGTAGATTTGGTAACCATAAAACAAACCACTAGGGCCAAGAGCATCTACAGAAAAAATCAGAAAAGGGTAGTTTATGTACTTGCGGATATGGCCGGGGATTTGGAAAGTCCGGTATATGCCATTTTGGGAATGACCGATAAGCTAAAGGGCTTGAATTTGCCTAAAGGGTATTCGGTAGACGAACTGTATATAAAACAACCTGATTTTGAAGATAATTATACCGTAAAATGGGATGGAGAATGGCAAATTACCTTGGAGGTATTCCGAGATTTGGGATTGGCATTCCTAGGGGTGATCATCATTATTTATATTCTGATCGTGGGTTGGTTCCAGAACTTTAAAGCGCCAATTGTGATGATGGTGGCCATACCGCTTTCCCTGATCGGGATAGTATTGGGCCATTGGATGCTGGGTGCTTTTTTTACGGCTACATCTTTTATTGGAATGATTGCCTTGGCAGGAATCATGGTAAGGAACTCGGTGTTATTGATCGATTTTATCAATATACGGTTGGAAGATGGTGTACCGTTGAAGTTAGCGGTAATTGAAGCCGGTGCAGTAAGGACCACCCCTATTTTGTTAACCGCAGGTACTGTAGTTATAGGGGCATTTGTAATTCTTTTCGATCCTATTTTCCAAGGGTTGGCCATATCCTTAATGGGCGGCACCATAGTATCCACAGTGCTTACTTTACTTGTGGTTCCATTGGTGTATTACATGATAGAAAGGAAGAACTATAAGTAACTGAGAGTTTAAATGAGATTCTTATGCAGGTCCCTGAGCGGAGTCGAAGGGAGCGTTCTAGGAAATTAATTTAGTCCATGTTGAATATGGGTATTAAAGTACAATTCATAAAAATGAAACTAAAAATATAAAGTAATGAAACTACTTATAGTGACTGTTGTGGAGGGGTATGGAAAGGAAATGCTTCAACTTTTTAAAAAAGCCAATATTGAGAGCTTTAGTGGTTCCGAAATTGATGGGTATAAGAATCCGGCGACGGTTCTAATGTCATCAAACTGGTTCCCAAGTGAAAAGGCGGGTATAGAATCTAATATGTTCTTTTCCTTTACCACTGATGAAAATATTGAAATTCTATTCGGACTTATATCATCGTTCAATTCTAATTTGGAAACCAATAATCCCATAAGGGCTGTGGTGGTTCCAATAGAAAAATTTATTTAATAACCTTTAAAAATATTACTATGATCAACAGATATATCAGGGCAATTGCCGGTGCTTTTATCATTATAAGTGTTGTATTGGCTATGTACGTAAACATAAACTGGTTGTGGTTTACCCTATTTGTAGGGGCTAACCTTTTACAATCCGCTTTTACCCAATGGTGTCTTATGGAAAAGATTTTATTTAAATTGGGGGTGAAGAAAGAGGGTGACAGCTGTGCAGTTTAAGGACCAAAATGCTAAGGATTGTATACTTTTCTTAGCTTAAAGCATATGCTTCTTTAACCTATCAATGGCGAGAATTCCTTATATTTTGCTTTATCGCTACGAGCCGGTGAAGGGAACATACTAAGTTGAGTGGACGGAACTGCTTTTTTAATGCGTTTTGGGTGAGGGGCAATAAAAAATGCCCCGGTCTCCCAGGGCATTTTAAAAACTAACTCAAAACTCAATAATTAAAAAAACTCAATTTTTTACCAAGGCGTACTAACACCTTGTACAATCCATGGTCTAGCATAAGGGCTATCATCTGGATCCGTTGTACTATATGGAGTACTTTCCAAGGAAGAAGCTCCAACATTATAATTGGCGGTATTAATGTTTAATTCATCACTAGGATAAATGAATCTTAAAGGCATCACATCTTCACGAGCAAATGGTCCAGCCTTTAAATCAGGAAGTCCAGTTCTTCTCCAATCCATATAGGCTTCGTCCCCATTAAACATATTAGCAATCCATTTTTGTTGCATAATAATATCTAGAGTACCGTCGAAAGCAACTCCAGTATTGGTAATGTAATCGGAATAGGTATCACCAACACCCCACACCTCCAAAGATGCCTGAACTCCATTCAAATAATTGCCTTCCGCATCAGAACCCCAGCCTCTTACCGCTGCTTCTGCTTTTAAGAATGACAATTCTGCATAAGAAAATAGTCTAGCCTTTAAAAGGTTTCCTCCATCATCTTTCTGATTGAATACTTCATTTATTCTGGAGACATAAGCATTAGTACCCCCTCTTGAACCTTCTGCATTCAAGTTGTACTCATAAGGGTCTACTGCACTTACAGCGACGGGCAGCCCCACATAAACGCTGCTGGTATCAATTAATTTTTTGCCTGCTAGCAAATCTGCAGCATATGTTGAAGCGGAGTATATCGCATATTGACTACCTAATACACCAGCATCCACTAAAACCTCAGCAGAAACATAACGTACACCTCCTACTTCAGCAACAGCAACCCCACCAGGAACGTCCGCAGCGGGAACTACTTTAGTAGGTACTGCTACTGGAGCAAACCATACCGCAATTCTAGGATCTTCCAACTCCTTTAACTTATCTGTCAAGGTAGTACATGGCTTTACCCTATAAAAATCAGAAGCTGTACCAAACTGCCCACTATTAGGCCAAGATTGTTCTGAAATCCCGCCGATATAAGTCAGCACAAGTTCATCATCTATTTCACTGATTAAGGGCTTGGTAAGTGTACTTGTTACCCCAGCTTGAGAAAAAGAAGGCAGTTTTTCAGATAAGCGCATATAATATCTTAAGGCTAAAGAGTTGGCCAATTTTTGCCACTTCGAAGCATCGCCACCATAAAATACATCCTGATTTTCAATAACTCCGTCATATGATCCAGCACTTAGGAGACCTGAAGCAGTTTCCAAATCGGCAATAATACCCTTATATACAACTTCTTGTGAGTCGTAGGCTGGAAGTTCTCCTTCTAAATCAGTGCCTTTTAATGCGTCAGAATAAGGGATATCACCATAGTAATCGGTTAAATTACCGAACAACATTGATTTCAATACCAAAGTAACCCCTTCATGAAAGGTTAAACCCAGCTCTACCGCCCTGTCATGGGCCGCTTTATTGGTTCGTAACAGGCTGTAATTGTTAGACCAGATTGAACCGGTCTCCCAATCGTATCGGTTGCTAGACCAAGAATCGCGTTGCGTGAACTGCGCCGCATTACCGGTATCATTACCATATCCCCTAGAGGTTGTACTTGTTGCTAAGCCTGTCATAACAGTACTTATCAATAAATTTGGGTCGGCCAAACCCGGCTCTATGCCATTTGGATTCTCATTTATTTCAGCTAGATTATTATCGCAGGAAACTACAAGCAATAATGGCACCAATAGAAATCTGATAGCTATGTTTTGTATTAATTTCATATCCTTAGTTTTTTAATTTTATTTAGAAACTTGCGTTTAGTTTTATACCTACTGGAATTGCCCAAGGCTGAATATTAAACCTTTCAACACCCTGAGATAATTTACCTCCAGAAGTTTGAAAAGCAGATTCTGGATCAATATTTATTCCCGCTTTGGTCCATAAGATAATATTACGGCTAAACAAAGAAAGCGATAAATTACGCATTCCAATTTTCTGAGCTACTGCGTTGGCAAATGTATACCCAATAGAAATCTCTCTTAACTTTAAATAATCGGCATCAAAGGTAGAAGCCTTGGTAAAGTCCCAAGCGTAGTTATCACCATACGTATGATATTGTGTACCAGGCCCACCAATATTCTCTTGGTCGGCTACGAAATTACCATTGCCATCATAAGATCCAATGACTCCTGGTAAAAATACACCATCATTCAGGCCATCAATTGGAAAACCACCATATTCAGCTGTTGGTCCACCAACAAGTGGGTAAAACTCACCGCCCTCTGATAAAAACTCATCTGCATTATTTCTGATATAGGTGGGTATATCTCCAACATCGCTTAAATCGTACACTTTATCCAACCATCTTGTAGTCTGTAAATCTGACTCATAATAACGATGTGTTTGAGAAACGAACTGACCGCCTTTTCTCCAGTTAAAGTTCATTGACAAATTCCAATTTTTGTATTTGACGGATGTTTGTAGGCCCACTTCAAAATCGGGGTTATAATTCCCAATTACTGGAGCTACTCTATTTCCATCTTCATCAGACAAAGTTCTGTCACTATTCTCCCAACCTTCATCGTCTAATAAAAGCCAACCGTTATAGGGAGAATTGGGATCTTTAACCCTTACGAATTCACGGTCAACAATCTGACCTACTTCTTCACCTACCCAGGTATATGCACCGCCTTTTGCTTCACCCCAAAATCTCACGAAATCAGTTCCTGGAGCCAATTCTGTAATAATGGTTTTATTCGTGGTAAAAGTAAGATTCATATTCCAATTCAAATCTTGACTGTCAATTAGTTTACCTCCTAAACTAGCCTCAAAGCCCTTACTGTTAAGGTTACCGGCATTAAAAAGTTTAGATGATGCACCAGATGTAATTGGAAGCGATTTTTGAAAAATTTGGTTTTTATTATCCGACTCATAATACGTAAAATCCAAATTCAAGCGATTCTTGAAAAGCGACAAATCAACACCGTATTCTGTTGAAGTATTAAGTTCAGCTTTAATATTACTGTTCTTAAAGTCTGCAGGTACAGACAACTGTGCTGCAGAACCCCAATCTCCCGAATTACTCAATATAGCAAATAAATTGTGCGGGCTGGTGTCATTACCTGACTGTGCCCAGCCTACTCTTAGCTTAAACAAAGACACATTACTGCCCATATCGAACATATTATTCAACAAGATACTTGTTGAAACCGAAGGGTACAAGAAACTATTATCGCTTTCAGGTAGTGTACTGGACCAATCATTTCTAACCGTTGCATCCACGTACATCATATCCTTATAGCTAATATTACCTAAGGCATACAAGCTATTTACGCGTTCTTTTGAATGCGTTTCATTATAATCAATATTGTCAGATGCAATGTTAGACAAGAGGAATAGGTTTGGTATAACCAATCCAGAACCACCATTTTTGGTTTGGGTAGATACATATCCACTGTTTACATTTCTAATATTACCCCCGCCAGATAAGCCAAAATCAAAATTCTCACTTAACTTATCTTTATACGATAGTAAAAAATCAACATTGCTTTCCACTCCATTTAGAGTTACTAGACCATAGGCTCCATTTCTTTCTCTATTAAAGCCACTTGATATCTTGGTTTCCCTTACTTCACGACTATCATTATAGGCGTAACGCGCCATTAATGAAAGTTTATCAGTAAACTTGTAATCCCCTTGAATATTACCGTAGATCCTCTTTCTCTCAAAACCATTGTTTATTTCATTGGCTACGAAATACGGGTTATTATATTCAAACTCGGATGGGTCATCGCCAAAGTTATAAGGTGTATTCTGACTCTGACCTTCTACTAACCAATAGTCTTGCATATCGCGAATATCAATATGTGGGTTGATATCGTAGATTGCTTGTAATGGATTCGCATTTCTATCAGTCGTTGATGGTCTGTTGTCCGCACCGGAAATAACATAATTTAAACTTGACGTTATTTTTAATTTGTCATTAACATCAAAGCCACTATTAATCGTAAAACTATTTCGCTCTAAATCAGAATTCGGAATAAAACCTTCATGCCTCATATTAGTATAAGACATACGATAATTCATGCGATCTGAACTATTTTCTAACGAAACTGTATTGGTAGAGGTAATTGCAGATTCAAAGAAATTTTTAGCATTGTTCTTGCCTTTGGAAGTCAATGGCTTAGGCACTCCAACTCCACTTGCTATTTCTTCAGCTGTATAAGGCCATTGAATTGCACTTAAGCCCTTATCCAATTCTGGACCTATCCACCCAGATGAATTTTCATCAATTTGGGATGTGGTAGGATCAGGCCGGCTGCCATTTGCAAAAAGATTACTCTTCTCTAAGAACTTATACGGTGTTTCATACACATTACTAGAGCTAAAAGAAATGCCCAGGCCCTTACTTTTTTTACCTGATTTTGTTGTAATCAAAATAACACCATTACCTCCTCTAGAACCATATAATGCCGCGGCACTAGGTCCTTTAAGAACAGATACGTTTGCGATGTCATCTGGGTTAATATCGGCAATACCACCACCGTAATCTACGACAATACCACTACCAACGGTACCGATATTGGAAAGACTACTTTGAAGTGGCACCCCGTCGATAACATATAAAGGTTGGTTGTCAGTTGTTAAGGAAGATGCTCCACGAAGTATCACACTTACCGTAGAACCCGCACCACCTGTTGAATTAATCTGAACCCCTGCAACTCTACCGTTCAACGCATTTAATGCATTTTCCTGTGTTACAGTCGTTATGTCATCTCCACTTACTTCACTTACGGAATATCCTAGGGATTTCTTTTCCCTGGAAATACCAAGTGCCGTTACGACCACTTCGTCCAATTGTTCGGATGAAGTTGCCAAGGTTACATCTAGAGTTGATTGATTACCAACAACTACTTCTTTTGTTTCCATTCCCAAATAGGAAAATACTAGAACTGCACTATTGTTCGGGACAGATATACTGTAAACCCCATCAAAATCGGAGGTAACACCATTGGAGGTGCCCTTAACCACCACAGATACCCCAGGAAGTAATTCGCCATCATCACTGCTGACGACTCCCGTTACTCCTTGTTGTGCCAACATGATTCCTGAAACCATACTGAACAAAAGGAAAGTCAAAAATTTTAAGCTTCTTTTTTTCATAATTTATATTAATTGGTTGAGTAATTAGCATTTCGTTAACAAATCTATTGTAAAATTATTGGCAAAAAGCATGGTATTTTATTAGATACCTATAGAATTTTACCTCTTTTGTGATCAATATTAAGATATGGAAAATTTTAGGTTAAGATATGTTTGATTTTTGGCAAGAATATTTCTTAAAGTTAAAAAGGACCATTTTTGGGCCTTGCAAAATTTGGGTATTTTTTATGAATTTTTTGGGTAGGGATATGTGCTGGAATGGCTATGAATATTATACCAGAATTAGTTGATTGGTGTATTATGATTTTCCTAAACTGCTGTAATTTTAACTTAAATATTCGAAAATAACTTAAAAATCTAGTGCCTATGGTAATATACCATGTAAATGAAATAAGATTTACTTAATCAATCATTTCTATTTGAATTTAATTTGTAGGTAATAAACCAAAATACCAAACAATGTTAGCAGGGATAGATTATTTTATAGTAATAGCTTATATAATAGGTATGTTATTACTTGGGCTCTATTTTAAAAAATTTGTAAATAGTTCCGAAGATTATTTTCTTGGTGGTAAAAGTCTACCCTTTTGGGCTATTGGGATGTCTATTGTGGTATCGGATATTGGAGCCTTGGATTTTGTGGGGGTGTCCGGACAGGCATATAGATATGGAATTTCTGTTGGTAACTTTGATTGGGTAGGTTCTGTTCCCGCCATGTTGTTGGCTGCATTTATTTTTATTCCCTATTTCTGGCGCGGGGGTATGTATACCATACCGGAATATTTGGGCAGAAGGTATAATCAAAAGGTAAGGACCATTGCTTCAGTAACATGGATTCTATTTTTCGCCTTGGATTTGGGTGTACTTTTTTGGGCCAGTGCTGTATTGCTAAATGTGCTTATGGGTTGGCCGATATGGATTTCAATTATTTCCACTGCCGGGGTAGTTGGGCTATATACATATTTTGGCGGGATAACCGCTGTAATAATGACCGATGTGGTACAATTCGTTATAATGTTCATAGGTGGATTCGCCCTTGTCTTTCTAAGTCTTTACGAAGTGGGGGGTTGGGATAATATGGTCGATAAAATCGCAACAATGGGGCCTGAGTATAGAAATCATTTTGACATCATTCAACCACAGGATACGAAATCACCCTTTCCATGGACAGGAATTTTATTCGGCCTAACCTTTGTTATGGCCAATGCCTATATGATAGGCAACCAGTCTATTGTACAGCGCTGCCTTACTGCCAAAAACGAATGGCATGCAAAAGCAAGTATGATTTTTGGTTCTGCCTTAAAAATGTTTATTCCTATATTGGTTTTGTTTCCAGGTCTTATGGCTGTAGTAGTTCATCCTGGTCTGGCAGATGGCGATCAAGCGTTGCCGATGATGATTAAATCAATTTTGCCTCCTGGTTTGGTTGGACTTATGTTCGCAGCATTTTTCGCAGGTCTTATGTCTAGTGTTGATTCATTGTTAAATTCAACGGCAACCTTATTTACCAAAGATATCTACGAACCGTTTATTAAAAAAGGGGCAGATGACAAACATTATTTAAAGGTTGGGCAGATCACTACCTTGGTTTTATTGGTTATTGGTGTGGCTACCTCGCCTATTAGCAGTGATTTCCCAGGTATTTATGTGGCCATACAAACCTTTATGTCCTATTTCCAAGGTCCGATATTCGCGATTCTACTGTTGGGTATTTTCTGGAAAAGAACTACCGAATGGGGGGGACTTTCCGCATTGGTCATAGGAATTGGATTTGCTATTTACTTAAATGTATTTAAAGAGCAATTCTTCACCATAGAAGATCCTTTTCTTTATATTTCTTGGTGGTCTTTTCTATTAGGTGTTATTATAAATGTATCGGTGAGTCTGATGACTAAAAAACATACCGATGAACAACTTGAGGGATTGGTGTTTAGTTCTAAAATATTGGTAAAAAATAAAAACCTGTAATATGTTCAATTTTGACTGGCTTTCCGGTGTTTCGCAAGAAACTGCAAAAATGATATTTCTTTCTTTATATGGAGTAATAGGTTTTTTGGTGCTATTGCTGCCGACAGAGTATATTTACGAGGGTATAGCAAAGGAAGATCGTCATTGGTGGAACAATTTAAAACTATGGTCTATTAGTGTTCTAGCTATATTGGCATCTATCTATTATCATTTTTAACCCTTTAATCCGAAGAATATGGAAACAAATGAAATAAATGCGGGAATAAAGGCCGCCCAAATTAACAACGCCCTTGGGTTTTTCATTATCACTTTTGGGGTTATTGTACTTTTTGCAATGATTTATACCGAAACCTTCATAGAACATATGACCGATATGGTTGCTGGCTTGATTTTAATATCTA
This sequence comes from Arenibacter catalasegens, assembly GCF_002909235.1. GTDB lineage: Bacteria > Bacteroidota > Bacteroidia > Flavobacteriales > Flavobacteriaceae > Arenibacter > Arenibacter catalasegens. The sequence continues at coordinate 75,902 of NZ_PHQQ01000018.1, forward strand.
TTGGCGGTGGTATGATGTGGAAGGCAAAAAGCACCATAAAAAAATTAAAAGCAAAGCAGGAATAATAAAATATATAGCATGCATAGATCCGTCAAAATAGCGTTATCGGATAATTGGAGAATCCAGAGTTCAAGTAAAGTTTCGGAAAAAGGGCATGAAATTTCTACCAAATCCTCAATTTCTAATAATTGGTTAACCGCTAAGGTTCCATCTACCGTTTTGAGCACCTTGGTGTCCAATAAGGTTTATGAAGATCCCTATTTTGGGGAAAATCTAAAGTCAATTCCAACCGAATTGTTTAAGGTGTCATGGTGGTATGCCACAAATTTTGAACTTACTCAAGATCAAGCCAATAATTTTGCAAGTTTAAATTTTGACGGCATTAATTATAAGGCCAATGTATGGTTAAATGGTCAGCTTATAGCCGATACCACTGCTATAGATGGAGCTTATCGTATAACTGCCTTTGATATAAGTAAATATATTATTAATGGTGCCAACGTACTGGCCATTGAGGTAATTCCTCCTAAACCAGGCGATTTTAGTATAGGTTTTGTAGATTGGAATCCTGCCCCGCCGGATGGCGATATGGGCATTTTTAGACCTGTAACTTTGCATCTACACGGTGGGGTACATATTGAAAAGCCATTCGTTGAGACCAAAGTAAATCTTGAAACCTTAAAGGAAGCCGATCTAACCGTTTCAACGGAACTAACTAACTATTCTGATACTGCCGTTTTAGGAGATTTGATTGGAACCATAGGGGGCGTAATCTTTAAGAAAAAGATAACCCTTGCGCCTAAAAAAAAGGAACAGATCCTATTTACAAGCAAAGAGTTCTCGGAACTTAATTTTAAGGAGCCAAAACTGTGGTGGCCTATCCATTTGGGGAATCCCGATCTTTATGATTTGGATTTGAAATTTGTGACCAATGATGATATTTTGGATGAGTCCCATGTGAGATTTGGAATTCGCCAAATTGAGGATTATTGGTTAAATGATATTCACCGTGGTTATAAAGTCAACGGACAAAAGGTATTGATTAAAGGTGGCGGTTGGACAGATGATATGCTTTTGATGGATACAGACGAAAGCATTGAAGCACAAGTGAAGTATGTAAAACAAATGAATCTGAATTGTATTCGTTTGGAAGGTTTTTGGGGGAAAGACCATAAACTCTATGACCTATGTGACGAACATGGAATCTTGTTAATGGTAGGATGGAGCTGTCATTGGGAACATGAGATCCATATGGGGGTCCCAGTCAATGAACGTTTCGGGGGGGTGTATAAGCCCAAGGATATAGCCCATGTTGCCCAAGCCTGGGAAGATCAGGTAATATGGTTGCGCAATCACCCAAGTATCTTTGTTTGGACGGTTGCAAGTGACAAGGTGCCGATTACTGAATTGGAACAAAAATATATAGACACTTTCGCTAAATATGATCCCACAAGACCTTATCTTAATTCTACGGGAGGCGTGGGCAGTGACCAACATGTTATTGGTAGTGAAGATGTCATTAGTGAGATTAGTGGGTCATCTGGAGTAAAAATGTTGGGGCCATATGCCTATACTGCACCGGTATATTGGTTTACGGACACCAAATTTGGTGGAGCTTACGGGTTTAATACGGAAACTGGCCCTGGGGCCCAGGTACCGCAACTGGAAAGTTTAAAAAAGATGATCCCAGAGGAGCAATTATGGCCTATTGGGGAAGCCTGGAACTATCATTGCGGCAGGTATGAATTTGCCGATATTAGTAGATTTACCAAGGCCATTGATGAACGATATGGAGCCCCAAGTTCTTTGGAAGAATTCGATAAAAAGGCACAGGCGATGAACTATGAGCTTATGCGCCCAATGTTCGAAGCTTTTCAGGTTTATAAAGAGAGATCAACGGGTATAATCCAATGGATGTTGAACGCGGCTTGGCCTAAGATGTATTGGCAATTGTATGATTATTATTTAAATCCTACTGCCGCATTATATGCTACCCAAAAGGCGTGTAAGCCTTTGACTCTGATATATAATTATGGGGATAAACATATTTATGCCGTTAATGACCATATAAGTCCAGTCGAAAATTTGACGGCACATATTCGGGTATATTCCATAGAATCGGAAATACTTTTTGAAGAAAAGGTCGCCTTTGATTTGGAATCGGATTCATCCAAATCCATCTTGGAATTCAAAGAATTGAAAGGCCTAACAACGACCTATTTTGTTGATCTTCGTTTATTGGATAAGAATGGGGTCGAAATCAACAATAATTTTTATTGGCTCTCCACCAAAGAAGAGGTGTTGGATTATGAGGCTGATTTAGGACCATTTGCGTTTCACACCCCAAGTAAGGTTTATGCAGACTTTAAGCAGTTGAATGAGTTGCCCAAAACACAGTTGGAGGAGTCACATTATTTTGAGCAGGATGGAGAACAGCAAAATATTAAGGTGGAACTTAAGAACAACAGCAACCATATAGCGTTTTTGATCAACTTAAAAGTCGTGGATAAAAAGAGTGGGGAACTTATACTTCCTATTTTCTGGGAAGATAATTTTATCAACTTAATTCCCGGTGAAGAACGGATGGTTTGTGCTTATTTTAAAGGAACTATGGCAGCAGAATTAAAGGTGGAAGGCTGGAATATATAATAGTCCTAATTAACTTCCCTTTTCTTGGTTTGGATTACTTGACTTTTAATAACTGTTATTATGCTAATTTGGACAAAATATATACTTGCCAGTACCCTTTTATTATCAGGTTGGTCCTGTAAAGAAAAGGCCAATGATAATAAATTGGAAACTACAGCTAAGCATCCAGCCATAGCTTTTGTGGAGTACATTTATGAAATAGGCCAGGGCCTAACACCCCAATGTCATGCGCCAACCATTGAATTTAGTAATGGTATCCTGGTTGCGTCTTGGTTTGGGGGAACAGAAGAGAAAAACAATGATGTAGGCATTTGGGTTTCTAGAAAAATGAACGGTATTTGGACAACCCCGGTCGAAGTGGCCGATGGCGTAGAGGAGGATGGAGTTAGATACCCATCTTGGAATCCAGTACTATTTAAGCCTAAAAATAAACCCTTGATTCTCTTTTATAAAGTTGGACCCGATCCATTGTATTGGTGGGGAATGTACAAAACCTCGGAGGATGATGGTCTTAGTTGGTCTGCCCCTATCAGATTGGCCGAAGGTATTTTGGGGCCTATAAAGAATAGACCTGTTACTTTGAACAATGGGGATATTTTATCTCCTTCAAGTACCGAAAGTGAAACAGAGGGCCATAAAATTTACTTGGAAAGGAGTGTAGATTTTGGAAAAACATGGACTAAAACTGCGCCTTTGAACGATGGAAAAATATTTAAGGCCATACAACCTGCAATCTTGGACCACGGTAATGATACCATCCAATTATTAAGTAGAACCTATCAGGGTGTAATTGGGGAAAATTGGTCCTATGACGGAGGACTGTCTTGGAGCGAAATGGCAGCTACAGCACTTCCTAATCCGGACTCGGGAATTGATGCCATTACATTAAGGGATGGAAGGCATATATTGATATATAATCCAACCAGCATAGAATCCGAGGATAGGGTTCCCTTGAGTGTAGGTATTTCCAAAGACGGAAAAACATGGGAAAGGGTGTTGGATTTGGAGCCTTTAACGGCAACAACCGATAAAAAGGGAGAGGAATATTCATATCCCACCCTTATTCAAACCCCTGACGGAATGATACATATAGTATATACCTGGAATAGGAAGACCGTAAAACATGTAGTATTGGACCCTAAAAAATTATAAACCTATTCATTTAATAACAACCTTTAAAAATGAAAAAATTAGCAATAAATGGTGGCGTAGCTAGTCGTGATACCAATAAAAGTCCATGGCCAAAATGGCCTGTATGGGGGAAAGAGGAGGAAGTTGCCCTGATTGAGGTTCTTAACAGTGGAGTATGGTCCTATAATGGACCAAAGGAAATAGAATTTAATAAACGTTTTGCCGAATATACGGGAGTTAAGCACGCCATTTGCACCGTAAATGGTACCATAACTTTGCAAATTGCCTTGGAAGCCTTAGGTATAGGTGTTGGGGACGAAGTTATTGTTCCGGGCTTAACCTGGCAGGCCACAGCTGCAACGGTAATCGACGTAAATGCCACTCCTATTATGGTTGATGTTAGTGAGGATAATTGGTGTATTGATCCAAAAGAAATAGAGAAAGCCATAACACCTAGAACAAAAGCTATCATACCAGTTCATTTATATGGTGCTTTTGCCGATATGGATGCCGTTATGGCCATTGCTAAAAAGCATAATCTTTATGTTATTGAAGATTGTGCCCACAAACATGGTGGGGAATGGAATGGTAAAAAAGCCGGCAGTATTGGGGATATTGGTAGTTTTAGCTATCAATTGTCAAAACATTTGACCGCTGGGGAAGGTGGGTCCGTAACTACCAACAATTCGGAATTGGCAGATAAATTGGATGCACTTAGAAACTGTGGAAGAAGGCCTGAAGCAGATGCCTTTGAGGGAGTGGATAAGGGTGCCGGGGATTATGGGGATGACGACGGTAATTTTATTCAGTCGGGAAATCTTAGAATAACAGAATTCCAGGCAGCTATCCTAGTGGAAGGTTTAAAACGCCTACCAGCACAAAATGCGAATAGGGATGCCAACGGGGAGTACTTAAATGCATTGCTTAAAGAAATTCCTGGAGTTTCACCTATTGCAAGGGATAAAAGGGAAACTAAGAAGGCTTACTTTAATTTTGCGTTCAGGTACCATAAAATTGAATTTAAGGATTTGCCCATTGAAAAATTCAGAAGTGCCTTGGCGGCTGAATTGGGGTTGGTGGTAGATGCCAGTTACGAACCATTGAACAATTGTTCTCTGTATGTGCCACACACAAAACCTTCCAGACACAAATTAAACGATGCGTATTGGAAAGCTATTGATCCCAAAAGATTTTCATTACCCGTCTGTGAACGCATTTTTAAGGAGGAGTCAGTCTGTGTTCACCACAAGGTGCTAATGGGAACAGAAGCCGATATGGACTTGGTGGCCGAGGCCATAAAAAAGATATACACCTATGCAGAGGAATTGATGGATTAAGAGTATTTAATAGCTGTAAGGCAGATTCAATTTTCAGAAAACATTAGATTAAATTTATGAAATTATCTATAGTTCTACTTATTCTTTTTACTTGGTCCAGCCCTGTTTTTTCTCAAGATTCCACGGTGGTGTCGGACAACTACGGTTTACCTCAAAAGGGCATTTGTGCCCATAGGGGTGCCAATGAAACCCACCCTGAGAATACTTTGGCGGCATTTGCGGAGGCCATTCGGTTAGGTGCGCAGATGATCGAGTTTGATGTCCAAATGACAAAGGATAATCAATTGGTGATTATGCACGATAAAAGTGTAGATAGGACCACTAACCGCCGTGGGCTGGTTGGGAATCTTACCCTGAAAAAAATTAAAAGACTGGACGCTGGGAAATGGAAATCCAAAAAGTTTAAGAGGGAAAGGGTGCCTACTTTAAAGGAAGCGCTGGATATAATGCCAAAAAATATTTGGCTTAATATCCATCTAAAAGGGGATGAACGTTTGGGAGCCGCAACGGCAGAAGCCGTGATAGCGTCAGGCAGAACCCACCAAGCAGTTATTGCCGTAGGCAATGAAGCTGCAAAAGGGGTAAGGCAGGTAAGCAACAGCCTTATGATATGCAATATGGATCGTTTAACTTCTAGGGTGGATTATATTGATGGGACTATAAATAATAATTTTCCCTTTATTCAATTAAAAAGTAGTATGGATGATGAAAATATGCTTAATGATTTAAAAAGGCTAAAAGACAATGGAGTTACTGTAAATTATTTTCATTCTGAAGATGAAACTAAAGTGAAGGAACTTTTGGATGCTGGGATCGATTTTATTTTGACAGATCGTTTGTCCAAAATGCTTCAAGCCTTTGATACGCTCAATTCAGCTCCATCTGTGGACCACAAATAATAGAATTAATTCAAATGAAAAAAATTAAAATAGCCCTTATTGGCGCAGGATTTATATCTGATTACCATGCTCGTGGACTTCAAACGCTGTCTAATGTGGAAATAGTGACCGTAGTGTCCAAAAACCTAGATAATGCCAAAAAGTTTGCCCTTAAGTATAACATCAAAGAGGCGATGAACGATATTTCATCTCTTGTAAATAGAGTTGATCTGGATGCAGTAATTATTAGTACCCCAAACCAATTTCACGCCCCTTATGCCATAAGGTTCTTACAAAATGGCAAAGATGTTTTTCTTGAAAAACCCATGGGAATAAGTGGCGAAGAAGGTCGACAAATAGCGGAGGTGGCCAAAAAGCATAATCAATTGGTAATGGTTGGGCATATGTGGCGTTTTGATACCGATACCCGCTATATCAAGGAAACCGTTGATTCAGGAACTCTCGGCAAAGTGTTTAAGACCAAAGGTTACGGAATACATGAAAATTGGGGCCCATCAGGCTGGTTTACTAAAAAGGAACTGGCAGGTGGTGGAGCCTTAGCAGATATGGGGGTCCATGCCATTGACGCCGTGAGGTACATTTTGGGAGACCCTAAACCCGCTAAGGTATATGCTCGAATTTCTACAGAATTTGGCGATTATGATGTGGACGATACGAGTATTTTGGTCATTACATGGGACAATGGAACGGAAAGTATTATAGAAAGTGGATGGTGGCATCCCCATATGGACGGTCCGGAAGCCAGTACCAGCTTGTTCGGGACCAAAGGATATGCCAATCTGTTTCCCACATTTTTAAAAATGAAAGATGGGGAAGGCTCCATAACAACAGTGCCCGATCTTCCAAAAAGGGAAGATCATTGTGACCAGATAATCTATACCCGTCAAATGGAGTATTTTGTAGATTGTATCGAAAGTAGGCAACAACCGGTTCCTGGACTTTTGGAAGGACAAATGGTGCTGGATATAGTGGATGCGGCCTATAAATCAGCAAACACGGGCGAGGTTGTAAATCTAATTTAAGACCCCGCTTTTTCTCAATTCTAACAAAATGACTTTGACAGGCTTAAAGGACAATATTGAAAACATCATATTTGACCTTGATGGGACCCTCTGGGATCCTATGCCAATGAGTATCAAGGCATGGCATACGGCCCTAAATGGTTTCGATTGTATTAAAAACCCTATCTCCAAGGAAGATATACAGGGTATTTTGGGAATGCAGCACGATTTGGTAGGCAAGAAGCTGTTTCCTTATCTTACCGAAGAGCAGCAATCTGAGGTCATGAACAGTTGTTATGTACAGGAGGTAAATGATATTAAGGAATCTGGGGGTGTTTTGTACAATGGATTGGAGGCAACCTTAAAGATTTTAGGGAACAAGTATAATCTGTTTATAGTCAGTAATTGTCAGGCTGGTTATATCGAGGCTTTTTATGAATATCATGGTTTGGGTGGCTATTTCAAAGATTTTGAATGTTCAGGAAATACGGGAAAATCCAAGACCGAAAATGTAAAAATGGTCATTGAAAGAAACAACCTTGCCAAACCGATCTATATTGGGGATACCCTAGGGGATTATACAGCGGCCGAAGGGAACCGAATACCATTTATTTTCGCGCAATACGGGTTTGGGGCCGTCCCCAATGCACAATTTACCATCAACAAAATAGAAGATTTAAAGGATTTGCTTTAGTCCATACTAATTTGGATAGGCTTGTTTGGAACTGTTCGTGTTTGGGTTTAAATCCTCGCCTTTGTAGGCATGGCCACTACAATACGAGCCCTTTTTTAATCATCCACAACTCGCACAAGACAGGTTTTCATTTTTGGGATCTCAATATTTTTTTGAATAAAGTGGTTGCTTTACGGTTAGCTTTCAAAACGTCGTATAGCCACTAGTGTGATTTCTTTCTATTTGGTACCGATGATGAAGTAGCCTAAAGGCACAAGGGAAAAGAGATAATCCAGTAGCCATAATGGGCACAAAATGACGATAGCAGGGGCTCCTTCCCTTAGATAAGGGAAGGTGGATCTTCCGCTGGCTGCGGAGGAGACGGAAGGGATTGATAGCCCAGGTCTTTGGGAGGGGACAATAGATAAGGTATGGGTTTACGGCTCGAGATTTCAAACTCCCCTTTCTTTCCCCTCTTCGTTCCAAGAGGGGAGCCATTAGCTGTTGTGTCTAAAAGAGGTTTTCGACTGCCCAAGGTACGGGTGTAGTCACTCCGACATGAGCCTTTATTGGGCAATTGAGAAGTCGCACAAGCTAGGTTTTCATTTTTGGGGTCTCAATATTATTTTGAATAAAGTGGTTGCTTCACGGTTAGCTTTCAAAACGTCGTATAGCCACATGTGTGATTTCTCACCTTGTTCGAAATGACTGGCCTAGTCACTTCGACAGAGTCCCTTTTTGGGGACGACGAGAAGTCGCACATAATGGTTTTGGGGAGGTCCCCAATATGCTAAATACCATCAACAAAATAAAAGATTTAAAGGATTTGCTTTAATCCCTAAGTAAGTCGGATTTCGCAATCCAAAATTCTAGGATAAAATCTATTTTTTTTAACTTTTGGATAGCACAATTAATATCTGCCCATGCAATTTAAATAGTTGATTCCAAAGCTTTGGATCCGTATATTTGAATTTCCCTCTAAAATTTTGACAATGTTTTTTAGCAGAATAAAGGTTCTGATTTTAATTTGCACGCTGGGTGGAATTGGTATTTCCTGTGACAGATCACAACAGTTTGCCGAACCTCTGCCTAAGGTGGTCGATTTTAATTTTCATGTAAAGCCCATATTGGTTCAGAATTGTTATTTGTGCCACGGCCCCGATCCGAGCAGTAGAAAGGCGGATTTGCGATTGGATACTTATGAAGGCGCCACTGCCGCCCTAAAGGAAGGAGGTCATGCCATTGTGCCAGGGAAGACATCCAAAAGCAACTTGGTAATGCGGATTTATAATGAAGACCCGGCTATGGTTATGCCACCACCGGAGACCAATTTAAAACTTACCGAGAGGGAGAAAGCCTTATTGAACAAGTGGATAGATCAGGGAGCCGAATGGAAGGATCATTGGTCATTCATTAAGCCAGTGACGAATATGGATTTGTCAGATTCCAAGTCCATCGATATTTTAATAGACAAGCGATTGGATGGAAAAGGGTTGAATAAAGTTCCTGTTGCCAATAAAAACTCACTTATAAGGAGGGTGTCTTATTTACTAACTGGCTTACCCCCCAACCCAAAAGAGGTACAGGAATATATTTCGGATACCACTAGTGTGGCCTACGAAAAATTAGTAGATAGTTATCTAAATTCCCCGGCCTATGGAGAAAGATGGGCAAGACATTGGATGGATTTGGTACGGTATGCCGAAACAAAGGGGCATGAATTTGATTATGCCATAACGGGTGCCTGGAAATATAGGGACTACCTGATCAGGGCGTTTAACGAGGATGTACCTTATGATCAATTCGTAAAGGAACATATCGCTGGGGATTTAATTGAAACTACTAGGGAAAACAAGGATACCGGTCTTTCGGAATCTAGGCTGGGCACCGCTTTTTATGTCATGGGAGAGGGTACCCATAGCCCTGTGGACGTGCGCCAGGACGAAGCTGATCGTATAGATAACATGATCGATGTTACTACCAAGACCTTTCAGGGGTTGACGGTTTCTTGTGCAAAATGTCACGATCATAAATTTGACCCCATAACTGCGGCAGATTACTATGCCCTATATGGGGTAATGGAGAGTACAAGGTTTTCTCCTGTTCCCGCAGATGTAAGTAAGGATAAAAGATTAGCGGCCAAGGAAATAGAGAACCTAAATTCCTATATGCGGAAGTTGGTGGCCAGTAAATGGGATACAGCTAAAAACAGTTATGCAGATACTGCCCAGAACACAGCAGTAACTTCAAAGGAAAAGGCCTATTCTGTAATCGGCGATTTTAGAGGCCGTGATTTTGATGGATGGACAAGTGATGGCTTTGCTTTCGGGCAGAAATCCACTCTAGGGAATCCCTTAGTAGATACAGCTACTGGGAAATTAATTGGATTGGATGAAGGGAAAGCCTCGAGCAGGACACTTGGATTGGGTATTTTTGGGGCTTTACGATCACGGAATATCATCTTGGATAAAGATTTTATTGGAGTAAGGGCACTGGGACAAAACAGTAGCATTAGAATAATAATAGACAATTTTCAATTGATCCAAAATCCTATCTATGGAGGAATTGATCAAAAGGTAAATTCTGAAAGTTGGAATAATTTTGTTTTTAACGTAGCGGCTTGGAAGGGTAGAAAGGCATACATTGAAATATTACCGGGCGCTTATGAACGCCATAAGTATAATCTACCTGAGGATGCCTTTATAGAGGCGCAATATGCAGTAACTTATGATGGGGAATGGCCCTTGGATTTGGACAAGGTTATGGCTACACAACTACAGGACAATTGGGCGGCCTTAGATATATCCCCCGTCACGGTTAAAAGGCTTAATGAGGATTTAAAGAAAGGTAAATTGCCTTCACAATTTCCTGAATTGAAAGCGGTTGTGGACAGTAGCCAACAACTGGCCAAAACTTTAAAAACTAATTCCTTTTTTAGTGGGATATACGATGGTTACGGAATTGATAGCCCAGTTTTCAATAGAGGCAATTATAAAGAGCCCTCGGAAGAACATATTCCTAGGAGGTTTTTATCGGTATTGTCATTGGGAGATTCCATATTCAAGTCAGAAGGAAGTGGACGCATGGAATTAGCAGAGGTTATGTTGAACCAGGATAATCCCTTGACTTCTCGTGTAATGGTGAACAGAATTTGGCATCATTTGTTTGGCAGGGGAATTGTGGAGACCGTTGATAATTTTGGTCTGCAAGGGAAGCTACCTTCCCACCCCGAATTGTTGGACTATTTGGCCGTTAAGTTTCAGAAAGAAGGATGGTCCGTTAAAAAATTGATAAGGGAAATTGTAACTTCTGAGGTGTTTAAAAGAAGTACATTAAGGGGAGATGATTTAGCAAAAGCTGATCCCAATAATATTTATTTGGCTTCTTTTCCCGTAAGACGGTTGGAGGCAGAAGCCATACGCGATGGCTTGTTGGCTGTTTCCGAGAGTTTGGATACCACTATCTATGGGCCACCAATTGCAACCTATTTAACTGAGTTTATGCAAGGACGTGGTCGGCCAGGGAAATCGGGACCAATAGATGGGGAAGGAAGAAGAAGTATTTATTTGGAAGTAAGGAGAAATTTCTTGGAGCCTATGATGACGACCTTTGATCGTCCTATGCCCTTTAGTACTTTTGGCAGTAGGAACGTTACCAATGTGCCATCACAATCCTTAATTTTAATGAACGATCCAATGGTTGCACAACAGGCCGAAATTATGGCTGGGAAATTGATGGAGAAGGGATTGGCCGGTTTCGATGAAAAAGTGCAATGGATATATATGAAAGCTTTTTCTCGCTTGGCAACTTTGGAAGAACTAAAAAAAGCTGCTGATTTTTTCGAGATGCTAAGAACTATGGAAGAGAAAGACGATGCCGAACCGAACCAAGAATTGAAACTTTGGAAAGAGTATTGTCATAGTATTTTTAATTTAAAAGAATTTATATACCTTATATAATGGGCCATCATCACAATACTAAACCAAAAGTAATTTCTCGCCGGGAAATGTTGGGACTATCAGCTGGGGGCTTTGGTTCATTGGCACTTATGAGTCTGTTTGGCACTATGCCTTTGGGCTGTAAGAGGCCCGGGACTCTTGAAACGGCTTCCAATCTTTATTTGGGACCGCATTATTTGCCCAAGGCGAAGAATGTAATTTTCCTCTATATGGACGGAGGTGTTTCACAAGTGGACTCCTTTGATCCCAAACCTCGTTTGGCCAAAGAGAACGGTGAAGATCCCAGAAAGAAATTTAAGGTAGATGCCACCCAGTTCGACAATGTGGGAAAGATATTGAAAAGTCCTTGGGATTTTAAGCAATACGGAGAATGTGGAATGCCGGTGAGCGATCTGTTTCCTCATATTGCTACTTGCGTAGATGATATTGCTTTAATTCGATCCATGGTTTCCAACTTTCCAGAACACACCAATGCTAATTATTTCTTGCACACGGGCAGTGGTTTGCAGGGACGCCCAAGTATGGGTGCTTGGATGAACTATGGTTTGGGGAGCGAAAACAAAAATATACCTGGTTATGTTGTCCTTGACGGTGGGTTAATTCCCCCAGGAGGATTAGATAATTTCAAGAATGGCTTTTTACCTGCTTCTTATCAGGCATCGATTTTTAAGGCCGGTCCAGAACCTGTGGCCAACATTAATCCCAGGGAAGGAATTAAAAATCTTCAGGAGGAGAAATTGCAGTTCATAAAACAATTAGACCATAGTCTTATGGGGAAAATTGGGGAGGCCGATGCGGTGGAATCTGCCATTTCCAATTATGAACTTGCCTATAAAATGCAATCCTCTATTCCTGAACTTACGGAGTTTAAGGAGGAAACTGAGGCCACTAAAAAATTGTATGGTTTGGATTCTGACGACCCTCACCTTCGAGGCTATGCCGCCCAATGTATATTGGCCCGTAGATTGGTAGAACGTGGTGTCCGATTTGTAGAACTTACATGTCCCAGTGTGGGAACCGATAGATGGGACCAGCATAGCAATTTAAAAAGTGGCCATGAAAAAAATGCCCATGCCGTGGATCAACCTATAGCTGGACTCCTTAAGGACCTTAAATCACGAGGTTTATTGGAGGAGACATTGGTGGTCTGGACCGGAGAGTTTGGCCGTACCCCTTTTGCACAGGGATCGGATGGGCGAGACCATAATCCGTCGGCTTTTAGTATGTGGATGGCAGGAGCAGGAGTAAAAGGAGGAACTATTTTTGGCAAGACCGATGAATATGGCTATCGGGTAATAGAAAACGAAGTTACGGTACATGACTTACATGCAACCATTATGCATTTGCTGGGAATAGATCATAAACAATTGACCTTCCGTTTTGGTGGCCGTGATATGAGGTTGACAGATGTTCACGGTAACGTAGTAAAAGATATTTTAACCTAAGTAAAATTTTAATTGGAATACTCGCATATGAATATAATTAGCAAAGGACTATTGTTTATAATGATGTCGCCCCTTTTTTTGGTGGGTCAATCTACTAGCTTAACTGCCAGACATCAGCCGACAAATAAAAATGAAATTAAGCATTCTTTTTTTGTTGCAGGACCTGATTTTACTGGAATAATAGGAGAGAACGGTGATGAGCTTTGGGATTCTGGAAAAAAGGGTGCCAGGGATGGTTATGTTTTAAAGAACGGTAATATTCTTATTTGTTGGGGAGATGAAGTGCGGGAGTACAACAAGAAAAAAAAGGTAATTTTCACTTATTCGAGGGCGGAGAAATCTATGGAATTGGGTACCGCAGTGCGTTTATCCAACGGCAATACCATGATTACCGAATCCGGATCACATCCCAGAATAGTTGAGGTTAATAAAAAGGGAAAAGTGGTAAGCAGTACGCCTCTTAAACCAGATACGGATAATGTACATATGCAGACGAGAATGGCCAGAAAATTGTCCAACGGCAATTATTTGGTACCCCATTTATTGGCATTTGCGGTTAAGGAGTACCAGTCGGATGGGAAAGTGGTAAAAGTTTTTAATACGGATTTAGCCGATTTGGGAGGAAGGGAAGCAGAAAATTGGCCCTTTACCGCTATTCGTCTGGAAAATGGAAATACAGTGGTTACCTTAACCCATGGGAACAAGGTGGTGGAATTTGATCCTCAAGGTATGGTGGTATGGAAAGTATCCAACTCTGATGTTGAGGAGACACCATTCGTTGACCCTTGTGGGGCACAAAGATTACCCAATGGCAATACGGTAATTGCTAGCTACGGGGCCCAAAAGGGAATTAAATTGTTTGAATTGACCCCTGATAAATCCATAGTTTGGAATTATGAAGGGCATAGGGTACATCACTTTCAAATATTGACCACTAACGGAAAACTTTTGAAGGGCACACCACTTAAATAGTATAAATGGGTTTTAGTTTATTGATGAATGGGGGTATTTTAGATAACCCGCCAGATGTTGTTTTGTTTTTTGGTCGGTTTCATCCAGTAGTGGTACATCTTCCCATAGGTTTCCTAATTATGGCCATTTTGGCTCAGGTGGCCATCCGTTGGCCAAAATTCAAGCCTTTGGAGAATTATCTCCCTTTAATGTGGCTTATGGGGGCATTAAGTGCACTTTTGGCCGTAATATTTGGTTATTTCTTGTCCCTTAGTAGTGGTTACGATGAGGATACCTTGTTCTGGCATCAGTGGGGTGGAATTGCCGCAATGTTGTTGTCTTTTGTTTGTTATTTTATCAATAAAAAATCACCTAACTCACTTCGTCTTCCAAAATGGATATTGGCTTTTATAGTGGGTCTTTTAGTTATGTTTACAGGGCACATGGGGGGTAACCTTACCCATGGTTCTACGTATCTACTGGAATATGCACCAAATCCTGTGAGAAATATAGCAGGACTGCCTTCCAAAGTGGCGCCACGCGAGAAAGTCACTGTACTGGATTCTGCAGATGTGTTTCTAGATTTAGTGCAACCAATGATGCAGTCTAAATGTGTTAGTTGTCATAACGAAGGAAAAAAGAAAGGGGATCTTTTACTTACTTCCTATGGGAATATGTTGCTTGGAGGTGAAAGCGAAAATACCATTGTGCCTGGCGATGCTCTAAAGAGCGAATTGGTGCGAAGAATTACGCTACCCACGGAGCACGATGATTTTATGCCTTCTGAAGGAAAGTTGCCGCTGACAGATCAAGAAGTATTATTGATCAAATGGTGGATCAAAATTGGAGCTCCACAAAATGGGTTTGTTACTGAATTGGATACGGAAAAAGTAGTTGGTCCTATAGTCAGCAATTATTTGGGATTGGATAAGAACAATCTTTTTAATAAAAAGGTTCCTCCTCCCAATAGGGCCATAGTTGATTCCCTGATTTTGCATGGCTTCGTAATCAATCCTTTAATGAAGGACAATTATTTTCTGGAGGCCAATTTTAGTTTGAGTGAATACGACCTTGAAGCTTCAGATATGGACGCCTTACTAGAATTAAAGGAACAATTGGTTTGGCTTAACCTTGGTAATTCGCAAGTGAAAGACGCGTATCTAGAAAAAATTGGATTATTGCAAAATTTGGTGAAGTTAGACCTCAAGGGAAATGAAATTACCGATGCCGGGATAAAGCACTTATCGAAATTGGAGAATTTGGAATCGCTTAACCTTTATGGGACAAAAGTTTCCAAAGGTGTCTTGGATCTAGTGCCCAAATTAACCAGGTTAAAGAAAATCTATCTTTGGCAATCCGAAGTATCCAAAGAAACCAAAGTACAATTGGAAAAAGAAAACCCGGGTCTTACCGTAATTTTTGAACGGGAATAGTTTTAACACTTTTGTCAAGTAATCGCTGGACAGATATAATCATAGAGTGAGTCGATCACTTATAAAACATCCGTACTGTTAATTGTAGACTTCCTATTTTTTTTAAGTATTGATATCCTTTTTCGACTAAAAATCATGATCACGTCAATAAAATAATTGGAAAATGGAGGAGAATATTAACAATAATTTCAGGAATACAAAATTTTCAGTTTTGGATTTGGTTCCTGTAGCTCAAGGGTCAACACCCTTACAATCTATCCAAAAGAGCTTGGAACTGGCACAACACGTAGAAACTTTGGGCTATGAACGATTTTGGATTTCCGAACACCACAATATGGAAACTTTGGTTAGTTCGGCCACGCCGATTTTAATAGGACATATTGCCCAAGGTACCAATACCATTAGAGTAGGTTCCGGTGGAATTATGTTGCCTAATCACGCTCCCTTAATTGTAGCGGAACAATTTGGCACGCTAGAGACACTATATCCAGGAAGAATAGACCTAGGCTTGGGAAGGGCACCAGGAACGGATCAACTAACAGCAAAGGCATTAAGAAGAAATCGGACCGAAAGCGTACACGATTTTCCTAATGATATAACGGAACTACAGGCGTATTTTTCTAAGGAGAATAGAAATGCAGCCGTGAGGGCCATTCCTGGTGAGGGTTTGGACATTCCTTTATATCTATTAGGTTCAAGTACCTTTAGCGCGCAATTGGCGGGATCTAAAGGGTTGCCCTATGCTTTTGCCAGTCATTTTGCACCTACACATTTGCATGATGCCCTAAGATTATACTATCAGAATTTTGAATCTTCAGAACAAAGTGAAGCACCTTATACTATTGCTTGTGTTAACGTTATAGCTGCAGACACTGATGAAAAGGCTAGGCACTTGGAGACCAGCCTTCAACAATTGGCTTTGGGGATTATAAGGAATACCAGAAAACCATTGCCCCCGCCGGTAAAGAGTATGGACGGTTTTTGGCATGAGGCGGAAAAAGTCCAAATACAGAAGATGATGCACTATAGTTTTGTGGGATCAAAGGAAACCATTAAAGCACAGCTTACAGAATTTATAGCATTGACACAAGTCAATGAAATAATGGCGGTATCGCATATTTTTGACCATGGGGACCGCTTAAGATCTTATGAGATTTTGAGTAGTATTATCCCCAGATAGAACAATTTTTTTAAGGGCACTAAATTCCTGACCATATTAAGTATGGATGATAAATTTTAGCTAATTTGTACTTTTATTAGATATGCCCTAAATGTGGAAAAAGATAAATGTCATACTATGGTTCATCGGGTTAATGTTGGCCTGCAAATCGCAAACACCTAATCAGGACAAAGTGCTTAAGGTCAAAGAAATTGAATATAACGGTCAAGTTGGTTTGGAACAGGTTTCCCAACTTTTAGAACAGCAAGTTGAATTAGAGCATGTAGATTTAATTAATTGGGATAAGTTTTCTTATCGTCCGGATGTTGCCTTCAGGATCGCCCATAGTAATAATGCTATCTGGCTAAAATATTATGTCAGGGAAAAAAACATTCTGGCCAGTGTAGGGGAGACAAATGGTCCCGTGGCGCGCGACAGTTGTGTGGAGTTTTTTTTCGATCCCCAAGGCGATGGAAATTATTATAATTTCGAATTTAATTGTATAGGCACTATCCATTTGGCCTATGGCCCTGGAAGGGGCAATCGCGATTTTGTTGATCCTACCGCCATTAAGAATTTAATTGAATTGGAAAGCTCTTTGGGAACTCAGACGTTCACTGAAAAGACAGGTGACTTCACCTGGGAAATGACCATAATAATTCCCGTTGGAATCCTTACCCATAATCCCGAAATTAATTTAAAGGGACTTAAGGCCAATGGAAATTTTTATAAATGTGGGGACGCTACTTCGCAACGCCATTATTTAACTTGGAATCCTGTTGGAACAGAAAGACCGGATTATCACAGGCCAGAGTTTTTTGGCAAACTTATTTTTCAATAAGCAATATTTAGCTACGTACAAGTCACTTCAGGAGCGTGATATTTAAGAAAGTTGTAATTTTCTAATAGAAATGGAGCTTTTTTTTTAATTCAGTAACATTATTGTTAAATATCGGCAATAAAAAGGGTGTTTTCTCTAAAGTATTATTAAATTTAAGATGTGTTCGAACACATTTGATGGAGTTAAGGTGAAAATCTACATGCAGGCTGAGAATCCTATTTTTGGATAAAAGAACAATTCTAGCCCCTTTGTTAATTGGGTATTAAATAGGGATTGGTTAAGAGAGTCGATTACAAGTTTATTACATATATATTCAATGACCATTTCCAAGGGAATCAAAAAATTACTTTTGGGGTTGTGTCTATTCTGTCTCTTGTACATTGTGGGTTTCAATCACTTAATGAGTGGATAATATACCCTATAGTAAAGCGCAACGGGCAGATGCCAACTTTAACCAGACCGGAATTGTAACGGTGGATAAGGAAAGGCCAATAAAAGGAATGCGCTGTTCTATGGTGTTTAATGGCTTGGTTTACAATGATGTAATTCCTAGGCATATGGAGGTAGTCGAGTGAATTTTGGAAATTATGATGCTGCCGTTACTGAAAAAGAGGAAAAAAAGTTAAAATTAGGTTTATATATAATGAGGTCACTTATGTCATTGATTAAATAATATTTTGAAAAAATGAAAAACATACTTAAAAATCAGATTTGGGCAATAGTTTTATTGCTAATGACAACTACATATATAACGGCACAGGACTACGACATCTTGATTAAGGGTGGGCGTGTGATCGATAAAAAAAATAATTTGGATCAAGAAAAGGATGTGGCTATTAAAGATGGAAAAATAGCCAAAATTGATTTCAAAATTCCTGAAAATCAGGCCAAAACGGTTATTGATGCAAAAGGGTTAATAGTTGCGCCAGGACTATTGGATATTCATGGGCATAATTTTTTTGGGACCGAAGATGATGCGTATTTAAGCAACGGTTTTACTAGTCTGCCTCCTGATGGATTTACCTTTAGAAGTGGAGTTACCACTATTGTTGATGTTGGGGGGGCAGGATGGAAGAATTTTAGAACATTTAAGGAACAGACGATCGATAGGTCAAAAACAAGAGTATTGTCATTCCTTAATATTATTGGATCGGGGATGAAAGGAGGCGCCATTGAACAAAACATAGAGGATATGAACCCTAAAATGACCGCCATTGTGGCCATGCAGCACAAGGGAACCATAGTAGGTGTAAAATTGGCCCATTACAGCGGTTTTGATTGGGAACCTGTAAATAGGGCAGTTGCGGCAGGCACATTGGCCGATATCCCAGTTATGATAGATTTTGGAGGAAGTGAACCCGAATTGTCTTTAGAAACATTGCTCATGGAAAAACTGAGACCAGGAGACATCTTTACCCATGCCTATGCCCATGTAAAGGGAAGAACTCCGGTGGTGGATGAAAAAGGTAAAGTAAGGAAGTATGTTTTTGACGCTCAAAAAAGAGGGGTTGTTTTTGATGTTGGCCATGGCGGTGGCAGCTTTGTTTTTGAGCAAGCCATTCCGGCCATAAAACAGGGTTTTTTACCTAATTCTATGAGTACGGATCTACATACTGGAAGTATGAATGGGGGAATGAAAGATATCCTCAATATTATGTCCAAATTTATCAATATGGGAATGCCCGTAAATCAGGTAATTGAAGGTGCAACATGGAATCCGGCGCAATACATAAAACGTACAGATTTGGGACACTTAAGTGTTGGAGCTGTAGCCGACTTAACCATTCTTAACCTGAGAAAAGGGAATTTTGGATTTATCGATACTCAAGGGAAAAGAATGAATGGCGACCAAAAATTGGAATGTGAACTCACCCTTAGGGAAGGTGACGTGGTATGGGACCTCAATGGTATTTCCAGACCTATGTGGGACGCTAAGTAAAAATAGCCTTTGCTTCTAACAATGGCTTGTCGAGAATTACTTAGGGAGAAACATGATATTGTTAATTTGGATTAATCTATAAATAATAAATTATGATTAGTAGGAGAAAATTATTAAAAACCTTATCCAGTGTACCAGTGGTGGGCGGATTGGTGGGTACAGGGTTGTTAGCGCCACAATTGCTTAGTGCTGCTGTGACCAAACCGGCAGCACGGAATTTTTTCAAAGAGTTGGGTATACGGACATTTATAAATGCAGCGGGCACTTATACTTCCATGACAGGTTCATTAATGGCCGAAGAGGTTACCTCAGCGATAGTATTTGGAGCTTCGGAATATGTGGATTTGGATGATCTTCAGGACAAGGTTGGAGAAAGAATAGCGCAATTGTTAGAATGTGAATATGCCACAGTATCCTCTGGGGCGTTCGGGGCCATGTCTATTGGTCTTGCGGGGGTAATCTCTGGAATGGATTCCGAAATAGCTGCCCAACTACCAGATACAACTGGGCTTAAGCATGAGGTTATAATTCAGGAAGGCCATAATATTGGTTATACACACGCCCTTTTAAACGTTGGTGCCAAATTAGTGGTAGTAAAAACAAAGAAGGAAATGGAAAAGGCCATCAATAAAAATACGGCAATGCTTTGGTTTTTAAATGCCAGTACGGACAATGGAGAGGTTAAGTATGAGGAATTTATTGCACTGGGCAAAAAGCACAACATCCCAACCTTTATAGATTGTGCCGCGGACGTTCCACCAGTTGAAAACCTCTTTAAGTTTACCAAGATGGGGTTCGATTTAGTGGCATTTTCCGGTGGAAAAGGTATTAGGGGCCCCCAGAGTGCTGGATTATTACTGGGTAGAAAAGACCTTATCAAAGCAGCCCGAATTCATTGTCCACCACGCGGAACTACTATTGGCAGAGGCATGAAAGTAAATAAGGAGGAGGTACTGGGGATGTTGGTGGCCTTGGAAATGTACTTGGTAAAAGATCATGGAAAGGAATGGAAGTTATGGGAAAATCAAATAAAACTAATTAGCGACAGTGCTTTGACAGTAAATGGGGTGGAAACAGAAATTTATGTGCCACCATATGCGAACCACGTTCCATCCTTGCGAATTTCATGGGATAACAAAATAGTTAAGATTACCCCAGAGGAAGCCAGGAAAAAGTTAATGGAAGGTCATCCTGCAATAGCTACAGTAGGGGATAAGGAAACTATTGGGATTACTTCTTGGATGATGGATCCAGGTCAAGAAAGAATAGTAGCCAAAAGAATCAAGGAAGTATTGGAAAATGTATAATCAGTTATAAAAGCTACTTTATGAATTTTAAATTTTACTTAGTTCCTTTAATTGTCTTAATGATTATTTCGTGCAATATAAAAAAGGACCATACAGTGATGGAAACGAAGAATGAAACTCCAGCAATTCCAGCAGATTACAATCCAGAGGAAAAACTTAAAGAATTGGGAATATCCTTAATGGATCCTAGTGCTCCTGTGGCCAATTATGTAAATGCTGTACGCTCTGGAAACCTAATTTTTCTCTCAGGAAAAGGACCTTTGCAAAGTAATGGCGAAAATATAGAAGGTAAAGTAGGAGTGGATTTAACTATAGAGCAGGGGTATGAGGCTGCACGGATCACAGCTATTAACCAGCTATCCGTATTAAAATCTGAACTTGGTAATTTGAATAAAGTTGTTAGGGTGATTAAGGTTTTGGGAATGGTAAATGCAGCTCCGGAATTTACCGATCATCCAAAAGTTATCAATGGTTATTCGGATTTAATGGTAGCTGTATTTGGAGAAAGGGGGAAACATGCCCGAGCCGCTGTAGGTATGGGGTCCCTTCCTGGTAATATTGCTGTGGAAATTGAAATGATAGTGGAGGTAGTACCCAACTAAATTTATCCAATAAACCCTTTTTTTGCTTCGTTTTTTTGACGAGGCAAAAAATGAACAATACGAGAAAGAAAAGTTTTATAATGCTGACTTTTTTCTAGTCAGCCTAAAATGTAGGAATTAATCTCCTTTAAGCATAGTAATATCTAACGAAATTGTTCCGGCGAATATAATGTTTGAATCTTCCCTTGTTTTAAAATATGACAATAAATACAGCAGATAAATTATTTAATCCTCTCTTAACAATCATATAACTGTAAATAATTCAATTAAACTTAAAAAGGGGGGAATATTGTCTTTTAATATTTATCTTTTGTAAAAATTTACAACCAAACCGCTAACATTTTTGAAGCTAGTAAAAAAAGACATTTCATTTTTGCTATATGGGGCGTTTGCCTCTTTTGGCACTTATTTCTGCATGTATGCTTTTCGAAAGCCTTTTACTGTAGCTACCTTTGAAGACCTATCCTTCGCTGGGGTTGATTACAAAATAATTTTGATTATAGCTCAAGTATTGGGGTACATGCTTTCCAAATTTATAGGGATTAAAGTAATTTCGGAGCTACAGCCCAATAAAAGAATATTTTATCTCTTGGGCCTTATTCTTGCTGCAGAGGCAAGCCTTCTTTTGTTCGCCATTACTCCCGCTCCCTACAATATTGTGTTCATGTTTTTAAACGGACTGCCATTGGGGATGGTATGGGGAATAGTGTTTTCGTATTTGGAAGGACGAAAATTTACGGAATTTTTGGGTGTGGCTTTATGTTCCAGTTTTATAGTATCTAGCGGTGCTGTAAAATCGGTTGGTCTTTTGGTTATGGAAAATTGGCAGGTGTCCCAATTTTGGATGCCATCGGTTACAGGAGCCATTTTTTTTATTCCTTTTGTGTTTTTTGCTTGGTTGTTGAATAAAATGCCGCCACCTACATTGGAGGATAAGGAGCTTAGAACGGAACGGAAACCTATGACAGGAAAGGATAGGAAAAGGGTTTTTATTGCCTTCCTATTCCCTATTATAATTTTGGTATTTTTCTACACTTTTTTAACGGCATTGCGGGATTTTAGGGATAATTTTTCCAGAGAAATTTGGGATGCATTGGGCTTTGAGGGCGATGCTACCGTTTACACCATATCCGAACTACCAATTGCCATATTGGTGTTGCTGATCATAGGTTTTTTAGGGGTAATTAAAGACAATTATAAAGCCTTCATATCTTATCATTATTTGTTGCTTTTTGGTACGGTTGCCATTGGACTGTCTACCTTCTTGTTTCAAATGGCTATAATCTCCCCAATACTCTGGATGATCAGTGTTGGATTTGGACTCTATATATGTTATGTACCTTTTAACTGTATTTTTTTCGACCGTATGATAGCCACATTTAAAATACAGGGAAATGCAGGTTTCCTCATATATATAGCGGATGCTTTTGGATATTTAGGTAGTATGGGCGTACTTCTTTACAAGAATTTTGGTCAAAGCAAGCTCTCTTGGCTCAATTTCTTCATGACCAGCACCTATTTAATTGCAATTTTGGGGACATTAATAACTATTGTCTCGCTTTTCTACTTTAAAAGGGAGTATAAGAAAAGTTTAATGGTAGAAAAACGGGAAGTACTTTTGGTGGAAGTGTAGTTAGGGCTTCAGAAAACTTAAGTTAAGGTGATCCAAGAATTATGTAAAAGTCTTTGGTGACATTTTTCCAGTTATGAATAATATCAAAAATCTATAATAAATAGAATTTATTTAAGGCCGTAGTGGATCAACCATTATGGCCTTGTCATTTATAAACTGAAAGAGGAAAGGATTTTACTTAAATCGATAAAATTTGTTATGCTATTCGGATGGGTATCCCACGTCAAAATTATAGTTATAGTTACAAAAATTTAATATTATTAACTATTTAACTTAACTTAGTCACATGATATTTACATCTCTTCAATAATTTTAAACGACAACCTAAGAAAATGAAAACAATCAATCTTGTACTGAAACTCCCTTTTTTTTCTGCTATTGAGGGCACTTTACATAGCATTAGCCTCAAAATTGTATTATTAAAAACTGCTGTAATGTTCGCGGTATTGTGTTCATTATGGTCCTGCGCCACAACTGAAACGGAACATTCACCCTTGGTAAAACATGTGGTGGTTATTGGTTTTGATGGATTGAGTCCTAATGGATTGGAAAATGCCACTACCCCAACCTTTGATAAGGTAATAAGTGAAGGGGCCTCAACAATGCATGCAAGGGCTGTTTTGCCTACAAGTTCCAGTACCAATTGGGCCTCCATGATAATGGGTGCCGGGCCAGAGCAACATGGGATTACATCAAACAGCTGGGAGAAAAATAATTTTGTATTGCCAGCAGTTACCCAAAGTGAAGATTTCCTTTTCCCAACTATTTTTCAATTGATAGATGACCATGTGGAAAATGCAGAAATTGGGGCCATTTATCATTGGACCGGATTTGGCAGGTTGTTTGAGAAAGGTGCTGTAGATTATGATATAAGCCCTGATTCCGAAGATGAAACTGCAGCTTTGGCCAGTGCCTATATAAAAGATAAAAAACCAACCTTTACTTTCATCCATTTTGATCATGTGGACCATGGTGGACATGAATATGGTCATGGTAGTCCTGAATATTACAAATCTGTGGAAAAGGCGGATGAAATGCTGGCAGAGGTGATGGAAGCTATTAAGACCTCCGGAATGGCAGATGAAACATTGGTCATCATTAGCGCGGATCATGGCGGATTGGGCAAAGGACATGGAGGGGAATCTTTACAGGAAATAGAAATTCCTTTTATTCTTTGGGGAAAATCAGTTAAAAAGAACCATGTGCTTAAATCCCCCATATACCAATACGACAATGCAGCCACGGTTGCATTTGCTCTGGGAATAAAAATACCTATGGCCTGGATTGGCAAACCTGTAAAAAATGCCTTTGAAGGTTTTGATCTTAAAGATGATTATCCGACTACTGAAAGGGTTAAACAACCGCTTATACTACCTGCGGCCGTACTCAATAAAAAGGCTGGGGGATTATATGACGATTCAGCAAGCATTAATATGGATAACCCTAATGAATTGGGGGAGATAAGGTATACCTTGGATGGTTCCATGCCCAGTGCCAATTCTACCTTATATTCGGAAGCAGTCAACACTACAGAAAATGTGGTTGTCAAAAGTGCTATATTTAACGATGGGAAAATTGTTAGTACCGTTTCGGAAGCCTATTTTAGAATAAAGGACAAGGCTGTAAATCCCCCCATAGGATACGAGGTATTTTATATGGAGAATTTAACAAGTATTCCCAGTTTGGAAAATAAAAAGCCGGATGCTAAGGGAACTTGTTTTGAAATTACCTCGGATGAGGTAAAGGAAGAAATTCGAAGCAATACCGTAGTAAGATTTACCACAAAAATTCAAATTGAAAAGGAAGGTACCTATACCTTCTATCTCAATTCAGATGATGGAAGTAAATTATGGGTAAATAATGAAGTAGTTGTGGACAATGACGGAGACCATGGCGTGGTAGAAAAGAATGGTTCTATTGCGTTAAGCCCGAGTACCTATCCCATGCAGGTGGTATGGTTTAATGGAGGAGGAAGTGGTTGGTTGAACGTGGATTATCAAACTAAGACTATCCCTAAACAAGTGCTGGCAACCTCAATCTTAAAGTAATTGGAAATAGCAATAAAAGGATTGTCAATGAAGCTGATATTCTTTCTTTTGTCAATTATGGCGGTAACCGGCCAAGACAAAGGTGGGCAATTGCCTCCTTGGGAAGAGGGGACGTTGGATATTCACCATATTAATACAGGTCGCGGGGATGCCGCTTTTTTTATTTTTCCGGATGCCACCACACTTTTGGTGGATGCAGGCGATATGTCCGAAACCCATCCCAGAACTTTGTCCGCCAGAAATGCGGCACAAAAACCGGACAATTCCAAAACGGCCCCCCAATGGATTGTAGATTATATACATCAATTTTTTCCAAAAAACCATACGGTGCAGCTGGATTATGGTCTAATTACCCATTTCCATGACGATCATTTTGGGGAAATGGATGTTAGAAGGAAAAGACATCCAAAAGGGAACTATGCCTTAACGGGAATGATGGAGGTGGGGAGTTTATTACCCATCAAAACTCACTTGGACCGGGGAAGTAGTTATCCCATAGACCTAAAAAACCCTGAGGTACAAAAGGAGATTAAAGCGAACGACTCTTATAGTATTATAGAAACGCTACAGGAATACTGGAAGTACATGGATTATCAAGCCAAGCAGGATGGCATGATATACGAAGCCCTAAAACCAGGAGCAATAAATCAAATTAAACTAAAAAAATCAGCGAGTGATTTTCTTAATTTTTCAGTTCGCAATATTGCCGTAAATGGTGATGTATGGACCGGTGAAAATGAGGATTATTATTCTTTATTTTCCAAAGGGGAGTATCCCGGCGAAAACCCATTAAGCACATGCCTAAAAATTACCTTTGGTGATTTCGATTATTTTACCGGAGGAGATATTAGCGGTATCGATGCCTTTGGACAAACGGACTTAAATTCCTTGGAATCTAATGTAGCACCAGTAATTGGTCCAGTGGATGTTGCCACCTTAAACCATCACGGGAACAGGGATTCCCAGAATGTATTCTTTGTAAAAACGATTAGACCTAGGGTCTGGATCCAACAAAACTGGTCATCGGACCATCCCGGAGAGGAGGTACTAAGGCGCATCACCTCCAAGGCGTTGTATCCAGGGGAGCACGATCTGTTTTCTACGGTTTTGTTACAGCCCAATAAGGATGTAATTGGTGATGGGTTAAACCAGTATAAGAGTCAGAACGGACATATTGTAGTCCGTGTGTATGACCAAGGTAGTAGATATGATATTTACATTCTAAACGATGACTCAAAAGAACGAGAAATAATAGCCAAATATGGACCTTATGAAGCAAGATGATTTAAGCACAAATGCCCAGAATAAAAAGACCGAAGGGGATATTAACTTTACTCCGGCACGTGCTGCTTGGTTAGATTCCGAGATAAGTGAAGAAACCAAAAAAATCTTGGATAGGGATGCTCGGTATTTTTTGCATCAATCCATGTCCACACCATGCCTTGATGTTCTACATAGTTGTGAAGGGCCATATATTGAAAACATATCAGGAAAAAAATACCTAGATTTCCATGGCAATAACGTGCATCAGGTGGGGTATGCCAATCCACAACTTATTGAAAAAATTATTGAACAATTAAAAGTGTTGCCTTTTTCCCCAAGACGATATACCAATGTCCCCGCCATTGATTTTGCAGAAAAATTGGCGTCACTGGCGCCATCAGATTTAAATAGGGTTCTCTTAACGCCCAATGGAAGTTCTGCTGTTGGCATTGCCTTAAAATTGGCGAGGGCCGTTACGGGTAGGTTTAAGGTGGTTTCCTTTTGGGATTCATTTCACGGAGCCTCTTTGGATGCCATCAGCGTAGGAGGGGAATCGGTGTTCAGAGAGTCTATGGGACCATTAATGCCCGGAGTGGAGCGTATTCCACCACCAATTACATATCGTGGAATATTTGAAGACAATGAGGATAAGTGTTTGGAATATTTAGAATATGTGTTTTCCAAAGAGGGTGATATTGGGGCTTTTATTGCTGAAACCATTAGAAATACGGATGTTCAATTGCCATCCAAAACATTTTGGAAGAAAGCAAGGGAGCTTTGTACTAAATATGGGGTATTACTTATTTTGGATGAAATCCCAATTGCGCTTGGCAGAACAGGAAAGATGTTCGTTTTTGAACATTATGAAATTGAACCGGACATATTGTGCATCGGGAAAGGATTGGGGGGGGGTATTTTCCCGCAGGCGGCAATAATTACTAGGGATGGATACAACAAGTTTGGGGATATCTCCCTAGGGCATTATACCCATGAGAAAAGTCCGTTGGGTGCAGTGGCAGCACTTGGCACAATTTCCTTTTTGGAAAATGAAAAAATATTGGATAAGGTCAAGGCAGATGAGAAATACCTAAAAACATCACTCACAGCCTTAAAATTGAAATACCTCCTAATTGGTGATGTCCGGGGCATGGGATTGTTGTGGGGAGTAGAATTGGTGAAGGACAAAAAAACGAAGGAAAAGGCTATTGAGGAGGCCGAGGTGGTCATGTACGAATGTTTAAAAAGAGGCCTTAGCTTTAAGGTTTCTGCGGGCAATGTACTGCAATTGTCACCGGCGCTTACCATTAGCCGAAAGGAACTGGATTCGGCGTTAAATATTCTGGATGAAAGCTTGGCAATGGTGCATTCATAAACAAAATGGCCTCTCGATTGCCCTCGGGAGAGACCTTAATGACGCCTAATGAATTAAATATTAGCAATTTGATAAAATCGTCTATTAAAATAAAAATAAACACATGAAAATTAAGAGTTCGGTAGTTTTGTTTTTGGCCTTGGTCTTTCAATGTATAGGGTTTGCCCAAAATGTACCAGGCGAAATATTGATTCAGCCTTATCTTCAGGATGCAGAGCCTAATTCCATTAAAATTATGTGGGAAACATCGGTGGGTGAGGAAAGCATTGTAGAATGGGGATTAACACCTAAACTGGGTAAAAAAAGCAAGGGCATTGCTTATGATATCAATTTTAGTGATTCCCGTATCCACGAGGTAAAATTAGAAGGATTAAAGCGCTTTACCGAATACTATTACCGTGTGAAAACGGGAAAGATAGTCTCGGACATATTCCAATTTAAAACGCCTCCCTTTGCCAGCGATAATGAATCTTTCAAAATTGTTGCTATGAGCGATATGCAAATCGACCATAATAACCCCAATAAGTTTTCTGAGGTGGTCAATGATGGCATATTACAATATTTAGAAAAAGAGTTTCAAGGGAATCTCCCCAACAATTTGGCCATGGTGATGATACCTGGCGATCTCGTGGAGAATGGAACAAAGTATTTCCAATGGAAAGATCATTTTTTTAATCCCGCCGAAAAACTGTTTTCAGAGGTACCAGTGTATCCTGTATTGGGGAACCACGAAAAAAATTCGATATTTTATTTTAAATACTTTAGTCTGCCAGAAAACGGAACACCTGCCTATGCGGAACATTGGTGGTTTAAGGATTATGGCAATACTAGGATTATAGGGCTCAATTCCAATGACGGATATAACAATAGTAAAGATCAATACGAGTGGTTGCAAAAGTTGTTGGACGAAACGGCCAAGAATGAAGAGGTGGATTTTGTTTTTGCTCAATTGCACCATCCTCATAAATCGGAACTTTGGATTCCGGGGGAAGAGGATTTTACAGGAAAAGTGGTAGCTCTTTTGGAGGCGTTTACCACCAAGACTGGTAAGCCCAGCATTCACTTTTTTGGACATACCCACGGCTATTCAAGAGGACAGTCCAAAGATCATAAACACTTGTGGATCAATGTAGCTTCTGCAGGAGGAGCCATTGATAATTGGGGCGAATTTGAAGGAAGGGATTATGATGAATTTACGGTAACCCAGGACGAGTACGGTTTTGTTATGGTTGAGGTGGATGGTAGCCAGGAAGACCCTAAGTTTACCATAAAGAGAATTAGTCAGGGGAACGAAGAATTGGAGCGCAAAAACGAACTCCGGGACAGTATTGTGATTTATAAAAAGGAGAGAAAGCCCGTGGCCCCAACCGCCATCTCACCCAAGAATGAAACTGTTGATTTTATAGGAACTACCTTAAAAGCTGGGCAGTTCAGCACTACGTTTAATAATGCATTTCACGCCGCCTCGCAATGGCAGATTGCAGAAAGCAATGACTTTGAAAAACCGATTTTTGATAGCTGGAAACAATATGAAAATTGGTACTACAAGGAAAACAGGCAAAAAGATGATGACCTTACCGATGAAAAAACAAATAGATTAAAACCAAGCACCACCTATTTTTGGAGGGTACGCTACCGGGACCAAAATTTGAATTGGAGCGACTGGTCAACTACCGCTACTTTTGAGACCAATAATTAATGTTTAAATCGGGGATTTTATGCGAGAGTATTATATGGGTATCTTGTTAGAGTAAATTTGAAAATTAAAGAAAAGGATAAGTTCGGTCACATACGCGGAGAAAAAAATAGTTCGATCTTGAATAAATTCATAATTGTACGGTTTTTGTAACTTTACTTTAAAATGATTATATGGGTACAGCAGAATTAAACAATACAAAAAAGGAGCTTGTAGGATGGATTCAATCTTTAACCGATGATTCTATTTTAAGTCTGCTTAGTTCCGTTAAATTATCTAGTGAGGGCAAATCTGCAGACTGGTGGGAAGAACTTACAGAAAGTGATAGGGATAATATCCTAAGTGGCATCAAAGATTATCAGCAAGGTGAGACTATGAAATCAAAGGAGTTCTGGGAAGGTTTGACCAATGGATAAACCTTATAAGGTAGAATGGACAAAAAGGTGTTTGCTAAACGCCATTTCCATTAAACACTACCTGATTCAAAAGTTCACTATAAATGAGGTCACTAAATTCGAAGGTTTACTTCGGCAATTTGAATTAACGGTTTCGAATTTCCCTACATTATATCCGGAATCAAAAAGTCAAAAACAATTAAGGAGAGCAGTCATTCATAAAAACACAACTGTGTATTACATTTTCGACAAAGACAAAGTGACGGTTATAGCTATGAAGGATAATAGGAAAGAAAAAGCCGATAGTTAACTCAAGTAAAGGTTAATACACTAGTAACGTGCTGTTTATAGGTTTAATAATATAGGGGCAGCATTTTTTATAGTGATTGGCGAGCTATCATTCCACTGGTTCAGGTAAGAGATTTTTAAATGTATTGGGACACACTTAAATTACGGTTTTACCACAAATTTAAAGTGAACGGTATTGCCCATGGACTCTTGTCTGCGCTCGAGGAGACATAAGTGGACAATGTCTGATCGAACGCATCCCGATAACGATCGGGAGAGACCTTAATAATATTCCAGAATTTATAAGATAACTTTCTGGATAAACCTATCAGTTAAATAAGGGCAGGTTCTAAAGTATTATTAAACCTCAGATAAAGAAAGTGACTCTATCTCCATTCTAAAACCTTCCAAGGTGTTTAATGCTTGGGTCAATTCCGATAGAACGTTACCTTTTACATTTTCAAATTGCCCCTTAAGGTTCCCAAATAATTGTTGATAATAGGCGATGCCATCATTTAAATTTGAGGTAAATGTCAACAGATATTTTTCTTGTTTCCTATTCATAGAGTCTTTTGAATCCTCAATTTTGTTCTTAAGATAATCAATGTAAATTCCCAATTCCTTAATAAACATATGTGGTCTGTCGGTTCTGGAAATTACATTGCCACGACCATAGATATGGTCTGTCATTTCCTTTAAAGTCATTATTCTGGAATAGTAGGCCATATTGGGTCCAGGGCAAATAGATACTCCTGGTCCTTCGGTTTTAGTATCTAAGCCGTAGGCCAAGAGAGCGGATGTTCCAAGCCCAACACAGGCACAGGATTTTTCTACTATTTTATTGAATTTTCCGCTGTATTCCTTTTCTGATAAACCTTGGCCATCCAGTTCCTTAATTTTTAAATGTTGGTACTGTCGTGAGGCGGTACAGAGACCTTTGTCCGAATAGTCCTTGTTTAAGGCAATAAATTTCTTTGGACAGGAGCTTCCGGGTCTATTCTTATCTATATTATTTAATTTTTCCAAATCTTTTGTATTTCCTCGAAGGTTGTTGAAGGGCACTCCCAAGGGAGAAATATCACTTAAATACAGATCTTCTTCTTTCGCTGCCACCAATTTTTCCAGGGTTGCCTTGTCTACTGTAGTGGCCTCCGGGACTAATAGAAATGGCGTTCCCCAACCAACAGAGTCTACCTTGAAATGATCCAATAAAAATTGTTGTTCCTCTGCGGTACCAACACCACCTTGGGCGGTTATTTTTAGGGAAAGATTTTGTTTGGGCATTGTGCGGTTCTTGTTGGCAAGTGCAGGAATTAAAATATCATGGATTTCATCAATAAAAGCTTGTTTTTTGTCCCTAAATTCGGCCATTATAGGCCCCATTAAATAACCATCGGTGGCAAATGCATGTCCTCCACAATTTAGACCAGATTCTATCCTGTACTCAGATACCCAAATTCCCTTTTTGGCCAAGAACTTACCTTGGATCAAGGCAGACCTAAAATCACTTACTTTTAAGACTATTTTCTTTTTAATATTTCCATTTTCATCCGGAAAAAAATCTTCAAAATTTTCTAAGTAACTATAAAGTCGGGGGTTCATTCCGGCAGAAAGAATAACGGAAGAATTTAGATCGCTATTGGCGTATCCCCGCAATGCGGCATGGGCATCATTAAATTCGGTTGGTAGTTTAACCTTTTTAATAAAATTTTCCTTGTCCACCTTGGTCATAATATTAACATCGATACTACCCATGGACAAATTCTCTGTCAAGCATTTTTTAATTTCCGAGGCGTTGAAATCATTTGAAATCAGTTTTTCAAATTCCTGTCGTAAATGTGGGGCATCAGGTAAAAGGCTTAAATATTCTTTAATTTCTTTTCCTGTTTCATGAACAGAATTCTTAAGGGCCTCAAATTTTTTGTGTGCTGTATCATTGACCATGTTGAGATAACTGGTGATTCTTTTTGCTCTAAAATCTTCCAATTTATCTGAAATCTCCTGGTAGGGAAGTTCCAATTTTTCACAATACATTTTCCTTAATTTTTCAATAAGGATGTCATCGACCAAAGAAATAACGGAATCGATACCAAGGTGTGAAACTTTTAGCGGAGTATCTATGGTAAACCCAATTCCCATAACCGGTATATGAAAGTTATGTTTTTTCATTTTTTCATTTTTTGTTGGACCGTTAGCGTATTACTACTATAATTTACAACAGAGGTGTCCATTGATAGGATAACTACTCGTCATGGTATAGTCCAAATATGAATAGACAAATTTTATACAAAATGGGTTATTAGAATATGATAATTATCAGGAAATGAATAAAAGATATATCTGGTATTCAGGGGGTTGGGAAATACACTGATATTTAGTGGGGAGAGGTTTTTATTTTTAGTAATGTTAGCTTGAAGTTTAGTTAACTTTTAGTCGGTTTTTAAATGCGATTTTTGTATCGAAAAGTTTGAGTTAGTATTAGTTTGAGTTAGTCTAGTTGAAGAGCTGGTGCATGGCACCAGCTCTTTTTTGCTTGTTACCTGAAAAGAATTAGGAATGCGCCTATTGCGGTAAGGATCAAGATCATCTTTCGGTAGAATTGTTCTTTTATGATTTTCACTAATCGCACCCCAACAATGATTCCCAATATAATTCCTGGAACCAATTTTAGATTTATAATCAAGGTTTCCGGTGTGATGGTTTTCCATATTAAAATATGAAAAGGCAACTTAAAGATGTTCACTATAAAAAAGAGCCAGGCTGCTGTACCTATAAATTGATTTTTAGGCAGCCTCATGGCCAAAAAATAAATATTGGAGAATGCTCCGGCCAAATTGCCGATCATGGTAGTAATACCAGCCATGGTGCCAATGAATCCAGCAAAGGCCCAATGGGTAGGAACGTTTTTGGATTTTTTTCTATCCCACCAGTACATCATTATAACCGTGCCCAATATAATCACGGACATGCTAATCTTAAATGTGGTCTCTGGCAAATCTTTTCCAATGGCCGTACCAATAAATATGCCTAGGATCATCCAGGGTAAAAAGGCAACTATATATTTCCATTGTGCATGTCTGTTGTAGTAAACTACGGCAAAGGCATCTCCAACAACAAGTAGGGGGACGATGAGTCCTGTTGATTCTTTGGCTCCAAAAGCCAATGCCATTAATGTGACATTAATGATTGCGATTCCTTTGATTCCGGCCTTTGAAATTCCTATAACAAATGCTGCCGTTAGGGCAAGCGCCCAAGCCGTTGTGGTGATATCTGATGTTGTTAAGAGAATCATATGTGACATTTGGCGAACAAACGGCAAAAGTATCCCAAAAAAATTTATCTTTAGATCTTAATTCTCAAACAAACGCCAAACTGATGGAATTAAGTACCCTCGATTACAGCTTTATTATTGTTTTTTTCTCTATTGTTTTATTTATCGGAATTTATGTCTCTAAAAAATCAGGGGCAAGTTCTTCGGAATATTTTCTTTCGGGGAGAACCATGCCATGGTGGCTGTTAGGCCTTTCCATGGTGGCCACAACCTTTTCTACGGACACACCCAACTTGGTTACCGATATTGTACGTACCAACGGGGTTTCGGGAAACTGGGTATGGTGGGCTTTTCTGCTGACCGGTCTACTCACTGTCTTTGTCTACGCCAAACTCTGGAGGAAATCCAATGTAAGTACGGATTTGGAATTTTATGAAATGCGTTACGGCGGCAAACCAGCAAGCTTTTTGAGAAAATTCAGGGCGATTTATTTAGGTGTAATATTTAATGTGATAACCATGTCTGCCGTTACTTTGGCGGCTATAAAAATTGGAGGTATTATGTTGGGCTTGGAACCGTGGGTTACCGTGGTAAGTGCCGGCTTAATTACCGTAACATTTAGTGCCTTGGGAGGGTTTAAAGGAGTTGTATACACAGATTTCCTACTGTTCTTTGTAGCTATGGGAGGTGCCATTGGAGCAGCTTACTATTTGGTGAATATCCCAGAAGTTGGGGGAATTGAAGCCTTAATGGCAAACGAAAATGTAGTGGATAAGCTATCTATCTTACCCGACTTCAGCAATAAAAAGGCTTTAATCACCCTATTTATAATACCGCTGGCAGTACAGTGGTGGAGTTCTTGGTATCCTGGAGCAGAACCAGGGGGTGGAGGTTACATAGCGCAACGTATGTTGGCGGCAAAAAATGAAAATCATGCCATTGGAGCAACATTCTTCTTTAATATTATGCACTATGCCTTACGCCCATGGCCATGGATTTTGGTGGCCCTGGCATCTTTGGTCGTATATCCGGACATAGCCAGTATTCATGAGGCCTTTCCTAATGTAGCTGTAGATAAATTGGGTCATGATTTGGCTTATTCCGCCATGTTGACCAAATTGCCAAGTGGATTATTGGGCTTGGTTTTGGCTTCCTTAATAGCGGCCTATATGAGTACCATTTCTACTCAATTGAATTGGGGATCCTCTTATATTGTTTATGACTTTTATAAACAACAAATAAATCCCAATGCCTCAGAAAAAAGATTGGTAGCGGTTGGTAGAATATCTACGGTAATCCTAATGGTTTTTAGTGCGGCATTGGCCTTGCTTCTGCAAAATGCCTTGCAGTTATTCGAAGTGCTTTTGGTGTTTGGCGCAGGTACTGGACTTATCTTTATTTTAAGATGGTTCTGGTGGAGAATTAATGCATGGAGTGAGATTACGGCTATGTTTGCTTCAGGAATCATCTCCATTGTATTAAAATTAACCGCTGTGGGGCCTTTATTGTTTGCTGCTGAAACAGGTGTTTTCCCTGATTGGGCGGAATATCCTTTTGTGGTTTTGGTTACCACTATTATTTGGTTGGGGGCAACATTTATGACACAACCGGAATCTAAGCAGGTATTACAGGATTTTTATAAAAAAATTCAACCGGGTGGACCTGGTTGGTCCAAGGTGATCAAAGATGCGAAAGATGAAAATGTTGAGATAGTGAACACAAAAGAAAAATGGAGTGTTCCCGCAGGAATTACGGCCATGTTATTGGGTTGTGTGCTAATTTATTCCTGTATGTTCGCTACGGGTTACTGGATATATGGAAAAACCACCAGTGCACTTATTTTAACCGGTGTGGCCATTGTGTCCGGATTATTGTTGGCACGGGCATGGAATAAAATGAAGGATCATATTTTGTAGACTTATGTGATTTGCAATAAATAGCTGGTCAGCAACCAAGCAAGAATGAATATTCAGAATAGAATAATTTCCGTGGATATCTTTAGGGGACTTACCATTGTCCTTATGATTTTGGTAAATAATCCTGGTACTTGGTCCCATGTGTACGCTCCTTTCTTGCATGCGCCATGGCACGGTTATACTCCTACGGATCTGGTTTTTCCATTCTTTCTGTTTATTGTGGGTTGTTCTATTGTTTTCTCTTATCAAAATAAGGCCGTAGATTCAAGTTCTTACAAGAAAATTACGATTAGAGCCCTGAAACTTATAGGGTTGGGGTTGTTCTTAGGAGCTTTTACCATTCACTTTCCTTTCTTTAAGGATGTCGAAAACATTCGATTTCCAGGGGTGCTTCAGCGAATTGGTGTGGTGTTTTTCTTTGCCTCCATTTTGTTTATCAATTTTAATTGGAAAACACTGGTTGGGATATGTTCCTTTTTGTTGATAGGATATTGGTTGCTTATGGGCTTTGTGCCCGTCAACGGAATGGAATCGACCTTTGAACGTGCTCCTAACAATTTGGCCAATTATATGGATGTACTTGTTTTTGGAACTCATAGCTATAAGGCTGATTATGACCCTGAAGGTTTGTTAAGTACGCTGCCATCTATAGCTACCGCGTTAATGGGAATTTTTACCGGGCTAATTCTGCGTTCTAAAAGGGCGAAAAAGGAAATGGTTTTGCTGGGTCTTGGAATTGGAATGTTGCTTGTCGGTTATGTGTGGGATTTATTTTTCCCCATAAACAAGGCGCTGTGGAGTAGTAGTTTTGTAATGGTAACAGCTGGTTGGGCCAATATAATTCTGGCAATAATATATTATATCTCCGATGTAAAGGGCATTAAATTTGGAAGTATATTTAAATATGCCGGGGCAAATGCCATTGTCCTGTACTTTCTGTCTAGTTTCATAAGTAAAATTATGGGTTTGGTAAAGGTAGATGGGGACATCTCCCTAAAAGGCTGGCTTTTTAATACCATTTATGTTCAGGATTTTTTGGCAATGGAAACCTCTTCATTGTTGTTTGGTCTCTCGTTGGTCTCTTTTTATGTGTTACTGGGATATATCCTTTACAGAAAAAGGATATTTATAAAAGTATAATTTAGTCCTTTTGGAAAGCCCATTTTACGAATTGTGGTAGGACAGTGCCCCAAGTATTTAAATCGTGTTTACCTCCTTCAATTTCTTTATAGAATATATCTCCTGGGTAGGAATACCCCTTTAACTGCAATTCGTTGATGACATCCAGAGTATCGTCAATAACATCTATAACGCCGTTGTTGTTGCGGTCATCGGTCTCTTCCTCCGTACCGCACTGAAAAAAGTATTGCAAAGGGGCTTGATGATTCGCATACTTGATCATATCTAAGGTAATGCGGCTTCTGTCCTTCACATCTTGTTTTCGGTAAGGTTTTTTACGCCACCAAAAAGAACCACTAAAAACTCCTACTTTCCCGAAGTAATGGGAGTTGTTGAATACAATATCAAATGCGGAAAGACCTCCTAAGGAAAAGCCACAATAGACCCAATTTTGAACCGGAGATGAAACCTTGAATTCTTGGCAGAGGAAGGGCACAAATTCTTCTATAATAAATTTGGAGTATTGGAGCGCTTTATTTCCTCTACCTTTAAAATCTGCCGATATTGATGTTCCGTACTCGTAAAGTCTATTTTCATCCGCCTCTATTCCAACATATACAAACGGAATCATTTTTTGGTCCTTATACGCATCGGACAATGTTTTTTCCAAATTTAAACCAATATAATCTTGGCCATCATTCATTAATAATACAGGAAACCGAGAAGGGGATTCCTTGTAATTTGGAGGTGCAACCAATCTAAAGGCTACGCTTCGATCTAAATTGAAAGAAAATACGCTCCCTTTCAAACTTATATAATCACTCTTAAACTGCATACGGTTTCAAATCTTGCAAGTATAACGATTCTTGAAAATAATATTGTATATAAATGGGTATTTAAGCAACCTATTGGGAGCTGTGGGCATATAAGCTAATTATATTTAATGCCTTCTGGGATGGCATTTTTTAAATCGTTATATACTTCAATTATGGGTTTTTGCCTTGCCGAGAAGTAAATTTTCTCACCATTCACTTTAGTAAAGAGCAGGTATGTTTTGCTATCCGAGTTGAGTATCAGTTTAACTTTCTCTCCTGCACTGGTCTTAAAGTATCCTTTCTTAATGCTACCTATGGCAAATCCGTTGGATTTTGAGGTAATTTTCGGCAATTTGTCCAATAGGGCAATGGATTTTATTTCAGTTGGGTTTAGCGTTTCCCCATAACTGCCCTGAAATTGGACTTTATTTGCAGTAATGGTTAATTGATTTTCTTTAAAACCCATGGCTAATAGGCCCACTATAAGAATCAATACTGCCACAAGAACGTAAATGCTAATCTTATTCCACTTATTACTAGATCCTTTCCAGTATTTATTGCTTTCCCTCATGAAGTACAAATAGGCCAGAATAGGATAAACACCTATGAATATTCCGCTGGCAATTTCGCCGATGGCATAGTGCAGTAGTAGCCCAAGAGAAATAAAGGAAATTCCCAAAAACAAGTGAAACTTTTTAAAATATGGGATGTACGCTTTTATATCTACTTTTTTTCTTTCCGCTTCACTCATAGTATTATATCCAGAAAGTAGATATGTTGCATTGTTTTCAGTGACGAGAAATGCCATGGTAATGAAAAGAAGGCCCGTTCCAATTAGTACGTAAAGCATAAGAATTAATCCGTATAGTATTGTAGACGTTTAAATTAGTATAATTTTTTCAAAAACACCTCTTGGTAATCTTCGAATTTTATGATTTGTTTCTACCGTTTTAACCCCTGAGTTCCAATAACCTGGAAACATACTTGCCTATTACATCAAACTCTAGATTAACCCTTGTCCCAATCTTATAACTTCCAAAGCGAGTATGCTCATAAGTATATGGTATAATGGCAACGCTAAAGCTGT
Source organism: Arenibacter catalasegens (assembly GCF_002909235.1). Taxonomy (GTDB): domain Bacteria; phylum Bacteroidota; class Bacteroidia; order Flavobacteriales; family Flavobacteriaceae; genus Arenibacter; species Arenibacter catalasegens. The sequence continues at coordinate 114,131 of NZ_PHQQ01000018.1, forward strand.
TTTTCTGGGACCCGACCACTGTTAAACTGGTTCCATCTATGGTTATAGATCCCTTTTCTATGGTCACGTTATTTAGTGTGGAATCATAGCTAAAAGTAAAGTGCCAACTGCCATCTTTTTCTTCAATATTTATGCATTTCCCAGTTTGGTCTACATGCCCCTGAACTATATGGCCATCCAATCTTGCCCCAAGGACCATGGCTCGTTCCAGGTTTACCAACCCTCCTACCTTAAGATCGTTCAAGTTGGTTTTGTTAAGGGTCTCATCGATTGCGGTTACGGTGTATTGATCAGAGGCTATTTTTACGACCGTTAGGCAAACGCCATTGTGGGCTACACTTTGATCTATTTTTAGTTCTTGGGTCACCTTTGATCTCAGGGTAATATGAAGATTGCTTCCCTCTTTTTCCAATTTTATTACTTCTCCCAAAGTTTCAATAATCCCAGTAAACATGTGTCGTTTTAATTAAGTAGTTTTGTGTTGTAAATTTAGGAGTTTATTTCATATTAAACGAAAACGCAAAATGCAGGAAACTGGAAAGATAAAATTGGGGATATCCATAGGGGATTTAAATGGGATCGGGTGCGAAGTGGTGCTTAAGACATTTGAAGATTCCCGGATGTTGGATTTCTGCACACCTGTTATTTTTGCATCCAATAAAACTATTTCCCACCAAAAAACGGATTTGGGATTTGAGATCAATTATAACGGTATCCAGGAAGCTTCCAAGGCCATCGACGGTAAGATCAATGTGGTAAATGTTTGGAAAGAAACACCTGTTATAAATTTTGGGGAGCCAACAGCGGAGAGTGGAAAGTACGCCATACAATCGCTCAAAGCAGCGGTAGAGGCCTTAAAAAAAGATGAAATAGACGTTTTGGTAACGGCACCGATTAACAAGAACAATATACAGACAGAGGATTTTAAATTTCCAGGTCATACGGACTATTTGGCCCAGGAATTGGAAGGGGATAGTTTGATGTTTATGGTAACGGATGGTTTAAGGATCGGTCTGCTAACAGATCATGTTGCGGTAAAGGATGTTGCCGCTAGTATTACACCCCAACTCATACGCTCTAAAATCACCACAATTTCTAACTCTCTAAAGATGGATTTTGGGATTAGAAAACCTAAAATTGCACTTTTGGGAATAAATCCTCACAGTGGGGATAACGGGGTAATTGGCAATGAAGATGATGAGGTATTAAAGCCTGTAATCAAGGAAATGTCGGAAAAGGGCCATTTGGTCTTTGGACCTTATTCAGCGGACAGTTTTTTTGGGTCTGATAATTATAAGAATTTTGATGCTATTTTGGCGGCTTATCATGACCAGGGACTTATACCCTTTAAAACCCTATCTTTTGGTAAAGGGGTAAACTTTACAGCAGGTCTTAATAAAGTACGTACTTCCCCGGACCATGGAACTGCGTATGAAATTGCAGGAAAAGGAAAGGCAGACCCTAGCTCCTTTAAAGAGGCGGTTTTTACAGCCCTACAAATTTTTAAGAATAGGCAAGAATATAAGGAGTTAATAGCTAATCCTTTGAAAAAACATAAGTTAAAAAGGCAAGTTTAAGCATGCTTAAAGAAAGCCAGCTACTGGGCATTGGGTCAATGATTTAAAGAAATTTAAACTGATTATATTTATTTCTATCTATTTGTTGGCTTTTTACAAAATAATAGTATCTTTGCACCCGCCTTTATTACGGCGCGTACGTTAAAACCAGTGTTATCATGATACAGCATAAGGAGTTTATTATTCCTTTTTCAGGACTGAAACAGGGAAAGCACGAGTTTGAGTACAACATTGAGAATACGTTCTTTGAATCTTTTGAGTATGATGAGTTTAACGGTGCTGCTATTAAATTAGAAGTTACCTTGAATAAAATGAGTACGATGATGGAGCTGGAAATGAGGGCACGGGGAACGGTAAACGTTAATTGTGATCTTACCAGCGAACCTTTTGATCAAATAGTTAAGGCCGATTTGGAATTGGTGGTTAAGTTTGGTGACGAGTACAACAATGACAATGATGAAATATTGATTATTCCACATAGCGAATACCAAATCAATATTGCACAATATGTTTATGAAATGTTGGTGTTGTCGGTACCTCAAAAAAAGGTTCATCCCGGAGTTTTGGACGGCACGTTACAATCAGTGGTGTTGGATAAGCTAATAGAACTCCAACCAAAAGAAACAAAGGAAAACAAAGAAGATATTGATCCCCGTTGGGACGCACTAAAAAAATTATTAACGGATAAATAAGTTTCATAATGGCACATCCTAAAAGAAAAATTTCCAAAACCAGAAGAGACAAGAGAAGAACGCATTACAAGGCCGTTGCTCCTACTGTTGCTAAAGATCCAACTACTGGAGAAATGCATTTGTTTCACAGAGCTCATTGGCATGAGGGTAAATTATATTACCGTGGAGAAGTTTTGATAGACAAAACTGAGGAAGCAGTAGCATAATTTAAGCTAGCACAATATAATTTGGACTCCCACTTCTTAAGAGTGGGAGTTTTTTTATGAGGGTGCTGTAAAATTCAAAAACAAGGTATTTTTGGATATAAAGTCACAGAAAATCACTAATTTTCACAAATTTTCAATTGTTTTTGAAGATTTATTGATAAAAATCAGATTTAGATGAGCAAATTAACTGCTGCAATTACTGCCGTAGGGTCTTATGTACCAGACTTTGTAATGACGAATAAGATTTTGGAAACCTTGGTAGATACCAATGATGAATGGATTACTAGCAGGACGGGTATAAAGGAAAGAAGAATCTTAAAGGGAGAAGGTCTTGGGACATCTTATCTTGCCATAAAAGCTGCAGAGCAACTTCTGGAGAAAAGCAAACTGGATCCTAAGGAGATAGATCTTATTATTGTTGCCACTGCTACTCCAGATATGATGGTTGCTGCAACCGCTGCCTATGTTGCTTCGGAAATAGGGGCTACAAATGCCTTTGCTTACGATTTACAAGCCGCTTGTTCAAGTTTTTTATACGGAATGTCCACGGCGGCCAGTTATATTGAATCTGGACGATATAAAAAAGTGTTGCTTATTGGGGCGGATAAAATGTCCTCTATAATTGATTATACTGATAGGACTACCTGTATAATTTTTGGGGATGGTGCCGGTGCTGCCCTTTTTGAACCCAATACCGAAGGTTTAGGGCTGCAGGATGAATATTTAAGATCTGATGGCGTCGGAAGAAATTTTCTTAAAATGGATGCTGGCGGCTCCTTGCTTCCAGCCTCTGAGGAAACCGTTAAGAACAGGCAGCATTTTATATATCAGGACGGAAAATCGGTTTTCAAATTTGCGGTGACCAATATGGCAGATTCCGCAGCAAAAATAATGGAACGTAATAATTTGTCTCATGATGATGTGGATTGGTTAATACCACATCAAGCGAACAAAAGAATAATTGACGCTACCTCCAACAGAATGGGATTGGAAGATTCCAAGGTAATGATGAATATACAGAGATACGGAAATACAACATCCGCAACGCTACCACTTTTATTGAGCGACTATGAAAGCCAGCTTAAAAAAGGTGATAATTTGGTTTTTGCAGCCTTCGGTGGTGGTTTCACCTGGGGCTCCATATATTTAAAATGGGCATACAATTCATAAATCTGACACAACCTATAACCTAAAACGAACTCTATGGATATTAAAGAAATTCAAAGCTTAATTAAATTTGTGGCCAAATCTGGGGCTAGTGAAGTAAAATTGGAGATGAAAGATTTAAAGATCACCATCCGAACAGGAGCAGTTGGCCATACACATGAGCCAACCTATGTTCAACAATATCCAATGGGGAACCCTATGTCACAGCATATGGCAGCAGCACCTACAGGCTCTCCTTCGGCGGAAGTTGAGGTAAAAAATGAGGCTGATGAAAATTCAAAATATATTACCATAAAATCACCAATTATTGGAACATTCTATAGGAAACCTTCCCCGGACAAACCAACATTTGTTGAGGTAGGGGATACTATAAATAAAGGTGATGTACTATGTGTTATTGAAGCAATGAAATTATTCAACGATATTGAATCGGAAATATCGGGTACCATTGTGAAAGTTCTTGTAGATGATAGTTCCCCTGTAGAATTTGATCAACCTTTATTTTTGGTAGATCCATCATAAGAAGTTTTAAATGCTAAATGTTGGATAACTCTTTTTGAGTCATTCAAAACCATTTAAAATTTAGGATACAAAATTTAAAATTTCAAAAGATGTTTAAAAAGATACTTATTGCAAATAGGGGAGAAATAGCGCTACGTATTATTAGGACCTGTAAGGAAATGGGTATTAAAACGGTAGCGGTTTATTCTAAGGCGGATGAGGAAAGCTTGCACGTCCGTTTTGCGGACGAAGCGGTTTGTATAGGTCCCCCTCCAAGTAGTGAATCATATTTGAAAATACCAAATATCATTGCAGCGGCAGAAATCACAAATGCCGATGCAATTCACCCAGGATATGGTTTTCTATCAGAAAACTCCAAATTTTCCAGAATTTGTGCTGAGCACGATATAAAATTTATTGGGGCTACAGGAGATCATATAGACAAGATGGGAGATAAGGCCACGGCCAAGGAAACCATGAAAAAGGCCGGTGTACCTTGTGTGCCCGGTTCTGAAGGCTTGCTCAAAGATGTAGCCGATGCCAAAAAAGTAGCCAAAAAAATGGGTTATCCGGTGATGATAAAGGCGACTGCTGGTGGTGGAGGTAAAGGAATGCGGGCCGTAATGTCCGAGGAAAAGATGGAAGATCTTTATAATAGTGCCGTTCAAGAAGCTACTGCTGCCTTTGGTAATGGAGGTATGTATATGGAAAAGTTGATTGAAGAACCTCGACATATAGAAATCCAGATAGTAGGAGATCAGTATGGTAAGGCTTGTCACCTTTCTGAAAGGGACTGCTCTATTCAACGTCGCCATCAAAAATTAACGGAAGAGACCCCTTCCCCATTTATGACAGATAAATTGCGGGATGATATGGGGAAAGCTGCAGTAAAGGCTGCAGAATACATCAAGTACGAAGGAGCAGGTACCATAGAATTTTTAGTGGACAAACACCGAAACTTCTATTTTATGGAAATGAATACCAGGATTCAGGTAGAACATCCCATAACAGAACAGGTAATAGATTACGACCTTATTAGGGAGCAAATACTAGTTGCTGGCGGGGTACCTATTTCAGGAAAAAATTACCTTCCAAAGTTACACTCCATTGAATGTAGGATAAATGCTGAGGATCCTTACAACGGATTTAGACCTTCTCCTGGAAAAATCACCACATTACATACCCCAGGGGGCCACGGGATTAGACTGGATACACATGTTTACAGTGGTTATACCATACCTCCCAATTATGATTCCATGATTGCAAAACTGATTACGACGGCGCAAACCAGGGAGGAAGCTATCAATAAAATGAAGCGTGCCTTGGATGAGTTTGTTATTGAAGGAATTAAGACGACTATTCCCTTCCATAGGCAACTTATGGACCATCCAGATTACTTGGCGGGCAATTATACAACAAAGTTTATGGAAGACTTTGTAATGGCACCACAGCCAGTGGAATAACGAATAGGAATAAAAGTAAATTTATTTTAAGAGGCGGAGTAAACCGGTAGCGAACCTACCGTTTACTCCGCCTTCTTCGTAAAAGGGATTATAGGATTAAGCTTTTGTCATTGCCCTAGATATGAATTATTCACAAAAGTTGTGTGTAAATTAGAAAAGATAGAATGAACTATCCTAAAACTCATGTTCCGTTCATTTTTTGCATCGCCCAAAAAACGAACCAAAATCCCGATAACTACCTTAGGTTTGAATTATTATTTTTAAATCTAAAAAAGTCATATAATTGAAAACCTGTCAGCGATCCAGCGATAGCCTTAGTCATAGAACTATCCCGATATTTGGAACTGACAG
>NZ_PHQQ01000019.1 GCF_002909235.1 Arenibacter catalasegens
TGCCCATCAGGAACTGGGGCATTATTTTAAATCAGTTCCTTACGATCTATGAAAAAAGGGTCAGACTTTAAATAAAAGTCAAACCCTGGTTATTTTTAACTTACACAGTTTGCGGGATAGTGTCATTTCGTTTAGGTATTTCTATCCTGTTTTTTTAATGGCCTACAACGGTTTGTGTATGGTGTCGTAGCGTATCGGAGGGTGCTATGCACTATACACCGTATTATGAGCTTTTTCCTGTTACCCAACAATGGTTGAGCTTTTATAATTATGTTAATTGTTTCTATCTTCTACCCAACTTTAATTTTTTAGGACAAGTATTTCCTCAACCATTCTGTTCTCAATTTTATCGAGCAGCGGGAGCATCATTTTTCTTTTCATTTTTGGATACTAACTTATATTAATTAAAAATATTTCGAATGCTCATATGTTAATATTACCTGAGGCATTACAACTCTTTATACCAGATGTCTTTAAACTGAACCAACATTGGTCTCCCGGAATGTAGTTGCAAAGCCAGTAAACCGGATGGGTCGAAATTTTCCCGGTCATTATCAATTACTTCGGCTACTAGTTTTTCATTTACGTAAAGGGTAATTTTATTTCCTTTACAAATTAAGTGGTAGTCGTGCCATTGCCCCAGTTTAAAGTGTGCCTTTTCCTTTGCCCCTGGCAATGTTGTTTTCGTAGCTACACCTTTTTCGTCTAAAACGGTTCTTTCTCCTCGCCAAGACAATGTATGTCTTCCGAATTCATCGTATAACCTTACCAACCAGTCTGTTTCCGTATTGTTGTCTACTTGGTATCCCTTGCAATCGGCTTGTTCGTAATGTTCGCTCCGAAACTGAAACCCTCCATTCACATTATGTTTGCTCACTAAACGGTGTTTCAGCTTTAGTTCAAAGTCAGCCATCTGGCCGTATTCAGAAAATAGGTATTGGTTTTCGGTGCATGGTTTTTCTTTGCTGATTTCTGCTGTGATAGCTCCTTTCTCCACACTCCACCAGCTCATATCAGCAGCATTCCAACCCTTTAATGTTTTGCCATCAAAAAGTGAAATAAAGCCTTTGGGTACATTTTGTGCTATACTTTCCTGACAAGGAATTAGAAATATTATCAGGAAGGTTTGTGCGATCATAATTAGCTGGTTTTTCATAATTTCTTTTTATATCACTTCCCTACTTATTTGCCTTTTGTTACGCAATATTCATGGCATCTCTATCATAGAACTTAAACAGATTAAGTGTTGGAGATGCACCAAGAGCTTTCAAGGTCTTCAAATCCCTTAAAAGAATTTCACGAGCAAGCTGCCCCTGTTCACTCAACTGAAGTTCAAGAAGGTCATTTGGATGAAGTTCGGTTATATTCTCATTAAACTCTAAGTGTTTAACAATCTCAGAAAAATCACCTACTAGTTTACGGTTCCAACAAATCACATTAGTTTTTCCATGAAAAGAAGCGGAAACGAAGTCTTGAAAATTAGTGATGTATTGAATTTGATTAACTGTATGAGATATGTTTTCCATAATGAGTATAAGTCTAAACTATTTGATAAAAGTAGTATTATCCAGTTTTCAAAATCTTTTAATTGGAATTTTACTGATAATTGTATCGTAGAATTTCGTTTAGGTATTTCTATCCTGTTTTTTTAATGGCCTACAACAATTGGATATTAACTATTTATCTATTTTATGACTAATATAGCCAATCTTTTATTTTGTTAAATCTCCACGCGCTAATTAATATTTTTTAATCTGTTTAGCCTGTGGTTATGATATGGTGTACCTATGGTATTTTTTTAAATGAAAGTCTGCAAAATAGGAGCAGAACAAGTCAAAGTTTAACAAAAAAGAGGGGTTTAATTAAAAACACAAACAATCTCTAACTTTAAGGAACTGAACTTTTTCATTGGAGGTTTGTTGTAGGCAGTATTTCATAAAACAAGAAGAGACGACCTTTTATAGTCGTCTCTTTTAATACTGTAATAAATTCTAACTATTGTTATTTATTATAATCTTCTACTAATTTAGTGAAAGCTTCCAAAGCATCTAGCTGGAAGCTAGATTCAAAAATAGGACCGTTAGTAAATAGAGTTTGAAAACCATAATAATCTTTGACATAATTAGCTAAAACGGCTTCATTGTCTCCCACAAGAGCTTTTATGTTTATTATAGACATATTTTTTACGCCTTCTCCTTCTTTCTGGAAAAGAATCTCAAAATTGTTTTCTTGAAATGCAACATATTCAGCATCATTAACTTTAGTACGGTCAGGTAAGTAAGATGAAACAAAACCTTGAGTGTGGTGATGCTTTTTATATATGGTAACCTTTCCTTCGGTAACAACTTCTAACATAAGATTTTTAGGAAACATGTCTTGTTTTCTAGTGGCTAATAAATTGACATATTTAGCCTTTTTAAATTTTCGACCATTTTCTAACGTAAAACTTTGCAAATCATTGGCTTTATAAACCTCAATTTCTTTTTTTATTTTTTTCCCTTGAAGGAAGGCCTTATGTGTTTTTTCATTAATGAGGTTAACCCTTTTTTGAAATTCTTGAGGGTTTAACATATCCATATAAATATAACCTTCAATTTCTTTCCCTTTTTTAAGGATTATTGTTCCTTTTTCATATTTCCCAACCGAACTAGGGGTTTTTAATTGAGCTATAGCAATGTTGGATGTCAGACTGAAAAGTACTGTGAGCATTAATGCAATAGATGAGTAAATTTTTACTGTTTTCATAAAATTGATTTTTATTAGTAGTGGTTTTGCTTATTCATTACAAAAATTACACCTAAAATAGGTAGTTGGTAATTGCTGCCAACAATTGGATATCGGTATTAACTATATCTCTATTTCAAAAACTACAAGCTCACTAGATTGTACCTAAATTTATTCTAGTGTCTATTTAATCCCAGATAGTTTTCTGTGGTGTAAAGAGGAGGGAGTACTACAACCAAGAGTCGGTTACTAACGTTCTAAGTAAGCCATTATTGGAATCAGGTTTTACCTAATCGGTGAAGCGCAGGAATATCCGTTGAATGGCAAGATGAGTTGAAAGTCCAAAGCTCAAAGTTCAAGGTTTGTATAAAGTTGGCAGTTGCAGTTGGCAGTGGGCGGAATTAGGTACAAGGTTCAAAGTTCAATGTTCAATGTTCATCTGGAGAGTGAGCATAGTCGAAATCGGAGTTAGTTATGAGTTAAAAGTTTAAGGTTGAAAGTTATATTCGGCAGACCAGCTAAAAAAATGGGCCCGCCATTGTGGTCAAGGAAGTGGTGGATGGCTCAAAGTGGGGCGACTTTGTGCAGCAGTTTTTTTATCCTATTTTATATTACTTCAGTTTTCCTTCCGCAAATAATTTCCTAAGCTCTTTTTTGTCAAATTTCCCAACACTGGTTTTTGGCACTTCAGCAATAAAGACATAGTTCGTTGGAATCTGATATTTGGCAAAGTCTTTGGTTAAAAATTCAATTAGATTATCATCGGAAGGTTTATCCTGATTGTCTTCCAAAACAATAGCTGCCAACGGCCTTTCTGCCCATTTTTCGTCCGGTATTGCAATTACGGCCACTTCTCTTATTTTTGGATGTGACATTAATGCAGCTTCTAAAGCTACACTTGATATCCATTCACCACCACTTTTTATAAGATCTTTGGTTCTATCTGTAATTTCCATATAGCCATCTTGATCAATTGTGCAAACATCCCCAGTTTTAAACCAACCATCATCTGTAAAATTTTCTTGGTTATTCGTTTTAAAATAAGAGCTTATAACCCACGCACCTTTTATATGCAATTCTCCCATAGATTTTCCATCCCGTGCTGCCAATGAGCCGTCCTCTTTGATCACCCGTAACTCTACTCCTGGAAAACTAATGCCCTGTTTAGCCCTAATTTTTAGTTTTTCCGAATCGGATAATTGCTCATGTTTCGATTGTAATCGGCAGGCTGTGCCCAGTGGTGAAGTTTCGGTCATTCCCCAGGCATGGGTTCCTATTATTCCGAAATCTCTATCAAATGCTTCAATAAGACTTGCAGGTAATGCAGAGCCGCCAACGAGATATTCTTTAAGCGCCAGTTTTACGGTAGGGGGATTCTTCTTCATGGCGTGGTAGATTCCCATCCAAATTGAAGGTACTCCATTGGCTTTGGTGACTTTTTCGTTTTCAAGAATTTTAATGAGGGCCTCAGGTTGTAAATTGGAAGAAGGCATTACCATATTTGTTCCGGACATAAGACAGCAATAGGGAGCGCCCCATGCCATTACGTGAAATTGTGGTACAATTAATAAGAGGGTATCCTGACTTCCTAAATTTGCCGCATTTGGGGTGATAATAGTGCATGCATGCAAATAGGTTGACCTATGGGAGTACAATACACCTTTAGGTAAGCCAGTAGTTCCGCTGGTATAACACATACCACAGGCATCATTTTCATTTAAGACAGGCCACTCGAAATTTTCAGATTGCTCGGCCAATAAATCTTCATAATTTAGGGTATTAGGTAAGGTAGTTTTAAAATTAGGTGGAGTATTAATAAGAACGTAATATTCTACAGTTTCAAGTAATGGGGCAATTTTCTCCAGAAGGGAAACCAGGGTAGCATCTACAAAAATGACTTTGTCTTCCGAATGATTAATGATATATTCTGTTTGCTGACTGGAGAGTCGGATATTAATAGTATGGCAAATAGCCCCAATACCAGATATTCCATAGTATAATTCTACATGGGGGCCATGGTTCCAAGCAAAAGTACCTACCATATCTCCTTTTTTAATTCCCAGTTTTTTGGTCAATGAATTTGCCAACTTCTTGCATCGATGGTACATGTCACCAAAAGAATATTCATGACGTGCACCATCAGGGAGGTACGTTATTATTTTTTTATGGTGAAAGACCCTATTGCCATATTCAAGAATAGTATTTGTTGTGAGTGGATAATTCATCATTAAACTTTCCATAGTACAATTTGATTTAGTCTTTTTTATGTGCATTACTTGCTCATTTTTAAGTTGTTGAAGGCCAAGTAGCAGTTCTTTCGAAATTAAAATCTAATAATTAAATATACTGAAATATAGGGAGTGGACATTAATAAGGATGTGTTCGATGTAATGAATAATAAAGGTGGTCCGTTATGGAGACAAGCAAGAGCTGATCCGTTATCGGACTAAACAAAGAAGCCTATTATGGGATAGAGGGGTATTGAGTGGTCAAAGTCGGCAGACTTTGTGCAGTCAGGCTGCGCTGGTAATTCGAACAAAAAAACTCCTTCCCTTGGTTAAGGGAAGGTGGATTCTCCGCCGGTAGCGGGGAAGACGAAAGGGATTGAAATCCCAAGCCTTATGAAAGGGAATTAACAAGAAGGAGATCCTCACGCCAGCCGGAGGGAAGGTTCAAGGTTTCCCAAGTTCAAAGTCCTAACCGGCTTGGGGATTTTCGAAATTGAAGTAAGGGAGGGTTCATAGTCGGCCGACTTTGTGCAGCCGTTCTATCGTCAGTTCGAGAAATGTGAATAGCCATTTTGTATCGAGAACGGGGCTAGAGTTAAATGCCAATTGCCAAAAGATATTAGCCGGACAAACACGTCTAGTTTCTGGAATCTTGTAGTTAAGTCTTCTTGTTTCCGATCAAAAGACAACTTATAAACCTATAGCCTTATAGGCAATCTCGTAATCCTTTTTCCGGTAGCCATAAAAATGGCATTGCAAAGTGCTGGTATAAACGGGGGCACAGGGGGTTCTCCAACTCCTGTTGGTTTTTCTTCATTTTCTACAAAATGTACCGCAGTTTTGATGGGCGCATCTGTCATACGGGCGACAAGGTAGTTGTTGAAATTGTTCTCCATAACGGCCCCATTTTGCACATTTATTTCACTTTTCAAGGCCAAACTGGCACCAAAGGCAGCACCTCCCTCGAATTGGGCCCTTATTCTATCCGGATTAACCGGTACACCACAATCTATAGCAAAATGGACCATTGGTATTTTGATATTGTTGTTGTCATCTACCTCCACTTCCACTACGCAGGCTACATAAGTAAGAAAGCTTCGATGTGCAGCAAACCCCATTCCTTTGCCTTTAGGAAGGCTTTTACCCCAGCCTGATTTTTCTTTTACCAATTGTACTACCTGCTTAAGGCGATGGGTGTCACATGGGTAATCTTCCAATTTAACGTTATAGTTGTTGAACCCTTCCACTTGGGCCGTAAAATCGATTTTACGATCGCTGCCCAATAGATCCAGCATATTCTCTATGGGGTCCATCTGTCTGGCCTGGGCCACTTGATCTACTATAGAACCTATGGCAAAGGCATGGTTGATATTGTGGACAGATCGCAGCCACCCAATCCTAATCTGCGCTTTTGCATCCAAGGATTCACAGGATATATTTTCAATTTCGAAGGGCATGTCCAAAACGCCCATGCATAATTCGTCCGAAGTAGGCCCTTTGGCTTCGGCGCTGGCCGTACCTGAAATAGATGGAAAAGCCGTACGGTGCACCCAGGAAGTGACCTTATTGTTTTTGTCGATACCGACTTTTATATGTTGTGCACAATTGGAATGGTAAAAATCGTGCTGAATATCGTCTTCCCTGGTCCATAACAATTTTATGGGAGTATTCATTTCTTTTGAAATCAAGGCTGCTTCCACTACAAAATCAGGTTTGGATTTACGGCCAAAGGCACTTCCCAATAGGGTAACGTTAATGGTAACTTCTGATTCCTCAATACCCAAGGCGGCGGCGACTGCTTGCCGTACCCATTGTGGCGACTGTACGGGAGCCCATATTTCACAAGTTCCATCTGAATTATTGCGCGCAACGGCACAAGGAGTTTCCATAGGGGAATGGGCCAAGTGTGGTACCAAAAAATCGGACTCGATAACCTTTGTGGCCTCTTTTAAAGCTTTGGTTGCAGAACCCTGTTGTCTTTTCACCTGCCCTTCTTTCTGTACGGATCGTTGCATTTGCTGCATAAAGGCGTTGGAGTCATAGGACGCATTTATGCCCTTCTCCCAAACCACTTCCACGGCATTCCTTGCCTTTATTGCGGTCCAGGTATTGTTGGCGACCACTACAATTCCGCCCAATGGGGCATTATAGCCCATAGGAAAGGCAGTTGCCTCCATTTTATATACTTTGGAGACACCTTCAATGGCAGTGGCCATATCGCTGTTGAACGATTTTAATCCTGCCCCTGCCTCTGGATTTCTTTTTATGACCGCGACCTTCAGATCAGGGATCTGCACATCTAGTCCATAGACCGCTTTCCCAGTTACGATATCCTCTAGGTCATAGATAACCGTTTCCTTGGAAATGTATTTAAAATCTTTCGAGTCCTTTAAAGTAATTTCATTTTCCTCTGGAATGGGCAAGGCACCGGCTTTTTCGGCCAAATAACCGTAGCCCAAACTTTTTCCCGAACTATGGATTATTTCATGATTTACGGCACTACATTCAGAAATATCTACTTGCCATTCTTGGGCCGCTGCTTGCATCAACATTAATTTCACCGTAGCGCCCGCTACCCTTAAAGGTTGATAGAACATTCTTACGCTATAGGAGCCGTCCGTATTTTGATCGCCATATTTTACATCCCCAACAGCCTGTATTATTTTTACTTTGGTCCAATCGGCTTCCATTTCATCAGCCATTACCAAGGGTAGACTTGTTCTAATACCAGTACCCATTTCCGAGCGATGGGCAATGAGTTGTACTTCCCCGGTTCCCAAAATCGTGATATATACGTTAGGAGCAAAAACAGCATCTTCCCGACCGGTTAAAAAGGCATTTTTTTCTTGCTTGCATCCCAAAGGAATGCCAAGGATAAAACCAGTGCTGCCCAAGGCCCCAATTTTCACAAAATCTCTTCTACTAACTTTAAACAGTTTATCATTGGAAGGGTTTGGTTTCATATTACACATTGTTTTTAGCAGCGTTCTTAATGGCACTTCTAATTCGGATATAGGTTCCACAGCGGCAAATATTACCGGACATTGCTTGTTCGATGTCAGCGTCTGACGGATTCCCGTTTTGTTCCAATAATGCTATGGCCGACATGATTTGCCCACTTTGGCAAAATCCACATTGGGGAACGTTCTCAGCGATCCATGCTTTTTGTACAGGGTGAAGTCCATCTTTTCCGACCCCTTCAATGGTGGTAATAGCTTTATCATTGATTGCGGAAATTGGTAGGCTGCACGACCTTACTGCTGTACCGTCCAAATGGACCGTACAAGATCCACATATGGCTATTCCACAACCATATTTGGTCCCGGTCAGCCCTAATTGATCGCGAAGCGCCCACAATAAAGGTGTGTCGGGAGCGCATTCAATCGATACCTTTTGATTATTGATGTTTAAGGTGAATTTTTCCATGGGCAATATCATTCATTTATGTAATAACCATATGGCGACATGCAATTGGATAGGCTTTTAAAGCCTTTAATGTGGTTCTAAAAGGTTGATTTAGAATGGTTTTGCCCCATATTAAGCATTAAGATAATAAAAAAATTGATTGCTCAGGCCGCAATGGATAATAAATTCGGTAGCCCCATCACTGGCGCGAGCCTACCTATGGGCAAACCAGCTTAAAATGGATCTGCCATTTTGGCCTAGGTAGTAGGGGAGGGCTTATAGTCGGGCAACTTTGTTCAGCAGGGGGATTTGTTAGTTGTTATGGTCAGTTCGAGTGAAATGGCAATAGCGATATTGTATCGAGAACTGGTTACGTTTAGTTCGTAATCTTCTCGATACAATTTTATTTCGTTTCACTCCATAAAATCACTCGAAGGGACGGGCTGGAGACAGCAACACTAACTTTAATGACATAATGGTAAATCTACCCGGCACGTAGAATCTTCTCCATCTTTCTTCCCTTAGCCAGTTCATCCACTAATTTGTCCAAGTACCTTACCTGTTGGGTTAAGGTATTTTCAATTTCCTCTACCCTATAGCCACAGATTACACCAGTAATGAGGTGGGCATTAGGGTTTAATTTTGCCCTCTGAAAGAATGTTTCAAACGTAACCTTCTCATCCATGAGTTCTTTTAATTTGTTTTCATCAAATCCGGTCAGCCATGCTATCACTTGATGCAATTCTTTTATCGTCCTGCCTTTCTTCTCCACTTTTGAAATATAGTGCGGAAATACTGAGGAGAAGGTTAATTTAGCTATACGCTCATTGTGTTCGGGTGTTGTTTTCATTACTAATACTTTGGTGTTCGTCTAGTTAATTTACTTGTGGTTATGGTGTGTCAATTAACTTAATTTGCGCATCAATAACCTCAAGCATTACAAGGTCCCCATATTTTAAGCCATCAATTCTTGGAAGCAAAAGTTCCAATATTGTCGGGTTTTGAAAATGTTCTGCTTTGGTGGTAGGATCTGGCATATAAATCAACCCCTTATAGGTAGTTTCATTAAATTGAAGTGATACATCAAAAAAGTAAAAATTTTCTGGGGGAATGTATTTAGACCAGTTTACATTCTCGAGAAAATATTTTGGTTTTTTTATTTTAAAAATAAACGGAGCAATGTCTAAATTGATAGTCCCTAAAAAGTATTGATTTAGGTCTAATCCTTTTACTAAGAAATGTTCGCATTGGGCTTTTAAAGTTCCATCTGGATAGCGAGGATCTTTTGCCTTCCCTGAGGCAACACCATGACCTTGACATACAACAGCATTAACTTTCATTATTCTATACTTTAATTGATTAAAAATGCTTAATTGTTATTTTTTTGCAAGCTCTGATATGTTTATGGTATTGTACCCCCCTAACACTTTAACAGCAAACTAGTCGGAAATATTGATTGACATAACTGATTGCCCTAATCACATGAATCTATATATGTATCCTGGAATAGTCACCAAGTTTTTATTTCTTCTTAAAATATTTTTGGAGCAATGTAATTAGTTCGATCCTGTTAATGGGTTTAGTTATATAATCATTGCATCCAGCAATCAGGGCTTTATCCTTATCCCCGGAAAGCGCAAA
This sequence comes from Arenibacter catalasegens, assembly GCF_002909235.1. GTDB lineage: Bacteria > Bacteroidota > Bacteroidia > Flavobacteriales > Flavobacteriaceae > Arenibacter > Arenibacter catalasegens. The sequence continues at coordinate 9,999 of NZ_PHQQ01000019.1, forward strand.
TGCACTCTGAGCAATAATTATAACATTTTTATCGGTTTTCCTTATTTGCTGAGTGGCAACATATCCATTCATTACAGGCATTTGGATGTCCATCAAAACTAAGTCAATGTCAGGGTTTTTATGAAATAATTCTACCGCCTCCAATCCTGTTCCCGCTTTTAATATTTCTGCACTATACTTTTCCATTTCCTTGGAAATCAGCATTGCAGATATTTTGTCATCTTCAGCAATTAAAGTTTTAATCTTTTTTATATCAATTTCTTCAATCGAAGGTATGATTACTTTCTCCAATACCTCAAAATCTTCAGTTCCGATCTGGTAGGGAATTGTAAAATAAAAAGTACTGCCAATTCCTTCTTCGCTTTCCAACCATATTTTTCCACCAAGCATGTCAATAAAGGCCTTTGATATGGCAAGTCCCAATCCTGCACCCTGTTTTGCCATAATGTTTTGAACATCTGCCTGGATAAATCGCTCAAAAATCACATCTTGTCTATCCTCCGCGATTCCAATTCCTGAATCCTTAACAAAAAACTCCAGAAACGCTCCTTTTTTATAATACCCTATTACAATTTCACCACAATGGGTATATTTAATGGCATTTTTAACCAGATTGGTAAGAATGGCAAAAAGTTTTTCTCCATCAGTTTTAATGATTAAATCTGCATCGGAAAATTGTTTGTCCTTGGAAAGACGTATATTTTTATTTTCAGCTTCAGGGTTCAGTAGATTAAGAACAAAATCTACCTGATTGTAAATATTGGTTTCTCGATAGGTAATACTCCGTTCACCAGATTCTATTTTAGAGATGCTTATAATGTCATTAAGTATATTGAGCATACGTTCCCCCGCACTTTCTATAATTTTAATGTAATTGTTTTGTTCATCCCCTGAAAGTCCCGGTTCTTTTAATAATCTTGAAAAACCAAGAATTCCGTTCATAGGAGTTCTTATTTCGTGACTCATGTTGGCAAGAAAAGCAGATTTTAAACGATCGCTTTCCTCGGCCTTTTCTTTTGTTTTTAAAAGTTCTCTGTTGGCTTGGTTAAGTTTTATATTTTGGGATTCAATCTCTTTAGTTTTCTCTTGAATTAAAAATTCCCCTTTTTTTCTTTGTGTTCTATCCGACACTGACCCAGCTATCCGAATTGGTCTTCCTTTGTCGTCACGAACTGATTCGGCTCTATTAAAAATCCATGCATATTCACCGTTTTTTTTCCGTATACGAAATTCTATTTGGTAAGTGACGTCATTTTCTAAATAATCTTTTAGTACCGTTAAAACACGCTCTGCATCTTCAGGGTGTATCCAACTTTTCCAATTCGAAAATCGTGGTTCAACTTCCCCAGGTTCATAGCCCAATATTTCATACAATCGATCTGAAATCCATAGTTCATCGCTTTCGAGAAATTTCCAGTCCCAAATACCTGCATTTGAAGCTTTTACCGCTAAGGCAAACCGCTCTTCACTATCTTTCAACAAACCTATTGATTCCGTCTCTTTGGTAATGTCGTGGGAGTTGTAAAATACATACCTCTTACCATTCTCAGCATTAATTATTGGAGAAAGAGTTACCTCTGAGTGATATGGAAAATTTTCTATAGTAATGGATTCAATAAATTTTAATTGCTGGTTGGAATCAATTACTTTTTGATAATTAATAATGGTTGCTTTAAGTACTTCGGGTTTAAGATAAATTAAATCTCGACAAACATCCTCTAGAGATTTCCCCACAAAATCCTCATTGGTAACATAAATTCCAAATTGTTTGCCTTTATCCATATAGGAATTGTTGACAGCAACAATTTCGAAATTGTGAATATCATGGTATTCCACCAACAGTTGAAGATCACGGGTATTATTAAAGACAACGGACATAAGGTCTTGACTGTCCATAAATTTAATTTCCGCATTTCTTTGCTCTGTTACATCACTGATCAAAATAGAGAATTTTCCTTTTACATGGGAAAAGCCATAGATGTCGTAAAACTTTTTGGTATTGTGGTTGTAATCTATGAAGTGAATGGGAACTTGATTATTGGCCAACTCACCAAATCTGTCTATCCATTTTGATTCCACGTCAGGGTAAATTTCCTTAATTGTTTTACCTATTGTTGTTTCAATTTCCAGCCCAGTTTGATCTACAAATCCTTTATTAATCTGCAAGAAGCGATAATCTATAGGATTGCCTTGTAAATCATAAACCATTTCATATAATGCGTAGCCTATAGTAATGCCATCAAACATTTTAAGGATTAGTTCCTCTTTTTCTTTGATTTCATCATCAACTTTTTTTTGGTTGGTTTTCATAAATAACTCATTTCATTGCTGCATTTTATAGTAATTATCAGCACCATTTCAACATTACTGTTAAGTTAAAAATTTGGTTGTTTACTGAGGTTTATGTTCTTGCGTATGTACTCGCCTGAAAGAAGTATTTATCAAAAGCAAAAATATTTTTCAAATGTAGGAATTTTATATGCCGTTTGAAAAAAGTCATACACCATGTACTAATGGGGGTTAGCTTAGCAGTCATATTTAGTGCGGTTATCAACAATTCTATTTCAAGGCTTGTCCTTTAGCTCGAAATACACTTTTTTCATGACCTCTATTTTGTCTTCGTCTTCCGCTATGGCATGGGTGGTAAACATCATTACCCCACTGGATTTACCCGACAGTCCCCCTCTAAGGACAGTTTCAAACTGCTCTGGGGTAATATTACCTGGGTCGTTGTGGGCCTGAACTATAGGCCATACTTTGGGAAAAGTGCCTTTTTGTATATCTAATTCATTACTAAACCACTGAATGTTTTCTTGTACCCATTGAGGATCTCTTCCCATTCTTTTATGGTAAACCATGGGGGAAAACACATCTATGGTTTTTTTTAATAGATTGTAGTCCAGCCCTAGAACACGTTGTCTAGCACCATTAAAATCTTCGTCGTTCCAAGGACAGTGATATAGGCCTAGAAGTGTCCCTGGTTTTATTTCCTCAATTATGCTCTTTATATCGTAGGTCCAATCGTATATAACCTTACAGCGCCAATTGCGCCAAGTGTGATCTTGATTTTGAAGTATCCATTGTGCTTTCTGCGCGGTACTCCCATCGGGTATTTCAACACGGGAATCCTTTGAAAAAATATCAAGACAATGATTGCAAAAACAGGTTTCGGGCAAGATGGGCTCTGGGTCTTCAAACTGGGCGTGCCAATGAACATAGTCCATCCATACACCGTCCAGGTCATAGTCCAAGAGTAAGTCCCTAAGTTGATCAAAACGATACTTTCTAAAACCGGGTTCGGTAGGGCATACTCCCATAAACCAGGTTGCTGACTCCACTTTTTCTCCCAGCTCATTTATGGCCCATGCTTCCGGGTTTGTTTCTACATAATTCTTGCCGTTGAGGGTGGCAAATTCAGCATATACCTTCGACCCTTCGGACCTTGCCCTAGTAATCATATCTTCGTTGATCGATCCGCTATGCACAAAAATGGCATTAATCCCTAGGTCGTTCAGATGATATCCTTTATCCCATAAGGGTTTAGGGTTTCCATAAATACCCCTGATCTCAACAGTTTTTGCAGAATCATCTCCGCATGAGATAAAACCAAGAATGATAAAAAGACATATGTACGGAAAACAGAATTTTAGATTTGTAGTCATCACCGCTTATTTTTGAGAATTAAATTACAACTTTCAGACTAAATTTGAGACATAGGTATACCCCTTTACGAAGGCGGGTCAAAAAGGGGAACGGGATTTAATAACAGCCTTTAACGAAAACTTATTTTATACCTCCAAAAGCCCCAAAGCACATGTTTTTATGTAGGATTTCAACCTTTTGGAAACCTACTTTTTTCATTAAGTCCAGTTGATAGTTCATGGATCTTGGGGAATCTTCCTTGGCCACATAATCCAACACTTTTTTTCTATAGTCCTTACCGCCCAAGTCCTCTAAATAGTCCCCATATCTTTCCCAAGTATATTCGTTCAGCATATCGGTGTCCTGCGTAATAAGGTCCGAAATCATAAGGCAACCTCCCGGTTTTAGAAGATCATATATTTTTTTAAAGGTAGCCTCCCAGTCTGGGTCATCCCTTAAATGGTGCAATACGGCGCCGGCCAAAATAATATCGAATTGGTTTTTATCAAGGGATACTTCTCTAATATCACCCTGTATTATTTCTACCTTTTTATCCGTCTTTTTGGAGACTCTTTCATATGCTTTATTTAGCATTGGCCTGCTCAGGTCCACCAAGGTACAATTCAGGTTAGGGATTTTAGTAAGCATCTTTAAGGTGTAGTTGCCCGCACCACAACCAATATCCAGTAAGCTCTCCGCTTTGGGGCATATTCTTTTAGCAGCCTCGGTTATAAGCTCCAATGAAATTTTGGCATCGATGGTGGTAAGTTGCCCAGTGTCTAAATTAGAAAACCTATCCACATCATTGTCGAACCTTTCCCTGATCTCTTCTATACTCGATTTTTTCATATATTAAAATAACAGCTAATTGTTTAGTATAGCTGAAACTACTAAAAATTCAAGTAGTAATTAAGTAAATAGTATTTAGTTTTTCTATTTGTTGGAGAGTTCCAATATCTTTTCCCAAACACTTTCGCTTACCGGTATGCCTACCTTTAAATTCTCTGCTGTGGTAAGCGCACTTCGCTCACCCGGATAATAGATTTTGTCCCCAACCTCCATGGAATCTACATCATGGGTATAGCCTATTATTTCCTCAATAAGTTTATCCTGTAAATCCTTGTCGTGGAACACTTCGGGGTCAATACATAGAAACACTTGTGAAATACCCGTTTCAAATTCCTTTAAACCTATTTTATAGGTAGAGTTCCCTGCTGCCAGTAAGGTGGCCAGCATATCCAAGACTATGGATAACGCAGAACCTTTCCAATACCCGATAGGGAGGCCACGCTCTTTTATTAAAATTTTTTCCGGGTCATTGGAAAGTTGATCTTTCTCGTCCCATCCACCAGGGTAGGGTAACTTTTTACCCCGTAGTTTATAGTCGTTGATCTTTCCGAAGGCAAATTGAGAAATGGCCATATCCAATATAATATGTCCTTTCTTTCTAGGTATGGATACAATAAATGGGTTGTTGCCAATACGGCTGTCCTTACCTCCCCATGGTGGCATATTGGGTTGTGTATTCGTAAATAGAATGGAAATGCAACCGGCATCTGCAGCCAATTTTCCGTAGGTACCACCGCGCATCCAGTGGTTATTGTTACGTAAGGCCACCAATCCCATTCCATGGAGTTTAGCCAATTCTATAGCCCTATTGGTACAAATGGTGGCATTGATAATTCCTGGGCCATAATTACCGTCCCATCGTTCTATGCTACCAAAGGATTCCACTTTTTCTGCCTCCGCATCAATTTTAACGGAACCGTTTTCAACATACTCCAAAAAAAGGGGTACGCGATTAATACCATGGGAATTTACACCAGCCAACGTACTCTCCGTATAGGTCTTGGCCAATAATTGGGCCTTTTCTGTGGTGAATTTATATTTTAGGAACAGTTTGTAGAGTACATCCTGCAAGTGTTGGGAGGAAATTTGCAAGGTTTTTTTCATTTGATAGTAATTACTTTTGGTGAATGGCTCTGTCATTAAGATTTATACCTAATCAAATACATGTTTTAACGGTTTCCTTATAAATGTGCTAAATTTTTTGAAGGGGTTTATTAGTGAAATAATAAAGTGGGTAAATTTATGTCTGAGCTTTTTTAAAATACTACTTTTTATATTTGAATTCTCAATTTACTTAATTCAAATAGGAGAATCCATAACTAATCAGTTATTTCAACAAATAAAGCTGTCGCTTAATCAGAAGTATTATTATTTTATTGACATTTATTTTACATTTGATTAACTTTTGATTAACATTTGATTTGTGTTCAATATTTTACAATCTATTGTAAATCAAGATTGTTGAGATTTTTCAGGAAATTCTTAATCGCACGTTCGTTTTAGGGGTTTGTTAAGTTTTCAAAAGTGGATAAACTGATTTTTGAATTTCCCATTAATTTTTAAGCACTTAATTAATTTAAACTTATGAAGAAAAAATTTACACCAAAATATATGTTGCGGCTATTGAGTATTATCATTGCTTCACTAGTAGTATTAAGTAGTATTGGCATTGGCCTTCAACATTTTGTGAATAATAGATTTGTTGATTTTTTTGTAAAGCTATTTTATTTGGATAATGAAATGACCATACCTGCCTTTTACTCCTCGTGTGCCCTAATGATCGCTGCTGTTCTGTTAATAATAATAGCGTTAAAGAAGAAAGAGCTTGGTAATAAATACATAGCATGGTTAGTGCTCGGTTTTATTTTTATCTTCTTAAGCTTTGATGAAATTTGCGTAATACACGAACATTTTTCAGGCCTGATTCAAAAATCTTATAAAACTACTGGATTCTTGTACTACGGTTGGGTAATTCCTTATGGAATTCTTATCTTGGTATTGGGTGTAACTTATTTTAAATTCGTTATGGACCTGCCTTCAAAGGTTAGATTATATATGATATTGTCCGGAGGTATTTTTTTGATGGGAAGTGTGGGCTTTGAAATGATTACCGCCAAAATTCATTATATAAGTGGTGAAGATAATTGGGTGTACATATTAATGATGACCATAGAAGAGTCTATGGAAATGTTTGGAATAGCTTTATTTATATACACGCTACTTTTATACATTAATATTCAATTTGGGACTTTTAAAATTACCGTTAAAACTAAAAAGAAATTGGCGGAAGTGCAAAAAATAAAGGCCTAATGACTACAGTAGGTGTTTAGGGGGCTTAAAAAAATATTAAGCCGTTGGTTTTTAATATTGTCACTTTGTTTTTCAATTCCAAAATGGATTAAATTAAGGTTTACTACCAAGAGTCTTGACTTCTAAGGTCTAGTCCAAGAAGAATCAAATTAGACATTGTCTTTTAAGTACTTGGTATATTACTTGCAATAGCCTAAAAAGGTATAGTTGGGCAAGTTAACTTTAATACATAGTATTCGGATTTTCCGAACTCTTAGGTATCTGCTGTATAGAATCCCAATGTTCACAGATTTTACCGTTTTCATCAAACCTAAAAAAATCCATGGTGACATATTGGTCATTATCTGGCCAAATTTGGTGAGTATGCAATGCCACTAAATCCCCTTCTGCAATAGATCTAACAAAATCAATAGATTTTTGGGGGTACTCAATTGCCATTCTTTCAAAATAGTTAATAAAACCTTGGGTGCCATCCGCGACATGCGGATTGTGTTGAAGATATTCCTTGCCAACATATTTTTCTATAGCGGTTCTGGGATTTCCTTCATAGGCGGTCCTGTAAAAGGCTATGGCATTTTTCTTGTTTTTTTCTAAGTCCATAAGATTATTTCTAAGTTATAGTTATCAATTACTTCACACTTGTCAAAATAGTAGACTACATTATGAAATTATACTTTCATTTTAATCAAAGTAATCATTATTGTCGATAATCTTTTTGTGTCAATCTTCATTTTCTTTGCTTGTCCAAAGAAACCGAAGCAAAAGAAAAGACACCTTCTCCAATGAATTTTTTAGACCAAGTCTAAAAACCGGTTTCAAAACTCCGCGCTTTTTTTAGGAAAAAGCTGGATTTCGGAGCTTTTGAATCCTATTCTGCGGAGAAAGGAACCTAATCGAAAGGCTTCCAATGTGTTATTCAACTTATTTAATTTTGTTTTTTGGCAAAGAAATAAAGTACTAAACATGCAATAGAAAATGGATTATTCTAGATTTTTATTCCGTGCTACAATATTTTCAAAAATCAAAATAAAGAATATTACCAACGCTAATTTTACATATTATGGATTTTGAATGGCCCCAATAATGGATTGGATATTTCTAGGTTTTAAAATAACTTACTTTGTTTAGGGTGTAGCTAATTTTGCTTTGCTACTGTTGTTAAAGGGAATAGTGAGCAGCCATTTTTTATCCTTTGAGGTTACACTTACGCTAATTTCTTGCTCATTTTCCGATTTAATTTTCGCCTTTATTTTTGGCGTTGCTTTCTCTGAAGGCATAAGCAACCAGACAAAGGTGGTATCGGAACCAATATCGGTAGTATAGGAACTGGTAATATTTGGCCCATAGATATTGTATTCAGGACTATACCAACCTTGTATTTCAGGTTTTTCCTGACCTTTGATAAATTTTAAATTTAATTCTTGTTTTCCAATGGGTATCAAAGCAAGATTACCCCTTTCATTAGTGGATTTCACTATTGTCCCCTCTTTTTTCATCATATTATCCGGATGCCAATGCCACAGTGCATCAATTTTGCGTGGTCTGTCCGTTTCTACCTTGTCCACAACAATCCAAAATTCGTTGCGAACATAAAAAACAACCCTAGTATGTTTGGCCTTTCCTTCTACATCTATAAACTGGTCAAAGGAATTTGAAGCATAATCAAAACCTTCTGTTATTTTAAAGTGACTTTCTGCCAACGGTTCTAGGGCATGTTTAGGGCCGTTAGTTTGTCCTTTTCCGTCTATTAAAATCAAATTATGCCCAGCACTGCCCTTGGCATAAGGGCGGAATTTTTCGGCAACTTCACCGGTATAGGCAAATCGTCCAGAATCTACTAAAAAATCTTTGCCATAGGCGGAAACAGAAAGGTGTAATTTATCATTATGTTGGTGGCCACTGCCCCATGGTCCCATATCAAAAAATAACCACTGCGCATCCGCATCAAACCCACTTCTTGAAACAAAATGCCCTGCCCATGGATATAAATAGGAGGGCCCGTTCGTTGGTTTAAGGCCAAATTGGCCATTGGTGGCTATATACTCCCAATCTGGATGATGATACTTTTTAGCTCCCTTTAAAATAAAATTACGGTCGCTTCCCCTGTCACCGTCATTGTTCAGTAAACGAAAACCTCTAGGTCTCACCATATGGGAAATATAACCGTACATATCCTCAATGGTTCTGTTGTAGAAGTCGGGCAGTGTCTTGTTGGCTTTGTCGCAGATATCCTTGAAAAGTTCAAAATTAATTAAGGAAACGTTATGGTAGTGCGAGCTAAGCTCAGTTTGTACGCCATCCGGATACACCTGATCTTTCATGCTTTCCACCATAGTTTCAATGGCATAGTCCAACCATTCTTCAGAATTTTTGTATTCCGGAAAATAGGCTGCCACCGTTGCCAGTGCTGAAATTTCCATGGTAAGCCAATTATTAGCGCTGTGAAAATTCCTATTGTAATGGGCGTGATCGGGCAAACTACTGAGCAGTAATAGTTGTGTGGCAGGGGAAATATAATCGCAGTTGATTAGTCCGTAAAATATTTTGGTCCATACTTTTGCTCGGGCAGCGACCTCTAATCCACGCCATACAGAGGTGCCGCTTTTAACCGCTGGGTAAGGATTGCTCTTGATTATAAAATCTCTTAAGAATAAGTCTATATATTGAGCATATTTCGGGTTTCCGGTTTCCAAATAAGTATTGAATATTTGGCTTAACTGGCTATGCCTATTGGAAAGCCAAGCCCATTCCTTGTCATTATTGGGGCCTTTGTAGTACCAGTCGCGATGCCCATCTGCAAGATAGGGTACTTTTCCCTGTACATTTTGTATTACGAACACATTTGTTAGAATGGTATCGGCAGCCGCCACTTCTCGCGTCGTTATTTTAGGAATTTCTTTTCGTAGGTCAGAGGTAAGGGCTCCATTTTTATAATAGTCCAATAGTGCGTTGCATGCCGCTATGATATTACCATTGCTATGTGCTAATTTTACCTTTTCCATTCCTGGATAATCAAGATTGATTTGATTCAGCATATTTTCTATCGTCTCGGGATAGTAAGTGATAACATCTTCTACGGTAGTTATACTTTTCCAATTTTGCTGTGCAGTAATTTGTTCAGTATTGCAAAAAAATAGGATAAGTAGTGATATTGATTTGATGATTTTAAGCATGACTTTATTTTTGAGTGAACTTGTTTATGGCAATTTGTTTTCTAGGATCAGGTTGGGTACTCCAGATTATTAATTTCCCTTCATTGTCTACTTGCAAGCCTACAGCCGCATTAAAATCGACTCCGTTTTTGCAGTTAAAGGTTTTGGATTCGACTTTCTCCATGATGGGTTCAAAGGAACCAAGCTTGCTTACGAGGATTAAATCGGCTTGCCCAGAAAGCTCTTTTTTATAAAAACCAATGGCATATATAGCGGAGTTATCCTTAACAAGATTTATGGATTGATAACTTCCCCAAGCATTTGGTGCGGTAAAACTAAACAGTAGTTTTTGTTCCCCTTTTTCAGGATCAATTCGGTAGAAGTCCCAGTTTCGGGAGTCCCAATTGGAAACTACCGCTAAATAATTTTCACCCATTGCCAATAATCCTGTTGCTCCCGCTGTTTTTTCCTTGACCTGTCCATTGCGTTCAATAATTAAATTAGGTTGGGCGTCATGAAGTGCATTACTCTGGTAATTGTAAAGGCAGACCTTGGAAGTGGTTTTAATGATATTGTCTTCAATGCCAACTATCATATAAGGTTCACTGATTTGAATTCCTCCAGCATGCCGGTACGGATCAGTCATAAGAGTAATTAAGGCATCCGTTTTTCTTTTTTTAAGATTTATTTGTAAAACGTAGGCCTTAGTAAGTGAACTCCCTGAAATAAGAAGTTTTTTGGCCCCCTTCTTTTCTATGAGTTGAACACCTTGAAAATGGCCACTTTCACTGGGGATTTTTATTTTATTGTTGATAAGGATTACTTCTGGCTCGGAACTTAAAGCTTTAAAAGCTTCGGACACATTTGCTACTTGTTGACCAAAACCCGTCATAGGACATAGCCATAGGAAAACAATTAGAATAAGCTCTTTTAAAGAATGTTGTGTGCCCATAGTGCTTTTAATTTATTGTGAACTATCTTTCTGTTTAACGATAAATTCTTATCCTCATCAAAAATAATATATGTTGGATATTTATCATTTTCAGAAGCAACGGTTTAAACCTACTATTTTCTATTGAAATACAACCAATTTTCTTGTTTAAACGATTAAATAATTATCTTGGACTTTAAATTTTCTTAATTTATAGCCAATTAAAAACCTATTATGTCCAAAAGAGTAAGTAACCATTTTCCTTTCCTTGTTATATTTTTGATATTTATATTTCAACCGCTTATTGGTCATACCCAAACGGATTATTCGGTGCTTGATTATTGGAAGTATTATTCTGATGCAGAAAATCAACTTTACAAACAACAAAGTGAGATTTCCTTTCAAAGTATTGTCAAAAGACAAGAATCGATATTGAAGCTTCAGACGAAAATAGATTGGGAAGGTCATCAACAATTGATAAAAGAAAAGTTACGGGAGTCGCTAGGGGATTTTCCCGTAAAGACACCTTTAAATCCTGTGATTACCAAAAGGATTAAAAAGGAGGGCTATAGCATAGAAAAATTATTTTTCGAATCCATGCCAGGCGTCAAGGTGACAGCAGCTTTTTTTATTCCTCAAGGTAAAAGGAAGAATCTGCCAACTATAATTTATAGCAGTGGCCATAGTGATCTGGCATTTAGAAGCGACATCTATCAACATGTTATTTTAAATCTGGTTAAAAAAGGCTTTGCTGTATTTGCCTTTGACCCTTACGGACAAGGAGAAAGATTGCAATATTTTGACCAAACTCAGGGCAAGTCACGCTTTAGTCCAACGCGTGAGCATTCCTTTCCTGGGGCGCAGTTGTTTATCAATGGGGAGTCTACGGCCAAATATATGATTTGGGACGGGATTAGGGCAGTGGATTATTTATTATCGCGTAAGGAAGTGGATCCAAGCCGGATTGGAATCACAGGAAGGTCTGGTGGAGGTACACAGACAGCCTCTATAGCAGCCTTTGATGAGCGAATAAAAGCATCAGCACCGGAATGCTATATCACCACCTTGGAATACCAGCTAAAATCAGGTGGGCCTCAAGACGCAGAGCAGAATTTTCCTAGGGGTATTCAGCTTGGTTTGGACCATGCAGATCTTTTGGAAGTGAGGGCTCCCAAACCAACTTTGATGATAACCACAACGCGGGATATGTTTAGTATTCAGGGCGCACGTGATACCTATGAAGAAACACGATTGGCCTACAAAGCTTTTGGTAAAGAAGAAAATATGATGATGGTAGAGGACAATGCGGGGCATCAATCTACCCTGAAAAACAGGGAAGCCATGTACGCCTTTTTTCAAAAGCATTTGGATAACCCGGGAAATTCCCAGGATGGGGAAGTGGTTATTTTTCCAGTAGAAGAACTGTATGTTACGGAAACAGGCCAGCTTTCAACATCGGTCGGTAGCAAGTTTTTATTTGATGTGAATAAAACTTTGACCACGAAGAATATGGAGATGTTGAATGGGGATAGGCAGAATATGAATCAACATTTAATCAATTTAAAACAAAAGGTAGAAGCAATTTATGGTTATTCCAAAAGTGCCAAAAAGGGAAAATTGATATTTTCCGGACAAACGGAATTTGAAGCCTATTACCTCAATAAATATCTTAAAGTGCTTGAAGGGGATAAAATAATTCCATTTGTAACCTTTGTACCGAAACAGCCCATGGGCAGTTCTGCTCTTTACTTGGATAATTTGCAGGATAAGGAGTCGGACGAAGCTTATGCCATTCCCATTCAATTGGCCAAAAAAGGTGTTACCGTAATTGTCCCTGATTTACCGGGGTTTGGTGAATTGGGGCCAGGGTATTTAAAAGGGGATGCCTATTTTGAAAACACCTCTTATAACCAGTGGTTTGCCGGTATTTTAAATGGGAAAAGTACGGTGGCCATTCATGTAGAGGCTATAGAAAACTTACTTCAATCTTGCGTGGAAGAATTGAAACTGGACGCTAAAAAAATAATCGGAATATCTAAAGGTGGCTTTAATTCCAGCCTTTTGCACGCTGCAGTTTCAGGGGTGGAATTTTCAAAGTTGTTGTTTTTGGAGCCAATGCTTTCGTTCGAATCCATTGTTTCCAATAAAGATTATGATCCGGCCTTAATTCCTTTTGCCGTTGCAGGGGCCTTGCCACATTACGACCTCCCAGACTTGTCGGCAGCGTTTTCCCCTAGGAAACTAATGTTAGTTACGGATAAGGATACTTTGGCAGCTGAGGGGTTTAAGGAGGCCTATGAATTTGTAAGCAAACACTATGAATCCATGAACAAGGCCAATAACTTTTCTATCGAAAAGGTTAATTCACAGAAAGAAGCGATGGATTTTGTAAATGAGTTTATATCGGACCTTTAACGGGTTATCATAAAATAACCATTAGTATCATGAAAATAAATTTAATTCTTGCATTAGTAATCTTAAGTATAATTGGCTGTAAAGATTCTAAACCAGTTATACAGATGTCTGAAAAGGATAGCCATCTGTTTACTAAAGCAGATGAAAATGCCATTTTGGCCAGTGAGGGATTTATTAGGAGTGAGAAATTTGTTCATGGCTGGTTGGAGATGGCTGATCCCGAATCTGGCCTAATTCCAAGAAATCTTGAAACTGACACGGACATATGGAACGCAAAAGATGCTGCGGCCGATAATTATCCATTTATGGTACTCACTTCTTTTTTTACCGATCAGGATTTATTTGATGGGGCCATGTTGGATATGTTACATTCTGAAAAAAAACTCACGTCTAGAGTTAACACCCTTCCCGATACCTATTCATTTTCTAAAAAGGATTTTCAAAATGAACAATTGGATATGGCTGAAATTATTTTCGGGACTTCGGAATACATTAAGGATGGCTTGCTGCCCCTTACAGAATGGTTAGGGAAAAGTCCATGGTCGGATAGAATGTTAGAGATGTTGTACGATCTGAAGAATGAAGTAAATGTTGCCGATGGGATATCTAAAAATGGTTCCAATGCAACCCGGGAGGAAGTGAATGGCGAATTGCTACAGATTCTTTCCCGAATATACTGGATGACGGGGGATGAAAAGTTCTTGGACTGGGCCGTAGGCATTGGCGATTATTATTTATTGGGCAACCACCACCCCACAAAGAACTTGGAATACCTTAGGCTGCGAGATCATGGTTGCGAGTTAATATCAGGCTTATGTGAATTGTATGTTTCCACAAGCTTCGCCAGGCCAAACAAAAGGGAAGCCTACCGAAAACCATTGCATGAGATGATGGATAGGATTTTGGAAGTTGGTAGAAATGGAGACGGATTGTTTTATGATGCGATAAATCCCCTAACAGGAGAAGTTGTACAGGAACGCCCTGCTGATAATTGGGGTTATACCCTTAACGGATTTTATGCTGTTTATATGTTGGATAAGGATCCTACATATAAGGAAGCCATATTGAAGATATATTCCAATTTAAACAAATACACCAACTATGATTGGGAGAAGGGTAGTGCCGATGGGTATGCGGATGCCATTGAAGGCGCCCTAAATTTGTATAATCGGATTCCGGATGCCTCCGTTGCCAAATGGATGGACAGTGAAATAAAAGTGATGTGGGCTATGCAGCAAGAAAGTGGCATTATAGAAGGTTGGCATGGGGATGGCAATTTTGCCAGGACTACCATTATGTATAATTTATGGAAAAGCAAGGGTTTGTATGTAAAGCCTTGGAGAGATGACCTGTTACTTGGAGCGGAGCAAAAAGGAGACTCATTATTGATCTCAATTAAATCTGAACTACCTTGGAAAGGAAAACTATTTTTTGATAAGCCTAGGCACAAGGCGAATATGAAGTTGCCTATGGATTGGGCCAGAATCAATCAATTTCCTGAGTGGTTTACGGCCGATAAGGATCGGGAATATACGCTGCTGGATTATGACCAGTCCAAATCCATTAAATTTCAGGGCAATCAACTTATAGATGGTATTGCCATTGAAATAAAGGATAACAAAAGAATGGTGGTGTATTAGTTGCTTAAATTCACCTATATAAAAATCTAAATTGTAATTTATGATTCAGCATACCGTAGCCCTAAAGTTAAAATACCCCAAAGGCTCGCCTGAAGAAAAAGAATTTCTCTCCGCGGCGGCTAAATTGGTTTCTATTCCTGGAGTCCGAAATTTTCAATCCTTGCACCAAATAGGGAAGAAGAACGATTTTGATTATGGTTTGTCAATGGAATTTGATACCATGGCGGATTATGAGGCCTATAATCAACATCCGGATCACACCAAGTTTGTATCGACTTATTGGGCCAAGTACGTAGATAAGTTTTTGGAATTGGATTACGAGCAGATTTAGTTCGTAAGAAAACGAAGCCTATGTCTGGTTTTGTAGGCGTGGGTCTTTGGACTTGATGGTAACCGGCCTATTTTCCATTACTTCAGCAATTCTTTCCAAGGTCTCGATTTCTAGTCGCTCCATAGCTTCCTTAGTGTAAAAAGTCAGATGCGGCAATAGCATTACATTGTCCATTTCATAAAGCTTTTTTAAAGGATGGTCAGTTTTATTTAAGGGTTCCAAGCTATAGACATCAAGGCCGGCCCCGGCGATCTGTTTTTTTTCCAAGGCATCCAAAAGTGCCATTTCATCAATCAAGGCCCCTCTAGCGGAATTGATAATAATAGCGGTCTTCTTCATCACAGAAAACTCCTTTGCACCAATAAGATGCTTGGTTTCCTTATTTAAAACAGTATGCATGGAAATAAAATCACATTCTTTGATCATTTCTAACAGGTTGTCATATTTTTCTATTCCACGTTGGGCCAATTTCTCCTTAGATTTACTGGGGTCATAACCAATAACCCTTGCCCTAAAACCAAGGCCGGCCATTCTGGCCATACTGGTGCCAATTTTGCCACAACCAATTATGCCCAGCGTTTTTTCGGCAATATCAAGTCCCAACCATTCTTGGCTCGGCCATACCCAAGCTTTATTGTTCATTTGTTTTTGTAATGTGGGCAATTTTTTGGCCAGAGCAATTAGCATGGCAAAGGCTCCTTCAGCAACCGTCTCTTCCGCGTATTCTGGAATATTGACCACCACAATACCTCGTTCATTGGCAGCAGGGATATCAATGGCATCAATTCCTACTCCGTATTTTACAATTGCTTTGAGCTTTTTTGCCGAATCAATTATTTTACGGGTAATAGGGGTGTAGCACATTAATAGGATATCACAATCCGTTACTTCTTTAGCCAGTATATCTTCCGATACGCCATCCGGAAGTAAAACTAAATGGTGTCCTTGTTCCTTAAGGGTTTTGTCTACAAGTGGAGTTTCTAGCTCCATATCGGTCCTGACTATTTTCATATTATGGTGAAATCGGTAATGATTGGTTTGTATAAATAGGGAAGTTCTACTTGTAAACTACCTCTTAAAACAAATATAATAGAAATGTAATAGGAATTAAATATAGTATTCCGAGGAATGCTTTATTTCCTTCAATACGAACGTACTGTTTAGTACTCCAATATTTTCTATTTTGGAGAGTTTGGTCTTTACAAAATCATGGTAATCCTCTAGGCTTTTTGTATGGATTTTTAAGATAAAATCTACTTGCCCTGCTAAATGGTGACACTCCTGAACCTCTTCTAAATACTGAACCTGTGCCTCAAATTTCTCTATGAAGGCTTCATTGTGATATCGCATGGATACTTGGCATATTACGGTGATAGACCGGTCTATTTGTTTTTTATCCAGAATGGCCACATATTTTTTAATAACCCCTTGTTTTTCCAACCGGCGGATTCTTTCGTATACGGGAGAAGGGGTAAGGTTGAGAATGGCTGCAATTTCCTTTGTCGTTTTTTTTGAATCTTTTTGTAAAATCCTGAGAATAGTAATATCAGTTTGATCAAGTTGCTCCATAAGTATCTAAAAAATTACTTTAAAACAGATTATTATTTAAGTTTAAAAGTAAAATTAACTTTAAAGTTACTACAATTAAGTTATAATTACTTAATTATATATGTAATTTACATGATTGACTTGTTATTTGTAATTTTGATAGTAATTAACACTTTTGTTGATTACGAATAGATGAAAAATTATGAATGCCAAAATTCTGGTAATCGGAGCCAACGGACAATTGGGTTCAGTACTGACCAAAGCACTACAAAGTAGATTTGGTGTCGGCAATGTAATCGCTTCCGATATCCATGAAGCATCTAATTTTCATGGTTTATTTGAGGTATTGGATGCTACTGATAGAAATCAAATTCAAAAAGTAGTAACTAAACATGCCATTACGCAAGTGTATCATTTGGCGGCAATTTTATCTGCCAAGGGAGAGGCAAATCCTTTGGCCACCTGGGATATTAACATGAACATGCTGTTCAATGTCTTGGAAGTATCGAGAATCAGCGGAATGGACAAGGTGTTTTTTCCAAGTTCCATTGCCGTTTTTGGGGAAGATGCCCCTGCGGATAATACCCCTAATAATGCCAATCTTAACCCTGCAACTGTTTATGGGATGAGCAAGGCCGCCGGAGAAAACTGGGCACAATATTATTACTTGAAATATGGATTGGATGTAAGGTCCATACGCTATCCCGGAGTTATTGGCTACCAATCCATGCCAGGCGGTGGTACTACCGATTACGCTGTGGATATTTTTCACAAGGCGGTATTGGAAGAAGAATTTAGTTGCTTCTTAGAAGAAGATACTACACTACCCATGATTTTTATGGAGGACGCTATAAGAGCCACCATAGAACTCATGGAGGCACCTAAAGAAAAGATTACCTTTAGAACATCGTATAACCTTGCCGGAAGTAGTTTTTCACCAAAGGATATAGTGAAGGAAATCCGTAATTATTATCCTGATTTTCAAGTGAAATACGAGCCCGACTTCAGGCAGGAAATTGCATCGCGATGGCCTAATTCCATCAACGACACCGAGGCGTTTAAAGATTGGGGATGGAAGCCGGAGTACGACCTTAAGTTAATTACCCGAACTATGATCGAAAAGCTTGGGGAACATTACGGAACCCGATCCAAAAAATCATTAGGGATCCTTTTGTAATTCAATATGAACGGGCATATGTCTGTCAACAATAAAATAACTGAGAAATATGTATTCAACAATAAAGAACGATTTACAGAAGGAACTTGATGCCATTAAAGCGGATGGTTTATATAAGGAGGAAAGAATTATTACTACACCCCAGGGTGCAGAGATCAAAACCACCAATACTCAGGAGGTACTAAATTTTTGTGCCAACAACTATTTGGGTCTTTCCGCCCATCCGGATGTTATTAAAGCGGGCAAGGATGCTATTGACTCCCATGGTTATGGAATGTCGTCCGTTCGTTTTATTTGCGGTACCCAGGATATACATAAGGAATTGGAGCGCAAGACCGCCGAGTTTTTGGGTATGGAAGATTGTATTTTATATGCAGCCGCCTTCGATGCCAATGGTGGACTCTTTGAGCCTATTTTGGGTGCTGAGGACGCTATTATTTCCGATGCACTTAACCATGCCTCCATCATAGACGGTATTAGGCTGTGTAAAGCAAAACGTTTTAGGTTTGAACATAATTCCATGCCGGACCTTGAACAACAATTAAAGGCAGCAGAAGGTTCCCGAAGAAAATTAATTGTGACCGATGGTTCCTTTTCCATGGACGGAACCATCGCCCAATTGGATAAAATCTGTGATTTGGCGGATAAATATGATGCCATGGTTATGATTGACGAATGTCACTCAACAGGTTTCTTGGGTGCCACAGGCCGTGGATCCCATGAGTATAAAAATGTAATGGGAAGAATCGATATTATTACAGGGACTTATGGCAAAGCTCTTGGAGGCGCATCCGGCGGATTTACGGCAGCGAGAAAGGAAATTGTGGACATGCTAAGACAGCGCTCCAGACCCTATCTGTTTTCCAATACAGTGGCACCTTCAATAGTAGGGGCTTCCATAAAGGTTTTGGAACTATTGGCTTCTTCAACCGCACTGCGTGATAAGTTGGAGGAGAACACGATATATTTTCGAGAAGCGATGACCGCAGCAGGTTTTGATATAGTTCCGGGAGATCACCCAATAGTTCCCGTAATGCTTTATGAAGCTCCCTTGGCCCAAGAGTTTGCCTCCAAATTGTTGGATGAAGGAATATATGTAATTGGATTTTTCTACCCTGTCGTGCCACAAGGCAAGGCCAGAATTAGGGTTCAATTGTCGGCCGCCCACGACCGTCACCATTTGGAAAAAGCGGTTGCAGCATTTACCAAAGTAGGGAAGGCGCTCAAGGTAATTTAACCCTATGGCCTAAATAGTTGGAAAAGGGTAACTGCTGTCCAAACTTTGGGTCAATCTTAAAAGTATTGGGTGCACTGAATAATAAACTAGAACAATACAACATTGCTTTAGTCTTTTGTTTATTTTTTGCATCGCCCAAAAAACGAACCAGGGCCGAAAAACGAAGGTACTGTGTACCTTTGTTTCGAGGAGCCAGCTGTAGCGAAGGCTAGTTTGATCGCCCTTGCCTTAAGTAAGGCAATCTATCTCCACGGCCGCACTGTCCAGGCCGCTTTCACTTGGGTGAACATGAGCCAATGGACGGCTTCCATTGCCCAAAGTGAAAACCACTTGATTAAATTTTGAGTTTGGGGCCCTTGTTGGAATCGTAAATTTTTATTAAATGATAAGCGTGTATAATACAAAATACCACTCCGGCAACGACCAGGGGAACTGAATTTAACATAGCGCCATATATGATATAGAAAAAACTTGAGATTAAATGCCAAACGCGGAATTTATTCATGTCTTTTTTGGTAATGGCAAAGAAACCTGTAAGGATTGCTATATAGCCAATAGTCTCAATTATGATGTTCGTCATTTTTTAAATTTATTAAGGTCCTTTCTCTGTAATCGCTTTGGTTCACTTTTTCTTCTATTTTAAAAAATTCCTCTAAAAAATTAGGACTGTCGGCTAGTAGATCCATTACGGTCTGTCTTCCTGCTGTCCAATATTTCTCAAAAACTGGTAATTGTTTATGAGCTTTTTCTGTTAAAGTTAAAATCTGTTTTCTTTTATCCGTAGTATCTGTCTTGGTCTCCACATGTCCGTTTTTTTTCATTTTATTAATAATTTTCACCACGGCGGGATGTGAAAACTGTAATTTTTCCGATATTTCGGTGATGGTCATGGTCTCGTTTTCTTGCAAAAGAATAAAGATCAAGTTCCAATTTGGTTCAATATCCAGTCCTTCAGTTTTGTACAACTCCTTAGTACTATAGAGGAGGGAATCACTTAATCTCTTGAGCCTACTGGTTAGTCCCACAAATTCCATTTCCGTTAAAAAGTCGTTCATTATTGTTTATTTAAGTAACTGGTTACGCAAATGTAAATAATTTTACGTAACTAGTTACATAAATTATTCAATTTTGAAAAAATAATAATTTTTCAATTGATCCGCCACATAGAAAATAGAAGTGAATAAGTAAATTATGGAAGATAGCCGCCTGCATAAAGCTATTTATTTTGAGCAATTTCAGCAAAGTCCTATCTAAAAATGCCCCAGGTCATCCTTAAAGGTCTTCCAATAGGATAAATTTCCATTAATGGGGTATATCTCCGATTTCTTAAATAGTACCGAGAGGGATCCAAGGGCAGCACCAGAAACAGCCCCAAGTACGGCCCCTACGGCCGCGCCTTCACCTGTGGTATAACCAAATACCCAATCATTGGGATCTGCAGAAGCCGCCACAACAACTGCCAATACCACTGCACCTGAAAGAGTTCCAATTAGTACATTATTTCCTGCGGCCCTTTTGGTTTGGATAAATCCAATCTCTTCGGGGCGAAAACTAAGCTCACCTTTATTTCCTTTTAATTGCAGAATGGAGTCCGATAGTACAAGGATTTTCCCTTTACCAATTTTTTTTCTATGTAAATCAAATACCCGAACAAATTCCCCAGTTGTTTTTATCTTTTGTTGCCCATAGGTAGATGTAACCAATAAAAATGCTAGGATTAGCAAAATATTTTTCATGATGGTATATCTAAAAGTGAAGGGGGGTATTTATTGGACCATTGGTCGAATAGATGATATCTAAGTTAGTGTATAATCTCCTGATAAATTGTGTTTTACACCTATTATTAATCTCTAATATTAAAATAAGGGGAACTGATTAACAAGGCACATTCCTTTAATTTAGAAATTCTAGATTGCGTTTCAAATAGTGCCCTTCTAGGTCTATGAAATACACCATCCACCTCCGAAAAATGAAGTGTTATACAAGCTACTTTGCTCAGTTGATCCATACAATTGGTTATAGTTTTGGAAAGTGTAAAAATATTCCATAGCCTTATTTAATTGAAATACAGCTTTTTATCCTTTAAAAAAGATTGAAGTTACGCGGGTTGAATATTTAGGGAGGATTGATTAACTTTCCCAAAATTAATAAAGAACCATCCATGTATAAAAAAACTACACTAGCCGTATTGTCGATCGCTTCCTCTTTGGGATTATCAACCTCCTTATTGGCACAAAACAACCAACACTCACAAGACCATACGCATCATTCACATGAAAATAATGCTATAGCCGATCACCAGCATGGCCCAATGGCATCAGATGAAATGCCTATGCAAGCAAAACTGGTTACAGGCCAGGGCGATTTTATATTTTCATGGGACCAGGATTTAACGGCAGCTTTTCCAGAAGAGGCACACGAATTTGAACCGGGAATGCACGGAGGTTTCAATGAAGATCCAGAAACAGGAATAGTATATACCGGAATTCCGGGGTACGGACTGTGTTCCATTAGCCCTGATCTAACAAAGTGGTCTACTTTGGGCAGCGATCAGCGCTTAAAGGATAATATTCATGGTATTGTATTCTTTATTCACAAAGGGCAAAAATATCTTGCGGTAGCACAGGAAGGGAAAAGAGTACTTGTAATGACTTTGGATGGCACTATTGTAAGTGAAATTTTGAAGCCTACAGGCACTGAATTTAAATTTGCCCCTGCCAATGAGTTCTTTGCATCCAAGGACAGCAATTTTGGGGTAACCGATGTAACTTATCTGAATGGCACCTTGTATGTAGCGCATGGTTATTCTGCTGGGGATTTTGTTATGACAATAAAAGAAAAAGGTGGTGTTTGGAGCTGGGGGAAACTTGCATGGGGTGGAAAAGGAGACAATCCTGGTCAGTTTCAGACCGCGCATGGAATTTATGCCCACAAAAAGCATATCCTAGTTGCCAATAGGGCTGCAGGACAGGTCGTTAAATTTACCAAGAAGGGTAAGTTTGTGGAAACTTTTAATGATATACCTGAGGGCAGTTTAGTTTGTAATGTTGCTTTCACGGATGAACATTACTTCCTAAATGCGCTGCAGGCCATTGGAGAACAGAAATCGGCTCCTCTTTATGTTCATACAGGAGAAAAGTTGGTGTCGACAGTAATCCCTGGGGATTTGGACATTCCTGTCTTGACAAATATTCACCAGGTTTGGCCACACTTTGTGACTAAAAACGGAACAAAACAGCTTTACCTACTTGTTCATGGTTGGAACAAAGGCAAATTTGCTGTTTTAAAAATGGAAAAATAAAAGGCAAGCCCTCCTTGGTTTTAAAGGAGGGCGAAACCTAATGTTTTGCTGTACTACTTTATAGGGGTAAGAACAATATTGCGATAGGCCACATTGCCATGATCACCTTGTAAATAGATAGGTCCTGGGCTTAGCACATCGGAAGACATGGCCCCACCGGTAGGACCCCAAACGGCTTGGTTGTCAATTATTTTTTTGCCGTTAAAGATCACGGTTACATGTCGATCTACTAAGGTGATATCAAATGACTGCCATTCACCTGCGGGTTTTTCGGCTGCCATACTAGGGGTAATGCGACTGTATAGTGCCCCCATATTATGGGAATCCAATTCCTTGCCATAAGAGTCCACTACCTGAATTTCATAAAGTCCACGTAAGTAAACCCCACTATTATTTCCTTCGGGTACGTTGACCTCCAGCTTAAGGTTGAAGTCGTTAAAATCTTGTAGGCTCCGAATATTTCCATAAGAAATGTGCTTACCATCTTCGGGTTGCACCGGGTCGTTCATCAGCGTGCCGTCCACGACCTTAAAACCATTGGCCTTTTCTGGATCCATCACTTTCCAGCCACTTAAATCCTTTCCATTGAACAATTTGATCGGTTTGTCATATTTTACTTTGGATAAGTCTGGCGTGATTGGCATGGGTGGCATTCGCTTTCCGGTAAAATTTTTGACGGACACCCCGTTTCCATCACTATTGGGTCCAATCATGGTACCCTTCAAGGCATCTCCCACTTTTTTGACCTCTAAGGTATAGGTTACCGTATGGCTGCGATCGGAACTTCTTTTAACCTGATTGGTACGGGTAACCACCAGCGTATTTTCGTCAACTAGGTAAACGTTGGACACGGGAACTACACTACCGCCGATCCACAATAGTTCGGCATCCAAGAAGCCTTGGTCCTCATGTACGTTAAGCCAACCTGCACCTCCACCTTCAATATCAATTCCCCACATACCCATAAAGGGGGTGGCCAAAAGTGGTAGTTCGGTACTATTTGCAAAGCTGTTAAAGACAATAAACAATATTATTACTGAAGAAAGTGTCCGTTTCATTTGAGTGGGTTTTAATTCGAGTTAAATTCTTGGTTTTTAGGCAATTTATTATCCTTTGAAGATAATAAATTGTTAGAATAAAAAGTTCAATTTCAGTGTTTTAAATTAAATCAAAACTAGATTGCAGATACCCCTCACATTGATTCCAAATTGAATTGCTTTGGTATTATATCCATTTACAGAATAGGGCAGGGGTGGCAACATATGGATACTTGGCTATACTTCATAATGAATTCTTTACAAAAACCATACAATGTTGCCAGGGAAGGTTATCTATGTTCCGCTCAAGTTTCATTCCGGCTGCTTGCATTTCCTTCACCGCTTGCACTTCCGTCATTTTATGCAATTTTTTTATGGGCACATTATCATCTTCACCCCTGTATTCGATCAAAAACAGCTTTCCATTTGCCCGCAATGCTTTTTTTATGGAAGCCACGATTTCTAAGGGATAATTAAACTCATGATAAACGTCTACTAGGAGCACCTTATCTACCGAATTTTCTGGTAGGTTGACATTTTTTTCGCTTCCTTTTATGACCGACACATTCTTAATTCCGCTCTCTTCTTTGCGCTGACTGATTTCTGCCAACATCTCCTCTTGGATATCAACAGCATAGATAAGCCCTTGCCTCGCCATAGGAGACATCTTAAAGACGTGGTAACCGGATCCCGCGCCAATGTCCGCTATAATATCCTCCGGATTTATGGTCATATTCTGTAATAATGTAGTGGTGTTTTCCTCTTCCTCACGATCAGGGCGATCTAACCACTGCATTGCCTGATACCCCATAACATGGGCAATTTCCCTGCCCATATACCATTTGCCAATACCATTATGGTCACCATTTTTAAAGGTGTAAATAGCTTTTTGGGTATGGATCTGTGCAATACCATGGTATACAGGTAATAAAACCAAAAGCAAGAATAAAACTTGAGCTACCTTTTTCATATTCAACTGGAGTTTAGTTTTTTAAAATATAAGTTTATTGCATGGTCAATGCCACTTGTGGTTGTACACTTTCCCTTGCTCTATTTGTCAAGGGGTTTACAATATGACCGGACCGAATTCACGTTGGATTAAAGATAATGGATCGTTGGGGTTTTACGGTGGGAAATTTAAATCACCTATTTATATGTCTTCATTTGTCTTCGGTTTTGTCAATTATGGATTTCAGCCTAACGAATAAAAAAATGCCACCCTAGCCTCATACCTTTTCTTGATTAGAAATTATCTATTTATTTTTTTTATAGTGTTGAGCGGTGGCTAGTTAGCCAGACCAAGTAATATTATCCCGGAATAATCATTCTGAAATTTAATCAGAGGAACAAAATTCATTCAGAAATTGTGAATATCTATTTTGCGAATGGGAGGATATTTTTTTTTTAAGACCTATTTTTGGCATCCTTAAAAAAATTAGATATGAGTCAGACTTGGTACGAGTGCAAAGTGAAGTATAGAAAAATACATGAAACTGGAGAACAGAAAGTAACTACAGAATGTTATTTGTTGGATGCGATATCGTATACCGAAGCGGAGAGCAGAATAAATGAGGAGATGGCCGCTTATACCAGTGAAGAATTCTTGATTACGAATATAAAAGTCGCCAATTTCTCTGAGGTACATCCTTTTGAAAATTCGGATAGGTGGTTTAAGTCGAAAGTGGCGCTAATTGCATTCGATGAAAAGAGTGGTAAGGAAAGAAAAACCAATATTTATTTGCTGGTACAGGGCAATGATGTAAAGGAAGCATATGATAATACCATTCAGGCTATGAAAGGTACGATGGGCGATTACAGCATTCCCGTTATTTCCGAGTCCCCAATAATGGATGTGTTTCCTTATTTTTCAGGAGAAGAAGGAGACATGGCAGAATTGGAAAAGTTTAATGCCTTAAAGTCTTCAGTTTTGGAACCTAATGAATCGGAAGAGGAATTGGATACCGTAGAGAGCGAGGTAGCTGTGCCCGCCGAAGTATTAGACGGAGAGGTAGAATAGCCCATACATGTGCTAATAATAACATAAATGAGGGCTATTAGGCCCTCTTTTATGTTTATTGCCAACCCTTGACATTCGAATAATATGGGAGTGAAGGGACACTTGCCACCCCTTCTTAGCTAATTATCCGCATCCCATATTGTTGCTGCAATATGGTGGAGGTAATCTTTGGTAGACCAATAATAAAGTGCGACCATTTTGCCGTCTTTACGTCTCAGTAGTTGTGGGTAACCTAGATCAATAGTCTCCATATCAACTGATCCATAACCATCCCTTATGATCTTTGGTTTGCTCCAGGAGGCTCCTTCATTGTCGCTGTAAACAACCATCATAGTCCCTGGCTCTTCTCTGTTGCCAAAAATTGCAACCAGTCTTCCCTTGTTCGTTATATTGAGTGCGGGAGGGTTCCCATTACCTGCTCCTGCATCACCAACTTCTGATAGGAATGCCCAAGAGACACCACCATCTTGAGAAGTATATGCGTCCACCCAATTATGTTTATTATACCTTCGACGCATTGCACATATCAACTTACCGTTTTCAAGTCTGACGGTCTGGGACATCACGGCACGGCTTTGATTTGGATGAGGATTTTGGGAATCGTCTTCTTCCAATTTTATTTTTACAGAAAGATCGACCTTCCTTTCATCAAAAGGTGGTACAACCCAGCCCACGAACTTAAAAGTCTTTCCTCCGTCAAGGGTACGAATACAAAAAAGGCGGTCTGTTCCAAATTTTCCTTTTTCACGAACAGACATAAATATAAGGCATTCATCCTTTCCTTCCACCACATAATCTGTTCTTGGAGTTAACTCGGTTTCATCAGGTAAAGTGGTGTTTTTCAATTCGGGCCACTCACGGATATCATCGACCCCAAAACGATAGGGAGCACTCCACGACTTACCTGCATCATAGGAAAAGAAGAAGTGGCCTCTCCCATCATGGGCGCCATGGTAGGAAGTTCCCACAATGCGCATAGCAAACTGTGGGTGCGAAAAGTCTATAGGCTTTTCCAATGTTTGTAGTTCCGGTTCCTTACCAAAATCCCCGACATAACCAACTGGGTCATACCCTTCCCAGGTTTGCCCCATATCAGTACTTCGGGCCAGCCAACTTACCTGATTGCCTCCAATGTTGTGATTGTCTTTAATAAGTTCATAATCTCCATGAGTAAATCCGACGAGCATGTTCACCCCATCAGCAGACCATGCCCCATTATTTGCCGGCCATCCAAGGAATTTGTTTTCTTCTTGGTAAACAACAATATGTTCAGCATTTTCTACCCTTAGATAGTTTGTTTCTTTAAGACTACTTGTTTGTGCACTTGAATTTTGAAAATGCAATATAAACAGGAACATAAAACATTTTATTACTGCTATTTTTAGTAGTTGAAATAGTTTTGTCATCATTAATTTACTTCTGATTAGAATATAGCCAATTAGTATCATACCGTTAGCATTAGGTTTGATAATCAATTTATTTCAAATGTAAAAAATTACTCTTTAGCTTTCTTTAATTTATACAAAATCAGCTTGCTAGGTTTTGGCCAGGGTTTTTCACGCGGCAAATCCCGGTTGCTGTTGAGGGTTTCCCATTTAAGAACATATCTTAGGTTTTTGTCATTTGCAGGCCCAATGTCTTCACTGGTTTTGACCAATAAACCAGGAAAATCTCCTTCAATTTCCAGATTTGAGTCAAATGGTTCAGGTTTCAATACCTTCCCAATATTTTCAAATTCATCGTTAAGCAAAATAGTTCCGTTTCCGTATTTGGTATGCCAATAATCAACTTCGTAATAACCATCTTTTCTTTTATTAAAATCTTTGAAACGAAATTCAACATTAATACTTCCGCGTCCTGAAAACTCCCAGCGATAATCCCAATTGGTCACTTGCTTATGAATCCATTTTTTATCATTTATGTGAGCAGCGTATATCTGAAGGTTTCCAACAGAATCATATTTATGATATACAAATACCGGGTTGTTATTTTTATCTAAACTGAGTTTAGCTGCCAAATTAATAATTCCTCCTTTTACAGGAATTGGATCAACAATCAATAACTTATTATCCAAAGTGGCAGGTAGTTCAATTTTTCCGCCAAAAGCATCAAACCAGTTTTTCAAATCCGGGCTCCTCATGTACGATAGATCATGATTCGTCTCACAATCAGGAGTATCTCGCCAAACCCAATAAACATGATACCAACCGTCATTCAAAACAGTTGGTTGTGTTTGGTATGCATTCATCAACCCTTGTCCGTCTGTTAAGGGAACATCCAGCATTCTAGACCAGGTTTTATTTTCGCATGAATAGATATTATAAATCTCATTACCATTACCACTACCGCCATCGCGATAATGAAAAATTAACTCCCCATCTTTTGTAAGCATAAAATGAGGATAGGTACTTCTTTTCTCATTGGTCCCAATCATTTCCATTTCCTGCACGAGTGTGGATATATCATTGGCGTGTTTGCTTTTGAAATAGGTAATGGGATTTGTATGCATGTTCCCTGAAAGATGAATGAACCCATCTTTATCGATTCCAAGCGTAACAGAATTGTGACTGTCCCATCCCAAAACAGTACTTGTGCCGCCAGAAGTTTCGCGACTTGTTGGAGGTATTATATGCAAATCAAAGTCCTCATCCTCAAGATTTCTTTGTCCAACCACCAGGTTGCGGTTGGCATTGTAGTAAGCTATATATTGTCTGTCTCCATGTGTATATAGGCAAAACCCAACGGGATGACCGGCCCATACACTATCAATTTCTATGACTTGTTTGATGGTTTCCGTTTTGCCAGTTTCATCGATTTCAAGTGGTTGATTGGATTTTTTTGCGCTGCACGCGAATAGTAATTGGAAACCAACAATAAGAATGACAAGTTTTGTTTTCATATTATATTCGTTTTATAAATTTCCGGCTTGTTGTGGACTAATCTTTCACTAATATATTGAATATGAATTTGATGCTAGGCCGCAGCAGGGATGGTGATATGAATTCGTTGGCGATTCCATGCTACTTAGCTGTTGAGAAACACCAAACTTGATGAGTGGCAGAATGTTTTAATAACCAGATAAATTCCAATGCTTTGTACCTCATGTAGTGGACTGAGTTTCTTGTTTTTCACAATCCGAAAGTTATCAATCCAATTCCAATAAATATATACTTAAGGCTCATAAGTTGCACTATATTAAAGGTTGATTCCCATATTGAGACCGTTATGAAACATGCCTATTGATATAAGCAGTTTATATACCTGTTTATTTTGAAATAGGTACGGGAACCGTAAATTTGAAAGTACTCCCTTTTCCTTCTTCACTTTCGACCCAAAGATGTCCATTAAGTTTTTCCACAAATTCTCTGCAAAGCACTAAACCTAAACCAGAACCATTTTCGTTAGCTGTGCCTCGAGATGTTACATTAGTGGTTAAGTCGAAAATTTTATGAATTGTTTCTTTGTTCATACCAACTCCATTGTCGGAAATAGAAATTTCAACTTGGTGCTGATCAGCAGTAGCTAAAACTTTTATATGGCCTCCAAGGTTAGTGAATTTTATAGCATTGGATATTAGATTTCGTAAAATAGTTCCTAAAATATTTTTATCGGTAAATAATACAATTTCATTTGTTGGGGAATATTCCAAAGAAATGTTTTTGGCTTTTACATGTGACATTTTAAGTCCTATTATTTCACTTATAACTTCTGTCAGCATAATTTTTTCTGGGCTAAAACTAAGTTCTCCTGTTTGTGATTTTGCCCAGTTTAATAAGTTGTCGAGTAAATTGAGTGTGTTTTTAGCCGTTGAATTTATTAAATCAGTATATTTTTCTGAATCTGGGTTGTTGGTTTCTTTTACATTGCCCATGAGTAGGTCAGAAAGGCCTAATATGTTGATAAAGGGACCTCTTAAATCGTGTGCTATAATTGAAAATAATTTATTTTGGGTTTGGTTTAATGCTTCAAGTTTGCGTTTATCCTGTTGAATTATCATATTCTTTTTAAGTATTGTTTTTTGATCTATTTCTTTTAAAAGCATTATGAAACCTATACTGATAGCACTTATTACAAGGACAGATATTATTAAAAACCAATTATTGAACGTAGAATTCTTGAGGAAAACATATGACTCACCCATTTGGTATATATTATACGCACGAACAAGCTGGAATGTAGAATATATTAGAAGTACACCTCCTAAAAGTGTAGAAAATTTATATTTATTTTTATAGCTAAAAAGATAAAATGCACCAATCCCATAGAAAAATGAACAGGAAATTATTCGGATAACACTAAGAAAGGTGCCGTTTTCTTTAACCACTAATATGGCGGAATAAAATAGAAAAACAAAAACAATGAAAATCCACAAAAGATTTTTTCGAATTTTACCGTCAAAGGAAACAAGGCCAAACGATGTCAATGCAAAACAGGAAATCATAAGGAAATTATTTATGCGCACAGCAGGCAAAAGAGGTAACATATCCCTATAGCCAAATAGAATGATGGCAAGCGTTTGAAACGTAAGACCTAGTACAACTAGCAATACAGACCATTGTTTGTGATTATAAAAATATTGATAGATGAACAATGCAATAATAAATAAATTATTCAGGGCCAAAAAAAACAATATCGAGGGGTAATCTAATGACATTTTTCTTTATTCATTTTATTTTGCTAAAGATCAAAAAAATCAAGCAATAATCTGTTTTTTTTTATTGTTAGTTTGGAAATTTAAATGAGTTTATATTAATGGAAATCCTCATATCGGTTGGTTTATAGTTAGTTGCGTGGGCAACTAAAAAAACAAAAATGCGTTACACCTAGGAAATTCGGTAAAATTTTCGTGATATACTTTATCTATTTACCAGCAATTAATTTAAACACCTTGTCTTAGTATGCAATTAATTTCTCTTATTCAATTCAATTCCATTAATCCAGAAAATACCAGAATCCATGAATTGCAGTTTTCCGTTGGTTTTTTTATTAGATAAATCTTTAGAAGATTCATTTTTAAATTTAGCCTTCGTGTCATTGAAGTTCAAGGTATAATTGTGGTCTATGTCCGTATCAGGATTTGTTCCGAAATAAATGACGTCATTCTCAGCTCTCCAAGTACCTTTTCCACTAATACTGGGATCAGCAGGCAGGCCCGAATTCACTTTATTATAAGAATCGAAATAGAAAGTACCATCTTGGTTTAATTTCAGTAAAAATTGAACTGGGCCAATTATTTCATATTCTCCGGCAATGTCATGGGATTGGGAGCATGAAACCAAGCAAAAAGTCATAAAGAATATAGTCAGTGAATTTTTCATTTGGAGGTATTATTTAAAGTTCGGTAAGGCAGTTAGCTTACAAAGTTAAAGTCTTATGCGTTACACTGGATTTTGACTTAGCCTCATTGATACTTATTTGTCAGGTATTTTATTTTCAAAGACAGGTCCTATGTTTTTGGCTCCTGGTAATAATACACAGACCTTTAAATTAAGCCGGATGCCCCTATGGTTAATAGGGTGTTTTGTGCTTATTTGTTTCTCTATTGTGCTATCCTATTTTTAAATTTAACATGTTTTTCTGAAAGGATCTTTGTTCTGAAAAACTCTTTCATCGGTAAAACATTTTATTACTGTTTCCGTCTATTCTATTTATAAACCTCTTCCACACTCCTTGGTTCAATATTCAAAAAATGATATTCTATAAATTTCATGTACTGTTCCCAATCATACAATTCAAGTCCATGAACACCAGACCGAACGTGGTACCCAATCGTACTTTTAATAATTGGTTGGTTAATCGCAGGTTGTTTCTCAGATGTAAACGTCACATCTTTTTTGTAAAGCTGATACGAAGGGGCTGCATTGTAAGTTCCAATCCATTGTCCTTTCTGGTCGGCCCATAAATCGTGTTGTGCATTACTAACATAAAAGGGGCGTGGTGCTAATGTAGCTAATAGGGAGTGCTGGTCGACAGGCAGATCATGTACATTTTTGGCGTATTTATTTGCATTTCTGCAAATCCAGGTTGGCAGGTAATCGCACATGTTTTGTAAGGTTTCACCATATTCACGGCGCCAGATTGCATCACCTCCGTGACCCGCTGTTGCCAGAAGTGTCATTCCAAAACGTGTGTCCGTTACAGCAGCCCAGAGAGCGACTTTCCCACCAATTGAGCAACCCAGTGTGGCCACCTGGGTTTTCTGAACATCTTTATCTGTTTCCAAATAGTCCATTCCGGCACGTAAGGCGTAAGCCCAGATGGCAATCATACCCCACTCATTTTCCTTAGTAAATTCCTGGCCGTCTTTAAAATAGAGATTTGAAATTCCGCCACTTACTTTTCCATCCGTATTTCCATTGTCGATACCAAATGCTTGGTAATCCAGAGTTGCAACACCAATTCCGCGACTCATTAACTGATGTAAAGGAATTCCGTTTTCGGTTTGACCGTAACTCTGGGAGTTGTTTAATTTTAAGCCTTTTCGTTTGATGTCACTGCCATTTGCCAGTAGAATTACCGGGACTTTATCCTTGGAATTGGTCGGAACAAAAAGCACAAGAGGCATTGTAACTTTTCCAAATTTGTTTTCAAAAGTTATTAGCACCTCTTTCCTGGTGCATAAGCCATTAAAAATGGTTTGGTCTTCAGAAATTAGTTTGAACGATTTTTCAATTGGCCCAGAAGGTGTGGGTACTTCACCAAACATGTTTTGGGCAAAAAATTCAACGATTTCTGGTCTTCTGAATTTTTCCCAATCTTCAACTGTTTTTATACTTTCCCCCTTAAATGACGAAAGCACATCGGGTAGGTTGTACTCTGGCACTTTTGATTCGTCATAGTTCGCTTCGATAAATTTTCCTTCGTAATTCTGGGAAGTAACATTGCATGAAATAAATATGGCCAAGACTAATATTAAAAGTTTATTGATCATGTATTTAATTTTGTGTTAATATTAAATTATCAGCGTTTGAATCGCCACCAAAGTATTGCATCTTCTTTACCCCTAGATCTGATTAATAAATTTCCGGCGAAATAGCCACCGAAAAACCTTCATAGTCTTTTAAATATTCTTCCTTTTGCTCATTAAACAATTTCTATGAAGAATCTCATTCTTTATAATTAAGTACAACGGCTCTTAATTCGTACTTTAGGTGTATCAGTCACCTAATTTAGCAAATACAAACGGAACCTGCTTGAAGGTAGGCTTCAAAAAGGAGCTGTAATTTCTTGGCAGCGTTTTAATGGTACCATTCCGCTAGAATTGCCAACGACACGTTTTATTTGAAGTACTAATACAATAAGATAAGAACGCACCAATTCTACATAATGCGTGTCGCCTATATGAAACTCCTCAAAAATGGTGTCAAACAAGTTTTTAGCTTGTGTTGAATCCGGTGTGATTAATTTATAAGACGGACTAGAATTTAATTTAAAGAAAGGAAACTCGTGCTGAATTTTATATTGATGTTTTTTAGGCACAAAGAACCCAGTACAAAAAAGTAGCGGAGAGCCTTCTCCACTAGGGTTACCTTCAAAAGGTCGTGGCGAAAATAAATGGAAAGGAGATATGTCATCCTCCTTCCTAGGTCAAATGTATGAGCTCTGTATCGGGTTAGTTCATTAAGGTTTTTTTGGATTGCAATAGAGCGATTGTCTATAAATCCCAACTATGGACAAAATACATTTAAGACAATTGAACCTAACCAAATACCTAAACCACATATATCTCTATTTACACAACATATAATGTACCGTTCACATCATTTCTACCAGCTTAGACCGCCATTTAAGTACCTTGACTTGATTTAAAACGAGGATCACCCATTATGAAATTAAGAAGTATAATTGTAGACGATTCGTCTATGCAGCGAATTGCCATAGCCAAATTAGTGAACAATCATCCAAACTTGGCAATGGTAGCCGAGTACAGTAATGCCATTGAGGCAAAAAAAGGGATCACAAGCAATGACATCGACCTTATTTTCCTCGATGTGGAAATGCCCATCATCAATGGTTTTGATCTTTTGGAATCCTTGGACAACCCACCACAAGTAATTTTGATTACAGGTAATCCTGATTATGCCCTTAAGGCTTTTGATTACGATGTAACCGATTACCTTCACAAACCTATTACTTTGACACGTTTTGACGCTTCCGTAAAAAGAGCTGTGGCCAATTACGAACAGATGCATAAGGTGACCGAGGAGGAGGAGTATATCTTTGTAAAAAGCAACCTTAGACAACGTAAAGTTGTTCTTAACGACATAAAATGGGTCGAAGGGCTTGGCGATTATATTAAATTGGTTACGAATGAAGGCAATGTCGTTATTCTTTCTACTATGAAATCTTTTGAACAAAAGTTGCCGAAGGATAAATTCCTAAGGATACACAAATCCTATATCGTGAATTTGGAAAAAGTTGAAAAGTTCAATAGTAAAAATGTTGAACTCGGTGGAAAACTGGTACCATTGAGCAGAAACAAAAAAATCGAATTGGCGGAGGCGCTTTATAACGTTTAAAAATTAACCCTAATATTTGTTTCCGTACGACAAGATAGTTTTTGGTAGCGCTCTTGTTGTTGGTAATAATATCTATAAGAATGATATACTTAGATTGAGCAAGTGTCGTAGGCACGAACATCATTCCAGTATTTATTTTAATTTTTCATTCAATTCTTCCCCTTACACATATTCCCAAAAATACACAAACCCTTCGATTAAGACCGAAGCCCGTATAGGTTAAAGGTTGTATTACCTACCGTTATTTTTTTTAGAATCGTTCATAAGCACCATTAGCTTTAATGCTTTTTCAGAATCTTCCAAAATCAAAATATTATAATCCTTCCATTCTATTGATAGTTCCTTTCCAACTTGTTTATTTAGTGACATAAACGACATGGTCTTCTGCTCATCTTCTTCTGATAACGAGATAGTATATGTATTAAAGGCATCAATCTGATTTCCATTAATATCCTCGGACCATTCTCCAATGTAATCTTCAAACAGAATTGTAAGGTTTCCGATAACCACGTTCTGCCCTAAATCAATAAATATGGCTTTTCTATAGTCTAATTTTTCAACAACTAACTCAATCTCTTCTTTATTGATTTTTAAATCAAAAGAATAGTTTTGATATGCTTTCGGATAGTTTGTTTTTTGACTATTACTTGACCCATCATAATTCCTGAGAAAAGTAGAATATCTGTGGTTATTTTCAACAATATTCAATTCTAGTTGGATATGCGAAAATGACTTGTTTGCTGGTTTTGATTGAATGAAAAGATTGGTAGGTTCTATGACAAATGTCCCAAATGGAGTACTAGGATTTTTCCCAATTTTTAGAGGTATTATAATGGAATTGTTCATTATCTTTTTTTCTGATTGCCCATATCCTGGGACTTGAATGAATACAAGGAATAGAATTAATAGTATGTTAATTTCAAAAATCTTCATTATTAAGGGTATTTTATTATAGTACTTATAATCACATATGCTAGTTCTTCACAATCGTAATTTATGGTTAAAAGAGTTTGTTAAATTTGAATGTCAGCATATAATAAAGCAGAGCTGATGTAGCCAATAAATGAATCCCAAAGCCAATATAATTGATGACTTTCACCCAAGTTTTATTATGAAAACCAATAATGGAGTAAAGGGCAAATAGTAAAATACAAGCTTCCACACAGAGTACAAATAATTCTCTTAATTCTAAGTTGTGTTGTTTTATATTAAGACTATCGATAGCCCAAAAAATAAATATACCTAAACCAATAACCGCATTTAAATAGGAAATTAATAAAGTTGTTTTTTGCATTTTATACCCAATGGTAATGACTGCTAAATGGCAAAAAATGATAACAATCATTACTGTGCTTATGCTTATATCATTCATAACCAGTCATTGGTATTTTTATTTTTGGTATCGGTCTGTGTTTGGTTTGTTGCGGAGAATCAGTTGTGATTTTGCGCATTACTTTTCAGAGTCTGCCAACTTCTTAGTATCAACATACTGCTGAAAGGCAGTGATTTTTCCTTCATCATTAAGCGTCCATAGATGTGCGGCTTGTGCATTATAGCTCTTTCCGGTTGCTTTTACCTTAGCATCATATCTTAGGGTAGCTAAGACCATGTTATCACTCATGCCATGGATTTTTACATCCTGTAACCCAAAGGTTTCATGGTTTGCTCCAAGACGTGCAAATACGCCTTCTAAAATCGAATCTGGCCCAACGTAGGGATTTCCATCTGCAAGTGAATTACTTTCGGCTTCGTTCCATTCGATTTTAGAATGCATTAATCCGAGAACAGTTGGTATATCGCCAGTTGAAAAAGCATTGTACAAGGATTCAATAATTTGAATGTTACGTTTTGTCTTCATGATTTTGGTTTTAGTTGGTTATCAATTTTTTAAATTTGTTGTATTAAATTATTGTAGTCTTTATTTAGGATGACTCCTAATGAAGCAATACCGTATTGCGGAGGTAAGGAAACTTTTTCGTTTCCGTTTGCCACGCACATAGCGAAATCTTTTGGTTTTGCCTGCCACGCTTTTTAGCGTGGTTTTTTCTTTTCCCTTCCAAAGCAAAATCCTAAAGATTTTGAGGACTTCATAAAAATACGCTATTCCTGCGATTAAGCCCGAAACTTGTATCGTTTAAAGTTCCTGTTGGCAACTGGCTTTTAATTTTTTTTTCAACACCTCTAGCTCACATTTTAATTTTTTAAAGATATCCATCCACAAGGTATTAACTTAGAGTTCGATGAGTCCCTATCATTAAGCTTATAAAAAAGGTCTTGTCCTTCTAAAAAAAGACCTGTTCGACTCTCGCCTTTATCATATTGAGATAAGTGACTGAGTAAAATAATATAGATCATACAATCTTCATTCGGATTAATTGTTCTTTGTATTTGGCTCGGTTGATAGAAGTTTTTTTGTACAAACGATTCTATACCTTCCAGTCCAAAATTATATGTCGATACTTTATCAATTGTCATTGTGTCTGGTGGTACTAATAGTTTAAAGTGAACATTTGATGACGGGACAATTACAATAGAATCAGAAGGGAATTTAATTGTTAGTTCTAATGCCGTATCCTCTTTGTTTATAATACGCGTCCAGAATACTGCATGTCCATATTTCTTTTCGTTGGGAGTATTAATAGAACCACCACCTCTTGGATAGCTGTTTTGTATGATGATGCCTTTTCCAGTAGTATCAGTGTAATTTGCTTCAGTATGAATATAGCTGTCTCTGGTAAAGCCCTGTGTCTTAATTCTACTTTCATAATTAGTTTTTCTATCTGTTGTTTTTACATCACTAATCTCTTGATCGCTTGTTGCTATGTAAATTTGCCCAAAGCAATGAAATTGTGTAGTCGTCAATATCAGAATTATTAATATTTTTTTCATTCTTTTAACTTGCGTACAACGTATAGATATATAATAACAAGTTACTATATATCTATTTTAGGATTACTAATCTAAGGGATTTTAATATTATTAAAAGTATTTGTAGCCACTTGGGTGTATATATTCTGTTGTTTTGCTGGAACCATGTCCTGGAAGTACCTGAATCTGTCTTAGGTCCACGCCTGATTCCAATAAGTGGGTGGTAAAACTATGGCGTAGATCGTGAGGGGTAACGATTTGACTTATCCTTGCCTTGTCCGCTGCGGCTTTAACTATTTGCAATACGCTTTCAGCAGTATACTTGTTTGCTTGCCGCCATTTGAACAAATATTTTTGGGGCTTCCATGCCCTAAAATAGTTACGAAGATCTTCTAGCGCGGTTTTCGAGAAAAGGGTATATCTTTCCTTATTTCCTTTAGCTCCTTGAACGCGTACCAACTTTCTCTTACTGTCTATATCCCCAATTTTAAGATTCAATAATATACTCCGTTTCAAGTCGGAGCCATAGGAGGGGAGCAACATACCGTTGTACAACCAATAGCGATTGTTCTTCGTTAGGGACCGCGGCGGCATCCCCGCAGCGAAGCAAAGGATATAGCCAAGGGCCCGCCCGACGTAGGAGGGAACGCCCAAATCATTGACCGGGCCTACTAGAAAAATGTGATTTTCAAAATCAAATAATTAATACTAAATTTAGTATCTAAGTTTAAATGATTCACGAACTAATTTAAAACATTTTTATTCCTCACTACAGACCAGAAAAAATGAAACATAAATTAGTAACAATGCAACCTCGCTTAAAAATAATTCTATGTTTTCTACTATTTGCAGGTGTTTTTGTCCAGTGCACGAAGGTTTTACCTCCGGGCGACCCAGATAATGGGGGATTGGCCCTACCTGAAGGTTTTGAAGCAGTTGTGGTGGTAGATAGTATTGGGCCTGCCCGCCATCTTGCTGTTAATAAGAACGGGGATATATATATTAAAATGCGGTTTGCTCATGAGGACGGCGAGAATATAGGTCTTCGTGATACCGATAATGATGGGAAAGCGGACGTAATAAAGCGGTTTGGTGTATTTGATCAAAAGGGTTACTATGCCACTGGAATGCGCATTTATAACGAATTTTTGTATTATAGTACGGCCAGTACCGTATATAGACAAAAACTAACAAGGGGTAAACTTATCCCGGAAGGCGAGCCGGAGGTTATGCTCACTGATGATTATAGAAATTCCGAATTTGGATATTCACATATTGCAAAGCCATTGACTTTTGATGAGGACGGCCATATGTATGTGCCATTTGGTTCGCCAGGAGATGTTTGTCAGTCTAAAGAGCATGATCGTATGCCGGGTGCATTGAGCCAAGATCCATGTCCTGAGTTAGAGTGGCACGGTGGTATTTGGCAATTTGATGCCAATAAGCCCGATCAGGTTCAAAAAGATGGTCACCGCTATGCGACTGGAATTAGAAGTGTTGTTGCGATGGACTGGAACCACCACGACAATACCTTGTATGCCCTGCAGCACGGAAGGGACAACATGAACCGTAATTGGCCCGAATACTATTCACCATGGAAAAGTGCTATGCTGCCTTCGGAAGAATTCCTTAGGATACAAGATGGTACCGATGCTGGTTGGCCTTACTATTACTATGATCATATGCAGGGTAAAAAATTACTTAATCCGGAATATGGCGGGGATGGTAAAAAGGAAGGTAAGGGAGCTGAATATGAGCAACCAATAATTGGTTTTCCAGGACATTGGGCGCCCAATGACCTTTATTTCTATCAAGGAGATCAATTCCCGGAGCATTACAAAAATGGCGCCTTTATAGCTTTTCACGGGTCAACCATTAGAGCTCCTTTTCCGCAAGCTGGTTATTTTATTGGTTTTGTGCCCTTTAAAGATGGAAAATTTGGGGAATGGGAAGTCTTTGCGGATGGTTTTACACAGGTGGATAAAATTATTGATACGGGTGACGCCGGGTATAGACCTATGGGTATTGCCATGGGGCCAGATGGTTCATTGTATTTAAGTGAAAGTGAGAACGGAAAGATTTGGCGTGTCATGTATAAGGGGGATAAAGAAAAATTTGGCGCGGGACAACTTGCGCAAATGGAAGCACATAAATCACTCCCACATATTAAAACTCCCGATGAAATAAAGGACGATCTTACTCCATTCAGGGCAGAGGCAGGAGCAGTATTATATAATAAATATTGTGGTTCATGCCATATGGGCGACGGTAAAGGTGATGGCAGCAGATTTCCGCCCATTGCCGGATCGGAATGGGTAAAAGGAGATCAGGTAAGGCTTATAGATGTTGTAATAAGCGGTTTAAGTGGACCTATAGAAGTGAATGGCAAGGCCTTTGACGGGGTGATGCCACCAGTTGATTACCTGGCAGATGAAGAAATTGCCCAGATTCTGACCTATATTCGAAAAGAGTTTGGCGATAATTCTCCTCCAGTGGGATCGTACTACGTAAAACAGGGCAGGTATTATTCGAAGAAGAAAAAAGAGGAAGAAAAAGACAATCTCTAAAGCAAAGATATCTTGTCACAAGTTACAGGTACTTAGTCTAAAAATGGATGAGCTATATTTTATCTGCCCCTATTTTTTCAGATAGTAAGTAGTGCAAGAAACTTTTTGCACTACCTACTATCTAGGTCACCATTGCTAAGTCTAATTTTTAAATAGCTGTATTATTTTTAGATAATCCCTATCTCAAATACGCTAGCTGTTATTTTACCAATTGCCATGCCTTCCGTGGCTTTCTTGACAAAAGGGCATTGGCCTCTGAATCTCCAATAAACAACTCCTTTTCCGAATCCCAATCAAGTTTTCTTCCCAATCTGTATGAAATTAATCCCAAATGCATGGGCAACGTCATTGTGCGGGCATAGGCGAGATTGGATTGGGGTTGGGTTCTCGATTTTACGGCATCCACAAAGTTTTGTTGGTGCCCTGGAGAGCGGATAATGGTTTGTGGTATTTCGGGAATATCGGTCATGGTTTCCCCGTTAATGGTAATTTCCCGGGTATTGTAATCACAAATTAGACTACCCTTGTCTCCTTCAAAATAGGCGCCGATTCCGCGCTCTGCGGCACCAGGAACATTTGGAGGTTCACTGGTCCAATGGAGTTTTAATCCGTCGAACTCATAATCGATTTCGATCCATTTAGGGGTGTCGGCGATACCTTCGGCCTTCTCCCCTCGGGCAACAATACTTTTTAGACCCTTAGGCTCCAGGGCCCAAAAAGCCACATCGGCAATATGGCACCAGAAGTCAGCAAAGAAGCCCCCTGAATAGTCCAAGAAATAGCGATACGTAAAGTGGCATTTCTCAGGAATATAATCCACATAGGGTGCTGGTCCCAGCCACATATCCCAATTCAGGCCTTTGGGGACGGCTACACTTTTTGGATTGCCTAAATTTGGTGGTGCCCCCGTTTTCCACAAACGAACCGTGTGAACATTACCAATGGCTCCTGACTTTATAATTTCAACAACACGGTGGTAATTATCGGTAGCGTGTATCTGTGTACCCATTTGGAAAATACGGTTATGCTTTTCCATATTTTGGAGCATCATTTGTCCCTCTTTAACATCATAGGACAGTGGTTTTTCACCGTACACATCTTTTCCTGCTTGAAAAGCCAAAGTTGCGATCTGTGCATGCCAATGGTCCGGGGTAGCACAGG
The DNA here is from genome assembly GCF_002909235.1 of Arenibacter catalasegens. Lineage (GTDB taxonomy): Bacteria > Bacteroidota > Bacteroidia > Flavobacteriales > Flavobacteriaceae > Arenibacter > Arenibacter catalasegens. Next base: position 50,701 of record NZ_PHQQ01000019.1, read on the forward strand.
TGATGGCATCAATATCTTTTCGGTCCAGAATACTTCTGAAATCACCATAACCTTTCACCTTTTTTCCCGGCTGAAGGGTTTCCATTGTTTTTAGGCTGCTTGCCAAATGTGATTCGTCTACATCACAAAGGGCAACCACATCCACTTCGGGCAGACCGCTGAACCATTTCATATGGCTGTTGCCCATTCCGCCTACGCCAATGTGTGCCACCCGTAAGCGATCGCTCGGGGCAATTTTGCCGTATGCTGAAGGTAATAAGGTTAGGGCCAATAGGCCTAAACCACTTTGTTTAATAAATTCTCTACGATGTTGGTCTTTTGACTTCATGTATGATTAGTTTGGTTCAATTAAATATAGGGAGGCGGAATGCCAATAACTATGGCGCCGGGTCTATCTTATTCCTTCAGCTTTGCGAATAGCCATTCTTTTTTTAATTCCTGTTGTTCAGGATACGTCCAATGTTGCGTTTTTTGAAAAAGATGTAACTCCTTAGGAGCTGTCAATACATTATAGGCGGAATAGGTAGACGCAGGTGGACATACATTGTCGTTATAACCCCAACTGTACCAACCCGGTGCTTTTACGAAACGAGCAAAATTCACAACATCATAATATTTGGAAACTTCTATTTTCTCGGGCTTGTTGGAAAATTCGTCCACGAAAATCTGTGGCCAACCCCCGGCACGCCCATGTAAAAAACCGGTCATATCTGAGAGGGCTGGGTAGAAAGCTGCCAAATAATCAATTCTATCATCCAAACTTGCAGTCACAATGGAAAGTGCACCGCCTTGGCTACCTCCGGTAACCGCAATATCTTCGCCATTAAAACCATCCACACTTTCTATAAAATCGACCGCTCTAACACAACCGAGATATACACGGCGGTAGTAGGCATTATCCCTATCATCTAGATTAAAGGTAGGGTAACCGTTCAGGGGCCCCGCGCGAAGATCATCATAAACATTTTGATCCAAATTCACGGGTATCCCGTGAATACCAATGGTGAAAGAGATAAACCCTTCTGCAGCTTCGTCAATTTCCCCATAATAAGGTCGTATGCCCGCGCCTGGCACGTGCAGAATGGCAGGATACTTACCAACTTTTTTGGGTTTGGTTAAAATGCCATAGATTTTCCCTTTTATATTGTCCAATTGCACATGGTATACATCTACCTGGTCGGTACACCGTTCGGGCATCAAGGTCATTATTGCCTTCATAGGAACTTGGTTCAATTCTTCCTTGCCTTTATTCCAAAACGCCTCAAAATCCTTCGGTAAAGTGGTCGTGGGCTGTATTTTTTCAGGTGCAAAACCTACCGTGGTATACGACGAATATTCCTTGCCATCTACTTCAACGGTTGCAGTACAACGGAGAAATCCAGGTTCGGTAAATTTTTTAGCTTTTATTTTGGTGGAATTATTTTTAAGGGTTCGAGTGCCCTCATCCCAAATTTTTAAGGTACGGTACCCAGGATCTGGTTGTACGATATACTTAATTTCGATGTCGTCTAGGAGAACATTGTTTCTGAAAACGGAAATTGAAAATTCAGCCTGTTCGCCAACAGAGTAGGTCCAGTCGGTATGGTTTGGACTAACAATGACTTCTACTAGTTCTTGGCGGGGTTGAGCAATTAAAAAGGAGTAAAAAAGGAGGAAGCATGCAAGCGAAGTAAATGTTTTCATTTTTATTCTTTCGGATTGGTTTGTGTTCAAAATTAGAGCGATACTAAGGAGCATGCCCATATTTATGTGGAAGAAATTGGTAATGATTCCCAACCACTGTAGAAAGATAATAAAAAGGTTGGGATTTAGGTTTCTAAATGCAAAAGACCTCACATTGTGAGGCCTGAATATTAATAGAAGTTTAGAAGATATCCATACTAGTCACTGGATTCTTCCATTTCCATGATCAAATTACCGATTAGTGCAGTCCACCCTGTTTGATGCGAAGCTCCGAGACCCTTACCATTATCGCCATCAAAAAATTCATAAAAGAGGTGTTGTTCCCTAAAATGCTCATCTTGTGCGAAAAGGTTGTTTTTATCATCTGCGTGATATTGAAATTTGCCTTCCGAGTTACGCTCAAATAGTTTTACCAACCTCTTGGTAAGTTCATTGGCTATTTCCTTTAAGTTTAGCTTTATACCAGATCCCGTTGGAAATTCATACTGATAGGTAGGCCCGTAAAACGTATAGTACTTGCGCAAAGATTGAATGATCATATAATTCAATGGCATCCATATAGGACCCCTCCAATTGGAGTTGCCCCCAAACATACTGGATCGACTCTCCCCAGGTTCGTAGTGAATGGTATAATCACCATTATGTTGAAATACAAATGGATGATCCTTGTGGTATTTTGATAGGGACCTGATGCCGTAGTCTGAAAGAAATTCGTCTTCATCCAAGAGTCGTTTCAGCAGCTTTTCCAACCTATAGCCTCGCATGATCGAAAAAAGATAGTTGCCATCCTTATTGGTCTCTTCTATATTGGAAATCAAAGAGGCCAGATCTGGGCGGGTCCTAATAATAGCGACTGCCCTTATTTTGAACTCCTTTAATTGTTCAAAGAGGTCCTTGTGAATGATTTCCACCGCAAATAATGGGATGATACCTACTAAGGAACGCACCTTCAATCGGCTTGTTTCACCGTTGGACATTTCAACCACGTCATAATAAAAATCATCCTCGTCATCCCAAAGTGAGATATCTTTTTTCCCTATGTGGTGCATGGCCCAGGCAATATTAAGAAAATGCCTAAAGAACTTGGCCGCGGACTCTTCATATACCTTATTGGTCTTCGCCAATTCTAACGACATGCGCAGCATATTTACGGTAAACATAGCCATCCAACTGGTGGCATCGGCCTGTTGCATCCTACTAACGCCATGGGGCATATGATTGCGATCGAACACGCCAATGTTATCGAGGCCTAAAAATCCACCTTCGAAAAGATCGGTACCGTTCTTGTCTTTTTGGTTTACCCACCAAGTAAAATTAATAAGTAGTTTTTGGAAAGCATTTTCCAGAAACTTGGTATCTCCTGTGCCGTTCCTTTGTTTATCCTTTTCATATACATTCCAAACGGCCCAAGAATGGACAGGAGGATTAACGTCGCTAAAATTCCATTCATAGGCAGGAATTTGTCCATTAGGGTGCATATAACTCTCTCTTAGAACTAGTAGTAACTGTTCTTTGGCAAAATAAGGGTCTATATCTGCAAAGGAAACCATATGAAAAGCAAGGTCCCACGCGGCATACCAAGGATATTCCCATTTATCCGGCATAGATATCACGTGCCTGTTGGTAAGGTGCTGCCAGCTAAAATTTCGAGGGCTTATTCGATCTGGCTTAGCTTCTCCGGGACCTCCAAAAAGCCATTTAAAAACGTCATAGTAATAAAACTGCTTGGTCCATAACAGCCCTGAGAAGGCACTTTTTGCAATATTCTGGTGTGCTATTGGCAAATCTTTATTTAGCTTGCCCTCATAAAATTCCTCACATTCCTTAATTCTCTCATTAAATACGGTATCAAAATCTGCCCAGGGATCTTTCAGTTTCTTTTTACTGAGACGTACCCTAATGCTCTTTTCTTCACCTGCTTTTAGACTAAATTTATGCCAGATTGCCGACTTGGATCCGGTCTTTTCTGGATTTACGGTGTGCTTTCCATTTACGACATGGTCATTTATGCCATCCTTAACATATTCCACCTCATTGGGCACATTATATATACGCTTGTTGTTGGTCTCGTTTTCACAGAAAATTTGTTCCCCACTTTCATGATAAAAATAATGCCTGCCGTTTCTAATGCTTCTGGATTGCACACAATTATCTGCAACGGACTTTATTCTAGGGCGACTAAATCGTTTGTTGTGTTTCCAAAAATTTCTGAACCAAAGGTGTGGCAATACATGGATGTTGGCCCTTTTACGACCTCTGTTTACAATCGTGATTTTCATTAGAATATCCTCTACATCGGCTTTGGCATATTCTATAAAACAATCGAAATAGGCATTTTTCTTAAAACTAGGTGTATCTAGGAGCTCATATTCCGCTTCCTCCCGGCTTCTTTTATTGTTTTTGACCAAATCCGCATACGGAAATTTTTTCTGTGGATACTTATATAAATATTTGCTGTAGGAGTGTGTAGGTGAGGATACTTGATGAAAATAGAGTTCTTTAACATCCTCACCGTGATTGCCTTGGTTGTTGGTAAGACCAAACAAACGCTCCTTTAAAATTTCATCTTTCCCATTCCAAAAAACAGGTGCTAGGCATAATATTTCCTTGGAGTCACAAAAACCTCCAATACCTTCCTCTCCCCATCTATAGGCATTACTACGGGCTTTATCATGATCTACAAAATCCCATGCGTCGCCATGTGCGCTATAATCTTCCCGTACAGTGCCCCACTGTCTTTCCGCCAAATATGGCCCCCATTTTTTCCAATTTTTATAGTTGTCAGGAACTGCCAATCTTTCTTCTTCAGCAATTTTCGGGGTCAAATATGCCATTCAGATAATATTATGTTGTATTGAAATTGTTTAAACGGTTGCTTACAAAAGAGATTGGTTCTTTACAGTTCAATACGGTACAGAAGTTGATCTTTTTTTGGCTAATTAAGCGCAAAAATAAACCTTATTTGACGAGTGAGCCACTAAAATGCTTAATATTACTTAATTAGCATTACGGCTGTTAATTTTTTATTAACCTATAAAAAAATAGAATTTAAATTGTTAAAACAATATTTACTAACACGGGAAATGGCAACCCCAAGAGTATTATTTTATTAATCTCCAACCAAGTGCACTATGTTGGTAAATAGTTTAACAAGCCATCCATTTTAAGCTTGAATAAAATCGGAAAATGTTATTTTTCTATTCCAATTCTTCACAATAAAACCCATGATGTTTTAATATTCGTATTACCGAGTCTACCTGGACCACCTGGGTTTCGACCCGAAGGATGTTGTCGCAATCCTCCAGGTCAAAATTCCAATAGTCATTATTGGTAATTAATCTATTTAAAACAGGTTTTAAGGTCCTTACGTCCCGTTTTTTAGTTACAGACGTTTTAAATACCAATATTGTTTTCATAATTTTCCTATAATCCAATTTTAATTACGATCATAAAATGCAGGTGGCTCTATACCCAAGGCGCGAAGATAGACATAGCCCTGCCCGCGATGGTGGATTTCATTATCGATAAAATAAAATACGGAAGACCAAACGGTACCTTCATATTGGCCGAAGAGCTTTATGGTTTGCTGAAATTGTTCTTCCTTAATTTGCGACCAATAACTGTTGATCTCTCCAGTGGCACTATCCCAAAGTTCAAGTACTTTAGCTTTTTGGTTAGCATGTTCCATGTGTTCGTTTAGAGGAGCACTGATCCCCGTAGCAATTTCCTTTAACCCGGGTGCTGCAATTCCCAAAAGTTCCATCACCATTTCGGAAAACGGGCGCATGCCACCAATGGTATGATTAAAAAAGGCTTCTTCTGGGAAAGCATCAATTACCTTCCTGGTTAAAACCCTATGACCTTGCCAATGCTTCAATAATTCTTGGGTTGAGATTACTTGGGACGACTTGTTTAAAATAGTTTCCATGATTGTACATTTTTTAAGTGATTAATAATTCTGGACCAAAATTAATCGCAGCTAGTGACAGCCCTATGTCAGTAGAAAAAAAATGCAATTAAATTATAATTCAAGTTACTGATATTGAGATAATTAAATGTGTAAAAATATTATTTTTGTTACTGTTGACAATGGGTTGTCACTAACAGGGCTTTAATTTGTGCACTTATTTCATTGGCATAGGTAATTGAATGTCTTTTGTTGTAAATGATGAACCATTATGTATAAATCGAAGGGAAAATTTGGATTATACTTTTATATGAAATCCTATCTTTGGGAGATATGTTATGCAATTATGGGTACAGATACCGTTAACAGATTTGATCGTATTGTAGCCATCTTGGTACAATTACAATCGAAACGAATTGTAAAGGCACAGGAATTGGCGGACCGATTCCAGGTTAGCCTTCGTACTATTTATCGTGATATAAGAACATTGGAGGCTTCTGGTGTGCCCATAATCAGTGAGGCTGGTATTGGGTATTCCATTATGGAAGGGTATCGTTTGCCACCAATTATGTTTACCCGTGAAGAAGCGGGAAGCTTTGTTGCTGCTGAAAAATTGATGCAAAAGTTTGTAGACAAATCACTTGGCAATTATCACCAGTCAGCCATGTTTAAGGTAAAGTCGGTTTTGAGAGGCAGGGAGAAAGATTGGATTTCTGCATTGGAATCACAAATAGCGGTAGACCCTTCACAGCAATTGTTCAATGAGAATATACCCAATGCCCTCGAAATTCTTTTTGAAAGTATTGCAGAAAAAAAACAGGTTTTCTTAAAGTACCACTCAATGCAGAGTGAGAATCCTTCTGAAAGACATATAGAAGCTGTTGGCCTATTTCATGAAAATAACTTTTGGTATGTATTGGGGTATTGCCATTACAGAAATGATTACCGGCAATTTAGAACGGACAGAATGTTGGGTATTAAAAGAACTTCACTTTCCTTTAGCCGTGAACATGGTAGTTTGGACGACCATCTAACTAAAGAGGTTAATAGAAAAAAAGTTCAGGTTAAAATATTGGTTGATAAAAGTGTCGCCAGGTATATCAATAGTAGTAAAAAACATTATGGCTTTGTTTCGGAGAAAATAAAGGAGAGCAAGGTGGAGATGACATTTATGTCGCCAGATTTGGAACATGGCTTTGCAAGATGGTATCTTATGTTTGGGGATTATGCCGAAATATTGGAGCCTGAAAGTTTAAAACTTAGGATAAAGTCGATTCTGGAAATAGCTATTTCCAAGCTTTAGTAATTAGTGATACACCCCTGAAAATTTAAAATAGGATACTCTCGGTACTAATGACTACTTGTTATTAGGTAATAATATTCAGTCATTTTTTTGGGATTATTTTATTCAGATTTCCTCCATCTGAGGTAGGGGACCTACTTGTTGTGAGGATGGGCTATTCATTTTCAGCAATATCAACACTTGGTTATTGGCTGTATATTGTTAATCTTCAAGTAATTCATTTAATGCAAATTCGGTCAACATTTCGTGATTGCCTTCAAAAATAGTCAGACTTATATTTTCAAATTCCTTTCTTAAAAAAATTTTCCTATTAGCTATATTTCCAAATTCACCTAGTGCTTCCCGTTTTTCAAGCAACTTCAACTTCTCAGAAGGCGATACATATTGTAAAGTATCGGACACTGACATATCGGTCAATAACTTATTATAGAAATTGATTGAATGGGTAATCGGAACACTTCCTTGTATTCCGTCATATACTCCCGCATAAATAGCTAGTTCGGAACTTTTTAATTTTTCTGCTGGTGTGTTCCAATAAATAGGTGATTTCTGTTTCGCACTTTCAATATAAAGTACATCTCCAGAACCAGTGCAATCAAGAATATTCCTTGCATAATTATTGCCCCTTATTAAACTTTCCTTGTACCAGGCAGTTAAATCACTTATTGATGCCCAAGCGGAAAATTTTCTAATAGTATGTTTAGATTTCATAAAGGTGCTCAGGGTCGCATAGCCACCGCCACTAACACCTACAACATATATTCTAGAGGTGTCAACGTTGGAATTTTCAATGGCATAAGTTATGGCATCATCAATGTCCGATAGTGCTAATTCACTGACACAGGCATTTATTGTTAGGTTTGCTCCTCGAAAATCTGGATGGATATAATTCAGATCTTTTTGTTTGCACATTTCTGCTAAATCGTCATTTTGGTTGTAATAACCACTCCAAGTATGTAGGCTTACAATTAAAGGTTTGGGCGTGTCGGATGTTGATTTAAAGAAATAGGATTTTTGAAAACTATTATCCTTAGAGGATTTGATTTCAACAATTTTAAAATCTTTGCTCCATCCTATCTCTCTGGTGTCGTCAAACTTTAAATAGGCTTCTTCATAGGGTTTTTTAATAAAGGACCACGTCGATTCATTTTTACTTAGAAATATACCTAAACCTATCCCAATTAATAAAATCAAGATAAAAGTCATCAATTTAAAAAGCCTATTTTTCAAAGTTTGTCTTTTATAATTACCCTAAGGTTTAGGCGTTGATTTGCTTTATGGGATTTAATTTTAATAAAATCTAGCAGAGAATCGGGGCCGGATAAATGTACAAAAACTTTTGAATAGAAGTAGGCAAGCCAAACAATACTAAGGATGGTGATTTTTATATCAATGGATGCTTAAGAATTATTTTTTATGTGGTGAATATATTGGAACGGACTAAAATTTTAGGTGTAATATCCAGTTAGCTATTTGGATTACACCAAAGCACCATTGGCACCTATCACTTGACCTGAAATCCATTTGGAATCATCACTTGCCAAAAATAGAACTACCCGGGCAATATCAATGGGTTTTGCCAATCTGTTGAAAGCATTCATGGCACTTAGCCGATCTATAGTTTCTTGCGATTTTCCCTTTAAAAACAATTCTGTTTCCGTAGCTCCAGGAGCAAGGGCATTTACTGAAATTCCTCTGCCAATTTCTTTGGAGAATACACGGGTCATTTGCTCAACAGCTGCCTTGGAGGCAGAATATAATGCATAGGTTGGAAACATTAATTTAACTGTACTTGATGAAAAGTTTATAATATTTCCATTGTCGGCTAATTTGCTGTCCGCTTCCTGTAAGGTGTTAAATATCCCTCTTACATTAATATCAAATTGTCGGCTAAAATCTTCTTGTGTATTATCTTTTAATTTTTTGGAAATCATGATACCCGCATTATTGACCAATACATCTACCTTACCAAAGGTCTCAATAGTTTTATCGAACAAAAGACTTACATCTTCCCTTTTACTAACATCAGCTTTTATAGCCAAAGCTTGCCCTCCGTTATTAATTATATTCTCTACCGTTGCTTGGGCTTCAGCTTCACTGTTTGAGTGATTGACTATTACCTTGGCACCATTTTCGGCTAAAAGTAACGCGACTTCTTTTCCAATACCTCTCGAAGCTCCGGTTACGATAATGACTTTATTTTCTAATTTCATAAGATTAATTTTAAGGGAATTATTTTAGGGTTTTTAATTTGTATAGGGATAACAATGCTAAAATGAAGGAAATAATTACTAAAACTATCAGCGGTTCCGGTCTTGCGAAAAATTCCAACCCCAGTGCGGTTATCATGGTTAGTAGTAAAAATGTGAAGGCTAATTTTCCAATGACTTTATTGTTGTTAGAAGAAAAAATAGCTAGTAGAGGGGCTAATCCTAATTCTGAAACTCCAGTAACTATGTGGAAAAAACCAGCATCTAAACCAATTGCATTTTCAAATTGTTTAAAACCGGCAATACTTTGTGGTTTTCCCATTAATATGGGAATGGCAAAATAGGTCATTATAATAGTGGGAACAATATTGATTATTTGCATTCGATTTTTATATTATAAAATTAATAACATCCTATACGGTATGTTTTATGGGCAAAAAAAAAATTAAGCTTCCAATTGTTTTAAGTAGACGGAGAGTCCTATAATATATTCATCAAGGATCAAATCGTTATCGTATAGTTTTCTAATACCACGAATACCTTCAAAGGCACTTATTAGGTAAACTGCTACGGCCTGACTGGAAATATTACTATTGATGGACTTTTCATCTTGACCTCTTTCAATCAATGTTGCTAAGGCCGATTTCCAATTTTCTATTATATTCTTTAAAGCGGTTTGATAGGCAGTTTCAAAGTCGCCAATTTCATTAATAAAATTATTCATCGGGCAACCGTGTTGCTTGTCATAAACTGGAAAGGATTTGATACGCTCTAAAAAAGTCGTTTCCAGTATTTTTAAGGCATCTCCAGTTTCATATAAGGGCAAAATCATACTGTCATAAACCCTTTTTTGCAATTTCAGGGCAATAACCTCCAGGCCTAACTCTTTTTTGTTTTTATAATGATGATAAAATGCGCCCTTTGTAAGATTGGTGGCATTCATTATTCTATCGATGCTGGTCGTTTTAAAACCATTTTCATAAAACAAGTTGAAGGCTTTATCAATGATTATTTGCTTGGTAAGTTCAGACTTTAACTCCTGTTGCATTTTACAAATGTAACAAAAAAAATACTAGTTAGAATGTTTTGATAATTCTTACTCAGCAGGCACAGCCAACTGCACCTTAAATTTTCGGTTTAACCAAGCCTATTAGTTATAAATGGCTTCATTTTCTTTTCTATTTAGAAGTGTAGGACATACGAATTGAACAATCATTATAAGTGCCTGGAAACTATAAGTTTAAACACTTACTAGGGCGTAAGAGTTGTACATTATTAACTTTAGTTTAGCCCATTAAAATTTTGTAAATGAAAATTTCAATTAAACTTTTCTGATAAACTCTGGTCAAAGTAGCAAATTATCATAAATATGAGAATAGTAGTATTTCTTTCAATTGCACTAACTTTTATTAGTTGCAGTAAAGAAGATAATCCAAAGGAAATTACTTCAACACCAACATCAACATTGGCTTATGAACCAGAAGGTTTGGTTACGATTAAAACTGGATCAGGTGGCTTCACAGCCAATTTGGAAAGTGGAGATCGATTTGGTAGGGACCATGATAAAATAGGTGATGTAAATGGAGATGGCGTGGTAGATTTTGTTGTAGGAGCCCGATCCGATGATGATGGAGCTACAGATGCAGGTGCGGTTTATATATTATTTATGAATAGCGATGGGACCGTACAATCAAATCAAAAAATATCGATGTTGGAAGGTGGATTTACAGACACTTTGAATGCGAGAAACTTTTTTGGATATGGTGTAGCGGGAATTGGAGATTATGATTCGGATGGTATTCCGGACATTGCTGTAGCTTCACCGGTACCTCCCAATAACGCTTTGTATATTATTCATTTAAATACTGATGGAACGGTAAAAGATTTCGTCAAGAATGGAAATATTATTGCAAATGGACTATCGGCTATTGGGGATATAAATGGAGATGGAAGGATTGACCTAGTCGCATGTGTTCCTGGGTCTGACGATGGGGGTAACAACCGTGGAGCGATAGATATCCTATTTTTAAATAGCGAATCTGAAGTAATATATGCAGATAAGGTGACCATTAGTTCAACTCAAGGTGGTTTTGGATCTGGACTTGAAGATGGTGACCAATTTGGGGGTAGGGAAGTGGCAATGCTTGGTGACCTGGATAATGATGGAAATAAAGAATTGGCTGTAGGTGCTTTTATGTCCGATGGAGGGAAAGGCGCAATATGGATTCTTTCTTTGGATAACTCAACATACAATGTGGTATCTAAGCTAAAACTGGCAGAGAACATGAATGGTTTTGAAGATGAGTTGGTTGAGGATATAAATCCGAACGGAACTTTGGGGGCAAATTTTGGCCATGCCATGTGTGCAGCTGGGGATATTGATGGCGATGGAATAGCTGATTTGGTTACTGGCGCAAATCAACAATATGAAGGTTGGGGTTATGTACTTTACCTAAATGCGGATAAGACCATTAAATCTTACGACAGGATCAATAATGGTGAGGGTGGTTTTAATTTGAATTTAGAGTCCGAGGAACGTTTTTCCCGCTCTATTTCCTTTGCGGGCGATTTAAAGGGAGATGGTTCTATTGCTATAAATTTTGGTGGGGGAGCTGGGGGAACAGGCACTTTGTACACTCTGTTTTTCGGTATTCAATAAGCAATTTCAAACACTATTTAGGCGCAATATTTCTACTTCTAAAGAAAACGATCAAAGTATGAAACGGTGCCTTGGAAAAAGAAGCCGTAATTTTCGACTTGGTCAAGAGTCTAAGGTATTTGTGGATGTTATGAAAAGTGGTAAAAGAAAGTGGTGTATAACCGCCCTTTCTGGTAACAGTGTTTTTGAATTGGAAAGTTACATGATTTTGTTCAAATCTTGTTTTCCAATGATGGTCATTATTTCAATAATATCACCATTTATTCTGTAATAAATGCTGTCGGACCCGCAGACACAACGTCTATACCCCTTTTTTATAAAATCGACCGATTCAAATGAGAACGGGCGCTGAACAATAATCTCAAAATATTCAAAAAACGAATCAAAGTATTTATCAGCTTGTTCAATTCCAAATTTGTTAACTCCGTAATGATGAATTCTAATTAAGTCTACTTTAGCTACAGTACTTAATTTATAATTTGGCATTGAGCGAAGACTTTGACTGTTTTAATATTTCTTCTTTATTATCATTGGTAAATCCACTATTTTCTGCTTGTTCTAATTTAGCCCTTATCCAATCAATTTGTATATGCTGTTTTCTCGCCTGCCGTATCAAATCATTGACTAGCTCACTTTTACTTGAGTATTCTTTATTGTCTACCTGAGTTTTTAACCACTCATCATTGGGTTCCGTGAATGAAATACTTTGTCTTGCCATAACTTTTTATTACAATATGATGTAAATTTACACCAAATACGCATCATTTGCAAACATGATTTAAATCATCGAATTTTAGGTGTAATAGATAATGATTTGACGATTAGGTATTTAATATGATAAAACACCACATTTTAAGGTTACGGATAACCTAATTATCATATTCATTTTATCAATAAAAAGAGTTTAGAATTTAGGCAAATTTTTCATATAAAATCTGACCTTTAAAGCATATCCTGCATATACTTTTTGATATTGGCATCCTTATATATTTTCTGGACCATAACAGTGTATAACTCCGTAAAGCGTTCATTTTTGGCAAGATTACCAAAAAGGGATTGCTGTTTAATAAACGCCAGTGGGTCCGAACCGGTTTTTGCTGCTGCCTGGTGAAGCTCGTTACTCATGGCATCGATAATCTCCAGTGGGTGCCCATTTTTATCCGATTGTTTATCGCTGTAGTAGCACCAAGCTGCAATAACCAAGGTAGCATATTTAATGCTTTCTCCTGCAGCTAAATTTTCCTCAAGGGTCGCTATTAAAAATTTCGGCAGTTTGGCAGAACTCTCCGAACAAATGCGGCTTACACTGTCCTTTATGTTGGGATTGGCAAACCGTGCCTCCAAACTGTCTTTGTAATCCTTTAGATCAATCCCCTTAACTTCATCCAAGACCGGGGTTGCTTCCTTGTCCATAAACGTTCTCAAATAAGTAACAAAGGTTTTGTCTTCCATACAGGCATTAATGGTTTTGTGCCCATGTAATGCTCCCAATAGTCCAAGAACAGAATGCCCTGCATTTAATAAACGGAGTTTCATTTTTTCATAGGGCTTCACATCGGGAACAAATTGCACACCGACCTTTTCCAATTCAGGTCGCCCATTGGAAAAATTATCTTCAATGACCCATTGAATAAATGGCTCACAGGTTACCGGCCACTCATCCTTTATTCCATATGTTTTTGCAAGGTAATCTATATCCGATTGGGTAGTTACCGGCGTTATACGGTCTACCATACTATTCGGGAAGCACACCTCTTGTTCTATCCAATTCGCCAATATTGCCTCCTGTCTCTTGGCAAATGATAATAACATTTTACGCGCTATGTCGCCGTTGTGCTGAATGTTATCGCAGGACATTATTGTGAATGCCTTTAAGTTGGCATCACGACGCTTTTTTAGTGCGGCAGTTAAATACCCATATACCGTTTTTGGGTTATCTGGATATTTTAAATCATGTTGTATATCGGGATTTTCAAAATCGAATTCAGCTGTGGAAGGATTAAAATTATAACCTCCTTCGGTAATGGTGAGTGATACAATTTTGGTAGTAGGATCGGCCATGCGCGCTATGACGGCCTTAGGGTTATCGACCCCTAGCAAGAAATCGCATATTGAACCAATTATACTTGGTTCTATTTTTCCATCAGGATGCTTAACTATAAGGGTATAAAGGCCATCCTGCTTTTTAAGAACGTCGTGTATTTTTCTATCCCCTTCCCGCAAACCTACACCACAGATACCCCATTCAGGAGCATTGTATTTTTCCATAAGTTCATGGGTGTAAAAAGCCTGATGCGAACGGTGAAAGCCACCTACACCAATATGTACCATTCCTGATTTTAGATTGCTTCTATCGTAATCCAAATTGGTAATACGGTCTGTAATTTGAGTTAAATTCTTTTGATTGAGTATAATAGTAGTATCCATTATGTTAGTTTTTTTGCCTTTGTTTTAACCGCTGAAACGCCCAATAGGCCGTAACAAAATAAAGTATGGTACAAATGAATGCGTATTGATAAAATTGTGCGCGATTTTCCACATAAATAGCCTCATCAGAACTACCAAAAAGAACAATACAAGCTAGTGTTAAGGTAATAATAAGGGCAATTATAGAAACGATTTTTAAAATTCTGGAAAAAATGGAAGTATCTTTTATATGCTCCTTTTCCAATTTTCCTTTTTGCTGTTGGAATTGTGCGATGTTTTCATTGCGAATTTTTTCCTGCTTTTCGGCTTCCGGATATCCTTTCTTGGCACCATAGCGGGCAGCTAAGAAGGTGTAAACTAAAATAGTGAATACCCAAGTAGGGATAAATAAATAAAAGAAAGACATCACGTTAAGGGCGTTCAACCCAAAACCGAACACCAATCCCAATGCCCATGAGGCGACAGCCGGGGTGCTAAAAGTTAATTGGCGATAGTAAGACCAATATCTAGTATATCCTATACGGGGAAAGATTTGATGTTCAGCGAATACAATGGCCCCTACTGGAACTACCAATAGTCCCGCGTAAGTTAATAACGGAAGTATTTGCGAAAACACAAAAGGGAAGCATGCTATCGCGATAGTTAACAAACCGACCACTATGGTGGTTTTCTTTCGAGAGTGGTTGTAGAAAATAGCTTGCGCTGCCAATCCTGCCCTATAAAGGTTAGTAATGGCGGTGGTCCAACCAGCCACTATGACAATAACGAACCCGGACCAACCCAAGGCATAGTAGGCGACATCTCCAGGATCAAGTTCCACTATAGATTTCCCTAAAATAACCGCTGCCCCTGCTCCCATAATACCGGCGGCGATCCAGGCAACATAATGCCCGAACATCATTCCTGTACTCGTGGCCAGCCCATAAATTTTCTTTTTTGCGAAACGCAAAAGGGCCATATCAATTAAACCAAAATGGGTAATGGTATTGGCGGCCCAGGCAAAACCTATCACCTCGATCAACCCAATACCCGGCTCTCCGTTACTATCTATTCCCGTCCAGATCGATTGATTGCCCAATGAAATAAAATCATCCCACCCTGTTGGTAAAGTTTTAGCTAGGACATCAAGGGATAATGCGGGCAAAAGTACCATAGCCCCACTAGTGAACATCACGAATAGCCATGGAGCACAAATTCCTGAAAATTCTGAAACTGCATTAAATCCATACAGTGCAATGGATACTACTACTATGCCAACTCCGAATACAATTAAAATAAACCAGAGATTGGTGGGGTACCAATTGAGTTGTGCAGGGATATCAAAGGCAAAACGAACCGCTGTTGCCGATACCGTGATCATGGCGGCCGATATGACTGAAAAGATAATCACATTCGCCCAATTGTAAAGCTTGGTCATGGAATCTCCAGCAATCTTATTGAGATAAGTATAGAGACTCAATCGCGTATCTACTGCAATGGGGGAAGTAATGAAAGTCCAACTAAGAACGGCCAAAATATTTCCAATCAGTAGGCCCAATAAAATGTCCATTGTTTTGGCGCCAAGTGCAACAAATGTGGCCCCGATTACAAATTCCGTCGCTGCCACATGCTCTGCAGCATATAGTCCCGCGAAATGGGTCCAATCATGTAATTTATGTTTGGCGACGGGCAGTTGTTCCTCTTCTAGGTTTTCAAATTGTTTAAAATCTTTGGTCGTTTCCATATTTTATGTTGGTGTTGAAAATTGGATTCTTGAATATTCCCAAGAGTAACATTTCAGGGATTATTTAACATATTTTGATCTAATGCACTATAATGTGCTAAATCAATAATTTTAATCTAGTACATCCGACCTGTTACACTTTTGGTTGGGATAAGATTTTGAATTTCATAATCGAGCCTGTTAAAAATAGGGATTTTTATCAATTATAGAAAGGGTGGAATGGAGTTATAACTCATAATTTACGCCGTTATTTTTTCCAATAGATTTGTACGGCAGAGATTAGGTCGAGTTCCAGTCGCTTCTTCATCAGTACCTCGAACCCGTTTCTAATATAGAAACTCAAAGGTGATTTATAGATTTCTCCATTTTGTTTTTTGTCATTGTTGTGGTCAATTACCCAGCCATACAATTCCAATTCTTTTTCTTTAGCAATATTTAAAATTTGAGTTCCAAATCCCAATCCGTGTACTTTTGAATCCAATATTATTGCAAACCATCTTTTGTTCTCTCGTATAAAATCGAAATACCAACCTTTAATATCCTTGTTGTTATCTGACATCAAAATGTGAGATTGTTCAGTTAAAGTACCTAAATAGTTTTCAAAATCTGTCAGTGATTTATAATTGAGTTTTTCAGGATATTCGTTGTTCCATAGGTCAAGAATTTTCCTTTTCTCAGATATTGATAATACGGCCGACTTTATGAATTCCACTTCATTGGTGTTTTTAGTCCGTTTTACTGTTCAATTTTATATAAAAGAAGTTCCTCATTTTCATTTGGGAGTATTGTTGTTCCGGTTAATTTTAGACCAAGTTTTTCCAAAAGCTTTTGGGAGGGAATATTGTTTTTAGATGTGATAGCACTTATGGCTTTAATTCCAAAGGTATTGAAGGCCACATTTTTTATTTTGTTGGAAGCTTCAAAAGCAAACCCCTTACCTTCATATTCGGGCAAAAAGGCAAAGCCAATATCAATTCCTTCCAACCCTTCTCTATCATATAGTCCACATGCTCCAATTTTTGCCTTGTCCATTTTTCTGATAATAGTATAACTGGAGTACCCAAGTCTTTCAAGTTGCGGTTGCATTTTGTTTTCTATATAATCTTTTGCCATTTCCACAGATTTGATATTTCTGTTTCCTATATTTTCTACCCATTTGGGCGTATTCATTAATTTAAAAATAAATTCGGCATCTTCTTCTGAAGTTGGTTTAAGGATTAACCTTTCGGTTTCAAATAGTTTATATTGACTCATCTTGTTTAAATTTTATCAAATTGCCCCTATGGTTTTGTCTATAATCAATTGCGGACAATTCCAAGGGTCAATGTGCGCAAGACACGAATAATAATACATAAGGTTCGTTAATATTTATTATCTTAAAATAGTTCGTTCAATTGCTGTATAAACATTTTTGACTTTTTTACTTGCGATTTAATTTTGAGTAAAAATTGGTTTTCAGAACCGATCGGCCATTTTGCCCCAGTAACCTAGACCGTAATTAGTACCGCCATCACAATTGCAATTAAGGGCCATAACCTTTGTTTCTAAATAAAGGTACAAACCTAGCAAAAGCTTTTTGCCTGCCCGTACCGAAAAGGTACCTGCCCAACTTTGTGATTCAGCCGGGCGTTCGGGCGGGTTTTGATTTGTATTTTTGTGGCCACAACAAAATTTTAAATATTTTGGACGTAATAAATATAGGCAAACCAGAGCATTAAAAACCATGCAACAGATTACAGATATATGTTGTTAAATAGATTTTTATAGAATGAGTTGTCAGTTTTGTGATATGTACGCTTGTTGTATTATCTCATAAGAGCATATGAATAGGCCCTTATAGTTCGTATGGGCCAATAGCTTGTTTATGAAGAAGAAAGAAGATGAATCTAAGAGAATAAAGGCAGCTTGGCCGACCAAAGAGGCGATGGAACAGGTTTATGCAATGAAACTTTGGGGTGATAACAAATCTGATTTTTATTCAGGGGTAGGGTCGCATCATCCTGAGATAGTAAACCCATACTTAGCAGTTTTGAAATCATTTTTATCATCCTTTAAGAATCCACTTGTGGTGTGTGACCTTGGCTGTGGCGATTTTAATGTAGGCAGGGAATTGGTAAAGTTTACAGAAAAATATATTGCAGTAGATATAGTTACAAATCTAATAGCCCGTAATAAAATAAAATTCAATGAAGACAATTTGGAATTCCATTGTTTGGATATCGCAGTAGATGACCTGCCTTCTGGGGACTGTGCTATTTTAAGACAGGTATTGCAGCATTTATCCAATGTTGAAATACAAAGAATAGTAAGTAAGTTGACAGATTATAAATATGTTATTTTAACGGAACATTTACCAGAAGGGGATTTTATACCCAACAAAGAGATTATTTCTGGACAAGGAATTAGGCTAAAAAAGCAAAGTGGTTTAAATCTATTGGCGCCACCCTTTAATTTTAAGGTTAAAGAAGAAAAACAATTATCGGCTGTTACTTTAAATGGTAGTAAAGGAATTATTGTAACTACGCTGTTTAAAATTTAAACTTCAACTATTGGGATAAACTGTTCTGCTTTAAAATGTGTTACGAACCTTGAATATATTACTGTCCCAGTAAATTCTATACGGTGTGTTGAACGCTTTTACTTTTAGTCTTTAAGGGTTTTTGATTTGATATTCAGTAATATATATTTAACTGAGAATGGTTCAGCCTTGGTAATTTTATTTACGCTTAATACATACTCATACCCTTCTTCAAAAACAAATCCTTCTATCTCAGTGAGAACCATCCAATTATCGGAGTCAGTCTTTTTGGAATGTAAAGCAGTATAAATCTTGGGTGAGGATTCATTTTCTTCGAATTCACTTGGAAATTTAGGTGTAAACTTAACCGATTTGGATGATACAAAAAGGTCAATGATTTCTTCGCTATCTTCGGTAATAATTTTCTCCTTGGAAAGAAGTTCTATATAAACATACTTAACCGAAGAAACATCTTGGGGAGGCTCATGCATCCAAACTTTTTTAACCTTTAAAGTATATTTAAATCCCCTTTCATACTCAAAATCAAAATCTTCAACAATTATATCAACCAACAAGCGCTTTTGGCTGTCATCGGTATCCGAAAAAATCAAAGGTTGAGTCCAAATATCACTCATAACACTTGCCCCATACCCAGTCTCTGGATATATTATCATTTCAACTATTCTTTCTTTGTCCTTTTCTTCATCTTTAAGACAACTGTTAAGAAATAAGCTTAAAACAATGAATGTTAAGAGTAATTGAATTTTTTTCATTTCTTTGAGATTTAGGGTTTTTCAATACTAAATCATAGATGTTAATATTTCGAAATGGTTGCTTAGTAGCACCTTCAATGTTAGCTAAGGCAGATAGTTTATAAAACAATTTCTAATTCCGGAAATTAAAGAATGGGGTTTTAGGCTACCAGTTTGATCCTGCCGCTTAAGCAAGGTGCGGGCAGGGGCAGGGCAATGAGTGACCGCTATACGTTGTTTTAGACCGAATTTATTTTATTTTTTGGAAATATGGGATAGTATTTAATTTAACCTTAACCGTTATTTCTTTATTGCCAGAATAAATTTTTCCATCAAATCCTTGCCATTTTCCTTTTGGTAAAACTACTATCCGGTTCGTTTGATTCTTCTTTAAGACAGGAGCAACTAATAAGTCATCTCCTAAAAAGAATTGGTCTTTAATATTTTCATATTGAGCATTTGGATAAACATATTCCATTGTGCGTACAATTGGTTGTCCATTTTTAGCCGCTTCCTCTGCTAAATCAAGAATGGTGGAGGTGAATTTCTGACGTAGGGCTATGGCTGTTTTTACGGCACTAAGATGTTCTTTGTCCAAGATCCTCCAGGGTGCTACAGAAAATTGCATCATTGGCATTAAGGCATGAACTTGGGCAGAACGTACAATTAATTCTTGGTCTATCGTAGTAGTGTTAATAAATGAATTGAATTCTCCTCCTCCAATCATATCAGGACAGGTGAAGGCATACCCCATTAAGCCTTGAACGGTTATATTTGGTATCAGGGTTTGCAAATCTTTCCAATTATGACCTTTATCACGAAGTCGCTGGGCCAACGGTTTGCCTGCCATTTTCCAGGTAGCTCTGTATTCATTTAATGGAAAATCTAGGCCAATTTGCGCAAATAATTCTGAATGGGTATTGGGGAATATATTTCTTTCATGACTATTTAACCAAGATGGATAAAAAACAGCATCCCCGGCGTCTAATTTAAAACCATCTACCTTATATTCATCAACTAAGTATTGCAATTCTTCTTTAAACCATTTTTTCGCTTCTGGATTAGAAAAATCTAATAAAGCGCTATAACCATTCCACCAACCAATCATGGCAACATTCTCAAAATAAGATTCAGGAAAACCAGCTACTGCTTGATTATCGGGATATTTAAGAAATATGCCTTTTTTTGCGGCGCTTCTAAATACTTCAGTATCCGGACTTACAAAAGGACAGACCCAAAGCATTACCTTAAACCCTAATTCATGTAATTCATTTATCATTGTTTTGGGCGAAGGGAATCTTTCTGGATGAAATTTCCAATTACCATAAGCTTCTTGCCAATTGTCGTCAATCATTAATACTCCCGGTGGAAAACCATTGTCGATTATGGAATGGGCATACTTTAGGATATCTTTTTGATTCTGGTTGTAAATTAACTCGATCCACGTGTTATATTGGGGTTGCTCAAATAATAACCTATCGGGCATCTTTCCATTTGGGGGAAAATAATTTTTGGACGCAAATTTGAAGGCATTTTTGAGGTTCTCTTTGCCTTCGGTTATATGTATCTGATCAATGCCCTGAATTATAATTTCGGTATCCGAAAACGTAAACTTAAATGGAGATTCTGACCAAATTATTCTTCCTTGATTGGATAAAAGTAATGGCTGTGATTGATTACCTTTTAAATTCCCATACATATCATATGAGTAACCAACTGCAAAAGGCATTATTACACCATCATTTATGGCTCCTCCCCACCATTTTTCATCTGTGTTAATTTGAATTTTTTCTTCTTTTAACTCTGGCAAACCTCCTTGACTACTTCCAAAATTGGAAAAGAGGATAAATGAAATTAGTAATAATAATTTAGCTGTCATTTTCTGTTTTTTGTTTATATTTTCTAGTCCAAAGCGTTTGGCTAGGGGTAAATCCATACCATGGAAGCATATTCGTTTCCGACTATATATTACGCTTACGCCAATTTTTTTTGGATTACTTTCTTGCTCTTGGAATATTGAATTAGACTTATTTTGAAAGATGGTAAAGATATACATGCTTTATTGTATAAACCAAACTCCTTTTTATCCAGATAACAACAAATCATATTAATTTCCGGCCTGTAATACCTTTTCAAGGTGTTAGGTTTTGTAACTGTCGTAATTTTTGAAATCAAAAGATTTTAGGTCCTACAATACAAGAATACTAGTAGCAAACTGTTTTTTTTGTCCTTGAGCCATTTCTTTATCGTTTGGGTAGCTCTACTAATATGTTTTTCAACAGCCTTTTCCGTAATGTCCAACTGGGCAGCTATTTCCTTGTGTTTATATCCAGATTTCTTGCTGAGCAAAAAGACTTCCTTGTTTTTCTTTGGGAGCTGGTCTATGGCCGATTCCAACAGTTTCATTTTTTCTTCCAAAACAGTTTCATCCCTTTCTACAAAATCTATAAGGATAGAATTTTTGATCTCTAAAAGTGCAACCTCTTCTTTTTTTAGCTTTCGGTATTCCTTGAGAAAGGTATTATAGACAGTGCGGTAGAGGTAACTTTTTAATGAAGATTTTATATGTAGAGTGTCCCTTTTGATCCAGATTTTAACGAATGCCTGTTGCACAATGTCCTCTGCTCGGTCTTGATCTTTGGTTAAATTATAGCAATACACCACAAGATTTGCATAATGCAGATCATACAGATGCTGATAAGCTTTTTCATCTCCTTTCTTGAGGTTTTCGAGTAATAATATTTCTTTGTTGTGCAAAGGGACAATGTAGTTGGTAAGTGATCAATCTATGTAAAATTCTGTGAAAATTAGTGAAATTTGACCAAAATCATTAAAATTTTAAAGATTTAAAAAAAAGATTTAAAAAAATGTAGGGATTGGGATAAAACTGGGGTCTTAGTTATGTAAACGATAAATGGAAATGAAAAATAGCACACTTAAAGGTCTTATTCAAAATTACCTGGATGGAAAAATTGGGGAGGCCGAGATGTACGATTATATTCAGGATTATCCATTGGAAGAGGTAAAAGAGTATTTTTTGGATTCTATGGAAGTGGATTATCTGTTATCCAAAAAATATGTAAATGTAGATCAAGAAAGTGCCTTCAAAGATTTTCTGAATCAAATTAGACTTCAGCCTGTCCCTTTGAGAAAACCAAAAAGACGGGCTATTCCTGCATTTTGGAAATATGCCGCAATCTTTGTCGGTATAGTAGGATTGGGACTGGGCCTAAATTCCCTATTAGGATCTAATGATATTCAAGAAAACCTTACGATAGCGAACGAAGAAGTTAACCTGAATTTGGGAAATGGAAAGCGAGAAATAATCAAAGAGACAGGTAGTACTAATATTCTGGATTCTGAAGGTAATATAGTAGCTGTGCAAACAGGAGATAAAATTAAGTATATACCTTTAAATAAATCGGTAGAAATACAGTATAATGAGTTAAGTGTTCCCTTTGGTAAGAAATTCGAATTGGAACTGTCCGATGGTACCATTGTTTATATCAATTCTGGATCTGTCTTAAGATACCCTACAAGTTTTACAGCTGCCAATCATAGGCAAGTGTCCCTGAAAGGAGAAGCCTTTTTTAAGGTGACTAAGGATACAGAGCATCCTTTTATAGTGAATACGGGAGCTGTTAATGTCCGGGTGTTGGGTACGGAATTTAACGTATCCGCTTATAGTGAAGATATCGAAACCAGTACAGTCTTAGTTTCTGGTAGCGTACAGTTGTACGATTCCACATCAGTGAATAAAAAACAGACGAATTTACAATTGGTTCCAGGAGAAAGGGGAACCTGGAGTAGGGAGCGAAAGGATTTTAAATCGGATAAGGTAGATACTTCAATATATACGGCTTGGGTGCAGGGCAAACTTGTATTTCGGGATATGCCTTTTAAAATTATCCGCAAACAATTGGAGCGACGCTATAATGTAACCATTGTTAATAGCAACAAGGCTTTAGATAATAATACCTTCAGTGGTAATTTTGAGGAAGAAAGCATAGAAGAGATACTGGAAATACTGGATAGAACTTACGGAATTGAATATTCAGTTAAGGACAATCAAATAATTATAAATTAAAAAGTTAAAAACAGATATTGCCTATGAATTGATCAATATATTTAATGTGATCGGCTCCTAAAAAAAATCGGAAAATGCTAGTAACATTTCCCGACTTAAAGAGTGGTCAAAAAAAAGTGTAACCAATTAATAACCTTAACAAAAGTATGAAAAAACTGATAATAATCGGGTGTTCGTCTATGTTCACCCTAAAGTGGGATCTTAAAATGAAGTTAACTGCATTTTTCCTTTTAGTTTGTATGTTGCAGATTAACGCCACTACCTACTCCCAAAAAACAAGAATTTCTCTAGAAATGAACGACGTAAAGTTAAGTGAGGTACTTAACAGGATCGAAACCATCTCAGAGTTTAAGTTTTTTGTGGACACAAAGAAAATTAATATAAAAAGGGTAGTAGATATAAAGGCCGATAAGGAAAAGATTTTTGATATTCTGGACAAACTTTTTCTTGGGTCGAATATCACCTATGAAGTATTAAAAAAGCAAATAATATTAAAAGAAGTAGATAAAAAAACAACTTCCGTTTTATCTATAGCCCCAAGCCAGAGCTTTATTGAAATTGAAAAAGAGCAACAGCCAGTAACGGGAACTATAACGGATGATAAGGGAGTGCCATTGTCCGGGGCAAATATTCTGGAAAAAGGTACCACTAATGGTACACAGGCCGATTTTGATGGTAACTTTTCTATTGTATTAAATGACCCCAATGCAGTTTTGGTTGTTTCCTATCTTGGTTTTGCGACCCAACAGGTAGATATTAATGGTCGGACTTTAGTCAATATAAAATTGGAAGAAGACGCTGCAGGATTAGATGAAGTTGTTGTTGTAGGGTATGGAAGTGTAAAAAAGAGTGACTTAACAGGTTCTGTTTCTTCTGTGAGTTCAGAGGATTTAGTGGCTTTTCCAGTTGTGGATGCAGCCCAAGCTTTACAGGGTAGGGCGGCCGGAGTTACAGTGCAATCCACGAATGGTGCACCTGGGTCAGAGTATAGTATCCAAATTCGTGGTAATACCTCAATTAATGCCGGAAATGATCCTTTAATAGTTGTTGATGGATTTATTGGTGGGACTATGCCTCCATCTGAGGATATTAAGTCCATAGAGATTCTTAAAGATGCTTCATCTACAGCTATCTATGGTGCTAGAGGCGCCAATGGAGTTGTAATTGTAAGTACAAAAAGGGGGACTGAAGGAAAAGCACAATTTAGTTTTTCATCATCATATTCTTCTCAAAAAGAAATAAATACGCTAGACCTACTTGATGCAGATCAATTTACCGACTACATACAAGAGCTTTATCCTAGTTTTGTTCCTGAATTAACGGGAACAGGTACCGATTGGCAAGATGAAATCTACGGACCCGGAGGAGTTCAAAATTATCAACTTTCAGTTGCTGGTGGGTCAGATAAATTAACTTATTATTTGTCCGGCGCAATCTATGATCAGCAAGGTGTTATCAAGGATTCGGATTATAAAAGATATTCTATTACTTCCAATTTAGATTTAAAGGTGTCAGAGTCTGTGAATATTGGGTCAAGTATATTTGCACGACGAACCAATCGAAATGGGGTAAGAACCCAAGAAGGCGGTGATGCTTCGCAAACTGGCGTTGTATCAGGGGCTTATAAATTTTCACCTACCCAAGGGGTTAAAGATGAAAATGGCGATAATTCATTAAGTGTTGTAGGTTATCCTATCGATAATCCTTATGCTATGGCAACCGAATACCAAAACGAAGTTGAAAGAGATTTGTTTCAAGGAAATGTTTATGCGGAAATCGGTATTGCCGAAGGTTTAAAGTTTAAATCTACATTAGGTGTAAAAGTGAGTGGTTCTAGAACAGGTCAGTACTACCCAACAACCTTGGAGCGCGGTAGTAGTACTGGGGGCGAGGCTACTCTTACAAATGTTAAGTATACTAGTTTAATCAATGAAAATTATTTAAATTATTCCAAAATATTTGGGGACATTCATGATGTATCCTTGATGGCCGGTTATTCTTATCAAAAAGATAGGACGGAACTTTCAACAACTATAGCTTCTGGCTTTATTTCTGATTCTTTTTCATATTGGAATTTAGGAGCGGGTACAAACACACCTTCTGTTGATTCGGAATTGACAAAATCAGCATTTGAAGCTTTCTTCGGAAGAGTTAATTATACATTGAACGATAAGTATTTATTTACGTTTACAGGGCGCTATGAAGGGGCTTCGGTATTTGCAGCAAACAATAAATATGGATTTTTTCCTTCTGCTGCTTTTGGTTGGAAAATTTCTGATGAGGATTTTCTATCCGATTCGAGTACCATTAGCTTGCTAAAACTTCGTACTAGTTATGGTCAAGTAGGTAATCAGGCGATAAGCCCTTATCAATCATTAGCCTCATTTACGGATGTTTTTACAACTGTTCAAGGAAGTACTGTTACTGCTTTAAGGCCTTCAACCATTTCCAATAACGATTTATCATGGGAAACGACTACACAGACAAATATTGGTGTGGATTTTGGAATCCTAGGGAACAGATTTGGATTTACGGCAGATTATTATATCATGAGAACAGAGGATCTTTTATTCAATGTTCCTACGCCAACTTATACTGGGTTTGAGACACAGTTACAAAATATAGGGACTGTAGAAAACAGAGGATTTGAATTAGCACTAAACGCAACTATTTTTCCGAGTGATTTTAAATGGAAAACATTTGCAAATATTTCATTTAATAAAAATGAGATTATCAAACTTGTTGAGAACGATACTGAAGGCAATGATATTTATTATTCTTCGGCACCGTTAGCTGGAGCAGGGAATACACAAATATTGAGAGAAGGCCTATCCGTGGGTCAGTTTTGGGGTTATGTTTATGACGGAGTTGTACAATCTGCCGATGAGGTACTTGTAGGTGGTGAAGACGTTGGTGGTGAAAAATTCAAGGACCTGAATGAGGATGGGGAACTAACAGATGATGATCGTAGTGTTATGGGGAACCCTCATCCTGATTTTACTTGGGGATGGAATAATGATTTTAGTTATAAGAACCTAAGTCTTAATATTTTTATTCAAGGATCAGAAGGTGGTGAAATGCTAAATTACTCCCTTATGGAGTTAGGAGCCTTAAACGGAAGAACCAATGTAACGACTGAAGCCCTTAATAGATGGACGCCTACGAATACGGATACGGATATTCCCGAGGCAAGAATCAGCAGAAGTTTTGTGACATCCGATAGATGGGTAGATGATGCTAGTTATGTTAGGTTGAAAAATGTTTCTTTAAGTTACAATTTTACTGAATCACTTTTGTCCAAAATCAATTTAACATCAGCACGAATTTATATAAGTGGTCAAAATTTATTGACGTTAACCGAATATAAAGGCGTTGATCCTGAGGTAGGATATAGTAGTTCCAGTAGTAATCTTGGACTTGACTATGGTAGTTATCCAAATGTGAAATCATACACTTTGGGACTAAACATCGGATTTTAGTAATCAACAATAAATAAAAATATAATTATGAAGAATATAATAAAATTTTCTGCACTAGCTATTTTGACATTTGTTGTTGGCTGTGCAAAATTAGATGAAGAACCGGTAGGGACATTGAGTCCAGAGGGTTTCTTTAATACTATAGATGATGTAAACGCAATGACCGATGGCACATACGGTTTAATGGCATCCTCAAATTTTTACGGAAGTGGACTTACCACGCCTTTGCAACTGTCAAGTGATATGGTTGATAATGGACTTGAATTTAGCGATTATACCGAGTTTAGTCCTTTCTTGGTTACCCCTACAAATTCTTTTGTACGTGATTTTTGGGCTACGGCATATCAAGCTATTGCCACCGCGAACACTTCTATTCAAGGTGTAGGTCTTTTAGGTGATGACATTGATCAGGAAGATAAAAACATAGCAGAAGGTGAAGCAAGATTTGTTAGAGGTTTTTTGTATTATCATTTAGTTCGGCTTTATGGCAATCTTCCTTATATAGATAGTCCTGATATAGTTGATCCGTTAAGCATAGAATTATCATCAACAGATGAAATATATGTGAAGATTATAGAAGATATGACATTCGCCTTTGATAATCTGGAGATGGATTCACGTGGTAGTGTAAGGTCCAGACCATCAAAGGGAACAGCAGCCTCATATTTAGCCTCTATTTATATGACTAGGGAAGAATGGAAACAATCCTACGATATGGCTAAATGGGTGATAGATAATGCAGGGAACTTAAAATACGCATTGGAAGATGATTTCCAAGATGTGTTTAGGGAAAGTGAACAATGGGCTTCCCAAGAGTATATTTTTTCAATTGATTTTACAGGGAATCAAACAGGAGAAAATCCAAATCCAGCCACCTATGAAAATGATAATAAGATCGGTCCGTTTAATGGTGTTGAAGGTGGTGCAAAGCCTATTAGGGGATGGAGTATGCTCGTTCCCCATATTAACGTGTACAATAGTTGGGATTCCAATGATTATCGACTAAAAGTGAGTATGGCCGATTCGTTGATATTGGCTGATGATACAGATATTGTCAGGCCATTTTCTGAATTCGAGGTGGCTAGACCTCATATAGCAAAGTTTAATAGATTTACAGGTGAAGGAAGGACTACTGCCGGGTGGAGATCTGATTTTGACCACGCAGCTTTTAGGTATGCCGAAGTGTTGCTTATAGCCGCAGAATCTGCGAATGAATTAGGTCTTTCCCCTGAATCAATAGGGTATGTTAATCAAATTAGGGGTCGTGCTAGAAATGCGGGAACGATTGATTTTTATGGAAGTGGTTATGGAACATATGCCCCCTCCATTTTTCCTGCAGATGTTTTGGCAGGAACTAATATAGACGATCTAAGAACCATTATTTTGGAAGAAAGACGTATAGAATTAGCATTTGAATTTAAAAGATGGTATGACATTGTACGTAGAGATTTAGGAAGTGAAGTCTTTGGTCCTAGCGGATTGGAACCACAATCAAATTTCAGTGAGTTTAGATACTTGTGGCCAATTCCACAAGGTGAAATAGACAAGAATCAGAATTTTGTACAGAATCCAGGTTACTAAAAAAAAGTTAGTTGAGTTAGTTTAGTTGTTTAAAGGCATTCATTCTCAGGAAGAATGCCTTTATTTTGATGAAAACAAAAAGAATTTAAGCTTATTGGATTTGTGTCATAAATTAATACTAAAATGAAGAAATATATCTTAATATCTCTATCAATTTTGTCTGTGCTTTTCTCTTGTAATGAGGGGAGTCAAAAACAGGAAACTAAGGAGAAAATTGATTTTTCCCCATTAGAGATAAACCATGAAGAGATTGCAATTGGTGCCAATGTAATTGCCATTGTTGGGGTATCCCTTTTTGACGGATTGGGAGATTCCACCGCCCATAATTCTACCGTTATTGTTCGTAATGGTCTTATTGATAAAGTAGGTCCAGAAGATACTATCGATGTCCCAGAGAATGCTGAAATTATTAAAGGTGAGGGTCTTACCTTAATGCCGGGTTTGATCGATGCCCATTTTCACTATGACCACGTTAAACACTTCCCTACAAAATTTGTTCGTAACGGTGTAACCTCGGTAAGAGATCCGGGCCAATGGATAGAAGCTTTTGATTTTGAACGCCAGACCGGTGACCCGCTTCCCAGATTATTTTTAACAGGCCCACATATAGATTCTCCCCCGCCCACCTGGCCAACAGATTCCTATATGGTTAGGGATAAGGCCGAAGTTAGGGAGGCCATGGATTATCTGATTAGTGAGAACGTTTCAGCTATAAAAATTTATCACAGATTACCCCTTGAGTTGATTAAAGAAGTATGTGATATAGCTCATGCCCATGGGTTGCCTGTTACCGCTCATTTGGAAATTACAGATGTTCGTCAGGCAGTATTGGCCGGATTGGACGGAGTTGAGCATGTAACATCTCTTGGTACGGCCTTAGTTTCCAGAAAAAGAGCTGAGGAGTTCCGACAAGGTATGCTTGCCAATAATAAAGAAAGACTTTCTGGACGTTTGGAAATGTGGAGAGATATTGATGTAAATGGAAAGAAAGCAGATTCCTTGATTAAATTTTTTGAGGTACATCGTACTTTTTTAACCGCTACTTTGGGACCTTATGAATATAAAATTGAAGGTGATAAGAAAGACAGTACTGCCTTAAAGGCCTTTCAAAATATGAGCGCATTTATCGGGAGATGTGCTAAAGCTAATGTTAGACTTGCAGTAGGTTCTCATGGACCTTGGGTTCCTTACGCAGAAAAGGGTTGGTCATTTCAACATGAAATGGATTTACTGGCGAGGTCAGGAATGGATAATGTTGATATTATGAAGGCATCTACCATTGAGAATGCCAAATTTTTAAAGATAGACCATCGCCTTGGAAGTATTGAAAAGGGCAAACAAGCTGATTTACTTTTAATTAAAGGAGACCCGATTACCAATATCAAAGACATGTACAATATTGAGAGGGTAATGTTAAACGGAGTCTGGCTTGACTAACAACAATCCAACAACAATTTTGTTAGGATGAATACTAAGATTGAAAAAATTCTATATACAAAAGTGCGTACATGATTTTTGCCAAAGTATTGATTTTTATATTACTATTTTCTTTTTATCCATTATCAGCACAATTCATTTATGTAGATGGCCAACTTTCTACAGATTGCAGTGGCAATTACTCTGTGGTCAATCGCAACTGCAGTGGTTCTGATGGTGATGCATACAAAAGAATAAAAACCGCTGCAAACATTGCTATGGCCGGTACTTCTGTGTTAATTAGGGAAGGAAATTATACAGAGCAATTAAACCCTCAAAATTCCGGTACGGAGGAGAATTATATTTCCTATAAAAATTATGGCAACGAAAAAGTCGAGCTAAGTGGTTCCGTTCTTTCGCCTGCAATATGGATCGTAAATCAGGATTATATAAAGATTGAAGGATTAATTATTCGTGATGTTGAGCGTTGGCTAAATGCTTTGGGTAGCAATCATCTGGTAATAAAGAATAATGTTTTTGAAAGAGCTAAAGGTTTTGGCAGTTCTAAAACTGGTGTGTTTCTACAATCATGCAACTTTACCATATTTTCAGATAATAGTCTACATGATTCCACACAAGATAATTTGGCTTTTGTGGATTGCAATTATAGTCTAGTTGAGAGAAATAGAATAACAAAAGCTACACATGTACTTTGGGTTTTTAAGTGTAGTAACTTTAATGTGGTCAAAAATAATTATTTTGAAAATGAGCTTCAAAAAATAGGAGAAATCTATGATTGTGAAAATGCAGGGTATGGAAATGAGGACTACCCTAAGTTGAACTCCTATGATGATACAAAATACAATGTTGTTGAAGGAAACATCTTTGCGCATACTCCATCTTCAGGTAATGCTTCCCCATATGCCGGAATTCAATACGCCGGTCAAAATGGTATAATCCGCAACAATGTATTTTATGAATGCACAGGGCCTCCAATTTCCCTTTCAATTTATGGTGGTGAGGCTGCAAATAATTACGGGAATAGGATTTATCAAAATGTATTTTATAAGAATGATTTTGGAGGTATTAGAATTGCCAATAGTATTGTTGGGAAGGCAAAATTTTATGATCAAAAAATCAAAAACAACATCTTTTATAATAATAGGTTTGTTAAAAATGACAATCGCTGGACCTGGTATTCTGAATTGGACAACAAGCCAATACAGATTTATACCAGTAGGTTGGATAATGTGCTATTCGACAACAACAATATTTTTGGCGCTAACAATGACGAGGTTTATTTAATCTCCTATGGCGCAAGAAATTCTACTTCCAATGAACCCCTTATGCCACTTAGTTGGTGGGAGTTGAACAGGAGTGATTTTATTAAAAACAGTTTAAGAGTAGAGCCAAAATTCACCGATCCGTTAAATAGGGAATTTAAATTAATGGCAGATAGCCCGATGATAGATGCGGGAGTTTTTTTAACGAATACAACGAACGTAGGATTAAATAGTAAGGTTATGAAAGTAGCCGATTCCGGTTGGTTTACAGATGGTTTTGGGATAATTGAGGGGGATGTCATACAGCTAGATGGACAGTTGGACAGAGCAATTATTTTATCTATTGATCATAACACCAAGGAATTGATACTAGACAAGGCACTCACTTGGCATAAAGGTCAAGGTGTGGGGCCATTATATTATAATAAGAGACCAGATATCGGCGCTTTTGAGTTTGACCCGGCAATGCAGGGAGAAAAGTTTTGATACTCTAAAATTCTCCTTTAGGAGGAACTGGATTTAGTTTAGGTTGAAAAAACATTAAGGACTATTAGACTAGTACAACAATGAAATCTAGAATCATATTTTTTACACGATCGCTTTATGTGTTGTTTAGTGCGGCATTAATGCTGTTATCTTCTTGCACGGATAATGGTGTTATTGGCGATTTATACCTTACAGAACCTGCTGGCATTACGCGTGATCTGGAGTATATTGAAGTAAAAATTCCTATAGCGGCACAACGTCTTAAGAATAAGGCACTGTTCTTACGTAATAACGAAGATGGAAACGTAATAAAAGGGCAGATTTTAAATCGCTCCAAGGTTTTGTTAGAATCTAATCTTGTTCATTGTTTATTTCCAATTAGTATTCGAGCCCATGAAACTAAAGAATATGATATCGTAATTGGAGATAATGTGCAGACAACTACCGATCTTATAGCGAAAGGGGAGGGATTAAATCTATTTATTGAGAATGAGTTTTATAAGGCAGACCTTACCGCTAAAAAGTCTTCAAACAATATTGTATTGGGCCCTGGACAAATTACTTCAATTTCCTTAAAAGAGCACAGTGGTATAACATTGGAGCGAACTAATATTAAAATGCATTGGGCGCCAAGTTTTCAAAAGGAGAATGAAGACTATAAAACAATGGCGCACATTCAAGAATTTGATTCGATATCTATAGAAAGAGGCCCATATATGATTTCTGTTTATCGGTCAGGAAAAGTTAAAGGTTATGAAGAAATTCAATTAAAAGGAGAATATAAGTTTTATGCAGGCAAGCCTTTTTTTGGTTTTTCGTCAGAAATGACAATGATAGACAGCTTATCACTGACCATGTTACGGAATGATGAAATGACTATGGATAAGTTTTTTACCCATGCGATTTTCCCTCTTGCGGATGGGAAAGTAAAGACAGTACCATTATATGATAGCCTCCCTTTAATACCTCATTACTCCATAAAGGAATTGAGGAAAAAACCGATTGATGCAGATGCTAAATGGTTTGGTTTTTACAATGATAGTACTAAATATGGTTTTGCAAGTTTAAGAATTGGATTTGATTATAAAAACCTAAGTGGCGTTATGTCCCCAATGATGGATTCACAAACCAAAATTTCATACGCCTTAAATGAGGGTAGATATTGGGACAGAAGATTTGTAGATAGTGGAGTCTTAAAAGTACCCAAAGGGAGTAAATACTTTGAAGAAAATGTGTATTCCATTTTTGGATTCAATAATAAAGGCCCTTCTGAAAAAATAGAAAGACTGTATGAACAATTGTCACAACCTGTCCTTGTAAAGTTTATACCAAGATTATAATAATAGATACGGATAGGGCATTTTACAGATTCAATTTATACCGTCAAAATAGTACTTGTAGGACCTAAGCATATTTCCCATTTTGTTGAATACAACATCTTAGGGCATTAATAATTCACTGGGGTGGTTCTAATATTTTTATAATAACGATAATATGGATTTTAAAATTAAGAATTTCTTCAAGTCATTAGGACCTGGTTTTATTATTGCCGCTGTGGTTTTAGGACCTGGTAGCATCACAGTTTCTTCTAAGATAGGCGCTACACACGGTTATTCTTTTTTATGGGTAATATTGGTGGGCGCAATCTCCATGAGCGTTTATACCACAATGAGTGTTCGTTTTGGAGTTTTACATGAAAAATCATTGCTTAAGGTGATATCTGAAAAATATGGCAAGTGGCTTTCCATTGCCATTGGTGTATGTTCCTTTTTAGCAGCCCTAAGCTTTCAATTTGGTAATAATTTAGGAGTTGGAATGGGCATGAAGACTTTAACCGGAATTAACGAAACTATTTGGCCATTTATATTTACACCCTTGGCGATAGTATTGGTTTTTTATTCAAAGAATTTATACAAAGCACTGGAGCAACTTATGATGATTATGGTAGTAATCCTAATTCTTGCCTTTATTGTAAACCTTATATTTATAAGGCCAGATTTAGAAGCTGCGGCCATGGGGTTTATCCCAAGTGCCGTCTCAAGTGATAATTTTAATGAAATAGCAGCCCTAGTGGGGACAACATTCGTATTACATAATGCATTTTACCAATCCTACCTTGTACAGGGAAAGGGATGGAAGTTGGCCGATTTGCCGCGAAGTATACGGGACACCAAAATTGGTGTATCCCTTCTTGCACTAATATCAATATTGGTTATTATTACAGCTGCTGCAACCTTAAAGCCAAGGGGAATATCGGTGAACTCAGCAGCCGATATGGCGATCCAATTGGAAATGCTGCTAGGAAGTTTTGCTAAATATATATTTGGTTTCGGGTTTATGGCAGCTGCATTTTCCTCCCTCTTGGTCAATTCGGTTACTGGCGGTGGATTGTTAGCGGATAGCATGGGAATGGGGAGTTCAATGAATGAGAAAATGCCCAAAGTATTTACAGCCATAATATTGATTGCAGGAATGGTGATTGCGGTATTTTTTAGGGGAAATGTTATTTACGCCTTAATAATGGCCCAGGCATCTTCTATATTAGGTGTACCACTTATTGCCATAGGGCTATTTTTAGTTCTTAATAGCAAGTCCATAATGGGTAAGTATAGGAACAATAATCTACAGAATTTCATGGCTGTAGTTGGGTTTATACTTATAAGTGTTTTGGTCTATTTTATGTATGGAAAACTTATTGGGTATTTAGCAGTATAAAATGTGTTGAAATTTAAATGGAACTATTAATAATTAAGAACGATGATAAAGACATATCCTGAATTTTTTAAGAATGAAGAAGAACTGGAAGAAGCGATATCAAGACCAACTCCAGAAGTAGTAAAGATGATGGAGACACTGGAAGGAGATATAATCTTTTTAGGAGTTTCCGGGAAAATGGGTATTTCAATGGCCCATATGGCCAAAAGAGCCTGTGATATGGCGGGTATAAAAAAGAGAATAATCGGTGTTTCCAGATTTAGCCAACCTACAAATAAAGATTATTTGGAATCGCTCGGAATAGAAATAATATCAGGGGATCTTGTTGATCAAGAATTTGTAAAAAGCTTGCCGAAAGTGGAGAATGTCATTTATTTGGCAGGTACTAAATTTGGGACTGACGGTAATGAACCCTACACCTGGATTATGAATTCCTTTATCCCAGGTTTAGTGGTGGACCACTATAAAAATTCCCGTATCGTAGCCCTGTCTACAGGTTGTGTTTATCCTTTGGTCAATATAGATTCAGGAGGTTCATTGGAATCGGATCCAGCCTTGCCCATCGGAGAGTATGCACAATCATGCTTGGGGAGAGAGCGGCTATTTCAATATGGGAGTTTGGAACATAAAACCCCCATTTCCTTGATCAGGCTCAATTATGCGGTTGAAATGCGTTATGGCGTTTTAGTGGATATAGCCCTAAAAATTAAAAATAACCAACCGGTGGATGTTACAATGGGTTATGCCAATATTATTTGGCAGGGCGATGCCAACGCTTTTGTACTGCGTTCATTAATGTTGTGTGAAAATCCAGCTCGAATATTGAACCTTACAGGCTTGGAAAGAATCTCAATACATGATGTAGCCAAGAAATTGGGAAAACTTATGGGTAGGGAAGTGGTAATTACAGGAAAAGAAGATAAAGTTGCCCTGCTTTCAAACGCCTCCAATATTATTAAATCAATGGGCAAGCCAGTGGTTTCTGTTGACGAAATGATCAAATGGATTGCGGATTGGGTTAATTCAGAACAAAGAGTTCATGGGAAACCAACACATTTTGAAGTAAAAGATGGTAAGTATTAAGGTAGGTTGATTAATTCTAATTTTTGTGCAAGGATAAATTATGGACCCAAAACGGAATGGAATTGATAAAACATCAAGAATTATTTTTTACGAATACATAAATGGCTAACACTGGTAAGCCAGAAATAGCGATAATTAATTTTAGATAGTACATATGAACAATAATATATTATCAACCAAAGCAATGCAACTTCTTCATAAGGGGACGGTTATTCCGGCACACCCATTGGCTTTAAATAAACATAGAAAGTTAGATGAGAAAAGGCAAAGGGCGTTATCAAGATATTATCTGGATGCCGGAGTCGGTGGTTTGGCGGTAGGAGTTCATACCACCCAATTCGAGATTAGAAGGCCGGATGTAAATCTATTTAAGCCTGTATTAGAGTTGGCCAAAGAAGAAATTGACAATTATGCTTTAAAATCGAATAGGCCTATCGTTCGAATTGCGGGTGTAATCGGAAATACAAACCAAGCGTTACAGGAAGCTCAATTGGCCGTTGATCTTGGATATGACGCTGTTTTACTAAGTCTAGCCTCCTTGCCCGATGCTTCCAATAAACAATTGTTGGATCACTGTAGAGCGGTATCCGAAGTACTGCCAATAATAGGGTTTTATATGCAGACCGCTGTAGGAGGTCGGTATTTGGATTTTGACTTTTGGTATGAATTTGCTCAGATCAAGAATGTGGTTGCCATTAAAATGGCTCCTTTTAACAGGTATCAAACCTTCGATGTAGCGCGTGCAGTTGTAGAATCTGGTTGTGCGGAAAAAATAGCCTTATATACCGGTAATGATGATAACATCTTGGTGGATTTGATGACAGAATTCCAGATTCAGTCGGGAGGTAAGGTCATAAATAAGAGAATTGTAGGGGGGCTACTAGGGCATTGGTCGGTATGGGCAAAAGAAGCCGTTACTCTTTTAGAGGACATTAAAAAAGGGGTGTATGCCAATGATTCGGGGAAGCTTCTGACCATGGCTGCGAAAATTACAGATAGCAACGCTGCATTCTTTGACGCTGCCAATAATTTTTCAGGTTGTATCGTGGGGCTGCTTGAAGTTTTAAGGAGACAGGGTCTTTTAGAGGGTACATGGACCTTGAATGAAAACGATTGTTTAAGCTCAAAGCAAAAAGCGGAAATAGATAGAGTTTATAAAGCATATCCTGAATTAAATGATGACCATTTTGTCACTAAAAATTTAGAGGCCTGGCTCCAATAGTAGATTGATATGAGAATTGATCTAGAAAATATAGTTGTAAGACTAATGGACAATGC
This sequence comes from Arenibacter catalasegens, assembly GCF_002909235.1. GTDB lineage: Bacteria > Bacteroidota > Bacteroidia > Flavobacteriales > Flavobacteriaceae > Arenibacter > Arenibacter catalasegens. The sequence goes on from NZ_PHQQ01000019.1 coordinate 87,291, forward strand.
CGATATCTCCGGGGCAATGCAATTGGTGTTTGATGAAAATTGGAATCAAACAAAGGAGGATTGGCGGATGCTCCTAGGCCTAAATTCTAATTTATGCCTTGTAGCTGTATATAATGGAGCAGTAGTAGGTACGGTTACTGCCGTAAATTATAAAGATCAAGTGGCTTGGATAGGAATGATGCTGGTTTCTAAGAACTTCCGAGGTTTGGGTATTAGTAAAACTTTATTAAATACTGTAATTGAAAAGTTGGGGGATTGCAAATCAATTAAATTGGATGCAACACCTGCAGGAATACCGGTCTATAGAAAATTGGGTTTCCATGAAGAATTGGAAATCAACCGCATGGTAACAACTGAGATTAAGGGAAATACTGACAAAAGGAACATCGCACATATTAAGCTTATATCGGAAGACGATATTGAAGAATTATTACAGCTGGATTTAAAAATTTTTGGGGCGGATAGATTTGAATTGATCAATTCGCTAATCAATAGAAATGGATATAAAACTTGGTGTATTTTAAGAAACGAACGTATCGTAGGATATGTGCTAGGGCGGATTGGCCTTAATTTCTTTCAAGTAGGTCCGCTTATGGCAGAAACGGTTGATGATGCAGTAAACCTTTTAGAAACTATTCTTGAACAATGCGTTGGTCAGTCCGTTGTAATCGACGTTTTGCACCATCAGGTTGCATTTAAACAACGATTAACTTCTTTAGGGTTTTCCTTTCAACGCTCATTCACAAGAATGTATTTAAAAAATAACTCCTTTTCGGGGGTAGCAAATAAACAGTTTTTAATTGCAGGTCCCGAATTGGGTTAGTTCCTTTAAAAGCAATGGGAAGAAGGCAAAAATAGGTGTTGGAATTATGTCTGCGTATCGGTAATTAAAATTTCCAATGTTTTGTTACCTCAAATTTTTTGTGGGATAACCTAATGTTTTCTATGGGCCATTGCAGATGCTTAATATTAAAAAACATGATGAAATTAAAACGAAATATAGTTGCAATGAGGCTCAGTCCTTATGTTTTATTGTTGGTAGTATTGAATTTTTCCTGTTTGGAACAAAATAAAAAGAGGCCTGAAGAAGTATCCTATCAGAAACATTTATTCAAAAAAACGCTGGAAACTTCCCAATTGGCAATATCTGTTGTTGCTTCAAATTTGAACAATCCTTGGGACTTATGTTGGGGTAATGATGATAGTAATATTTTATGGTTTACGGAAATAGAAGGAACAGTTAACCAGTTAAATACAGTTACAGGGGAGATAAAAACACTTTTAAGACTGGAGGACGTATTGGTTAAAAAGTCCTATGGATTATTAGGTTTCGTGGTTCACCCGGATATGGCACGACATCCATATGTGTTTTTACACTATACCTATTTAAAGAATGATGAATTACATTCTAAGTTAGTTAGATATACCTACAGCAAAGGGAGGTTGGAAAGTCCAAAAATATTATTAGAGGACATTCCTGGCGCCACGTATCATAACGGGAGTAGAATTGTTATTTCTCCAAAAAATAAAATTTTTATAAGCTTGGGTGATGCTGGAAATAAAAGAATGGCCCAAAGTGTTTCTGTATTAACGGGAAAGGTTTTGAGACTTAATCTTGATGGGACTATCCCAAGTGATAATCCTATTAAAGATAACCCTATATGGTCATGGGGACACCGAAACCCTCAAGGTTTGGTGATAGCCAATGGTAAATTATATAGTTCAGAACATGGAGAAGCCAATGATGATGAGATAAATATTATTGAAGCAGGAAGCAATTATGGTTGGCCAGATGTAACAGGTTACTGTAATGAGCCCTATGAAATTGGGTATTGCAAAGACTCTACAATAACGGAGCCTATTAAATCTTGGACTCCAACCATAGCCCCAGCAGGTATAGACTATTATGGGTCAGAAACAATCCCGGAATGGAATAATAGTCTATTGGTTGGCTCCCTAAAAGGCACGAGTTTAAGGGTTTTGAAACTTTCTTCGGATGGAACTGGTATAGAAGAAGAAACTGTGGCTTTTAACCGACAGTTTGGAAGGATAAGGGATGTAGTCTCTGCACCGAATGGAGATATTTATATATGTACAAGCAATAAAGACTGGCATCCAATTGCCAATCCAGAATTTTATAGTCCAGCAAAATTACCATTTGAGAATGATGACAGAATAATTAGAATTCACCAAGCAGGGGAAGATTTAAGAAATAGGTTGGCTGAGATGACTGAAAAGCAAGCGCCTCTTGATGTAGAAGCTATGGCCAATATGGATGGGACCGTACATAGCGAAGGTATGGCCATTTATCAAAAATATTGTGCTTCATGTCATAAAACCGATGGTTCCGGTAGTGATGGTTTCTTTCCTCCAATATCCAAAACTGAGGGAGTTGCTGATAAGGAAAGATTGATACGGACTGTGGTAAGTGGTTTGTCCGGGCCATTAGAGGTTCAAGGTAAATCATATAATCAGGAAATGCCCAGTTTTAAATTTTTGACAGACAAAGAATTGGCTGATGTGCTTACCTATGTCAGGGCTTCCTTTGGGAATAGTAAATCGAGCGTTACGGAGAATGAAGTAAACAAATATAAATCCATGCCAAATAACTAACAAGGTACTTATACCGAAGGTTACGTATTTGTATATGGCAATAACAAAATACTGGATAAACTCAAATATTTAATTAATCAAAATACAGACAATGAATTCGAACAGGAGAGATTTTCTAAGAAAAACATCCATTGCAGGAATGGGTTTGGCTATGGCGCCTGCATGGTCCAATTCCATAACGGACCACAATTTAAATAATATATCGGCAGCTAAGCCCGGTGCTACCTATATGGGTGGCTTTTCCGCCCCGAAACTGGATACGGTGAGATGTGCGTTTATAGGCGTGGGGTCCCGCGGATCTGGTCATGTACAGCAGATTGCGGCCATTGAAGGTACCGAAGTGGTGGCGATCAGTGATCTATACGAAGACTTGGCCGAAAAATCCGCAAAGGTATGTAAGGAGCATGGTGCGGGAACCCGCCACAAGAAGATAAAGTTGTACACCAATGGTGAAAACGATTGGAAAAAAATGTTAAAAAAGGAAAAGCCCGATGCTGTTTTTGTCTGTACCCCATGGGAATTACATGCCCCTATGGCCATTGAGGCCATGAAAAGCGGAGCCCATGTATTTGTGGAAGTCCCCCTAGCTCTTACCATAGAAGAAATGTGGGAAATAGTAGATACTTCCGAGAAGACCCAGAGGCATTGTATGATGATGGAGAATGTTAATTACAACAGGGAAGAACTACTTTACCTGAACATGTGCCGAAAAGGTGTTATTGGGGAATTGCTCCATGGTGAAGCTTCCTATATCCATGAATTAAGATCACAGATGAACGATGTGGAACGTGGCACAGGTTCATGGCGTACCCAGCATTATGCCCATCGCAATGGTAATCTGTATCCTACACATGGATTGGGCCCGGTTGCCCAATACATGAATTTGGCCAGGGGAGAGGATAATTTTAAATTTATTAACTCCTTTTCTTCACCCGGCAAAGGACGTAACCTATATGCAGCCAAAAACTTTCCTTCGGACCATAAATGGAACAAGTTGGACTTTAAGGGAGGGGATATCAATACATCTATTGTAAAAACCAACCTGGGCAGAACTATAATGGTACAATGGGACGAAACCAGTCCTAGGCCCTACACCAGACATAATCTGATACAGGGAACAAAGGGCACCTTGACCGGTTTCCCGACCAGGGTTGCTTTGGAAGGTGGGGTAGAAGGAGGTCCTGATAGCCATCATGAATACGCAGAAGGGGATCAATTACAGAAAATATTTGAGAAATACGAACACCCGTTGTACCTCCGACTGGGCGAACTGGCCACCAAAATGGGCGGTCATGGAGGAATGGACTTTATAATGAGATACCGGATTATTGAGTGTTTAAGAAAAGGGGAACCCTTAGATCAAAACGTATACGAAGGTTGTTATTGGAGTGCAGTAGGGACCTTGAGTGAAGTTTCTGTGGCCCAGAATGGTGCTCCACAGGCATTTCCCGATTTTACTAGGGGCAATTGGAAAACAACTGAGCCTTTAGGGATAGTTGGTTAATATTATTTACAAGGAATAAATATATGGTGAATGCCTTCTGAATAAACATTATTGATAGTTGGTTCAGAAGGCAATGACCTAAAAAACAATGAAAATCATGAAGCCGCTTTAAATGCAATTGAACCTGGTTTAAACCAACTTGGACCAATCACATTGTCACCTCAACTTAAAGAATTAGACTACCTAAAGGATTCCGATCAAGTTGAAAAAGCTTAAACAAGGAAAAATTATGATTAAAAAAAGTGCTCTTATTTTATTGATGCTATTAACGGTGTCTTCATTTTCGCAAACTTCAATTGTAAATATTCCTAATGCAAGTGCTACCTCGGTCTCTAAAAATGTTGACCTTCCAAAGAATTCTCCTTCCGCAGTTGTAGAAAGAGGTCCTTATATGCAAAGCGGTACACCAACAAGTGTTATTATAAGATGGAGAACAGATAGTGCAACGGAATCTGTTGTTAATTTCGGGACCTCATTAGGGTCATTGTCTATGAAAGAGTCCAGTGCTAATTTAACAACGGAACATGAAGTTACTTTATCTGGGTTAACTCCCAACACAAAATATTATTTCAATATTGGTAATCAAACAGAAGTGCTATCCGAAAGTGATTCGGGCGATATGTATCTAATAACAGCACCTATTGCAGGCACCAAACAATTTGTGCGTGCATGGATTTTGGGCGATCCTGGTACTGGTAATAATAACCAAAGGAATGTGCGCGATGCGTACTACAAGTATGTGGCAACTGCGCCAATAAACCAGGATAAAACGGATATGATGTTGTTTTTAGGGGATAACGCCTATCATACTGGAACAGATGCCGAATATCAAAATGCCTTTTTTGATGTGTATGGGGATATGTTTGAAAAATCCGTAGCTTGGTCCTGCCTGGGGAACCATGATGGTGACTCTGCAGATTCGGCTACACAATCGGGTCCGTATTATGATGTTTTTACCTTTCCGACAGCAGGAGAAGCCGGGGGAACAGCATCGGGAACAGAGGCCTATTATTCCTTTGATTATGCCAACATTCATTTTATAATTCTAGACTCCCATCATTCAAGTCGTACCATCGGAGGCGCTATGTTCAATTGGGCACAGACCGATATTCAAAACACAACACAGGATTGGATAGTAACTTTGTTTCATCATCCAGCCTACTCTAAAGGGTCACATGACTCTGATGTTGATCACCGACCAATTGAAATGCGGGAAAAATTTATGCCCATGTTGGAAGCTAACGGAGTAGATCTTATATTAAATGGTCATAGCCACTCTTATGAACGCTCTTATTTCTTAAACGGACATCAAGGATTTTCCAATACTTTTAACTCAGCAGAAATTAATAAAGGCGGGCATACCGTTGGACCACAAGGAAATGGGGACGGTAAAGCAGATAGTGATGGTGCCTATCAAAAAACTAGTGCAGCTTCAGAAGGTGCTGTTTATATAACTACAGGCTCTGCCGGTCAAATATCTGGCGGAGACTTGAACCACCAAGCCATGTCCGTGTCGTTGAACAAACTGGGGTCCTGTGTTATGGAAATTGAAGATGATGGAATGGGCGGGCAAAATCTGACCGTAAAGTTTATAAGAGAAACTGATGAGGTCGATGATTATTTCACCATCAACAAATCAGGTATAACACTTAAAGCCAATGCAAACAAAGCTGTAACAAGGAATAAAGTGCTTATTTATAATTCCGAAAATGATTTGGTTAAGATCAACGTAAATCTTAATGAACGGTTAAAGAAAGTTAAATTCTATAATAACATTGGGAAATTGGTAAAGAAGAGTAGAAAAGAAACTTTCAATGTTAGCAAGTTGCCAAAAGGCATATATGTTGTGGAGATAATAACAAACAAAAAAACGTACAACGAATCTGTTGTGATAGAATAATTTAGTAAATAAATTATTCCTAAATTGACCAGTGAGTAGTATCCAATTTAAAGAATTTCCTCCAAAGAGGAACCAAAACCTATGGGAAAGGGATGAAATCAACCCATAAAAATAAAAGATGTTAGCTTGGTGATGGAAGCTACTAACGAAATTAATAATTTAATTCCTCCATGATAATGCGAAATCTTGTTGTAGTTTTTTTTCTTTTATTTATTTCTGAAGTGTCTTTGGCCCAACAGTTTAATTCTTCAGTTGCAAAAGAAAAAGCACCGTCTACAATGTTTAGGGCATCGGTAGTTAAAGTGGACATTACTCCTAAAGGCCCCCAATGGCTGCTGGGTTATGGTCCACGACAATCGACAGAAGTCCATGATAATATTTACCATCGTATTATGGCTATGGATGATGGTACAAGTAAGTTTGTTATAGTATCATCTGAATTATGCGTTCTTTCTCCATCCGAGTATGATCTTATTGCGGCCAAACTTGAAGATAAATTTGGAATTGGTCCAATTAATTTCTGGTGGACAGTTACCCATACCCACTCTGCCCCAGAAGTGGGTGCTCCAGGACTTCCGGCTGTTTTTATGGGGGAACGCTATCAACATGAAGCTAATCCAGAATATACTTTGGAAGTGGAGGAAAAGCTTATAAAAGGAATTTCGGAAGCGCTCAAAAACCTTGAACCAGCACGCTTAGGTGTGGGCTGGGGCTTCTCGCAAGCAAATATCAACCGTAGGGCTTTGGATATAGATGGCAAGGCTTCCCTTGGCATGAACCCTGATGGAGCGGTTGACAGACGTATTGGTCTGTTACGAATTGATAAGGAAGATGGAAGCCCATTGGTTCTAATCTCCAATTATGCCATTCATGGAACGGTTTTGGGACAAAGTAACCTAAAAATTAGTGGTGATGCCCCTGGTATTGTCTCGGAGTATGTTGAGCAAAAGATTGGAGCCCCGCTTCTCTTTATTAATGGTGCCGCTGGCGATATTGCTCCCATATATAGTACCTACCCAACTCCTGGGTCTGGCCATTTAGGGCAATTCCGGGTGCTATTGGGAGACAAAATTATTGAAGCCAACCAAAGGATTTTATCCACGACCAATGTGGTGAAATTACATTCCGGAGCAATGATTGTTGAAACCCCTCGGAAACCAGGTCTGGGATGGCCATCGGACCTCGGGAACTACACACGGACTACGGATGACGGAAAAAATATAGTGAAACTTCCAATACGCTTCTTAAATATCAACGATGATGTGGCCATCTGGAGTGCTCCCTTGGAATTGTTCAATGAAATATCGAACGAAATACGCAATCGTTCCCCATTCCCTTTTACTTTTTATTTTGGATACACCAACGGCTGGCTAGGGTATTTGCCCACCGCTGCTTCATGGGAACAAGGGGGGTATGAAGTAGAAACAGTTTCTCCCTTTACATCTTCTGCAGAAATTGAACTTAAGGAGGCAGTTCTGGGATATCTTGAAGGGCGATCAAAGGATGGCTTCTAATCCAGCTACCCCCTAAGTATAGGAACACTTTAAAAGTTAAAAAATCATTGTTAAAGGGCAATATATATAACCGATTTAACCTATGAATTTATAATCTTTGGTTAAATTAAATATTAGGAATGAAAAAGAACTGCCTATATGCCTATAAACCATGTTTTCTTTTTTCGTTTTGTATTTTACTTTTAATTAGTACAAGTTGTCGGAATGTTTCTGACACACCATTTAGTGAATCAGCTGTCCATGCTCTTTCTAGCATGGAGATTGCGCCACCTTTCCAGATAGAACTGCTTGCTTCCGAACCATTGATATCGGATCCTGTAGATATGATGATAGATGAAAATGGAGAAATTTATGTCGTAGAAATGCATGGATATCCACTTGATGAAAGTGGCACCGGAAAAATTAAACTGTTAAGGGATAGCAATGGTGATGGACAAATTGATAGTAGCATTGTTTTTGCCGATGGACTAACGCTTCCCACGGGAATCATGCGTTGGAAGAAGGGTGTCATAGTCACAGATGCTCCCAATGTTCTTTACCTGGAAGATACTAACAATGACGGCAAAGCAGATGTTAGGGAAACCATACTAACAGGATTTGCCTTGTCAAATCCACAACACAACCTCAATAATCCTTTGTATGGCCTGGATAATTGGATATATCTGGCCCATGAATCTTCGGTGGCTACCCAAGCCTATAAGAAGGAGTTCGGTGATGAAGGGGAAGCTATTCTCTATCCTTCCGAACCTGAGGGTTCACGTCTTCCAAAAAATGCCAATGGCAGAAATGTCCGTTTCCGACCGGACAGTCATGAACTGGAAATGACCGCTGCCGCCTCTCAATTTGGTCAAACATTTGATTCCTGGGGCAATCACTTCCTACTTAACAATTCCAATCACATCTACCAAGAACTTATAGCCGAGCGATATCTGCAACGAAACCCAGACCTTCTTGTAACAAGAGTTACCCGAAACCTTTCCGACCATGGGCAACCGGCAGATGTGTTTCCCATAACTAAAGACCCACAGCACCAATTACTGACCACCGTAGGGGTTTTTACCTCTGCTGCCGGCCTTGAAATGTACCAAGGGGGTGCTTTTTCAGAAGATTTTGATAAAGTGAGTTTCGTAGCAGAGCCTGTAAATAATCTAGTACATGCAGACTATATAAAAGATGATGGGGTTAGCTTTAAAGCCTCCCGTGTTTATAACCAAAAGGAATTTTTGGCATCTACCGATTCTTGGTTTCGTCCCGTCAATATTTATACCGGACCCGATGGTGCCCTTTATGTAATTGATTATTACAGGAAATTTATAGAACATCCTGAGTGGATGGCAAAAGAAGTGGTAGAATCGGGCGAACTTTATGAAGGCACCGATAAGGGTCGAATTTATCGCATTACCCCAATTGGATCAAAATCTGCAGATTTGTCCAAAAGGTTGAACCTGGCAGGTGCTTCTATTGGGCAACTTGTAGAGGCTTTGACCAACAATAATATTTGGTGGCGTAGAAATGCTCAACGTATATTACTGGATAGGAACGAGAAAGAGGCGATACCTTTATTAACGGAAATGGCAAAGAACATTGACTCCCCATTGGGCCGGCTACATGCCTTGTGGACCCTCGAAGGATTAGGGCAGCTTGCCCCGGAAATGATAAAACAGGCGTTTAAGGACCCCATTGCGGGAATAAGAGAAAATGCCATCAGACTGGCGGAGTTGCACCTTAGTGAAACTTCTGATCTTAGTGATGCTTTGCTATCGCTAAAGGAAGATGAAGACCCCAAGGTAAGGTATCAATTGTTACTGACATTAGGATTTGTTGATACACCAGCTGTTTCACAGGCACGGCAAGACCTTCTGTTTAAAGATATAGAGGACGAGTGGTTTCAAATTGCAGCGCTTTCGGCTTCCTCCGTTCAGCATAGTACGTTGTTGGATGCCGTCATCGTTCACTCCGCGGTGGATGTTTCAGCATATACCTCACTGATCCATAAATTGAGCGCTATGATTGGAAGGTCTGGAAAGCTAAAGGAAATTCAAGACTTAGTGCAAAGGGCAACAAAGAAGGATTCAAAAGAGGTATCTGAGTGGCAGTCATCTGTCCTCAAAGGCTTGGCGCAGGGCCTTAAAAGCAAGGAATTAGTTTCTTCAGATTTTCAGCAGGTTCAAAATTCATTAATTCGAGCGTTTTTTGAACATACTTCAGAATCGGTTCGGGAGGGTTCCTTACAAATGTTGCAAGTGATAGGTCTTGCTGATAGTCCAATAACAACAACTGCCTTAGATCGTGCCGAAAAAACAATAGGTAACAAACACCAATCTATAGAACATAGGGCAGAGGCGGTATATTTTCTAGCCCTTAACAATCCTGAAAAACATATTCCATTGCTTAAAGGGCTAATTACACCTGGTGAGGCATTGCCAGTTCAACTGGCGGCATTGCGTACCCTTAGTGCCATACCCGGACAGATTATTAGTGCATATCTTTTGGAGCAATGGAAAGTATTGTCTCCTGAAGTAAGAAAGGCCGCTATTCAGACTTTTTTAAAGGATCCGATTAGGGTTAAATTACTCCTGGACGCAATTGATGCAGGACAAATTCAGAAAACGAACTTGGGCCAAGGTCATAAAATTCAACTTATGACCCAGCATGATCAAGCACTTAAGGACCGAGCCCGTACCATGTTTTCTGAAAATGATGATCATCAACGCCAAGAGATAATAGAACGTTATAAAAGTGCACTAGAACTTAATGGAAACCCATTAGAGGGAAAGCAAGTGTTCCTTCAAAATTGTGCTTCCTGCCATCAAATAGGAGGTGAAATTGGAACAGATTTCGGTCCCGATCTTGCCACCATCAGAAATCGGCGACCTGCTTCCATTCTCAATGATATTATAAATCCCGCCCAATCTATCGCCGATGGTTTTGATCTGTGGACAGTTATGCTTAATGATGGTGAATCAATTCAGGGAGTTGTTTCGGCGGAAACTCCCACTGCTATCACCCTGCACCAAATAGGGGGACAGGAAACAACTATTTCCCGTGCAGATATTAAGTCATTAGTACCACTAGGCATGTCAGCTATGCCAGTTGGACTCGAGAATAATATTGATCTACAGGAAATGGCAGATCTGTTAGCCTATATACGGGATGTAAAAAAATAGTATTATCGGTTTAAAACTAAGCAGGTAGAAAAGTTTCAATTCAAATGAAATAATTATGGATTCTCTAAAAGTAAAATTATCACTGGCACAATTAAACCCAAAAAAAATCTTGGGTGGACATTCAAGAATTTGTGGTGTTAGCTACCTTATCACTGTTTTTATTCTGTTGATTTCATTCCAATCTATGTCTGGAAATTCATTCGTACAAGATGAATTGTTAGTGCGGCCAGAATCCAATGGCTCGTTAAGTTTAAATGCGGAAAAGGGTAAGGCAATAGGTCCGGAGATCAAATATATGCCAGAATGGAAAGCTTTCGGTTGGTTTACGGCAAAGGACAGGGTAGAATGGAACGTTTTGGTAAACAAAAGTGGAGAATATGATGTCTTCTTAGAATGGTCCGTATCAGATATTGAAGCTGGTAAGCCTTTTGTTTTTAAAGCAGGAAATAAGGAATTGAAAAATAATGTTGCTAAATCCGGTTCATGGGAGACCTTTAAAAGTAAAAAAATAGGTAGTGTCCATTTAACGGCAGGTCGGCAGTTGATGGTTTTTAAGCCAGACTCTAAATTTAAGGAAGGTGCGCTGTTAGATTTAAGGGAAATAAGATTAGTTCCAATTGAAACCAAAGTTGGGGTGCAGAATTCGACCATAGGGAACGAATTTAGAGCGGCCGTTGTCAAAAAAAGTATCACCCCAGCGGATAGCCAATATCTTCTTGGCTATGGAGAACGAAAATCGGAGAGTGTCCACGATAGTATTTTTCATCGGATTGTTGCAATGGATGACGGTACAAAACAATTTTTTATCGTATCGACAGATATCTGCTTGTTTTCCCCATCGGAATATGATAAGGTAGCAGATAGGCTCCAGAAACAACATGGAATAAACCCAATTGATGTATGGTGGACGGTTACCCATACCCACTCGGCACCTGAAGTGGGCGTGCCAGGTATTTATGGCACCTATATGGGTGAACGAATTCAACACGAAATCGACCCCGTTTATACTGCCATGGTGGAACAGAAATTAATTGATGGAATTTTAGAGGCCAGGAAGAACCTTGAACCAGCACGTTTAGGTGTGGGCTGGGGTTTCTCACAGGCAAATATTAACCGTAGGGCTTTGGATGTTGATGGAAAGGCCTCCTTGGGTATGAATCCTGATGGGGCTGTTGACAGACGTATTGGCCTGATGCGAATTGATAGGGAAGATGGAAGCCCACTGGCGCTGCTCTCCAATTATGCCATTCATGGAACGGTTTTGGGACATGGTAACTTAAAAATTAGTGGTGATGCCCCGGGAATTGTCTCGGAGTATGTGGAGCAAAAGATTGGGGCACCGGTTCTCTTTATTAATGGTGCTGCGGGTAATCTGGCCCCCATTTATAGTACTTACCCAACGCCGGGGTCTGGCCGTTTAGGACAATTCCGGGTGCTATTGGGAGATAAAATTATTGAAGCGAACCGAAGGATTTTATCCACGACCAATGAGGTTAAATTACATGCAGGAGCAATGGTTGTTGAAACCCCTAGGAAACCAGATCTTGGATGGCCATCGGACCTCGGGAACTACACACGAACTACGGATGATGGAATGAATATAGTACGACTTCCAATCCGCTTCTTAAACATAAACGATGATGTGGCGATATGGAGTGCTCCCTTGGAGCTGTTCAATGAAATATCGAACGAAATTCGCGATCGTTCCCCTTTCCCTTTTACGTTCTATTTTGGGTACACCAATGGCTGGCTCGGGTATTTGCCTACTACGTCGGCTTGGCAACACGGAGGTTATGAAGTAGAAACAGTTTCTCCCTTTACATCTTCGGCTGAAACAGAACTAAAGGAGGCAGTTTTGGGGTATTTATTGGGATTGTAAAAAGGTAAAAACCTTTAGGTGCTAGTTTGTGTTTCTAGCTGTATTTATGATTTGGGAATATCGGCGGCGGCTAGATTGCAATTGAATGGTATACCGTAGTTTGGAAATAATTTAGGGAATTGAACATGTTGAGGGTAAGTATGGCTCGGGTGTAGCAATCAGGCAAGGTTAAAGTTAAGGAAGGGAGAATAATATTAATCACACTGCTGGATATGGATGACCTATAAAGGCACCCTTAAAATATTGTAAAATGGACAAAAGCAATAACATTTCAAAAAAAGAAGGGCTCAACAAAGGTAGGAGGGGATTCATGGGCGATTTAACCAAAATCACCCTAGTTGGGGCATCTTTGCCGTTAACCTCCGCAATGGCAATTCCTGAAACCCGTGAAGATGAATTACAAATCTTGGCAGCACCTTACCTTCAGGATTTATCGGAAATTTCTATAAGCATTACTTTCATAATGAATAATAGGGCACATAGTTGGGTGGAATATGGTGAAAAGGAACTATGGCTAAAAGCAGAGTCCACAGAGGATGGATTTGTGAAGGCCAATAACCGTCTTAATAAAATCAGGATAAATGGGCTTACACCCAATACAACTTATAAGTATAGAGTTATGAGTAGGGAAATTATAATGTTCGATCCTTATGAACTAGTTTTTGGGGAGACGTTAACGGGGGATATCCATACTTTTCGTACGCCTAAAAAAGATTCGGATACCGTTTCCTGTGTGATTCTGAATGACATCCATGACCGACCTTATTCTTTTTCGGATCTACTTTCATTGAACAAAGACTTTCCTTTTGATTTTGTGGCACTCAATGGAGATATGTTCGATCATCAAACTGATGAGCAACAGCTAATAGATCACTTGATAACACCCTGTACTACACTTTTTGCTAGTCATAGGCCTTTCCTTATGATTCGAGGGAATCATGAGACTAGGGGCAAGTTTGCCAGAAATATCAAAGATTATTTTACCTTTCCCGATAATGAATACTACTTCTCCTTTAAACAGGGCCCTGTACACTGGATCGTATTGGATACTGGAGAGGATAAAGAAGATGAGACACCTGTTTATGGTGATATTGTATGTTTTGATGCCTTTAGGGAAAAACAGGCAAAATGGCTAGAGGAAGAGTTGCAAAGCCTTAAGTTCAAAAATTGTAAGTTTCGTGTAGTACTTATGCACATCCCACCTTTTTATTCCGGGGACTGGCACGGAACAACCCACTGTAGAAAACTTTTCCATCCCATTTTTGAGAATCATGGGGTAAATATGGTGATATCAGGTCATACTCACCGCTATGGGGTCCATCCCCCTTCGGAAGAACATAATTATCCTATAATAATTGGTGGTGGACCTAAAACGGGAAACAGGACACTCATACAGTTTAAAGCGGATGATTTGGAATTGGAGGTTCAAATGATCAGGGATGATGGAACCAATGTGGGTAAATACAGAATTGGAAATGAATAATAATTACACAGTTTATTTAGGAACCCTTTTATTGATATTTTGTCTTCCTTGCCTAGGAAGTGCGCAAATAGAAAAATCAGATTGCAAAATTATAAAGGCAACAGAATTTGGCGCCTTGCCTAATGACGAAAAAGATGATACAGAGGCTCTGAGACGTGCTGTACGATCGGCGGCATCTTCCCAAGAATGTGCCATTTTGTATATTGAGCCAGGCACTTACCACATATCGGATCCACTAGCACTAAAGATCCAAGAGGAGGCCATGTCAGGAAAATTGGGTGCAAATCCCCAGGACAAATTATTCATTCCCAATCAGGAATATGCCATTGGCCTTGATTTTGATGAAGCAGAGAATCTGGTCATTGAGGCAGCTGGAGTGCAATTGCTCTGTGATGGATGGATGGAGCCACTTTCGTTTCGGAACACTAAAAATATTACCTTAAACGGAATCACTATAGATTATAAGCGAAGACCCAACAATCAAGGGGAAGTTACGTCCTTGGGGAGCAACTATGTTGAGGTGTATTTTACAGACAAGGAGATGCTGCAACACAATCAGATTGTATTGCGTATTATGGTGTTCGACAAAAAGAAAAATTCCTTTACCGGTGCAGGGGTCTATCATGAGAAAATGGAATTCGTGGGCCCCAATACTGTGCGCTTTTATGGAAAGAACATTAGGGGTCAATCGGAAATAGGTAATATGCTGCTCACCTTTTCAGGATATCATTATCGTCCTGCCATTTTAATTTATAAGACCCAAAATATTGAATTGAACCATGTAACCATACATTCCCAAGCAGGAATGGGAATTGTAGGGCATCTCAGTGAAAACATTAGCATGAATCACTTAAGGGTAGTGCCTTCTGAGGGCCGTTATGCCTCTACCAATACCGACGCTACCCATTTTGCCACGAACAGGGGGTTAATTAGGTTCAATGGCTGTGAGTTTGCTGGGCAAGGTGATGATGCCACCAATGTGCACACCTATTATGTTTCCATCGCCAATACTTCAAAAGAAGGATATTACGATATTATGGTCGATAGAAAGAATTATACCCATTCCTCTTATCTGGATGAACCCACGGAAGGTGATATAATGGCTTTGGTAGATAAAAATACCTTGGAAGAATTGGATTACCTTAGGGTAAGACGATTTTGGCCCTATCCATTGCAGGACAAGGTTAGGATCCAATTTGATGGAAAGCTACCTAAAAAAATAGAAGATTACTACCTAATTAATATATCGGCATCACCAAGATTGGAGTTTGTCAATAACACCATCCGTTCCCACAGGGCACGTTCAGTTTTAGTAAAGACCCGTAAGGTGTTGATTCAGAACAATTCTTTTGAAAATACGACCGGCACTGCCATACACTTGGGTGTTGAAGGTGATTGGGGTGAAGGACCTGCCTCTGAAGATGTGGTTATAAGGGGTAATAAATTTACCAATTGTGGTTTAGGCGGTCCCAATGACGGCACTTTAGACGGTGCATCGGCAATTGCACTTCATGTAAAGGCCAAAAACACCAGTGTGCAGGGACTGCATAGGCGCATTTTGATAGATAATAATACTATTTATGGAGGACAACATGCCATTGTTGTTAAGGGTTCAGAAGATGTGACCTTACGAAACAATACTTTTAAAAACATTGGTGGAGACCCCATTATTATTGGCTCATCAAAACGTGTTAGTGCTTATGATAACAAGGGTGCTGAAACATTGAAGACGGATGTTAATGTTCCTAGACTACCAAATTTATAGTCATGGAAAAAACCAATGAAAAAGACGATTGAACCCTTTTTTAGTACTGGAAAATGAGGATTCTACCCCATAATCAAAATTATAATTTTAGTTTTCTTTTTGATATTGTTAGCCGCCCAACCTAATGTTCTACGGTTATAATCGTAATTTATAACATATGAAAAGTTGATATTTTTTAGGCAATTCGGCTGCAACTGGCGGATTGGTGGTGGTAAATCCTATGTATGCATCTGACGTAAAAAGTGAAATTATATGACCCTAAAATTGTAAAATTACTGGAAGAAAGTACCTTTGGACATGCCGATAAAATTATGATGATACCAACTAAAGGAGGGTTGTTATATTTAGAGTAATTTGTTTGGAACAGATTACTACTGTGAAATAAAAAAAATAGTATGAATAAACATTGCAACACGAAACGCTTCAAAATAGGTTTGGTTACATTGTTTTTGCCAATTTTTGCATTAGCACAGATACCCGCGGACATTGTTGGAAAAGAGAGCAGCAGTCCTAAGACTATAATATCTAAGCATCTAGCTATTTTTAATGAAAAACCTAATAAAATACCTGTTCCCTATTCTGTGGATGCCCCATTGATGGGCAACGGGTTTACCGGTGTCGCAATTTCGGGACCTCCGGAAAAGCAGGTGTATTATTTGGCCAGAAATGATTTTTGGCGTTTAAAATCTTCTTTTAACCAATCGTTTCCTGCAGTTTTGGGAAAATTGGAAATCAGTTTACCCGGCCTTGCCAATGCAACGTATTTGGTGGAACAGGATTTGTACAGCGCAAAAACTAAATCCAAATTTGAAATTCAAGGTAAGGAAGTCCACTTTACAAGCTATGTTTCCGCTGCTGAGGATTTTATGGTAGTACAGATAGACATGATCGGTAAAGGAAAGTTAGAGGGTACAATTAATCTAGATTTACCTGGTGAACAGGAATTGATCGACAATCCTCCCTTTGATGTCATATTCCCCACAGTAGCCGATAAAGGGGAAGCTTCAAACGGTATTTTTTATATTTCAAGGGCTTTTGAGGAAGATGTTGATATCCCAACTAAAGCTGTAGCGGCATTTAAAATTATAGATAATCCTGCCAAAACATTTATAATTTCAGAAGCAAAACCGGTTTTCATCGTTATGGCATTTTCCAGCAATTTCAAGAATGATGCCCCTTTGCAATCGGTAATTCGCAAACTGGATGAGATTAATGATGGGGATGTAAAAGACATGGACAGTGCACATACCTCTTGGTGGGCCAATTTTTGGTCGAAATCCTATGTAAATATTAAGGACCCGATCATAGAAAAACAATACTACCTCTCCCAATACACCATGGCGAGTTGTAGTCGAGACTTGAATTTCCCTCCGTCAATTTTTGGCTCTTGGATAACTAAGGAACGCCCACACTGGAATGGGGATTATCATTTAAACTACAATCATTTCGCGCCTTATTACGGTTTGTTTTCGTCTAATCATCCGGAACAGGCAATCACCAGTAACATGCCTTTATTGGCGCAACAAGAAAGAGGGGAATATTATTCCGAAAAAAACACAGGTATTAAGAACGGTATTATTTTGCCAGTAGGCGCTGGCCCCTTAGGAATAGAGACTACTCGCAAAAATAAACTAATGATAGAACATCGTTCCAATTGGATCGATGAGGGCAATGTAGAGGACGAAGGTTTGTTTTACGGACAAAAGAGTAACTCCGCCTATGCCGTAGTAAATATGGCCCAACACTTCTATACTACATATGACAAAGAATATACCATAAAATATTACCCATTTGTTAAAGGGGTAGCTACTTTTTGGGAAAATTACCTAAGGTATGAGAATGGCCGCTATGTTATATATGACGATGCCATTCATGAAGGAACTGTAGGTACGGTAAACCCCATTCTTTCTTTGGGCCTAGTGCGAATGGTGATGAATGCCGCCATTGACATGAGCGTTAATTTAGGAGTTGATTCCACCAGAAGAAAACAATGGCAACAGATAATAGATAAATTATCAGACTATTCCTTCCAAATGCGAGACGGTAAAAAAGTTTTTCGGTATACTGAGAAAGGAACCGATTGGTGGAATGACAATACATTGGGAATCCAACACATCTATCCGGGCGGACAAATAGGATTGGATAGCGATCCAGAACTACTAAAAGTTGCCCATAACACCATTGGCGTAATGCATCGTTGGATCGATTTTAATGGCTCCAATAGTTTCTTTCCTGCAGCAGTTCGTGTAGGGTACGAAGCTGATTCTATCTTAACCAATCTAAATCGATATGCTAAAAACACCTATCCAAATGGACTTCAGAAAAATAATCCCCATGGCATAGAAAATATGAGCACAGTGCCCAATACCATTAATGAAATGCTTTGTATGGGCCATGGTGGAATATTACGTGTTTTTCCTGTTTGGCCTAAAAATAAAGATGCTAGTTTTAAAACCTTAAGGGCATATGGAGCTTTCTTGGTTTCTAGTGAACTAAGGAACGGGATAGTCTTATACGTGGATATTTTGAGTGAAAAAGGTCGTGTTTGCACCATGAAAAACCCATGGCCCAAAAACAGTGTCCAGTTATACAGGAATGGAAAGAAAGCAGAACTATTGCATGGCGATAGCTTTTCTTTTCCTACCCAAGTGAATGAAAAAATATTGCTAAAATTATGATTATTATACCATGGGATAGGTTAGGTACTTTTTTGAGAATGCAAATACATACGCTTACCCTTTTTCTAATTATAGGAGCCCTTAATTTATTAAATGCCCAACAAATAATAGACCTCAAGGATTATGGGGTTAGGGCCAATTCCTTTCAGGATGCCGTTCCTGCCATAGCCAAAGCATTAGCAGAAGCTGCGAAATATGATTCTGCGGTGGTACGTTTTCCAAAGGGTCGAATCGATCTGTGGCCTGCCGAAGCTGCCAAGAGGGAATTGTATGTTTCCAATGCTACAGAGTCCGACTCCCTGAGCAAGGTTAAAAATGTAGGTATTCTATTGGAGAATATGAGTAACATTACTTTGGAAGGCGATGAAACCATAATAATGAGCCATGGGAAAATGGTACATCTGGCGAATATTAATAGCCGGAATATTACGGTAAAAAATATTGGTTTCGACTACGAAAGGCCAACCATGTCCGAATTCACAATATTGGAGGTGCAGGATGATTATGCCTTGGTAAAAGTTCACGGCGATTCGCGCTATTCTGTTATCGACCAAAAAGTGGTGTGGTATGGGGAGGGCTGGAAATCTGGGAAATTACATACTATTAAGTTTGACCCTGACCTTGAAGCAATGTATTATTTTAGAAATCCGGCTTTTGACAATGCCATAGCTACGGACCTTGGTAATAACCAAATTCAATTCCGGGGAGATTTTGTCAATGCGGGATTAGCTACGGATGATGTTTTAACAATGCGGGATACCTACCGGGATTGCTTGGGTATACTCAATCATTTTTCAGAGAATTTGATTTTTGAGAACATTGGATTCCATTATATGCACGGCTTGGGAATGGTGAGCCAATTTTCCAAGAATATTTCTGTAGATGGCCTTAGAGCGAAACCTAGGCCCGAAACAGGAAGGATAATCGCCGGTTTTGCCGATTTTCTTCATTTTTCCGGTTGCTATGGCAAGATTTCCATAGATAACAGTCTTTTTTCGGGATCTCATGATGATCCCGTAAATGTGCATGGTACCCATTTGCGTGTTGTTGGCCATGACGGGGACAAGATAAAAGTGCGGTTTATGCACCACCAAACATGGAATTTGATGGCCTTTGAAGAAGGTGATTCCATTGGATATGTAGACAACGAGAACCTATTGGTGTACCAAAATGCGGTTGTAAAAAAGGTAACAAAACTGTCGGACAGGGAGCTAGAACTATACTTGGACCGCCCAGTGCCCAAAGAATTAAAGGAGAAGCATTGTGTGGAAAACCTTACTAAAACCCCTGAATTGGTAGTACGGAATAATAGATTTGAACATACCAATACACGAGGACTTCTGGTAACAACGCGAAAGAAAGTATTGATAGAGGGAAATACTTTTTTTAGAACCGGTATGCATGCCATTCTTATTGCCAACGACTGTAATTTCTGGTATGAATCTGGAGCGGTAAAGGACGTTACGATCAGAAACAATAAATTTATTGAATGTGGTTACAATTCTTTTCCCAATACCTATCCCATCGCTATTATGCCGGAGACCCATAATTTTGTAAAGAATCAATATGTACATTCCAATATTAGCATTGTGGATAATGAGTTCACGCTTTTTGGTCCCCCATTATTATTCGCTAGGGCAACGGAGAATATTACTTTTGAACACAACAAGGTGAGGAGAGGAGAGCAGGACATTTTTCCTATTAGCGATCAACCCATGTTTTTCTTGGAACATTGTACAGATGTAAGTATCCGGTCGAATGAGATGGATACCGAAGAAATGGACACCAAGATCCAGATCAAGGATATGAAAAAGTCACAAATAAAATATGACTCTAAAAACGAATTGCAATTAATTTCAAAACCCAATGTCAAACCCTTTTAAAAAGGGCTTTTGACTTTCATTTCAGAATTTATAATTTGATCAAC
This sequence comes from Arenibacter catalasegens, assembly GCF_002909235.1. Lineage (GTDB taxonomy): Bacteria > Bacteroidota > Bacteroidia > Flavobacteriales > Flavobacteriaceae > Arenibacter > Arenibacter catalasegens. The sequence goes on from NZ_PHQQ01000019.1 coordinate 107,721, forward strand.
CGCTAGTCTGTATTTTACAGGATTTCCGGCTTTTTTTATGGCTTTGTACGTTTTCTGTGGATTGGAGGTAGATTGTGAAAAGAACTCCCAAAAACCTAGCATTTTCATTTTTATAGGTGTCGGTCCAGTCAAGTACTCGTCGTATTGCTTGTAAATAGTGTCATGAAATTCTGAAAAAATAGACCATCGGTTTTGGGGATATTCCGTAGTGTTATTTTTGATCATACTGGGTAAAAAAGGATCGGCAATTAAACCGCGACCGATCATAAAGTGATCTATAGTCGGAAACCGTTTTTCAATGGCTTTAAAAGCAGATACGCTCGTAATGTCTCCGTTGTAGTACAACTTGTGTTTGGTACTACTGAGGCATTTTTCAAAAGCATCTAAATCTACGGGGCCTTTGTAGAGTTGCTTACCAATTCTGGCGTGAATGGCAATGTTTTTAAGCGGGTATTGGTCTAAAATAGGAAAGGCGTCCAGAATTTCTTCTGCGTTTTCGTAACCCATTCTCATTTTCATTGAAACCAAAATATCTGTTTCGTTGTGTGCTCTGTGTAAGACTTCGTCAATTCTTTTAGGATTGCAAATTAAGCCAGAGCCCATTCCCGATTTAGTAACCATAGGATAAGGGCAACCTAAATTCCAATTCAATTCTTTATAGCCCAAGCTCTGCACGTATTTGGCAACAAATAAAAACTCCTCGGGATCATTAGTGATTATTTGCGGAATCACCTCTAAAGTAGTGTTGTTTTCGAGTAATAGATCGTTTTGATAGGACTGCTTAATTTTCAGCTTTCCATTTAGTCTAATGTAGGGCGAATAAAAAGTATCGATACCCCCAAAGTAATGATTGAAGGCATTGCGAAACCTGAAATCTGTAAAACCTTGTAAAGGTGATGAAAGTAGGGTAGAGGCCATTTATTTGTTTAGCTGGGCAAAGATAGGATAATTGGTTGATGGTTTTCATTAAGGATTAAATCCTTAAACGATTTTCACGCATAGAGTGCATCTAATTTCACCTTCTCCAATCTACTCTAGTTGGTGAAATATAGTTGAATTATACAATACTTGGCGATAATTATGTAACGCGAACGCTAGGAAATTAGCTCACCTTTGTATGTTGGCATCTTAAAAACGGCAACACTAAAAATTTAAAAAATAAACAAATGAAAAATTTATTATTTATTATAGTGCTTCTGATTTCTGTAACGCTATTGGCACAAGAAAATCCAAAGGAAGTAAAACAAGAGACGGAAGTAACTACTGTTAAAACAAACCATGGTGATAAAATTTCCGCAAAGAGTGTAAAGGTAGTTACCAAAGAAACATCAGACATTAAGTTGGACAAAAGTAATCAAGACCGCGTAAAATCAAGTACAAAAGTAGAAAAAGAGGTTTATGTGGATAATGATGACAATACCGGTTATCAGTTTTTAACAAAAGAGACGTATTATATTTCCGATGGCGGTAATTATGTTTTTTCTCCTAATGATCAGGGTTTTGGTATAAAATATAATCCAGACAATGCTGCATCGGTAGAAAGTGCAAATTCCTGGGCCTCAAGTAATGATGAATATTATATTGTAGAAGGAGAAACACATTCTGGTATTGGTCATTTCAATACTAATGGGGATTTTGTTGTAGAATATTATAACAAAGACACCCAACAAGTTGATGTAAAAGTATATCAGAAAAACTAGTTTATAGTATTCATACAATTTAATGAGTCCTGATTTATTCAGGACTCTTTGCGTTTTAGAGGTTTAATATATCTGGCCATTGAATTCAGAAACGAGTTCTGGGTTTCGTTAATAAATTGGAAAAAACGGTTCATGCTTAATTGTTGTGTTTCTTCAAAAATTGGGATGAATATGATTTATCGTGTTCTTTGATTTTAGCTATATTTATTGGGCATAATCGCATTAAATTTTTGTTGAAATTATCTTTTCATTTTCTTTGCTTGTCCAAATAAAACGAAACAAAAGAAAAGACCCTTCTTCGCTAGGTGGCCCATAAAATCTTTAGATTTTATGGGCCGATGGCATGGCCTAAATTATTTCCAAGGCTTCAATAATTCTTTACGGCCAGGCCATCTCCACGACGGAAGAAGATCAACCTAACAACGGACTTTGAAGCCAATGTTCAACGTTATTGAATAGCGGATAAGGTTTTTTCTGGACTTTATAAGTTGACGGAACAAAGGAACGGCCTATTTTCAATTTACTTAAGTGGTTATTATTGTTTTTTATAGGTTTTCGTGAATCTTCGATTTCGTTTTAAATCAAGTGGATTTCACATTGGGCGGGGGTAGCCGTAGCGCAAGGTGACCACTTCTACTGCTGGCTCCTCGAAACAAAGGTATACCGTACCTTCGTTTTTCGGCCCTGGTTCGTTTTTTGGGCGATGCAAAAAATGAACAGGACACAAACTGTGGGATAATTAATTCTATCTTTTCCAACTCTCACACAACTTTTGGGATTGATCCATAAAAACAACACCAGCTTTTGTAAACTTAAAAAAAGATATTGATAAACCTCCCTTTATTTATAATACGCCTCTATAGCTAAATCCGAAGAAAGTACAAGGCATTCATTATTGTCCCATTTGCTTTTTAAATAACTCAAAATAGCCCTTAGATCATTGGCGGTAACTCTAGGCTTGCCCAAATCATCCAGGTAAGTGGAAGGCAAGGCATGCCCATAAAACACCAATAGTTCCTTATTCTTTATGGCTTGGTCTATGCGTAACATTATTTTTTCGATACTGTGGTCGGAGGTAGCTATATTACTTTCTATACCATATCGTGCAAGATGTTGCTTGCCTACCGATGTATCATACAAATCATTGTGATTATTGGTAAAGGCATAATCATATGTTGCACCCAACAACGTTAGAAATTCTGGGCGCATATATGAATTGGGCGTAACAAAACCATGAACGGGAATACCATAACTTTCAATCCTTTCTTTAGAACTTTTTAATTCCAAAAGAATGGTTTCCTTATCAACAACTGATGCATTGTTCATCTTGGGATGGGTGTGTGAATGGGATAAAATACTTATTCCCTCCTCGGCATAGGATTTATAAAGAGGAGCTGTTTTTGAGTTTAATTTATTAGTGGTGATGGCAAATGAAGGCTGAAAACCAAATTCATCAAAAATGGCCTTTACATCGGCATCAGTGGTATTCAGATCATCAAAAATAAAGCTAAATACGGCTTGTTTAGCTCCTGTAACCTTCTTAATGGTGGGTTGTCCTGCATTGGGTCCAATTAAAAAAAGGAGGAGAAGTAAGGGATATATTCTCATGGGCTAATGGGTCTTGCCAAGCCAAAGCCTCGACCTCGGCTTCATTTTCAGTGTTCCTGATGCGTTATCCAATTTTTGACCGGTAAAAGCATCCAAGTATCCATTCCCTTCAAATCCCTTTAATTGAAATTCTACGTCTTCTTTGTTGTAATTGTGCAAAATTAGGTCCCCATTTTCCATGGGTTGCAGGGTAATTCTGGTGGGTGCTTTAAGTTCTATCTGTAATTGTTCGTTGAAAACATTACGAAGAACGTTGGCCCAGGGAGTAGGTAGATCTAGCAGACCCAGTGGGCGAGGGCAGAGCAAAACTTCCCCTACGGCCTCAAAATCGGCCTCGGAAAACGTATGGGAATTCATTACATAAACCTGCCCATCTTTACTTTTGGTCAGGAATGGAATGGTGCTGTTGCCGGATTTAACTTCCAGCATCGAAATGGCTTTTTTGATTTTCAATGCGGCCTCCAAATCCAACGGCCTTTCTAAAGTGGTTTCACTTCCGTCCAGGATTATTTTCTCCGCATTTATTACCCCAATCTTGGGCTTTAGGATACCGGCTAATTTGGCCAGTTTCCCTTTGTCATCAACAGTGGCCAAAAATCCCGCCGTCATGATGATTCTTTTTCCCTGTTTGTGGGATGCCATTACTTTGCCGACAATGTCAGGATCTGCAGCAGCTTGCGTTGGTAGAAAAATAGTTTCAGCATTTTCGGGATAGTAGGCCGTTGGTAGCAATGGAATTCCCAACATCCCAATAAAATCCATGATATACAGGTCGCCACCTGCATCACTATTCGGGGGCTTATACCCGGCTACACCATGTATTGGAGAGGTCTTTAGGGCCTTGGCGAGCCTTGCCAATTTTTCAAAATCCATTCGCAGCAAGTGGTGCCCGGCATGGCCGTTTACAAAACTCCCATAATTGAAAATCACCAATTCGTTGGCCCCGGCAAGTACGGATTGATACGCCTGCTCCACAAAATCCAAAGCATCGCAATCCCCATGATCAAACCAGGCTCCCCCGATCTTCTTTCCCGCCATAGACTTTATCCAACTATAATTCACAAAGCCTTCATAAGGCTGTACAAATCCAAACCGCTGGGTGTATTGTCCCCGCGTTTCCGTTCCTACCCAAACCTCGTCAAATAATTTTGGGCCAGTTTCCACATCATAACCGAACATATGAAAACGATCGTACCACTGTGGATATTTAATGATCATATGGATATCAGGATTAACGGACTTGGCCGGATCTATGAAGATTGAGGTTGCCAATTCCGTCATTAATTGTCTGCGGTAGTCGGACCAACTGCGGTCTCCCTTGGCGGCCTTGGATTCCAAACTGATATCTCCCGTACATAAAAAATCATCCACAATAAAAGTGTCAAAAATAGGGGCTGCGTCCAACATCACTTTCTTCATGTCTTGTTGGGTCTTTGGATTCTGCCAATTGAACCAACCTAGTCCGCCCTCTTGTTTTACCCCTATATCACCTCCGGGAACCGTGGCAATTCCACCAACAACTTCAAAGCCGTTTTGGGTAAAATATTTTGTGGTCTCGGCCAACAACTCGGGAGCGACTACCAAACCGCTTCGATAGACTTCCAAATACACTTTGGTAATCCCATTGGCCATCATGAGCGAAGTAGCTTCCCTTCTTCCTTCTGGGGTTGAAAGCAAGCGCTCCACAGAATGTGCTGTGATATATACGCTCAGCGTTAAATCCTCTTGATGTTGTTTGGCGAAATGGAAATTGTCATCTATTGCTGCGCTCGATTGGGAAAACCCGGAAATGGATATGGCTATCATTAATCCGGAAATAAACAGTTTTCTTAATAAGTGGTTGGTTGTGGTCATGGGTGTAATTAGGTCTGTAATAAAAACATCAATTTATGGAATAAAAAGCTGCTATAATTGGTAAATATTACCGAAACCTGACTTATGGTTACCCCAATAGGGGAGAGTAAGGAGATTTATGGAGTAGTCTTACCCAGTTAATGTTTAGAATTGATGGAAGGATGATAAAGCCTCTAGTACATCATTGTGGACTTGGGGAAAATAGAATAGAAACTTTTGAGGTTCGGTTAATTAGCAGCGTGGAGTAATGTTTTTCATTAAGGCCTTATTGTAAATCAGCTTTATCTTCTTTACCTTCAAAGAACGCTTTTAGAAGTAACTTCATCCCCCAACTCATCAATTCTTTGAATTCTTTGTTATCCAATCCAGAGACGTCCTTGGCTACAATAAGTGGTTCAATTCCCATTAGTATGGCCATAAGGTTCACCAAATGCTTTTTTTCCTTAGGACTTATATCAGTTTTCATCAAAGCTAGCTGCAACGTCTTGTTCCGTCGGGCACCTCGTTTTTTTTCAGAAGCGGACGTTAATACGGCACTCAAATATTTTCTGAAAGCATTTTCATTGTTTACAGCATGATCGTTGTAATAATTTTGGATACCCAATATCATTTCATTTAGGGAACAGTCTTTATTATCTTCAATTATATCTTCAATTATATCTTCGGGACTTTTAGTTCCAATGTCGATTCCTACCTCATAGGAGAGGATTTCTACATTGGGATAGTATCTGTAAATGGTAGCCCTGGAAATTTCGGCTGTATTTGCGACGTCTTCAAGATTGAAATCTATTCCTTGTCTAACCAATTGTTTGGCACTTTCAAGGATTTTAGCCCTTGTTTCCAACTTTTGATTAATTCTTCCAGTTTGGATATATTCCCTTTTCATGAGACAAATATCTTATAAAATTTGTTAGTGTCAAAATTCCATTCTATATTTATGAGACAAAAATCTTATATATGAAAAATGGTCAATCAAAATGGGTAGTAGGACATAAGATAACTACGCATGATACTACAGGAAATTACGATTTAGCAGTTATAGAAACACCTGGAAAGGCAAAAGGGCCACCTCCTCATACCCACCAATCCTATAATGAATCATTTATGGTCATTGATGGGGAAATGCAATTTTTTATTGATGGGGAAATAAAGACTTTAGGGGCAGGAGAGGTTATTGATATTCCACCCAATACCTTACATACGTTTGAAAATGTGGGGGACAAAACTTGCAAACTTATCAATATTCACAGTCCCAAGGGCTTTAGAGGATTCTTTGAAGAGATGGGTATATCGGAAGAAGAAACAGATGCTCAAATGAAATCTGTATCCCCTGATGTGGTGCAAAAGGTGATCCAATCAGCAGCTAGTTTTGACATGCATATTAAAATGTAAATAATTCAAAGCTTGTTGCCAAGCGGCTAGACACACAACTTTTTAAAATGATTAGTGGGAACACCCAAAGCAATAGGCTTGGAGCTTTGGTAGGATACAATTATACCTTCATTTTACTCAAGTCGTTGTTATTGTTTTTCATCGGTTTTCATGAATACTTTTTTCGAAAATAAGGTGTGTTCGATCGATATTTGTTAATGAGTTGTTTAGGGAAATGTTGTCCGGTCGAGCCCATCCCTACGGTTATCGTGAGAGACCTCATTTACATATATAAGTGTCCAATACCTCTCGACGGAGCCTGTCTGCAGACAAGGCAGGCTCGAGGCGACAGAAACATTAACTTTAATTAATTGATAATCTGTTATTTGAGTTTTGCCCAATACATAGATCAGCATAACCCTACCAATGTTTAGAATAGCTTGAACCATCAAAACATAGCGGTCAAAATAGTTTTCCTAAACGGCCCACCTCAAAAGAAATACGCTTTGTGGTTTGGGTGGACCTTATATTGGACAATGGAAAAAAATTGAAATAAAAAAAGCAGTCCCGTAAGAGAACTGCTTTTGAATAGGTTTAAAAAGATTTTTAGTTTATCCTTTTACCGCAACTTTTTCTACAACTATGGATTTTACGCCGTTTTTATCTACCACTTTTCCGGTTACTTCAACCATTTCAGCAGCCTGTCCGATTACTTGCTTATAGGCATCGGATGCGCTGTGGTCTTCCACCAAGAGATAAACCGTTCCGTTTTCGCTAAGAATTCCGGCAGGTAATCCTTTATCCAAACAGGCTTGAGCACATTTTTTGTGGCCTTGTCCCGTAGCATCTTGCGTCATATAACAAGATAGGTCTAAAACTTCTCCTTTGATAGTTTCCGAACTTTGAGCAAAAGCACTGGTAGAGAAAATAAAAAGAAAAGCTGTCACTAGTAATCCGAAATAATGAGTTTTTGTATGTTTCATATTATCTGATTTTTTTTAAATAGTCCTCCTCTAATTTACAATTAAAACAGTAGTATTTAGAATAATTGTAAAGAAAATATTGGGTGAATACTGGAATTGTTTCTCAAAAATTAAAAAAAATCATTAGTTTGTCCCAATTGTATAGGTCTTTTTCGGTATATTTTACTTGAAATTATAACCTTTTTGAAATTGAAATTATGAATTCTAGGTTAAAGATTGTCCTTGGGGTATCTGTTGTATTCCTGATTCTCCAAATTCCTATATTTAATCCTGAAAAAAATTATGTCGACGCTGATACCTTTGTGGACATAACAGATAAGTATGAGGTCCCTATGGATATCCAAATGGATTTGTATGGCGCTTGCTATAATTGCCATTCAAATTACACCGAAGATTATCCATGGTATTACAATATACAACCGGTAAGTTGGTGGATGAATGGCCATATTAAGAATGCCAAAAAGGCTTTGAACTTTTCCGAATTTGCCACTTATCCACCGGAAACTGCTGCCAAGAAATTCGAAAACCTTCACAGGGTCATGAAAGAGCAGAGCATGCCGCTTAAATCTTACCTTTTGCTGCATGAGGAAGCTAAACTGACCGACGAACAATACCAACACATTACCGACTGGGCACAAGAAACAAAGAAAAAAATAGAGGAAGAAATTGATTCAACCAAAACCTTTTAAACAAGCCCTATTTTTTTATAAGGTCCAGCAATACTACACCCTAAAATTGGTTTACCATGTTCTTGCAATTTCATGAAACTCCATGGAAACTAATTTTAGTTCACCATCAGTAAATAGTTCAAGGCTATCTTGGTCGGGAGAGAAAGCAAATTGTTGTGAATATGAAAAAACGCCATTATTCCCAAATACTTCAAGTTGCCCCCAGTCTACCAATAATCTTATGTTGATATGATTTGAATCATCCGGTAATAATTCTTTGGATAATAAAGTCTTATTATGAATGTCATATATGATATATCTATTGGCTACTTTTTAATTCCAAAAGTCTGGGCAGTAGTTTCGTTCAGATCAATTTTAAGGGAGACCTCAAATTTCTTTGAGTGAATACCTTCCAGTAAATTTGTTTTTGGTTTTACCTTCTGAATTCCCCAGGTCTTGGTGCTTTCATAAATGGAGGAAATTTCATGTATAGGAGTTCTAGTAATTCGTTTTTGTCCATTAACAGTTGTCAGTCCAAGGGATACTGGAAAAGTAGCGTTTCGTTCCCATACCTTTTCTCCTATTCCACCATTCCAGTGATCCATCCAGGCCAACTGAATAATTCTCGGATCATTATTGGGAAGGTTTCCCATGGGAAAAGTCTGAGCCGCATAAAAGTCGGGCCCAACATCCATTACGAGAGTTTCCTGATCTTTATCTTGTATGAAAGTTGTTCCATCAAACTCTCCTACAAGATAAGAACCATTGGCATCTTGTAGTATCCATTTTTTATTATTTTCATCACCATCTAACGGTAGTTGAAATAAATCGGGGCATTCATAGCCAAAATCAAGATTGCTTAAAAAATTCCAATTTATAAGGTCAGGAGAGCCATAAAAAGTAGTCCCGTTTTCGTAAAGTGCCAATACCCATTGTGAAGTAGGTTTGTGCCAAATTACACATGGATCTCGAGGATTGGCATTCTTTGCAAAATGTGCCACTGGATTATTGGCGTAATCATGCCATGTTTTTCCATCGTCATTGCTCCATGCCAAACACGTGCCTGCGGCAGTACCGGTATAAATAGCTATAATCGCTTCCTTTTTTGAACCTGTAATTCTTTTGGCCGATTCCCCGCTAACTACCACAGCACTTCCAGAATACACCTGATCGCCCGAAACGTTGCGAACGGCCTCTGCTGGCAAAAATGATTTTTGGGGAATCAATGCCACACCTTCATCCTTCCAATGTAATAAATCCTGACTTGTAGCATAACCACCATGCCTTATTTCTTTTCCCCATTGGTATATCATGTGATATTTTCCTCCCTGATATACCAATCCATTTATATCGTTCATCCATTCTGATTTTGGGCTGAAATGATATTGCCCTCGATACGTTTCCAGATAATCGATCTCATCACTATGTGGATTATATTGAGCATTTACTGTTCCCAAAGTGCTTGCTGTAAAAAGAATTAGAAAGGACTTTAATAGTTTTACTGTTACCATTATTCTCATATTTATTTCAAAATTTTAATTACAAACAATTGGATATAGATATTAACTATACATATAACAAACTTCAAGTCAACTGGCCTGTACCAGAAAACATTTTAGTGTCTTATAATTTCTATTATTACCATAATATTTTCGTTGATGTAATGACGGGGGAGTACTACAGCCAAGAGTTTATTATAAGTCTTCTAAGATAGCAAATATAGGTAATGGAATTCGCTTAATCGATTAAATTAATAAATCTCCGCTGTATAACTTTTTTCTTTCTCACTCATGAGTAGAAGGTTCATAAATACCACCTTTGTTCATTTTACTCAAGTGGTTGTTATTGTTTTTTATTGGTTTTCGTGAATCTTCGATTTAGTTCATTGATTTCTGCTTGTTATTTCAAGGTATTCATGAACCTTCGGTTTCTTTGCTTTCCAATGAAACCGACGCAGGAGGTTTATGAATACCTTATTCTAAAATAAACAGGCGATGAATAAAACGAACCAAACCCGCCTTGCCGTCGGGCAGGAGAAAAGACCCTTCTTCACTAGGTGGTCCATAAAATCTTTGGATTTTATGGACCGATGCCATGGCCTAAATTATCTCCAAGGCTTCAATAATTCTTTACGGCCATGGCATCTCCACTACAGAAGAAGATCGACATAACCACAGACTTTAAGATTTACTCAACGGTAATCTTTAACGTACAATGATATATCGGAACGAAGTAGGTTGAAGGAACTAAGAACCGGCCTATTTTTATTTTAGTAGTAAATCAAGGGGTTTTCACACGGGGCGGGGGTAGCAGTAGCGCAAGGTGACCACTGCTACTGCTGGCTCCTCGAAACAAAGGTACACCGTACCTTCGTTTTTCGGCCCTGGTTCGTTTTTTATTCATCGGCCGGTCTATTGATTTTTAATGGTATTCATGAATGCTACGCATTTGGGCGATGCAAAAAATGAACAGAACACGAACTGTGAGATAATATATTCTAACTTTTCTGAAGGATTCATAGCTATTAAAATCAATCCGGAGTGCACGCCAAAAGCTCCCGATGGTTATCGGGCGAGACCTCATATAATTACATAAGTGTCCAATACCTCTCGACTGCGCAAACCGACAAACAGTCACTTCGACATGAGCCTTTTTTCGGGCTCCCGATAGCTATCGGGAGAGAAGTCGCACATACGCGGCAAAAGCCAGATATTGGATATCCATATTCAGAATTGTCACTGCTAACTGCTCACTGACCACTGTTTACTGTAAACTGCTCACTGCCAACTGACCACTGTTGACTGCCAACTGCCAACTGTTCACTGGCAACAGACCACTGTTTACTGTAAATGAACATCCCTGATTAGAGTTGACCGATTTAATTAATTGATTGATTGTCAAAAATAGTCATCAATTTCCTTTGTTGAGGCCTCAACAAAGGAAATTGGTCCATGAACTTTTCGGGGCTCATTCT
>NZ_PHQQ01000002.1 GCF_002909235.1 Arenibacter catalasegens
ACTGGTGCAACTGGAGACAAAGGTGATACAGGTGTCGCAGGTACTGATGGAACAGACGGAAACGACGGTGCTACAGGAGACCAAGGAATACAAGGTATTCAGGGAATACAGGGTGAAACTGGTGAAACTGGTGCTACAGGTGCTGATGGTGCCCAAGGAATCCAAGGTGTAACCGGAGCTACTGGTGCAACTGGAGACAAAGGTGATACAGGTGCCGCTGGTACTAATGGAACAAATGGAAATGATGGAGCCACTGGTGCTACAGGTGACCAAGGAATACAGGGTATTCAGGGAATCCAAGGAGAAACTGGTGATACTGGAGCTACAGGTGCTGATGGTGCACAAGGAATCCAAGGTGTAACCGGAGCTACTGGTGTAACTGGAGACAAAGGCGATAAAGGTGATACTGGTGCTGCTGGTACTGATGGAATAGACGGAAACGACGGTGCCACTGGTGCGACTGGTGAAACCGGAGCACAAGGTATTCAGGGAATACAAGGTGAAACTGGTGAAACCGGAGCAACTGGTGAAACCGGAGCACAAGGAATACAGGGAATCCAAGGAGAAACTGGTGATACTGGAGCTACAGGTGCTGATGGTGCACAAGGAATCCAAGGTGTAACCGGAGCTACTGGTGCAACTGGAGACAAAGGTGATACAGGTGCCGCTGGTACTGATGGAACAGACGGAAACGACGGTGCGACTGGTGAAACCGGAGCACAAGGTATTCAGGGAATTCAAGGTATCCAAGGAGAAACTGGTGACCAAGGTATTCAAGGTGTAACCGGAGCTACTGGTGCAACTGGAGACAAAGGTGATAAAGGAGATACCGGAGCTACTGGCGCACAGGGTATTCTGGGAATCCAAGGTGAAAAAGGTGATACTGGTGCCGCAGGTACCAATGGAACAAATGGAAATGACGGAGCCACTGGCGCGACTGGTGCAACCGGAGCTGATGGTGCCCAAGGAATCCAAGGTATTCAAGGTGCCGATGGTACTGATGGAACAAACGGAAATGACGGAGCAACCGGAGCAACTGGTGTTCAGGGAATCCAAGGTGTAACAGGTGCTACCGGAGATAAGGGTGAGACCGGTGACCAAGGTGAAAAAGGAGATACTGGTAACACTGGAGCCACTGGTGCAACAGGTGACCAAGGAATCCAAGGTGTAAAAGGTGATACTGGTGCTGCAGGTACCAACGGAACAGACGGAAACGACGGAGCAACTGGTGCTACTGGAGCCACTGGCGCACAGGGTATTCAGGGAATCCAAGGAGAAACTGGTGACCAAGGAATTCAAGGTGCAAAAGGTGATACTGGTGCTGCAGGTACCAATGGAACAGACGGGAACGACGGAGCTACTGGTGCAACCGGAGCAACTGGCGACCAAGGAATCCAAGGTATTCAGGGTGAAAAAGGTGATACTGGTGCCGCAGGTACCAATGGAACAAATGGAAATGACGGAGCCACTGGCGCGACTGGTGCAACCGGAGCTGATGGTGCCCAAGGGATCCAAGGAGAAGAAGGAGATACTGGTGCTGCAGGTACCAACGGAACAGACGGAAACGACGGAGCAACTGGTGCTACTGGAGCCACGGGCGCACAGGGTATTCAGGGAATCCAAGGAGAAACTGGTGACCAAGGAATTCAAGGTGCAAAAGGTGATACTGGTGCTGCAGGTACCAATGGAACAGACGGAAACGACGGAGCTACTGGTGCGACCGGAGCCAAAGGCGACCAGGGCGACAAAGGAAATACTGGAGATACCGGAGCCATTGGAGCTACAGGTGATCAAGGAATACAGGGTATCCAAGGGGTTAAGGGTGAAACCGGAGACCAAGGTATTCAAGGTGTAAAAGGTGATATAGGGAACACTGGAGCCACTGGGGCAACAGGAGCTACTGGCACCAAAGGTGATGCAGGTGCAACTGGGGCACAAGGACCTATAGGAATAGGTATATCTGGGGCAACTGGAGCCACAGGTGCTAAAGGTGACACTGGTGCTACTGGATCAGCTGGTCCGGCAGGCTCAGATGGTATTGATGGTGCCATTGGACCTAAAGGTGCTGACGGAGCAACAGGTCCCACAGGTGCTACCGGGGCTACGGGTGCTACGGGGCCATCAGGAACTAATGGTAGTAATGGAACTAATGGAGCAGACGGAATAACTGGACCAACAGGTCCTCAAGGAGATAATATGATCAAAGCAATAGGAAAAATATCAGCAGCAGGTGGAATTATTAAAGCCACAACTGGAATAACCGTAACAAAATTATCAGGTAACGGTCATTATAGAGTTAACCTCCCCTCTGGTATGGTCTCCACTGCAAATTATATTATTCAATTAACGCAACCGGATCGGAATGGAGCTGGTAATGACAACCCAGGAATAGGATATATAAACCAAACCTCTACTAGTTTTGAAGTGATTATTGGGGACAATGACAATGGGGCATCGAACAGAGTAAGGTTCAATTCTGAATTTATGTTTATGATTTTGGATTTTTAAAATAATATGGAACCAAAACATCCCTTAAATAAATTGTCCCGTTTTACCCAAAATTTGGAGAAACTGCGTGTTAATAATTTATTGATCCGCAATCCAAATAAATCAGAACCCAATGGCGTTCTAAATCTGTTCATGGGACAGGCCTATAATATAATTAAAAGCAAACATACATTTACAATGTTCAACAATATGAAACATACCCTTAGTAGTAAGGAAATAAAACAAGGAAAGCTTGATTTTAACAGGGTGATCCTTAATTTGTTCTGTGCCTTACTATTCACTACTCAATTTGTATCCCATGCCCAAATAGATCCAAACCTTTTATTGGGACTAAATACGGCGACCACCACGGAAATGAATGCAATAAGTGGGTCCATTACCGGGTCCATGCTCTACAATACAACTGATAAAAAAATATACTTTTATAATGGAACCAATTGGGTAACCCCCTCTAATGACAACTGGTTATTGGACGGGAATACAGCAGTGGCCGGAGCATCATTTTTAGGAACTAAAAACGATGTGGCTATGGACATACGAACTAACAATACAAGTGTTCTAAAGTTTGGCAGGCGTCAAACCCTAGGCTTGGTTCAAGCCTTTCCGGATTACACGGATTCAAATCAATATTTAACCTACGTTGGAGGTGGTAACGGTGTTTCAGCTATACAATTTCAGGCCGACGCAGCCTCCTTTTACAAGCCCATGTTCTATAGCAATTCTGATGGCAATTTTAGACTTAAAGGTAGTGCTGCAGGAACTGATATGTTCGAGATAGGATCTGCAGGGACCGCCAACAATGGACAAGTAGAGTTTATCATTGGTGATGACGGGGCAGAACCTTTTATCTTTAAGAGGTATGATTACAGGGATAACTTGCTCAAGGAACTCTTACGTATACAAGGGAGCAGTGATACCCAAAATGCGCTGCCTAGAGTAGGAATTAATACCGGTAGTCTCGCTAATTCCACCTTACAGGTAAACGGTTCTTTGTCTACTGCCATTACTACGGCAAACGGCAATGTTACCTTGGATGAAAGCCATCATACCCTAGTTATAAATTCCAATATTTCCATTACTTTACCTGCCGCTAATGGCGCTACAGGTAGAGTCTATGTCTTAAAAAATACAACCAGTAGTTCAAGGACCATAAGCAATTACGTTAATGGATCTGGTGTCACTTCTAACCAAATTAGTGCCCAAAGTACACTTTGGGTACAGAGCAATGGCAGCACATGGAATTCAATTTCCGCATCTGGCTCTAGCTCATCCTCCGGCACTGTAGTCTCTACGGATGCCAACAATATTATTACAACCGGAACAGACGGTGGAGCCTATTTAAAAATAAATAGAGGGGGCAGATGGACCAACACTAACACCTCTACTAATTTAAATAACGATGGTACATCTGTGCCAATTTTTGGCAATGAAAATTATAAGGACGATGGCAACAATTTATATCAGGTTTCAGGAAATACCCTAAGGATAAAGGAAGCGGGCAGATATGACATTAGAGCCAATCTTTTCTTGTGGGCTGATGATGACAAAATTAGCTTAACCTTTAGGATTCATATTAACGGATCTGCTGTCGGAGCTATAGGAGCAACTGGCTATTTTAGATATAAAAATGAGTTCATGCCCACTATTGCCCTAAACGAAATATTACAATTGAATGCCAACGACGATGTTACGATTATTGTAGAAAGAGAAGGAGATAGCGGGGATGTACACCTTTCCGGAAGTGGTGCTTCCAGCTTCAATATCAATAAAATAAAATAGGTAGATGAGAATTAAGGCCTTTGTATTATTATTTTTTACCATGCATGCCATTATGGGCCAAGATGCTGTGCATAATTATGGTACCATACAGATACATGATGCTGCTATGGTGGGTTTTCATATGGATGTTATTAACGACGGAACCTTTGATGAGAATTTAGGTTTGGTAGGGTTTTATAATGAAAATAACCCTATTACGGTTTCCGGTGCCTTTACCCCTGTTTTTTACGACACGGAAGTTTCGATCAACGACGGACTCTATTTGGAGACAAACGTAGGGATTCTAAACAATTTTAATTTTATTCATGGCAACGTTTACACGCCAAGAGATCGCTCCAATATTTCCCTTAACTTTTATGAAGATTCATTTTATGTGGGTGAAGGAAAAAATACTAAAATTGACGGTTATGGATCTATAAAAAACAAAGATACCTTTAGGTTTCCAGTTGGGGATGACAATCGTGTTCGACCATTGACCATAACCTCAGAGACCATTAATGAAATGGCCAAATGCGCTTATTTCTTTCAAAACCCCAATACCCAATCTACTTTCGATAAGAATTTTGATACTGGAATAAGAGATTTCAATGTCCTGGGTGTTAGCAACAAAGAATTTTGGCGCTTGGAAGGAGATACACCAACGATCGCTACCCTGAGCTGGGATGACATGAGCAACATTAACATGCTTGGGGAATACCTCAGTGACCTTACTGTGGTCGGCTGGAGCAAAAACCAACAGAAATGGATGAACTTGGGCAACACGGCCTTGGAAGGAGAGTTCTCCTTCGGATCAATAACCTCCGATACCTTTGTGCCCAACGACTACGAAATTATTACTATTGGCGGTGCCGTGGATTTAAATGAAACGCTTACTACTTTGGATCTGGGCAACTATTATTTGACTCCTAACGGTGACGGTACAAATGACTACCTGGTTATTGACGGTATTGATGAATCGCCCAACAACATACTACAAATCTTCAATAGATACGGAGTAATGGTGTATTACAAAGAAAATTACAGGGATGAATTTGTTGGCTTATCCAACCGTAATATGCTTGTAAAGGGTCAAATAGGCCTGCCCTCGGGAGTTTATTATTATATCATAATATTAAATGCTCTAAAAATAAAACATCAAGGATACCTATACCTATCCCAGGCAGTGAAAAATTAAAATTTCTCAAATATACTTTTTAGATACATATTGTTATTTAGCCTTAATTCTTAAGAATGCCATTGGCCTTTAAAGGTAAATGCCCATCAATTTTTTGCATTTAAAGTCATTTCAGGCCTATCCTTTGCTTCAATTCCTATATTGATCAATGCCCAATCTTGTTTAAAATAAGTAACTTTATGGTTTCTAATAAATTCAATTTCATACGTCCATAATTATATGGATTACCCCTTTTTAAAAAGTGGCAGTATTTTTGAGATACCTTAATAGATTTTATTAAATTACTTACTACCATATGCATAGAAGATCTTTTATAAAAAAAAGTGGTTATTCAGGCTTGGCCTTATCCTTATTGCCAGGTCTTACCCTATCCCAAGAAACAGTATATTCCTTAGCCGAATTAATGGGCAAGGAAGATATTAAGCTATATGGTAAGGGTATCGACTTAAGGAAAGAGGCCCATGATGCCTTTTTGGAAATGAAAAAGGCAGCTTACAGTGAAGGAATGGATCTTAAAATAGTCTCGAGCTACCGTAATTTTTATCGACAGGAAGCTATTTGGGAACGAAAGTATTTGCAATATACCGAAGAAAAAGGGATGACTAAATTGGGTGCTATAGAAAAGATCATACAATATTCTACCATTCCCGGTACCAGCAGGCATCACTGGGGAACCGATATTGATATAATAGACGGTTATCCAAGAACCACTGGAGACGTTTTGGTTCCTGAAAAATTTGGGAAAGGTGGACCTTTTGAGCTCTTAAAGAAATGGATGGATGATAACGCCAACAAATTTGGCTTCTATTTGGTCTATACCGATAATCCCAAAAGAAAAGGATTTAAATACGAGCCATGGCACTATAGCTATGCCCCTATTTCTATTCCGATGCTAAAGGGTTTTAGACGAAAGAATATTTTTAAATTACTTCTTGAAGAAGATATTATAGGGAAAGAAAATTTTACCTCCGGTTTTCTAAAAGGATATATACAAAACAATATATTGGATATTAACCCAGACCTTTTATAAATGAACTAATAGATTATTAACTCCTTTAATCCCCTTATTATGAGAAGAGGAAGTTGGAAAATTAGAATATTTATCGGCTTGGCCATTGTGGCCTTTGCCTTTATCCAACGCTGCAACAATAAAGAGGAAAACCCTTATACAGGGAGGGTTCAAAATATAAACATGAGTACTGAACAGGAAATATCCATTGGCCTGCAGAGCGCTCCTGAGGTTGCTCAACAATATGGTGGTCTATATCCGGATGAACGTCTACAATCCTTTGTAGATCAGATAGGTGTAAAATTGGTAAATAACAGTATTGCTAGGGAAACTCCATATGAGTATGATTTTCATTTATTGGCAGACAATCAAACCATCAATGCCTTTGCCCTACCTGGCGGACAAGTTTTTATTACCTACGCCCTATTTTCCCAATTAAACGAAGCACAGCTCGCGGGGGTTTTGGGCCATGAAATAGGACATGTAATTGGAAGACATTCCGCAGAAAGGATTGCCGATGGCAGTTTTTGGCAAACTGTAACCATGGGTGCTTCGGTTGGTGCCGATGCAGGTGGAATTGTTGGCAGTATTGGCCAGAACACACTATTGACCAACGGTAGGGAGGATGAATTGGAAAGTGATGACCTAGGAGGGCTTGTTATGATTCGATCAGGTTATGATCCATACGAAATGATCAAAGTAATGGAAATTTTGAAAGCTGCCGCAGGCCCCAACAGGGTACCTGAATTTCAGAGCACACATCCAGACCCAGAAAGTAGAATTCAACTGATAAAAGAGGCCATTGAACGATATAACGGTAAGCAATGACCAATTTCCTTGACCTTGTTTAGGATTTAAAGGGATAATTAGTATATTGCACCGGAACCAAATCCTATTACCGTAAAACATTTAACCATTATAGCTTTGATTTACAATCATTTAAACGAGACTATATGGGAACATTATTACACTTTAAGAACATTTACTTAGCGGCATTCGAAAATTGTAAACCAGAAATTGTAGTAATATTTTTAAAGATTTACTCAGTATTCTGTGTTGCAATGTTATCCATGGCACTTTATGCATTTTTATTTAGGGCCTTTACCGGATTTGAATTCTAGACAATTAAATTTGCTCTTTTACCTGAACACTATAATAGCAAATAGAAGTAATAAAAAAACCTATCGATTAAGTTCGATAGGTTTTTTTATTACGGGTTTACAACAATTGCTACTTCTTGAGATTAGCGTTGATAATTTCCAATGCCTCTTTGGCATTGGAAAGCTCCGCATGCTTTTTTGCGCTATAACCACTGTCGCACTTAATTTTTAAATCCGCGCCATTGGCGATAAGGAGCTCCAAAATTTCAGCCTTATTGTAACGGGCTGCAAAAATTGCAGGTGTTTTCCCCAAGGATTTTTGATTAACATCCTCGCCCAACTCAATTAGTCGCTTAACGGTTTCCAAATCCCCTTGAACTATTGCCTTACAAAAGGAGTTAATATCTCTAGAATTGCCCATTAATGCCGTTTCATTAAGACTGTAAGGGTTGGTACTACTTTCGGCTCGAACGCCTGAGACCATGAATAATAATGCCATGGCCACTGTTAGAATTGCTTTTCTCATGATGAATATGATTTAATTAAATGTTATTGATTACTATAATAGACTAGTTATAGCCAGAAATGTTTCAATTTCTCAGGCTAAATAACATAATTTTAACATAAATTCTCTTGGGGGAGCTTCTTTTCGTACAGGCAATTAAGGTAATGTTATTTTTTTAAAAAAGGTGTCATAAATCCTAGCAATCCCAATACAATAGTTTTATTTTTGAAGTCAACAACAAACACATTATGAATAAGAAAGTTATTTTAATGATTTTGGATGGGTGGGGCAAGTCCCCAGACCCCAAAGTCTCTGCCATAGAAAATGCCAACACCCCTTTTATAGATTCACTTTATACCAAATACGCCAATTCCAATCTTTTGACAGATGGAATGAATGTAGGCCTACCGGAAGGACAAATGGGCAATAGTGAGGTAGGTCACATGAACCTAGGTGCCGGTCGTATCGTTTACCAAGATTTGGCCAAAATTAACCTGGCCATTGACCAAGACACTTTAAAAGATGAGCAAGTATTGAAAGATGCGCTCTTATTTGCCAAAACAAATGACAAGCCAGTGCATTTTTTAGGATTGCTTAGTGATGGGGGTGTTCATAGCCATACATCTCACCTAAGAGGCCTAATCGACGCCAGTGAAAGCTATGGTTTGAAGAAAACTTATATCCATGCCTTTACCGATGGTAGGGATGTGGATCCTAAAAGTGGTATTGGCTATGTAAGTGCATTGAATAAATATTGTGCTGATAAGAATGCCAAATTGGCCAGTGTTATTGGCAGATATTATGCCATGGATAGGGATAAAAGATGGGAACGTGTTAAATTGGCCTATGACCTTTTGGTGAACGGTGAGGGCCAAAAAACAAAGAACATTGAAGAATCCATATTGGGCAGTTATGAATCTGGCATTACAGATGAGTTTTTAAAACCCTTATTGGTTTCGGATGATCAAGGGTCTCCATTGTCGGTTATAAAAGATGGCGATGTCGTTATCTTTTTCAATTTTAGGACAGACCGTGGTAGAGAGCTTACCCAGGTTCTAAGTCAGGAAGACATGCATGAACTTAATATGCACAAACTGGATCTGTATTATGTAACCATGACGAACTACGATGATTCCTATAAAGGCGTGAAGGTAGTTTATGACAAGGATAACATTAGAGAAACCTTGGGCGAGACCTTGGCCAAGGCCCATAAAAAGCAAATTAGAATTGCCGAGACCGAAAAATATCCACATGTAACCTTCTTCTTTAATGGCGGCCGGGAAATTCCGTTTGAAGGTGAAGAGCGAATTTTATGTCCCTCACCTAAAGTAGCTACCTACGATTTACAACCAGAGATGAGCGCTTATGAGATTAGGGATGCTATAATTCCAGAATTAAAAAAGGGGGAGGTAGATTTTGTATGCCTTAATTTCGCCAACCCTGACATGGTAGGCCATACCGGAGATATGCAAGCAGCCATAAAGGCCTGTGAAACAGTGGATAGTTGTGCGGAGTCGGTTATTACAGCTGCCTTGGCAAATGGATATACCACTTTGGTCATCGCGGATCATGGAAATTGTGAAACTATGATCAATCCGGACGGAAGCCCCAATACGGCCCACACCACAAATCCCGTACCTTTAATTTTAGTGGATAATGAATTGAAAAGTATAAAGGATGGTGTTTTGGGTGATATTGCTCCGACCATTCTTAAACTATTAGGCGTTCCCCAACCAGAATTAATGACCAGAAAGCCATTGATATAATAATTATGCACGTCCACTACTTTTGGTTAATAAGTACGGATCTGCAGTTTTAAAAGTATTGTTTTACATTTGCATGCTATGATAAAGATCAAAACTTTAGAGGAGATAGAATTAATGCGCGAAAGTGCATTGATTGTTAGCAAGACCTTGGGGATGTTGGCCAGTGAGGTAAAACCTGGTGTAACTACCCTACATTTAGACGGCTTGGCAGAAGCATTCATAAGAGACCATGGAGGGGTCCCAGGATTTTTGGGATTATATGATTTTCCCAATTCACTATGTATGAGTCCCAATGCCCAAGTAGTCCATGGAATACCAAATAACACCCCTTTGATAAACGGCGATATTATTTCTATTGACTGCGGTGTTCTTAAAAATGGATTTTACGGTGATCATGCCTATACCTTTGAGGTTGGTGAGGTTAGCCCAGAAACAAAAAAATTATTGGACGTAACCAAAGAATCCCTTTATGTTGGTATCAGAGAATTTAAAATTGGGAATCGCGTAGGCGATGTTGGTTATGCCATTCAACAATTTACAGAAAGCCAAGGTTATGGTGTAGTCCGGGAATTGGTGGGTCATGGATTGGGGAGAGAAATGCATGAAGATCCAGAAATGCCCAATTACGGAAAACGTGGTAGGGGCAAGAAATTTGTAGAGGGTATGGTGGTAGCCATAGAGCCCATGATAAATTTAGGCACTCGAAGAATAAAACAATTAAAGGACGGTTGGACAATACTTACGGCAGACAGTAAACCAAGTGCACATTTTGAACATGACGTAGCCATTATTGATGGCAAACCTGAAATACTTTCCACTTTTGCCTACATATACGAAGCATTGGGAATACAAAGTGATGAGGAAGCGGAATTTCGACAAAAAGCATTGGTCCTGAACACAAAATAGGAAGTACTTCTGTAGAAGGGCTTTGAAATTTACAGGGCAATTATTCAGCCCTCTCCTTATTTAGCCAATAAGCAATTTAATGGTGAGATACACCTTTAAGACTACATGATAACATTCTTCAGTTAATCATCGTGATTATGCTGGATTATTCCGGATAACAATTTGAAGAAACTATTTAAATATATACTAAATACGATTCCGAGACCCATCCTAATAAAACTTAGTTATTTGGTGGGCCCAGTTATGGCGTTTACTATGCGAGGAAACCGTTATACGGACCCCATAGATGAAAAAAAATTTAAAAGCTTTCTCCCCTATGGTTATGAACATCCCAGGGAAAATGTTTTATCCCCTTCTACCCTATCCCTTGAAAGGCATCGGCTTTTGTGGCTTTACTTAAAAAATGAGACCAATTTTTTTACGGCCAAACTTAAGGTATTGCATTTTGCTCCCGAACAAGCCTTTTACAAAAGATTCAAAAACCAAGAAAACATAGTTTATACCACTACCGATTTAAATTCGCCATTGGCAGATGTAAAGGCGGATATATGCGACCTACCCTTCACCGACAATTCCTTTGATGTTATTTTTTGCAACCATGTCTTGGAACATATTCCCGATGACACCAAAGCTATGAATGAATTGTACCGGATATTAAAACCAGGAGGATGGGGGATTTTTCAAATCCCTCAAGACCTTGGCAGAGCAGACACCTACGAGGATAATAGTATTACCGACAAAAAGGAACGGGCAAAAATATTTGGACAATACGATCATGTCCGTATATACGGAAGGGATTATTTTGAAAAACTTAGATCCATAGGCTTTAAGGTAGAAGAGGTAGATTACACTAAAAAGCTTTCCAATACCGAAGTTGATAATTATCGCTTGGCTACAGGGGAAATTATTCCCTTGGTATCCAAATAACTACTCCAGAACATTTTTTTTAAATCCATCGGTCATATATTCCATTACATTCCCTTCTGGGTCTAAATAAATTATATAGCCTTCCAAGTCTTTATGCTGGTTCAATATGGCCTTTGTTTTTGCCAGATCCATGGCCATAAAAGCGGTGGCAAAAGCATCTGCAGTGGCACAATCCTTGGCCATAATAGTAGCCGCCAGAATATTGGAATTCTTGGTATAACCCGTTTTGGGATCTATAGTATGAACATACTTGGCTCCTGTCTCTGGATCAATTTTAAATTTTCTATAATTTCCTGAAGACGCCATCGCAATATCCTTCATATAAACCGTTCTCTTAGATGTCCTGCTTTCCTCCATCATGGGGTCATCTATAGCTACTACCCACTTTTTTTCCTTGATCGTATTCTCTCCTTTTGAGACCAACTCCCCTCCTACTTCAATTAAATAATTGGCAATCCCCTTTTCTTTCAACAAAATTCCTAGTTGATCCACAGCATATCCTTTGGCAATGGCATTAAAATCAAAGTACATACCAGGACTGGTCATTTTAATCTTGTTGTCGGCACCAAGGCTAACTTTATCGAAGCCCACATAATCCAAAAGACTGTCTACCCTAACACTGTCCATTTCCAATTCGGTTCCGGGGCCAAATCCCCATGCGTTTACCAAAACCCCTACAGTAGGGTCAAAATAACCGTCAGTGGCCTCATATATATTTGCGGAAAGTTCAAATACATCCCGAAACATTTGATCCACAATAACAGTGGAGTCCCCTTTATTTATTCTTGAGATATCGGAAGCTGGTATATAAGTGGACATGGAATTATTTAATACTTGAAAAACAGAATCGATTTCCCGTTCAAAATCCAATTCCTCATGCGACAAATAAATAATGTTATAAGAAGTACCTAGGGCAGCTCCGGAATTTACATTCTTGATCCATTTACCCTCTTCAGTCTTGCACCCATTACAAATTAAGAGCAAAACCAATATTCCTATACAGCGGTAACTATATTTTAACAAGTCCTTCATATTCCAATATATATTCTTCATTGAGATAAACTGGCAAATTTCTATCCTCGGCATTATAAAGACCCACTCCGGCATAATAAGCCTCCCCATTTTGGGCCAAGGCATGTTCCCTGATCGTTTCCATTAATGGGACATCATATGCTTTCGGCTCCTGCGGATGTTGAACACTCCTTACTACAATAAAAAAAAGTTTTTTATCCTTAAGACATACAAATTGAGGGTTCTTTTTAGGTTTGCTATTAATCCCCATAAACTCGAACCCTTCCGCCTCCAATTGTTTTCCAACAATATTCATAGCCAAATTGTGCAATTCCTGTTCCGTTAAAGGTTTACCCATTTTCTAAAATTCAAAATTAAAAACCGATACCATAATTGAATCTTGGCATCCTTGAAATATTGTGCAAAAAAAATAGACCTGTCAGATTTTTAAAACCTGACAGGTCTATAATTAGACCTACTAGGTCTTAGAAATCAGGAAGTTTAAAAATTAACCTCCAAAATCATCAAATCTAATATGCTCATCAGGGATACCATAATCCTCACCCATTTTCTGAACCGCTTTGTTCATTAATGGAGGACCACAGAAGTATAGTTCTATATCTTCCGGCGAATCATGATGGTTCAAATAATTCTCTATAACACAATTATGTATAAATCCAACAAATCCGTCTCCTGGTGCATCAATATTTTCTTTCACTTTCCAGTTATCCTCTGGTAAAGGTTCCGAAAGCGCTAAATAGAACTTGAAATTCGGGAATTCCTTTTCAAGTCTATAAAAATGATCTAAATAAAATAATTCACGCTTAGATCTACCACCATACCAATAGGTTACTTTTCGGTTAGTTTTTAAAGTGTTGAAAAGGTGATATAAATGAGATCGCATTGGAGCCATTCCTGCTCCACCACCAACATATAACATCTCCGAATCCGATTCGTTGATAAAGAACTCACCGTAAGGTCCTGAGATGGTTACAGGGTCGCCTTTTTTCAAGTTAAAGATATAAGACGATGCGATACCTGGATTTACATCCATCCAGCCATTTTTAGCTCTATCCCATGGTGGAGTAGCAATACGCACGTTCAACATAATTTCTCTCCCCTCAGCAGGATAAGAAGCCATAGAATAAGCTCTTTCCTCTGTTTCAGGGTTTTTCATAACCAACGGCCACAGGTTAAACTTGTCCCATTCCGCCTGAAACTTATCCGGAGTTTCGTGTTCCTCAGGATGTGCCGTGATATCCATTTCAGAGAATTTCACTTCACAAGGAGGAATTTCGATCTGTATATACCCCCCGGCCTTATAACCCATGTCTTCTGGAATCTCAATAACAAATTCCTTAATAAACGAAGCCACATTGTAATTTCTAACTACGGTTCCTGGCCATTTCTTAATTCCAAAAACTTCCTCTGGAATGGTAATTTCCATATCTTGCTTCACCTTTACCTGGCAAGCCAAACGAGCGCCATGGTTTAATTCTTTTTTGGAGAAATGTGGTGTTTCCGTTGGCAGGGCTTCCCCTCCTCCGGAAAGTACATGACATTCACACTGAATGCAGGTACCTCCACCTCCACAGGCAGAAGGAAGAAATATTTTCTGATTTCCCAAAGTGGACAACAATGATCCACCTGAACTTACTTCAATTTTCTTTTCACCATTAATGGTTAAGGTAACTGGTCCTGATGGAGATAATTTTTCCTTGGTAAACAGTAATAGTGCCACCAATAATAACAATAGTATTAAAAAAGCAACTACCGTTATCAGTATTGTTCCAATTGTACTTGTAGCTAAAATCATTTTTACTCGTTTATTATAGCGTTGTTATAAGAAACCGTATTCTCCTTGGCTTCCTTTATTATCTTCTCTTCCTTTACTTTCTGGGCCGTATTCTGTTCCACTTCCTTTGGTGCTTCATCGCCCCCAGTCAACATACCACCAAAACTCATAAAACCAATAGCCATAAGTCCTGTAATAATAAAGGTTATACCCAAACCTCTAAGTGGTGGTGGAACATTGGAATATCTAATTTTCTCTCGAATAGCGGCTATGGCCACAATAGCTAAGAACCAGCCAATTCCAGAACTAAGCCCATAATTAAAGGCCAACCCCAAAGATTGTATATCCCTGGACTGCATAAATAATGAACCACCTAAAATAGCGCAGTTTACTGCAATCAGCGGTAAAAATATACCCAATGAATTATATAGTGCAGGAGAAAACTTTTCTACAACGATCTCTACCAATTGCACCATAGTTGCTATGGTTGCTATAAATAGTATAAAAGATAAAAAGCTCAGGTTGTAATCGGCGTATTCCGGACCTAACCAAGCCAAGGCACCATCTCTTAAAATATATTGATCCAACAACCAGTTTAAGGGCACTGTTACCGCCAATACGAATATTACCGCTGCTCCAAGACCAACTGCTGTAGTCACTTTTTTAGAAACGGCTAGATAAGAACACATTCCTAAGAACGTGGCAAATACCATATTGTCTATAAATATGGATTTAAAAAATAATTCAATATGCTCTAACATAACATTTTATCTTATGATGACTACTAGTTTTCTTCAATTAATGCTTTATTACGAGAACGCTGTACCCAGATAATGAGTCCAACTACGATCAAGGCCATTGGCGACAATAACATAAATCCGTTATTCTCATAACCGATAGCATATAATCCTGTTTTTTCAATAGGATCTCCCAACACCTTAAATCCAAGCAAAGTACCTGAACCCAAGAGCTCCCTAAAGAAACCTATTACAACCAAAATTAAACCGTATCCCGCTGCATTCCCAATACCGTCCAAGAAGGACCTCCAAGGGCCATTGGCCAAGGCAAAAGCCTCAAAACGCCCCATAATGATACAGTTGGTTATAATTAACCCAACGAAAACTGAAAGTGTTTTGCTCAATTCATAGGCAAATGCCTTCAACACCTGATCCACCATAATTACAAGGGCGGCTACAACGACCAATTGAACAATAATTCTAATCTTTGATGGTATAATGTTTCTCATTAATGAAATAACAACATTCCCTATACCCAATACGAACATTACGGAAATGGCCATTACAATGGATGCCTTAAGTTCTGCTGTAATTGCCAGTGCAGAACAAATTCCCAACACTTGAATAGTGATGGGGTTGTTATCGGCCAATGGGTCTAATATTAGACTCGTATCTTTTTTTGAAAGTAGTGCCATAGTTTATTTTTTAGCTCTTATTGATTCCAAATAGGATTTATATAGGTTTACACTTTCTTTGATCATTGCGGACAAACCATTACCGGTAATGGTGGCTCCTGCCAATGCATCAACTTCATTGTCATCTTTAATTTCGTTGGTAGGATCGTTATTGCCTTTTGCTACAGCAATCCCAGCATATTGCGTACCTTTTAATATAGATTCTCCCGCAAAATCATCCATAAAGTAGCGTTGCTTTATATTTGCTCCCAACCCAGGGGTCTCTCCCTTATGGTCAAAATACACACCTTTCACCACCAAATTATTATCCAAGGCAACAAAGCCCCATATAGCATCCCAAAGACCTTTACCTCTCATAGGAATGATATAAAATTTGGATCCATCCTTTTCACCGATAAACAACGGCAACTTTCTTGTTTTCCCCGCCTTGGCCTCTGTTTCCTGTTTCTTAAGATCAATAAGATAGGCTTGATCATTTTTTGTAATCTGATCTCCTTCAATTACCAATTGCTCAATAATGTATTTTTGAAATTCACCAGCTACATTGTCGGTGGAAATAAAATTAACACTTCCTTCATCCTCATTTGCGTTTACGCCCATGGCATAAAGAATGTTCTGTTGTTTTTCTAACCGTTCGTTCTCTTGAATCTTTTCACTAAGTGATGATGCAAAAAATGCCAAGAGCGACCCTACAATTACCACCATAATGGCCGCAAAAATAACGGTGTAACTATTTTTATCTGTATTAACTGCCATGATTATACTGTTTCTGCTTTTAATTCTTGTGTTTTCCCTTCACTGTCCCTAGGCAAAATAGTAGCGTTCTTAGCACGCTTCAATCTTCTATTGATATTTCCTCTAATAACATAATGATCAATTGTAGGTGCAAAAACGTTCATCAACAAAATTGCTAAGAAAACGCCTTCAGGGTAAGCGGGATTGAACACCCTTATCAATACTGAGATAAAACCTATAAAGAATCCATAGATCCATTTTCCTCTATTGGTCTGGGCCCCAGTAACCGGATCGGTTGCCATATATACAATACCAAAGGCCAAACCACCTACGATCAAATGTTGCCAAAAAGCAAAACTCATTAATCCGTAGAATTTACTGGTTTCTGTTATCCAGCCTGCATCAACTACACCATTAAAGATAAGTCCCATTACCAAAGCTCCTGCCACTGCACTCACCATGATCCTCCAACTGGCAATCTTACTAAAGATCAAGAATAGACCCCCCAATAATATTAGTATAGTAGAAGTTTCGCCAACAGATCCAGGAATAAATCCAAAAAACATATCGGAAACAGAATAACTCATTTCAGCACCTTTCCCCTGGGCCAAATAACCCAATATGGTTTCTCCGGAAATAGCATCCGGCCCACCTGCCAAATCAACAGCTTGATGCACCCAAACCTTATCACCACTCATCCATGTAGGATAGGCAAAGAATAAAAAGGCTCTAATAGTAAGTGCGGGATTCAAGATATTCATGCCTGTACCGCCAAAAACTTCCTTACCGATAACAACTCCAAAGACAACGGCTACTGCCAACATCCATAAAGGAGTATCAATAGGAACTATTAAGGGTACCAACATCCCTGTTACCAAATACCCTTCCTCTACTTCATGACCTTTTATAACAGCGAACAAAAACTCCACTGCAAGTCCAACGGCATAAGAAACGATTACCAAAGGCAGGACTGTCCATGCCCCCATGATAAAGTTTTCAAAAGTTAAGAAGTTTCCGAAAACCGAAGCTTGCCTAAGAACACCATTTGCGGCATCTACAGCAGCATAGTGCTGATATCCAGCATTGAATATTCCAAAAATAAGTACGGGCACCAAGGCCATTATTACCGTATTCATGGTCCGTTTTAAATCATCTACAACGCGTACATGGGAACCGGAATGTGTTGTTTCATTAGGAGCATACAAAAAAGTATGGATAGCATTGAATGCTGGTGCCATTTTTTTGCCCTTATACCTCTCCTTTAGATTATGTAAATTACTTTTTAAGCTCATCTTTTATCCTATTTCTTTATATAATAAATCCAACCCTTCCCTAATAATCTGTTGATGGGGCTGTTTAGAGATGCAAATAAATTCTGTAAGTGAAAAATCTTCGGGAGCCACCTCGTAAAGTCCAAGTTGCTCCATTTCATCCAGGTCCTTCACCATACAAGCTTTTAAAAGTTGTAACGGGTAGATATCCATTGGAAAAACCTCCTCATATAATCCGGTAACCACAAATGCCCTATGTTCACCATTGGTATTAGTGTCCAAATCATATTTCTTTTTAGGCTGCAACCATGAAAAAGTAAGTGCCCTAGTCGTAGAAACTTTATTAAAAACGGGCTTGTTCCAACCAAAGAGTTCATAATCATCACCTTCGGGAATAGCCGTCACAGTATTGTTATAATGACCCAAATAACCATCTGGCTTAGTTTTGGTTCCAGTTAACACATCTCCATTGATCACTCTAAAATTCTCTGTATTAACACCACTGGCATAAAGAAAAGTAGAAACTTCAGACCCTATTTTAGTAGTATAATATTTTGGTGCCTTAACACTAGACCCAACCAAAGCTACCACCCTTTCAGGATTATACCTTCCCGTTAGCATCAGCTCTCCAATAATAACCAAATCTTGTGGTGTAATGGTCCATACCACTTCACCTTTATTTATCGGATCAATTTTGTTGATCTGCGTTCCTACCAGACCAGCTGGATGAGGACCACTAACATTATGAATTTCAGCACCTTCTAAATTAGCAAAAATGGACTGCCCGCCTTTACCAACCGAAACATGAACCTTGCCTGGAGTTAATTTTCCTAGCGCACTAATTGCTGCCTGCAGTTCTTTTTCCTTACCCTTTAGTGAATAATCCAAATCTGCTGCCATAGGACTAGTTACATAGGCCGAGACAAATATTGCCTTTGGAGTTACATCCGGATTAGCTATTATATCATAAGGTCTTTGCTTAACAAAAGGCCAACATCCAGATTTTAAAAGCAACGCTTTAATATCCTCTGCTTTGGCACTTCTAGGAGACAAAGATGCATGTGAAACAAATTCTTGGCTTTTATCGGCCAATATCTTCAAGGTTAAGATTTTTCTTCGGGCACCTCTTACTACCTCCACCAGTTCTCCGCTTACGGGGGAAACAAAAAGCATCTCTTCCACATTTTTATTATAAAAAAGTGGTTCTCCCGCCTTAACTTCGGCGCCTTGCTTAACTATTAATTTAGGGGTAATTCCGTGAAAATCCTGAAGATTAATTGCATAAACATTACTTAAAACAGCTTTGGAAGTAGTCTTCTCCGCCTCACCAATAAGATTAATGTTCAAGCCTTTTTTAATTCGGATGTCTTTAGACATATTTAGTAGACCTTAGGTTATCAAATTTCGAGCAAATTTACTACTTAATAAAAAGTTTTCATAATTATTACTTATAAATTTAGAGATTAAACCGTCCTTACCCATTTAGGCTTGCTTTTTGCTTACCTTTACGAGAAAATATTACCAAATGCGATTGAATCTTTATGCGCTTTTACTGCTCCTTTCTGCCCATTTAGCTTATACTCAGGTGCAGTTGGAAATTAACCCTCCCAACAATATTAAGTCTATTATATTTAAAGGCACCACCGATGACCAATTTCCAGTGGTAAACCTGGGCGATCCCATTAATTTGGAATTTGATGATCTTTTGGCCAATGAACAGGATTACTATTACAAGATTGTTCACTGCGATTACGACTGGACCCCCTCGTCCCTCTTAAAATCACAATATCTAAATGGAATGGACAACGAACGCATTGTGGATTACGAAAATAGTTATTCTACATTGCAGCCCTATTCCAACTATAAGCTAACTATCCCTAATGACAACACACGTTTAAAAGTCAGTGGAAATTACCTGTTAGAAATTTACAATAGCTATAATGAGCTTCAATTTTCACGTAGATTTTTGGTATATGAGGATTTGGTAAATGTGGGCGGGGTCGTAAAGCGATCAAGGGATTTTACATACCTAAATGAAAAACAAGTTGTACAATTTACCATTAATACCAATCAGGTAAAACTGGTAAACCCCAACAAAGAAGTCAAGGTTGCCATTATACAAAACTATCAATGGCCTACCACTATCAGCAATATTAGCCCTCAGTTTATCCTGGGTACAGAATTGGTATATAAATATGATAAGGAAACCAGTTTTTTTGGCGGCAATGAGTACTTTAATTTTGACACAAAAGATTTAAGGGCTCCCAGTTCTTCTATCTCCCGCATAGAATTGGACGAACTCTACAGTCACTATTTATTTACAGATTACTTTAGGGATGATCGCCCCTATACCTATTATCCCGACGTTAATGGGGATTTTGTGGTCAGGACACTGCAAGGAGACGATAGTTCTAGGGAAGCCGAATATAGCTACGTACACTTTACACTTCCCTACACCGATAAAATTGGCCTGAATGATGTGTTTGTCATGGGGAAATTCAACAATTATGCACTGGAAGAAGAAAATAAAATGACCTATAATGAGGATACCGGTAATATGGAAGCGGTTATTAAAATGAAACAAGGTTTTTATAATTACAAATATGTAATGAAAAACAACGAAGGTGTACTTGACATGAACACTATTTCCGGAAACTTTCATTTCACTGAAAACAACTATCTAATCTTGGTATATTATCGTAATTTTGGAGATATCTACGACAGTATTATTGGAGTAGGCTCTGCTAATTCCCGTTCCATTACCAACTAAAGTTCAAAAGCTACTCTGCCAAAAAGTCAATACTACAATTACAAGATCTACCATGACCTATAAGCAAACCCCAGTTAATTACATTATGAATATCGCTACCAATCCAATGCCAAAAATATTCTTCGTTATATCCTTTTTGTTTTTATCCCTTACCTCTTTGGCACAGGAAACAAAACTGGACAGTCTTTTAGATGATTATAGCAATCATCCGGAACATATACTTGTTGCTGCACACAGGGCCACCAATCCCAATTACCCAGAAAATTCCCTGGCCGCCATAGCGGAAAGTATTCGTATTGGGGTAGATATCGTAGAAATAGATATTAGAAAAAGTAAGGATGGCGAACTCGTAATTATGCACGACGAAACTATTGACAGAACCACAAATGGCAGTGGTAAAGTGGATGATTTCAGCCTTGCCGAGCTAAAAGAATTCCGTCTTAAATTTGGTAGTGACATTACAAAGGAGCAAATTCCAACCTTTGAGGAAGTATTGCAGCTAACTAAGGGAAAAATTATTCTTGACGTAGATTTCAAATTAGAAGGCGAGGCCTTGGTAAAACAAACGTTTGCCTTGATCGAAAAATACGGAATGGAGGATCAGATATTATTTTTCCTTTATGATTATCCTGAAACTACACAATATCAAAAGTTAAACAAAAACATAAAAATAATGCCCCGGGCCTATTCTAGGAAAGACATTAGGGCCATTAAAAAATTAGAGGATATTTCCATTATTCATATTGATGAAAGCTATTACAAAAATGGCATCATGCGCAGGACGATAAAATCCGGATATAGAGTATGGATAAATGCACTGGGCAAGTACGATACGATGGAGAGTAAAAAGAAAGATTCAGGTTTTGATGCCCTATTAACTCGAAAATACGTCAACGTAATTCAAACCGATTTACCGGAAGAACTGCTTACCTATCTTAGGTCGAGGAACCTACACCGATAGATCAACTGTTTAGATACAGGAAAGAAATCATCGGAAACTGATGTTGTAAACCCCGTCCTTATATTCCTTGTTGTTCTTAATAATTAGTTTATGTTTTTGGGTGTCGTAATTCCAAAACACGTCCTTTTCCAATAGACGCCCATCCAAGGTGATGGATTCCGGAATGTGGTTGGAATGGATTCTTAAAATATGGGGTATTTTTATCCCTTCCAACGAAAGTTTTAATCTATTAGCTGAGGTGGAATATAAAATCCTAGTTTCACCCACAGCATCCGTATGATAGTAAACAAAGCTATTTTCACCTTTGGGATATACTAAAATTGTAGTAAACCCTTCTGAATCCACATCCCCTAATCCAGTATAGGAACGCTTAATATCCATTGGGATAATGGCACCTTCCTTTACATAAACTGGAAATTCGTCCATTGAAAATTCACCTTGAATATCCTGGGCTCCTTCAATGAGTTCCCTATCATCAAAAAAGTACCTCCATTGGCCTTTGGGCAAAGTAATATTTCTATTTTTTGAGTCCCTATAAATCGGTGCAACCAGAAAATCATCTCCGAACATATAGTGATATTTACCTTCTTTTAAGGGTGTCTGCAACCTTTTGCCTCCATCATGGGCCGTTACCACATAGTGATACATATAAGGCACTAATTCAGTATGCAACCAGGAAAACTTTCGTATTACCTGTAGCTCCTCCACCGTTCTCTTCCAAAGTCGCCTTTCGCCATGTCCACCGTTCATGAACAGACCACAAAAGGCTGAAAATTGCGTCCACCGCATATAAAGTCTTGGAGGAATTGTACTTCCCGAAAATCCAGCCACATCGGACCCTACAATATTATAGCCCAATTCGGCGCTTTTCAGGATACTCTCTATAGCCGACTCGTAACCTTGAACCCCATCCAAGGCTATATCAACTTTTTCCTCCCCACTTTCCATTATCATTTCATCCGTCACCCATTCGTGCTTCTGATCTCCAACCCAATTTACTGGAGAGGCATCAATTGGCGAAAAACCTTCGGGATGAAACCCACGATCTATAGATCTGGATAGGGTAACAAATTCTGAATTTTGGGTAAGTCCATACCGGTATTCATCCCTATAATAATGATCCATATAAGTTCTAGTGGTCATTATTCCTTTGGAAGTCTTCTTGTAAAATATGGGTATTGGCCCCAGTTGACTCCAGAATAAGGTTGCAGTACCATCCAACTTCCATCCATCAATACCCAAATCAAAAACGTCTTGTTGTAAGGTTCTCCACCAGTTCATGGCATTTGTATTGGTATAATCTATAAAACCACCCTCGCCTTTCCACCATTTATTAGGGCTATTGGATTTTACCAAGAAGCCTTTCTCCATAGCCTCCTTATACCAATCCTTGGAATCCTTTATTTGGGTGTCCTTACTAAAGCTATTCACCATAGAGGTCATCCACAGCACTACCCTATAATCATTATCCTGAAGCTTCTTAAACCATTGGTCCGGATTCTTATAAAGAGTAGTATCAACATCAAAATCGTTGTAGCGCAAAGACCACGGACTATCCAAAATAATGGTTCTCACAGGAATATCGTTATCCTTATACCCTGTTAATAACTCATCCACATATTCTGAAGTATTTACATCATCTTCCCATAGCCAACATTCCAATGCCCATGCCGGGGTCAAAGGCGGATTTCCATGTCGATGGTCATTGAATGGCATTCCCCAGACTGGCAAAACCCAATAAAAATAAGAAATTACACTTAAAATCAGTAAAACCAAAACACCGATCTTTAGTATCTTTTTTTTCAATTTTTGGCTTTTAATTTTCTGAAGAATCTAACATAAACGATCAAAAGAGAATAGATCATAAAGACAGCGCCAATGGTTAACAACATGGAACTGTATTCGGCGAACACTTTACTATAGCCCTTAACGGCATTGCCCCTTACCATATAGTACAAGCCCAAGGCAACCAAGAATAGTGCGCTCGCCAATCCTGTCAAGGCCATTCTTTTATGCATTGGAATAAAATGATCCTTCCTGTAATTCCAAAGCAATTGGAACAAAACCAACCAAACGGCCCATGATAAAACTTGAAAAAAGTTCAGCGTCCTAAAATAATTGACCAAGGTAATAAAGGGTTGAAACAATAGATTTTCTTCAATATAAAAAGGTCGATCTTGGTACATAAGCACCTTAACCTTACTCTGATCTCTATTTCTGATGATTTCCAGAATAGATTTTTCTTTTTTATCAGGATTCATTTGATGCCAATTAGGAATTTTAAAAGCATTCCAAATACCGCAGGCCCGCCCGTAACCATGAAAATCAAGTCCACCAATCATTAGGAGCTTGTTATCTTCACAAAATTCTTTTAGGTCCTTAAAGATGGCTCTATCGTAATACAATTCCTTGCCTACATTTTCAATTTCAAAGCCATCAGCACCAAGGTCCTTATAAAACTCCTTATCATTACCCTTACCATCGAACCAATGATTAATGATAACTGCTCCCCCGTACTTATGCACCAAATTTACTATAAGGGAATCCGATTTATCCTTGGTTTCGAAATTTCCGTTCAACCCCAATAAACTCATATGATTGGAACCTGAATGTTCTTGGCCTACCATGATCAATGGTTCCCTTGGAACTTGGTTATTTCTTTGTTTTAAGGAGAAATCCAATGTTTTTTTATGATTGGCATGATCAGTAATAAAGAAGGCATCGAAGCCATTTCTTTTATGCCATGCCCACATATTATCCTGTGATATTAATCCGTCATGACTAAACTCGGTATGGGCGTGGGTAGTGACCAACACCTCATCCGATGTATTATTAACTATAGTATTATTAGGTAACGGAAGGAAAAGAATAACAACAAAGGCAGCAAAACAAATTCCTATCAATAACAGTATGTTACCCAAAAGCCATAGCAACCTCTGTTTTCTATGTGTGCCAGTAGGAACTTTAAAAACTTTTATTAGGCTAAAGCCTATGTAAAAAACCACGATCCACAATAATGTTATAGGCAATTCCACTAATGGATAAAGGGAACGGTTAAAATAAAGTAACAACCCCAAAATAGGTTCAAAAAGTATACGCCATATCTGGATCTCTACTCCAAAATTAGGGTCAGTTTCTAAAGTAAGGGCATTGATAATATGTAAATCCAAATGAATTAAAAGCGCTAGAACAGCGATAATAAACAGCGGAATTACAACAAAGTATTTTTTAAATATTTTATGATTATCCATTATCAAAAGGCTTCAAGATAGTCCTCTTTTCTATAACAGAAAAAACATAGTTCATGAAGCATGATCAAGATTCCCCACCAACGCTTTTAGTGAACTGGACTGTGTTCATTTTCATAGTTAAATTGGGCAATATATGCTTTAATCTGATTACGTTGTACCTCACTGAACCTCTGAAGTGGTTCTGCAGTGTGATCCTGGCAAATTTCCATTGCCAACAATGCCGACTTGGTTCCCTTGATGTGTCTTGAAGAATAGTCACCAACCTCATAAATTGTGGTATGAATCTTAAGCACTTGGTCACGTAATGATTTTACTTTTTCCAAATCCCTATCCACTGAGGCATTGTATAAATCTACAAACAGTTTTGGAAAAAAATTGGCCCCACCTGCAACTGCACCATGTCCTCCGTTCATAATTGTTTCCGGTAAAAACAATTCTGTTCCTGCTATTATTGAAAATAGCGGATCACCTTTAAACTCCTCTATCAACATATACAAATAGCTAAGATCCCCTGAACTATCCTTTATACCAATTGCCCCTAACTCCTTTGCCCGTCTAACGACCTCAATGGACAAATGAAGCTTTGTACAACTTGGCATGTTATATAACATAAAAGGTAATGGCAACTTTGGTAACAGACTATCAAGATAATCTCCCATTTCTTCTTGGGAAATTGGAAAATAGTACGGCGGAGCAACAACCAATGAATCTGCCCCCACTTCTTTCGCATGGTTTGCGATTGCCAAGGTACCATCAAAAGAGGTATCTGTAATCCCTACCATTACCGGGACCTTTTTGTTTACAATTTTACAGGTTTCCGTTATAAGCTGTTTCCTAACCTCATAACTTAAACTAGGGCCTTCACCAGTGGTTCCTAAAATAAAAATGCCATGGACACCACCTTCTAACAAATGATTAACCAATTTATTTAATCCTAACAAATCCAGTTCTTTATTCTCCAGCAATGGAGTAATCATCGGAGGTATTATTCCTTTCACAGGTAAATTCATCATTATATATTTAATAGGTTAAATAAATAGGAAGACCTCCCCGACTGATAAATTGTTGTAATAATTGCATTCATAGTGGTTGGTTTTTTAGGTAGTTCATGAATCCAATCATTAGTAATAAACCCTAGAAATTAACAACAGGACTTACAGATTCTAAAGATTTGAGACATGAATTGTTGTTATAACAAATTAAAATCAATTTAACATCTCTCGCCACTACAATATTGTTTTAATTACATTAAATTTTAACCTTAATTCTGAATAATTTAATTATATTAGTCCAATATTGTCAATATACCAACTTATGGAATTTATCTTCGAAAAAATATTTGTCCCCAACAAACATTCATTTATATCAAGAAAGCTGCCTTTGGCATCAAATGCTAAAATACATTCCCATAAAAATTTTGAACTAAACTTTATCACCACGGGATCGGGCAGGAGAATTGTTGGGGACAACATTTCTGGTTTTGAAAAAGGTGACCTAGTTTTATTGGGGCCCAATTTACCACACTGTTGGGAAGCTTTGGATTTTGAAAAAGAAAATGATCCCTTTTGTATTGTTACCCACTTTTCCGAGGACATTATTAACTCCGATTTCTTTAGAATGCCAGAGTTGGAAAGGGTTGTGGATTTGCTAAAACAATCTAGCACAGGACTTCGTTTTAAACTAGAAAATGACAGTCACATAAGACACAGTCTAGAGAAAATGACGCAATTACAAGGACTGGAGTATTATATTGAAATGCTTAAAATATTTAATTTTCTACTACAAATAGAGGAAAGGGAGAATCTCTCCAATCCCAATAACAGTTCTGCCATATTCTCCAAAAACCTTGATAAAATAAATAAGGTGTACGAATATGTTTTCCAAAATATTCAGGAAGGTGTTAAACTGGAAGAAGCTGCCTCTGTATTGAATATGGCACCTAGTTCGTTTTGCAGATATTTTAAGAAGAAGACCAATCTAACCTTTATGGAATATGTAAAAAGCGTTAGGGTGGGTATTGCGGCCAAATTACTGGCAGAGACCGATAAGCAAATAACACAGATTTGCTTTGAAAGTGGCTACAATAATCTAGCCAATTTTAACCACTACTTTAAGCATATAATGGGCAAAACGCCATCAGATTACCGAAAAACATTTCGGTAACCTTGTGGGGAACTCCTCTACATTTAACTTAGTGTATTAGACTTTTAATTATTCTCAAATGGATTACGTTCATTATGAATTTACAGATCATTCTGAAATAAACATTTTAATACCAATCAATTCCTCAATACTCTATAAATTGTAACCCATCCTTGTTTTTTGCAAAAACTATACGTTTCAAATCCGTATCCTGTGTCCTTAAAATTCCTGCATTTTTCACATCTCCCTTAACCAATAAACCACTTGAACTTGGATAAAGGGTTGAAAATTGCCCCTTCCCATTACCTTTTAGTACAACTCCGTAACTGGCATCATTCCTTGGAGTCTCTACCTCGGACTGATATAAATTTCCTGATAATAAGGCATCCAAATTACCATCTTTATCATAGTCTTCTATCAAAATACTATTGACGGAAGAGAATTGTACCGGCCCTTCTATCATATGGGTTTTAAACTTGAAATTGCCCAAATTTTCAACATAGGTAGTAGCGAATGTAGTTGCCTTATAATGAGTGGCCTTCTTTAATTCCTCAGCTCCATATACGGTAGATAGATCTGCTATTCCAAAATCATGATAACTAGGAAATTTCTCTTTAATAAAAGGCATTTGATTGGAAGTACATTCCCTACCCCTTAACGGATAAGCAACCCCCTTTTCTTGATAACTAAGTACAATATCCAAACTTCCATTCCGATCAAAGTCATTGGCATATACCTCAAAAGGTGCTTCCATGGACGCCTTATATTTATAGTTTAATCCCAAATTTCCAACCATAAAATCCATATCGCCATCATTATCAAAATCGGCCGATGCAATACTAAACCACCACCCAGTCTCATTTTCCAAACCTGACTGCTCAGTAATATCGGTGAATTTTGTCCCGGTATTTTTAATAATTCTGATGGGCATCCATTCCCCGGCGATGACAAGATCTAGGTTTTTATCATGGTCCACATCTACCCATTCCGCATCCGAGACCATCCCCAAATTGGCCATAAATGGAGCCAATTCCTCAGTTACATTAACAAACTTCACATTTCCACTGCTACTATCATTTCTTAATAGATAACTACTGGCAGGAAGTGGGTATTTACCTGGAATCAATTTACCACCCACAAATAAATCCAGGTCTCCATCATTATCAAAATCCCCTGTTTTAACGCAGGAGCCACTAACCAGATCATCTGGAAGGGCATTTTGGCTTTTCACAAATTTGCCTTTGCCTAAATTTTCGTAAAAGCGATCGCGATAATATTCATTCTGTAGCAATTCCTCATTGCCTCCCGATACGATATATAGGTCAAGATCACCATCCTTGTCTGCGTCAAAGAATACAGAGGCCACATCTTCATGTGCCCTATCCCCTGCCCATAGGGACCGCTGCTCAGATGTAAAACTGCCACTTTGTTGCTGTAGGAACAATTCTCCTATTTCGCCTTTTGCACCTCCCACAAAAAAATCATCCAGGCCATCGTTATTTACATCCCCAATAGCTAATGCAGGTCCGTTTTCAGAAAATTTATGTGGTAATAAACTTTCCCTCTTAAAATCGTCAAAATCATTCTCCACATGTTTATAATTCGCTTGAACAATGTTTGTTACATCTTGAAAAATAGGTTTAGAAATTTCTTTTATTGGATTCTTGGAAACGGTGGCATCCGAATAGTTTAAATTCAGCTGCTGATTTACGTTTAAACCACTTATAAGCTGGGATTTCCCATCGGGCCAAACAATATTTAAACTCTTGATATTGTCCACTGCACCCACACCAAAATGCACTATTTCACTTACAGATGATTGAAAGCCCCTGGACAAATATTGTTCCTTGGTCTGCTTTTCATCCTTAGTTTCAACAGTAATCCTAGCTCCAAGACCTATACTATTTCCTTTAGGGCCATTTAATTTCAATTTAAGATAATTGTTTTTGGGCAACAACTCGCTGGAATTATTCCTGTAAACAAAGGCCGGGTCATTAATATTATTCCCAATGATATCCAGATCACCATCGTTATCCAAATCGGCGTAAACCGCACCATTGGTACAGCTCGGGGTATTTAAGTTCCAAGCCTCATTCATTGCCGAAAACGTAAAATCCCTGTTGTTCAAGTAGAGTAAATTTACTTCCTTCTTTTCCGGCATTCGTGCTAGAACATCATCGTAATATGTCTTAATTAGCGAATCCTTATTTTTATAAATTTCAAGATCTTTATACAATTGATCTACTCTTTTACGCTTATAAATCACAAAATCGTTATTTCTAAACGATCTTAAAATACCGTTGGACACAAAAACATCTTGCCAACCATCGTTGTCCATATCAAATAAAAGAGGGGCCCAACTCCAATTGGTATTGGATATTCCGGCATACTTCCCAATTTCCGAAAATGCAGGAACACCGTCCTCCTTAAAATTTCCATTGTTCAATTGTAGGGTATTGAACATGTACTGGTGGTGCAAGCCCATATCTACGATATCCTGAAACCTCTTTATGCTCATACCGCTCATACTGGTCTTAAGGTCATAATTGTTGTTGGATACCATATCCACCGAAATAAAATCCAGTAAACCATCATTGTTAATGTCCCCAATATCGTTACCCATCGAAAAATTTGAAATATGGTTGGTAGCTTTCAAAATCTCTTCCTTAAAAGTCCCATCCTTTTGATTCAAATAGAGATGGTCCTTTTCTGAATAATCTTGACCCACCAATATATCCGGCCATTGGTCATTGTTCAAATCCCCAATCGAAATACCCAGGCCGAAACCGATTGAATTATTTACAATACCGCTAGACTCTGAAACATCTATAAATTTGCCATTGTCGTTGCGAAATAACCGTTCACTACTATAATCAGATTTTTCGTTAATAAGCGTGCTTAGTTTAGGTTCCACATCTGCAGGCTCAATGCCATGATTTATCAAGAACATATCTAAGTCCCCATCCTTGTCATAATCCAAAAATGCAGCTTGGGTAGAGTAATGCGGAAGATCCAGCCCATATTCGGAAGCCTCCTCTTCAAACACAGGTATTCCTTCTTTGTTATTTCCTTTATTTACGTAAAGCTCATTTCTCCTTTGATCCAAATTATTATAATCACCGGATTTACAGACATAGATATCCAAAAGTCCATCTGAATTAATATCCACCATGGTTACACCTGTGGGAAAACCATTTAAACCCTTCACTTTTGACACCAAAGTGGTCTCTTCAAAAGTCAAATTACCTTTATTTATAAAGAGTTTATTCGAGTATAAATTTGAAATAAAGTAAATATCGGGAAGATCATCATTGTTTAAATCCCCTACGGCTACACCTCCTCCATTATATAGGTATTCATAAAGCACCCCATTGACTGTTGGACTTTCGTTTATGACATTTATAAAATTTAATTTGGTTTCATTAGGACCCAATAGTGTAAATAGAGCTTCAACAGAGGCTTGGTTACTATCATCCGTTCTTGGCATCTCTTTCTTTTCTCCACAACTAAGAAATAAGAAAATTAAACCCAAAATGATACTACTCTTGTTCATTATCTATAAGTATTATTTTATAAAAGACTTGGCCATTAAACCTTGCATTGGTTTACCTATGATTCCAATGTGAAATAAATTTCAATTTACTTAAAATAGTATCAACCCTAGCGCTTTTAGGCCATGAATCAGGGTCAATCAAAAGCCTCAAATATAAGATATTGAATCCTTGCACCTTCTCCCATCAGCATTAGTCTATTATTAAAAAGTACTGACAGATTTACTTTGAAAAGCTAAATTGCCCTTTAAAGAAAATCTGT
The DNA here is from genome assembly GCF_002909235.1 of Arenibacter catalasegens. Taxonomy (GTDB): domain Bacteria; phylum Bacteroidota; class Bacteroidia; order Flavobacteriales; family Flavobacteriaceae; genus Arenibacter; species Arenibacter catalasegens. The sequence goes on from NZ_PHQQ01000002.1 coordinate 30,856, forward strand.
CAGTACTAAGAAAATTTCAACTGAATCGTTCAAGTTTGTCCTTATTCCAACCTACGAGAACCATTCATATTCTAAAATTATCACCTCACGGAATTAATAACCGGGATTTTGTATTAAGACCCCATTACTAAGGTCAATTTCGTTCTGAGGAATAGGGAAGTAATAATTTTTGGGCCTAGTAAAGACTCTTACAGGGTCAAATTGGCCTCTATCTTCACCATAAATCTGAACTATATCCACAATTCCTGCCTTATCCCATCTCATAAGATCTTGATGACGTTGATTTTCGCCCACTAATTCTACCCTTCTCTCATGGATCAATTCCGGCATTCCTGCGTTGGATACCGGCAACAATCCTACCCTATCGCGAACAACATTAATTTCACCATCCCCGGCTCCAAGACCACTTTTTCTAATCTTGGCTTCCGCTACCAACAAATACACATCGGCAGACCTAAGAATTGGCACATTGGCCTGGTTGCTTAGACTACCATCGTCATTAAAGGTGGTAAATTTAGAGAGGCTAAATCCGGTCTGGGTCAAATCCGCAGTAAATTCTGTTAATTCCGGGCCTCTTTGCACCATATCACCAGGTTTAAAAATAGAATTCTCCAAGCGCGGATCTCCGTCCTCAAACTCATCTACTACATTTTGAACCGGGTTGTGAAAATCCCATCCACCCCATGGTCTTGGAGTTACAAAATATTGTGGGTTATCCGACCAATCAGATCCTTGTGCTGCGAAGAGCATTTCTGGGTTATTTTCTGTAGCAGGTGTAAAATTATCCCTGAAGTTATCTGCCAAAGGATAAGGGCCGTTTATGACCTCTGTCCCAGCAGCAATGGTGCCATCAAAATTTTCTTGATATAGATACAGTTTTGCTAAAAGTCCATTAGCGGACCCTTTATTTGGCCTTCCCAAATTTTCACTGGTATGGGTGGGTGGCAATAAACCTACGGCCGCAATTAAATCTGTCTCTATTTGAGCCTGTACCTCTGAAAGAGTAGCTTTTGGAACATTAAAATTACTTTCCAATATATTCTGCTCAAGTATTAATGGAACTCCACCATAAATTACCGAAAATCTCCAGTATCCGAATGCCCTAAGGAAATGTGCTTCTCCCAAAACCCTATTCCTTAAGGTTTCGTCCATGCCCTCAATTCCCGGAACATTAATAAGCACCGCATTGGCCCTATTGATCATTTCGTATTTATTTTTCCAGCCGGCTCTTACACCATTGTTACTGGCATCCATAGTAAAATTCTCCATGGCTTCTTCATAACCGTGATCCCCAGCCCTAAAAATATCATCCGCACAATTGTCGAATACATTTTCGTTATGACCATAGGAATCTTCCTCACGTAAAAGCGTGTACATCGCATTTGCCGCTGCTACTGCATCTTCCCCATTACGCCAAAACGTTGCTGAAGTAGATTCTCCATAAGCCGTGGTATCCAGTATATTCTTATCACAGCCGGCAACCAATAGCGATAAACACGCTAGAGGCAATATGTATCTGTTTTTTATAATCTTTATCATGATTTTTAAGTTTTCTATTTATTAAATTGAATCTATACCAATGGATTAAAAACCAATATTAGCGCCCAATAAATATGTTCTTGCCTGAGGGTATTGTGCAAAATCCACATTTATTTGATTCCCATCCGTTATTCCTAATTCAGGATCATACCCGGAATAACCAGTAATGGTAAATACATTTTGTCCAGTGACATAGAACCGAAGCCTTGAAAGTCCAATTTTATCCGTAATATCCGAAGGGATAGTATATCCAACAGTAAGGTTTTTTAGCCTAAAAAAATCTCCTTTTTCAATAAATAAATCCGATGTTCTGTGGTTTAAATTAGTACGTAAAGTAGAAACCCTAGGGATTTCATTACTTGTACCTTGCCCTGTCCAACGCCCGGTAATGTCCGAATACAAATTAAAAGGATAACTGGCATCTAGTCCCTGCATTCTATCTGCGTTATAAATTTCAACCCCAGCCACTCCTAAAAAGAACATGGTTAGATCAAAGCCTTTATAATTTGCACTTGCATTTATCCCATAAGTCATACCTGGGTGAGGACTTCCAATAATTTCCCTATCCTTATCGTCTATAACATTATCATTATTTAAATCCTTAAATCGTACATCACCAGGAAGCGCTCCAGGCTGCACCGCGTGAGCGTCTATATCTCCTTGAGTTTGAAAAAGACCATCAGCTCTCCATCCGTAAAATGTGCTAATTGGATTACCTTCATAGGTACGCACTATTTCTTGATTAGGTCTACCATATAATGGGCTTCCCAAAAAGGTTCCACTAACCAATTTTACTACCTCATTTTTAACAAATGAAGCATTGGCTCCTATGCTATATCCAAGGTCGCCCTTGGAATCCTGCCAGTTCAATTCCATTTCCAATCCTTTGTTCCTAACTTTTCCAATGTTTAGGAAAGGGGAGGGATTACTACCTTGCGATCCAATTACTGGCGGCCTAAGCAACATATCGTCCGTATCCTTAATAAAATAGTTGAAATTGGTTGTTAATTTGTTATCCAAGAAACCCATATCAACACCAAAGTTGGTCATCCTTACCGTTTCCCAGCTAATGTCCTCATTGGCAAAACTGGATTGATTGGCACCAACTAAATCAACACTGCCGTCCAGGCCTAAGGAGTATCTTTGCCCTCGACTTATTCTTGCTAAGTATTGGAGTCTGTCTATGTTTTGGTTACCAAGTTCTCCCCAGCCTCCGGTAACTTTTAAGTTATCCATAAAAGGGACATGAAAAAAGGATTCCTCAGAAACTCTCCAGCCCAAAGAAAAGGCAGGAAAAACACCCGTTCTGTTTCCTTCAGTGAATTTTGAAGATTCATCAGATCTTACGGTAGCCGTTAATAAATATCTATCTAGATAAGAATAATTAAGTCTTCCAAAAATAGATTCGAGTCCATCATGCGCCTTGTATTCGCTGTTCCCGCTCAACTCCCCAGTACTAAGTAGGCGTTGGCTAGGATCTTCATCCGGTAAATTTTTCGAACTCGCAGAAAAACCTTGATAATCAAATGATTGCTGGGTATACCCCCCTACAAATCCAACTCTATGATCTCCAAATATTTTATCATAGGTTAGAAAATACTCCATTAAAAAGGAAAATTCTTCATCGTAATTCCTATTGGCATTATTTTCATTAGTAGTCCTAATCTGATCTAAAACCTGTGAATTGAAACTTCTTCTATCCCTGACCAAGGCATCTATTGCAAAATTGGCCTTGAATTTTAAATCATTGGTCAACGAAATCTCAGGTGAAACACTTGTAAGTAACCGTGTTATACGGTCATCAGCATCCAGTCTCTCAATTTCGAAAAGAGGATTATTGATATCCCCAAACTCACCACTAATTTGATTGGAACTATAATTACCATTGCTATCCTTAATAGGTAAACCTGGATGAAAACGTATCGCGCTCCAAATTAATCCATTTTGGGCGGAAGTAGTATTGAAGCCAGTGTTGGTCCTAGAGGACAAAGACATTGTTTGACCTATTTTTAACCACTTCTTTACCTTATGGTCAGAATTAATTCTCAAGCTTATCCTGTCAGCTGCCGATCTCTCAATGATACCTTCTTCATTGTAATAACCCAGACCAAACAAAAATGTTGAATTATCGTTTCCTCCGCTGATGTTAAGATCAACATTCTGGGTCATTCCCGTTGAAAAAACGGCATCTTGCCAATTGGTAAGTTGTGTTTGATATTGTGCATCTTGCCAAATTGGGTTTACTGGAATACCATCATTGGCATAACGTTCCCTTTTTATTTCGGCCAGAGTGGATGCATCCAACACGTCAAGGGTTTTTACTACATTGGAAAAACCGGAATATACATCAACATTCACGTTCAGCTTTTCCCCTGATTTTCCTTTTCTGGTAGTTACGATAACAACACCGTTCGCAGCCCTTGTACCATAAATAGCTGAAGCCGAGGCATCCTTCAAGACCTGGATGGACTCAATATCGTTTGGGTTAATTCCATTGATGTTTGCTGTTGGTATTCCATCAACAACATATAAAGGTTCCGAATTGTTAACCGTACCTGTTCCACGAATTCTTATGGCTACAGAACCACCCGGCGCACCTCCGTTAGGCACTACTTGCACACCGGCCATTCTTCCTTGCAAGGCCTTATCAATTCCGGATACTGGTAGATTCTTGAAATCGTCTCCCTTAATGGAGGAAATAGCTCCGGTAACGTCTTTCTTTGCTGTGGTACCATAACCCACAACTACCACCTCATCCAAAAAATTGGCATCCTCTTCCAATTGAATATTGATATTGGTGTCCTGTCCTACGGTTCTTTCTAAAGTCTGCATCCCTAAATAGGAAAATACCAATATGGCATTGCTAGAGCTTACTTCAATGACATAATTACCATCAAAATCCGCAACAGCCCCGTTGCTGGTATTTTTTTCCTGCACGGATGCTCCTGAAAGCGGCGTTCCCTGTGAGTCGGTGATGTTACCCCGCACTGTAACCGGATCTTGGGGGTAATCAATCAGAGCATAGGACAAATTGGCCCATCCATTCTCCACACCCATCCCAAAAAGAAGGGTAGAAAGCAACAGAAAGTGCTTAATTTCCAATTTTGGTAAAAAAGATAAATCCCTCCATCTTTGTAAGAAAAAGGAAAATACCACGTGTTCTTGTTTTTTCATCTACAATTTAATTAGTTGGTTAATTAGTATACTTGTTATTAATAGCACTCGAATTTAGTATAACGTTTAAGCTAAAATAAATAAATCTTTTGTGCTCTAAAGGAATTTACCTATTCTTAACAATAAAATCACTTTGAGTTATACTACAGCAGTTTTACAAATATTATAACTCGAAGGTAATAAAAAGATGAATTCGATATCTATTTTCAAATAAAAATTTTCATTATTTACAACCTAGTATCTGCTCTAAACAATTAAGAATTTGGTATAGTACTCGTACCATTCAGGTAAATACAGCTAGGGAATCCTGCTCATTATCTATGATTTCCTTGGCCTTCTACCAAATACATTTAGAACAAATCCTAAAAGCACCACCAAAAAAGAAATCAAACTTATTGGAGGCAAACCACCTTGCCATTTGGAAGGTGTAAACCAAGAGGAGTATCCCATAAAAAAAAGATGTACACCCAACAGAAATAGCAGTCCTAATAAAAATATTTTTGAGGTAATAATTTCTATTAGCATTTCTTTACCCTTACTTCGGTTTCTAAAGCACCAATGATAAAGCCCCAATACCATAAAACTTACCATTCCGCTGAGTAAACTAAAATTCCCGATTACAGACAACGTATTATCTCCTTCAAAAAACTTTGGATAATATTGAGGATTGAAAATCAAAAAACTAAGGAGCACATGAAATATGGTCAACAGTAGACCGGATATACCCAGTACCTTTCTGCTTTCCAATCCCAAATTAAAATGGGTCATTCCCAAATTGGTTAGGGGTCTAATTGAAAAACTAAAGGCCAGCAATACGATTGCTGCCAATGACACCCCTTTGTTCAAAATAAATATGGGCAAATCTTTCCATGCTACCGTGCCCACCACATTGTATCTCAAGACAGCATAACCCATGGAGACACCTAAAACAGTCCATATTAACCTGATGTATTTTCTTTGTTCACTTACAACCATAAAAAACAATTCTCAATTTAATTAATAGGAAATCTATTCCTGTCACCCAAATCCCCATGTACGCTTATGGCTATTAAGGCCAAAATAGCGATTACCACAAGTACAGCTATCAAGTAAACAAGCCATTTTTTAAGGTCCAACCTATCAATATCTCCAAATGAAAATTGTATGCTCTTGAATCGGAGCAAAGCGAAAATCACTATAATATTTAACACATAAAGATGATGGTTCAGGTGCATTTCCCCTCCAAATATACCCGTTACAGCATAGCTCACAAACGTGTATGCAACAAGCATGGCAAAAAATGTAACCAAAACGTCTTTTTGTGAGAATTCTTCTTTTTTAAATTTCCAAAAGATAGTGATGACCATTGCACATAAAACCAAGAGCACCATTAAAGTACTGGTTGAGGCAATAGATTCTATATTGGGCAAACTCTCCAAACGTCTAGCAATATGACCATAGGTTAAAGATTCCCTATAAACGATCAATGGAATAAAGAGCACTACAATGATAAAGGCAGACCAGTTTTCCCATTTTTTTGCACTTGGAATTTCTTTAGGCCATTTGGAACTAAATACCCCATAGGCCATTCCAGATCCACCGAAAAACCCAATACTGTATTCCATAACATTCCACATGTTAAACGGTATTTCCCATGTATTTCCCAGAACCTGTAAAAAATTACCAAAGCTAAAACCAATACCTCCACCCAACATAGAGAATAATGCTACTCTAATAGCGGAGTTTCTTTTTTCCTTGGCCATATACCACAACATGGCCAAACCAGCTCCAAAACACAGGGCCCAAGCCTCTGATCGCGGTGGGGTCATTTTAAAGCCAATTTGCTCCACTAAAAAATAGTAGCTTACTAGTCCGCCAGCAACCATCATAGATAGCAATTGCCCCCATTTAACCCTATTACTTTCTGTAGAATCTAAAGTTAAGCCAACTAGACCTCCACCTAATAATCCGAACAGGCCGCCAATAACGAAGAGCATTCCAAGACCGTAGTAGGCATTGATAAAGTTATCGGCAAAACCATAACCAACCACCACTCCATAACTGATCATGCCTCCAGCTCCCCAACCTACTGCCGAAGCCAAAGCAACTAGCATCATCTTGTTATACCAATCCTTTCGCCCTGAAACGAGTACCAGGGCAAGTCCTCCAATTGCGCCTGCCCAGGCGGCACCTTGTTCATGTCCAAACTGACCCCGTATAGCCCATGCTGTAGCGAGTGCCATTGCTACGATCAATATTGGCATTCCTATTTTATTGATTTTCATGACTTTGCCCTAGATTATTTTCTTCTTTTTATCTCAATGGTCTCAATTTCGTTTCCATTTATATCCGTAACATTCAAATAGGCCTTTTTCTTGTCAATCTGTACATTTACAAAATGCTCAATTTTACTGGATTTTTTAGTCTCTGGAAGATCAAAATCAATATCGTACAAGGGTGCTCCGGCCCCGGCTGAAGTTATATAATGCACTCCGTTCTTAAAAGCACGATGGTAATGATGATCATGCCCATTGAAAAATACTTGTACATTGTGTCTTTCAAAAATATCGCCCCAAAACTTACGAGTCTGTTCGGCCTCGGCCTTTCTATTTTTCATGGCACTATACAAAGGTTTATGCTGAAAAATAAAAACAAAACCCGCTTCCTTATTTAAATCCAAAACGTTATCCAACCATTTTTTTTGGGTATTAAAATACTCCGAAAAGGCACTTTGCCAAAAAGCGTCACTATTCTTTTCAGAGACAAATTCCGGTTCCGAAATTTGCTTCCCCTCACTATCCAAAACTATAAAGAGGGCATCACCAACAGTGAAATAGTAGTACTTTTCATTGTTGGGAAGATCGAATAAATCATAATAATAGGGAGAATCCTTTTCGTGATTGCCCAATACAGGATAGTAAGGTGTACTTCTCATTAGCTCCTTGTTCACCCCAAAAAAAGCTTCCCAATCACTAATAGATCTGCCATTGGCCACCAAATCTCCTGAATTGATGATAAACCGTGGGTTAGTTTCCATAATTTTGGCCACTATTTTCGCATGTACATCGTGCCTGTTTCTGGAGTCCCCGGTAACCGCAAAATTAAAAGGCATTATTTTATCCGGATAGGTGGTCAATGTACCTTTACCTTCATCAGAACCATCATTAAGTACATCATATTTATATTCGGTATTGGGCTCCAACCCTCCTAAATGAATTTTATGGTGCTTATACTCCCCTATTGTTTTAACGTTGCCATCCTTATCGGTAATTGTTGGAGCACTTTCTAAAGTAGACCAGCATACAGTAGCATCTTTGGTCCCCATTTGCTGAATATATGGGCCAAAGGCAATTTTATCTTTTTCTTGTGAAACACCTATGAAACTGATAAATAAAAGAGATAAGAAAAATACTTTTTGCATGATTTTAAAATTTAAAGTTCGGAACTTTTAATCCGATGTTTGAAAAAATATAATAAAAAGAGGCAGTCCTTACGGAATGCCTCCTTAAAAATAGCTGCTAAACTAACTCAAATAATTACTGTTAATACGGTTTTCCTGTACCTTGTAATAACCACATTTTGGACCATGCACTGTTATTACTGGTATCTTCTCCTTTAAATGGAGTGGTTTCCAATTTCTGAATGGCCGCGTCGGCATTTTCAGAATTGGTATCAGTTTCATTTATATGATAGTAAAATCTCAGCGGCAATGCATCGCGTTTGGAAGCCTGTCCAGTTTGCAAATTAGGAAGCCCCGTTCTTCTATAGTCAAACCAAGATTCTGTGGCCGCAGACCAACTAGCTATCCATTTTTGCTCCATGATATCTTCCAATCCTCCATAGGCAGCTCCAGCTATGTAACTGTCATACTGGCCACCAACACCCCAAGCTTCCAAGGACTGCTTAATACCTTGGTTATAATGGGCCTCAGGACCACCGCTCACCCATCCTTTGAGAGCTGCTTCCGCCATAATAAAATGAACCTCGGCCGCAGAAAGTAAACGAGCTTTCAATAACGGACCACTAGCGGCTTTATAAATATTATTTAACTGGGAAACATATGGGTTATAAGACCCTTGTTTAAATTCCTCCTTTAAATTATACGCTGGACCTAATGTAATAGCTGTTGGCAAGCCAATATAATCCTTGGAGTAGTTTACAGGAACCTTAACAATTGCTTCATAGGCATCCACGATATCCTGGGAAACATGTCGCTCCCCATTCAACATATAATCAGTGCCATTTGGAGCTCCTACGTCCAAAACCAAGGGTATCCCAACTTTGTTGGCCCATACACCTAAACGGGGATCATCTAACTCCTTTAATACATCTACCAAAGTTTCTGCCATTTTTATTCTGAAATACGCTCCCTGTGAATCTGTGTCGAACTTGGTATTAGTAGGCCAGGAATCGTTCCCAGTATTACCTACATAGGACATGGCGGCATCGTCGGCGGCATTCAAAATCAATGGATATTGTCCGGCATTGGATGTAATTCTTCTAATGCCTTCTTCGGCCAATGTAGCTTCTTTAGAAGATATACGCATATAATACCTCAGCGCCAATGAATTAGCGAATTTTCTCCATTTGGAAACATTCCCTGCGTAGAGAACGTCTTGATTTGCCTGAATACTGAAATATGCGCTCTGGCTCTTGGACAAAAGTGTATTAGCCTCACTTAAATCGGCCAAAATACCCAAATAAATATCCCTTTGATTATCAAAGGCAGCGTCAAAAAACTCTGCACCTTCATCTCCCCTTAGGGCCTCGGAATAGGGAGCATCTCCCCATAAATCGGTAATCATCCCAAACAAATAGGCTTTCATAACCAAACCAACTCCCTTATGAAATTCCAAATTATCGGCTTCGGCTTTTTCTATTAGGGTCTTATTATTGGTCAACAGACTGTAGTATCCATTCCAACTGTGGGAATCATTGCTCCAGTCGTATGCATTATGTCCACTGGACCAACCATCTTTTTGGGTATGCTGCATAACTCCGGCAATATCCCCAAAGCCCAATCCCAAAGTAGTTTTGGCAGCTCCACTGATTACCGTGGGCACCAACAGGTTGGGATCTACATTTTCTGAGCCAATCTGATTTGGGTTTTCATTTAAGTCCTCCAGACCGTGGCAAGAAACCAAAACGGTGAGTCCCAAAACCAATATGGCCAATTTACTTTTTATTTGATACATCATGATCTTAGTTTTTTTTATTAAAATGTTATACCAATTTTAAAACCTACTGGAACAACCCATGGATCCACATTGTAGCGCTCTATACCCTGCTTAAATTGTGTACCGCGTTTATCTTGTCCAGATTCAGCCTGATACGCCCTTTCCGGATCTACTCCAAAAGCGGAATCTTTGGTCCATAACATAATGTTCCTACTATACACGGATACGTTTACATTATCCAAACCTGCCCTTTCCACAAACTTACGTGGCAAGTCGTATCCTAGTGATATCTCCCTTAATTTTATATAGTCGGCATCAAACATATGGGGCGTTCCAAAATCCCATGCATTAGCCACGGAAAACGGAATAAAATTTGTGCCATCCAGACCTAAATTTTCATTTTCCAAGATAAAATTACCATTTTCATCATGAAAACCCACTACACCAGCATTGAAAACACCGTCATAAACAACGCTACCTCCCAATGCTTCTGGAAATCCACCATCACCTGGAGGGCCACCGATAGAGATAAAATTTTCACCGAAAATTAAAAGATCTGCATTGTCCAGCACCCATTGTTTCAATTCTGGACCAGTTTGGCCAATTCCTGGATTAATCAAATTATCCAGCAATTGTTGACTATACCCATCTTCCGTCATATATCTGGAGGTTTGTGACATATATTGCCCACCGGAACGCCAGTCGAAGGTCATGTTCAAGGAAAAATTCTTGTAGGAGAAACTAGACTGTAATCCCATAACAAAATCTGGATTATAGTTACCCACTTTTACCCTTTCATCCTCGGCCAACCATTCAGCATCCTCACCTTCACCCAATAAAGGATATCCAAAATAAGGTGAACTGGTATCGGTAACCCTTTTGATCTTAGGAGAATATAGGTTTCCTACCAAGCCATCTTCCCCAGTGGCCGCATTGGCTACGTAGCCTCTAGAAACACTTTTGTTCTCGCTCCAAAACTCAATGTAATCCACACCGTCGGCAAGGGCCTTTATCTGAGATTCATTGGTTGTGTAATTTAGATTTAAATCCCAGTTCCAATTTTCAGTTCTAATCGGTGTAAATCCTAAGGAAAGTTCATAACCTTTACTTTCCAAGACTCCGGCATTTATACTTACGCTGCTATAACCAGATGATCCTGGGATAGGTACGCTTGGTACAATTTGATTTTTATTTTCCACGGTGTAATAAGTTCCCTCAAAACGGAACCTATTGTTAAACATGGTTAGATCCACCCCAAATTCTTTTGAGGTAGCCTCTTCAGGCTCCAAGGTTGGCGTACTTAAACCTCCAGATGCACTGTAAAGGATAGCATTATTCCATTGCCCTGCGTTATTATAATAAGCACCTAACTGATATGGACTGGTGTCGTTACCAACTCTGGCCCAACCACCCCTAAGTTTAAAAAGGTCCACCTTAGGAATATCTACCAACTCGCTCACCAAGAAACTCAAGGAAGCGGATGGATAGAAATACGAGCGATTATCTATAGGCAGTGTACTTGACCAATCGTTCCTGGCAGTAACGTCCAAATACAACATATCCTTAAATCCAAAATTAGCAAGACCATAAACACTATTTATTGCTCTTTCACTTAAGTAACTGGAGTATACCAAAGCGGTAGGGGCTATATTCTTTATGGTAAAGAGGTCTGGAACTATAAGTCCCACCCTAGATGCGGCCGAATTGCTTATACCGGAACCTTTTTGATACATTAAATTACCGCCTCCAGAAATGGACATATCAAAATCACCCAATTCCTTTTTAAAGGTTGCCAATAGATCCACGTTGGTCTCTACCCCATCTGTTTTGGAAATACCATAGGTACCATTGTTGGATTCCGCACTATAACCAGGCGACATTTTGGTTTCTTGTGTCTCATTGGAGCTATTTAAATTATAACTTGTTCTAATGTTAAATGAGGGAGAAATTTTCCAATCCAACGCCATATTACCGAAAATTCTGTACCTGGAAAAACTGTTGTTTATCTCATTGGCCAAAAAGTATGGGTTATTGTAATCCTCCGAAACACTAAGCACATCGGTACCGGGCAAATCGTAATCTTTAATTTTCAGGATGTCGATATTTGCAGGCATGGCATAAGCCCATTGTAAAGGATTTGCCCCCCTATTTGAGGCAGGTCTGTTATCGGCAAAACTATGCACTACATTGACATTGGTACTTATTTCCAATTTATCGTTTAAATTGGACGAAGCCGACAAGGAAAAACTGTTTCTATTTACGTCAGAGTTAGGAACCAGCCCTGTATTTTCCATATTGGTAACTCCCATTCTATAGTTAACTGCCTTTGTACTATTGGTTACCGTTAAACTATTGGTAGTAGTGATACCGGTCTGCACAAAATTCTTGATGTTATTAGGATACGATTTTAGTTCAGTAGGGATAGGCGTGCCATTGGCATCCAAGGGCGCATTCCATTGTACCGCAAAATAACCACGATCTAACTCAGGTCCTGAATTTCCTCCAGAAAGAGCAACTGGCGGCATAATATTACTACCACCTTGGGATTCAGGGGAAAATGAAAAATAACCGGAGGCAAAACGAGTTTGTTGCTCCAAATATTTATAAGGAACATCAAAAACCGTATTGGATGTGAAGGAGACTTTCATCTTTTCTTTCTCGTTTGCCTTTTTTGTAGTAATCAACACAACCCCGTTACCAGCTCGCGAGCCATACAAAGCAGCGGCACTTGGTCCTTTAAGGATACTTACATTTTCTATGCTCTCCGGATCTAAATCCGAAATGGCGTTTCCATAATCCACGCGGTTGTCGCTACCAAAACCACCAACATTGTTTACCGAGTTGGCTATGGGCACCCCATCAACAACAAATAAAGGTTGGTTGTCAGAACTCAAGGAAATAGCCCCCCTTATTACCATACTTACAGAAGAACCCGTACCTCCTGTAGAGTTTAGGGTAACACCCGCTACCTTACCGGATAAAGAATTTAACACGTTCTCTTGAGCAACCCTAGTAAGTTCTTCACCTCCTACATTTTCTACGGAATAACCCAAAGATTTGTCCGCCCGTTTAATACCTAAAGCAGTTACTACCACCTCATCTAAGGCCTCTGCACTTGGATCCATGACAATATTAATGGAAGTTCTTCCATTAACCGCCGCCTCTTGGGCTTCAAAACCTATATAAGTAAACACCAATACCCCATTTCCATTGGGGACATTAATACTATAGTTTCCATCAAAATCAGAAGATACACCCTGAGTGGTTCCTTTTAAAACGATACTGACCCCTGGTAAAGGCATACCATCTTCGGAGGATGTTAAATTACCCGATACCGTATGTTGTGCGGATTGGGCCATTACAGAGGTTGTACCAACAACTAGCATCAGCAAGAACAATTGCCCCAACCTCTGTATTTTATTTTTTAAATATGTGTTCATAGAATTATTTTAGTTAGTTATTTTTTTTGATTGAATTTCCACATAACTGCTTATTTCACGACCTCAAAAGTAAGCACAAGAGCGTGGGTATTAAGTGGCGCAAAATCCGGAGAGGCAGATATAAACATGATTGCCTTCATTGTATTATCCTTAACCTCCTTAATAATCACCCTTCGCTCATAATCTATCATTCCAAAAAACATGTCACCTGAAAATTCCAATGTACTAACCCCACTATAGGTCATAGCTCCGCCGGGGCCATATACAGATGACACCGTTAAATCCGCACTTTCCTCATAGGTGAAAGTTGAATTTGGCTCGGGGGTAAAGAATCCGGTACACAAACCAAAATCTTGGTTCGAACTAGGATTTTTAATTCCCGCACCACCTGTGGTCAAAAATTGATAGACCAGACCACTAAATGCAGCCCCATCCTTTATATCCATGGAATAACTCCCATCAAAATGAAAAGTATATTCATCCTGGTAAACTTCACCCAATCCTAAACCTGCTCCCAATATGCCTGCTGGAAGTGGTGTGGGAGCTGCAGCATAAGGCGTTAAACCTGCATCTGCATTGGCAAAATAATCACCATCTGAATGTCCACTAGATATCCTCCATGTTTTACCATTGGTAGCCGTTGGCCCTCCAGTAAGTAATATATAAGGTGTTAAATCTACCGCCAGACTAATTTCCTTGCTTACAGAACTTCCATCTGCAGCAGTAGCTGTCAACTTCGCGTTGTAATATCCTCCTTCTGTGAAGACATGTACCGGGTTCTTTTCTGTACTTGTAACCCCATCACCAAAATCCCACAACCAAGAGGTCGCGTTATTGGTCAACCCTTGGAAGGCTACTTTCTTTCCTACCGTACTCTGAAAAATATCAGCGGAAAGTGGAATAATTTCCGAACTACCACTATCATCTGAACTACAAGAAGACAGGGACAGCATCATTGAAAACAAAACTCCATACAGCAGTATTAGATTTTTTTTAGTCATAAATAATAGTTTTAAGTTAGTTTTTTATGTAATCAAGGGTTAAATATTACTAATTACCTGAATCTTGTTCCCAACTTGATGACCCCAGTTAACAATACGTTAATATTAGAACCATTTAATTACACTTTTATCAAAAATATATTTAAATTTTTCAATACAATTCAGATATATTATTAAATATGCATTAAATATTAACCCTCGATTTAATAAATTAAATATAATTTTGTGAAATAAGTCAATATTCTTATTATCTTTTATGCATGCATAATAAGAGCATTTTTAACATTTAAATGTGAAGATTTATGAAAAAAAAATCTTACGTCTTATGTAAGGCGAAATTGATATTTTTACTTATTCCATTTTTCTTTCTAGTTTCCCTAAATGTCCATTCACAACAACTAAAGGTGGGTGCGGCCAAACGTATAATTACTCCCAACCCATTAATTCCGGTTTCTGGCGGTGTAGGAACTCCCAAGCCCGCTATTGAAAAAAAAGGAGAACTATACGTTAGGGCCATGGTGATAGAAAAGGGGGAAGAAAAAATAGCGATTGTTAATATCGACAATTTGGGATGGCCAGCAGCGCTTGGAAATAAATCACGAAAATTGATCAAGGACATACCTTTCAATAATATATTAATAGGAGCAACACATACCCATAGCGCTCCAGATGCCTATGCTTTTCCGGACGAAAAAGGCAATTTTGCAGCAGATTTAGAATACCTTGATTGGTGCGTAAACCAAATTGCAGATGCGGTGAATGAAGCTTCAAAAAATTTAGAACCCGCCAAGCTAAAAATAGCAGTTGGGGAAGCCAAGGGCAAAATAGCCTACAATTATTACGCTCCAGAATTATACGATCCAAGATGTGGGGTAATACAAGCCTTGGGTACCAGAGGAAAAAATAAAGACCAGCCAATTGTTACTCTGGTAAACTATGCCATACATCCGGAAGTAATAGGCAGCGATCGTGGAATTTTGAGCCCTGATCTTATTGGACCACTATACGATAGAATTGAGGCCAAGACCGGCGGGATGGCAGTTTTTATGAATAGTGCCCAGGGAGGAATGGTCACTGCAGACAATAGGCTGGACAACAATGCTGAGGCCTATGATTGGGAAGAATGCAACCGCATCGGAAATTTGTTGGCAGATGAGGCCTTAAGAATCTTATCAGCTGCCAATATCCAGGAGAATCCTGAACTTTACTGCACCTCCAAACAGGCCGAATTCCCTATAGATTCCGAAATGATGCGATACATTTTTAATAATTCGCCTTTAAAAATGGGGAATTCTGAGAGTAGTATTAGTACCACCCTTAACCTTATAAATATTGGATCGGCCCAAATACTGACCATTCCCGGGGAAGCCCTACCCAATATAGGATATTATTTAAAACGAAATATGCCTACAGAACATCCTTTCCTTTTTGGATTGACCAACGATGCCTTTGGGTATATATTGACCAAGGAAGATTTCAACAGTTTTAAAAGATATGAATATGTAAGTCGCACCAGCCTAGGGGAAAAAACAGGAGAAATCCTCATCAATGAACTTTTGACCCTAATTAAAAACAATCCAAAACCCAAGAAGTAAAATAATTGCTAATCCTAACAAAATAACTTTATGAAAAAAATGCTTTCTCTTTTTGTATCGATGTCCTTATTATGTATATCCTCCTGTAAGGACAGTCCAAAAAAAATAGTGGAAAATGTTGTCCCAACCGAAGCGATAGTAACTCCCGAAATAGCACTGCAGAGTTACCTAAAAAATGACGACCAAACCTTTAAGTGGGAACTCAAAGAGAATTACCCCATAGGAGATGTAACCGCCTACGAACTCTTACTGACCTCCCAGAAATGGAGAGAGCATGTCTGGACACATGAACTCACGGTATTGGTACCCAAAGAGGTTTCATATGACGGAGCCCTATTATTAATTACCGGAGGAAGCGTAAAAGAAGGTATGCCCAATTGGTCTTCTAATGAAGAGGACAGTAAATCGATTAGTTTTGCGAAGGTAGCCGAAAAGAATAAGGCCATAGTGGCTATCGTAAGACAGGTTCCCAATCAACCGCTATATGACGGTTTAACGGAAGACGAGCTTATTTCTTTTACCCTTCACAATTATAAAAATGATAAAGACCCAACATGGCCTTTACTTTTCCCCATGGTAAAAAGTGCGGTTAGGGCTATGGATGCAGTTCAAGAATTCAGCAGTAAAAACCTACAAAAGGATATTACACGCTTTACCGTAACAGGAGCTTCCAAGAGAGGCTGGACCACTTGGCTAACAGGTGCGAACGACAAGAGGGTCGAGACCATAGCGCCAATGGTAATAGATGTTTTAAATATGCCCGTTAGTTTGGATTACCAAATTACAGCTTGGAACGAGTATAGCATACAAATCAACGACTACATTAAATTGGAAATTCCGCAAACCGTAGGAACCGAAGATGGTAAAGCGTTAACCCAAATGGTGGACCCCTATTCCTATAGGACCCATTTGACCATGCCAAAATTAATCTTTATTGGCACCAATGATGAATATTGGCCCGTAGATGCCATTAAGAATTACATTAACGATATCCCTGGTGAAAATTACATTCACTATGTGCCCAATGCCGGTCATGATCTGGGTGGTGGCGAACAGGCTGTGAGAGCCCTGAGTGCCTTTTGGGGGAAATCACTAAAAAAGACACCTCAGACGTCCTTAGCTTACGATCTTAAAACGGATAAAACCTCGGCGACCTTAACGGTCAAAACTACTTCCGATGAACTTCAGAATGCCTATATATGGTCTGCAGATTCCTCTGACAGAGACTTTAGGGACGAGAAATGGACCTCAAAACAAATAGATTCAAAAGATCATGAACATATTTTTCAGCAGGTAAAATTCCCAAAAAGTGGCTTCAAGGCTTTTTATATAGATTTAGAATACGCCGATCCCAATGGTGGAAAATACACCAAGAGCACTAGAATGTATGTAGCTGACGACGATGAAATCCTTTAGTAAAAAACAGGCATATTGGTTTTTAGGAATTATCACCATTCTTTTGCTGCTGGCCTTTACCTTCATTTACGCAAGTGATACCAGCGAAAACCTCCCTGTGAGTGAGTATTACGGTTATGACAAGGCCATACCACTTAAGGATTCCATAACGCTATTGAAGGATACTACAGACCATACCCTTTTTCATGTTTCCTACTACAGTGTGCACGACAAAAAAGTGACCGGTTTATTAAGTCTGCCTAAAATCAGCACCTCTCCCCTACCCGTAATTATTTTAATGCACGGTTTGGGAGACAACAAGAGTGTGGATTATGTATCCTATGGTAACGAACTTTTCCTGAAAAACGGCTATGCTGTATTACGGATCGATTTTAGTCAGCACGGCGAACGGAAGAATGATGTTTATGATTTTAATCTGACCGGGAATTATAAACACTGGAGCAGGGACATCATTAGTCAGACCGTATTTGACCTAAGACGGGCAGTCGATTTTATTGAGACCCGCAAGGAATTGGATGCCCAAAGAATAGGATATTACGGCATTAGCCTTGGTGGAATTACCGGCACTGTTTTTTGCGGGGTTGAAAGCCGTGTGAAGGTTCCAATAGTGGCTTTGGCAGGTGGACAATTGAATTTGTTGTACGAAAAGAAAGCCCTCTCCAAAGAGGCAAAAAATTTTGTTAGCATCATAGAGCCTTTAAACTTTGTAAAACACATTGCTCCCCGTCCGTTCCTAATGTTAAATGCAAAAAATGATGAAATAGTACCTCCCTTAATGAGCACCTTACTTTTTAAAGGAGCTAAGGAACCTAAGGAAATTATATGGTACGATGCCAAACACAGGGATGCCCCGTTGGACATAATTTTCGGGGACGGGCTCAACTGGTTTAAAAAATATTTATAAATCTATACATCAAAAAAATAATTAAAATGAAAAAGTCATATTCAATCACTTTGTACATGGTCCTTTGTATGGCCCTGCTACTAATTAGTTGTGGTGAAAAGAAAAAAAATACTGATGAAGCCACAAATTCCGAATCTACAGAACAAAAGGCATCGGCCGAGATTAAAACTTGGGCTGAAAAATTAGGATGGCCTGCCGGCAAAAAGGTAATAATGCTTCATGCCGATGACATCGGGATGTGTCCAGAGGCAAATATGGCCGCTGATGCATTATTGACAAACGGGCATATCCAATCTGCTGCAGTAATGATACCATGTCCCAATGCGGAAGAATTCATCACTTGGGCCAAAGAACATCCCAATATGGATATAGGGCTACACCTAACCCTTACAAGTGAATGGAAAAAACATCGTTGGGGCCCAATAACTCCAGAGGTACAAGTCCCAGGACTATTGGACCCGGAAAACAAACTATGGCGGAGCGTACCTGAAGTAGTCCAACATGCGACTGCAGAGGAAGTTGAAAAGGAAATAAGGGCCCAAATAGAACAATCTATAGCATGGGGCTATAGACCAGATCATATTGACACCCACATGGGTACTTTATTCGGCGACCCCAGTTATGTAAAGGCATACATTAAAGTGGCCCAGGAATACGGTATTCCTGCAAATATTATTGATCTTTCCGTACCTTCCGTACTGGCAGAGTTCAGGGCCAAAGGGTATCCAATGGATGATTCTGTCGTTAAAATGTCCGAAGCATATACCCTGCCCAAATTGGACTATTTTACAAGTGCACCAAAGGCGGATACTTATGAAGAAAAGCTGGAAAGCTTTAAAGAATTGATAAAATCCTTACAACCAGGTCTAACAGAAGTCATTTTTCACCCTTCCGTAGAAACCGATAACTTAAGAAGTATTACGGGATCATGGCAACAAAGGGTTTGGGAAACAGAAATATTTGCCGACCAAGACCTAATAAATTTCTTTAAGGACGAAGATATTATTTTTACGAATTGGAAAGAGATCATGAGTCGGTTCAATTCTATGAAATAAAAAGAATATCCAGTTATTAAATATTCATCACCTAAACATAAAAAGGAAGTATTGGGCAATTTCTTTCCACCACCAATATACATTGGTTCGTAGCCAAGAATTTGCCCAATTCTACTAAACACGATTACTACTGTCCAAAGGCATAGCTAAACCCTACAATCACAAGATCAGTGGTCATATCATAGGCCACTTCGCTTCCCGGGATAGCCCCGGTAGGATTGGTGTTCGCATTCCATGGACCTCCTGAGCTATCAGGTATTGGATTTAGCAACGGGCCACTTGTGGGGCCACTGCTAGTTCCGTGGTGATAGGCAACATCAAGGCTCAATCGCTCGTTTACCTTGTAACTGAGCCCAAACTGAAGCGCATTTTTAATGATTGCGGTCGCAGGAGAGGACATGAAAACAAATTCTTCCTGAATGGGATTTTCACTGTAAGTATACCCTATACGCAAAGGCAGTCTTTGAATACCCTTATACTGAAGACCCGTAGAGATGACAGAGATACTTTGCCATCCGAATCCCTGTACAGCACCTGTAGGAAATCCTGCGAAATCGCCACTTTCTGCTATTTGCCAGCCCGACTTTCTAAAGCCATCCGTATTGTCATAGTCAATGTATCTATAATCCAGGGCATAATCAAAATCCCCTTTAGAATATCCTAGTCCTACCGAATAAATTGCTGGGTAGTCCATATTAAAATCTACGCCAGGAGCCTCGGTTCCATCTAGATACGTATTGCTAAAACTGAAATCATTAAAAACCTGTTTGGATTTATAAGAAGCACCTAACTTCAATCCGCTTCCGGAATCGTAAAAAACACCTAACTGTGCCCCTATGCCAACGGCCTCGGCTTTATCACTATTTGGGTAACCTAGGGACTGACTTGGTGCAGCTAGTGGGTTTGGTCCAATTTCCAAAGTGGCATAATTAAAATTCGGTTGTATCCCCAAAGAAATCTTGTCGGTTATTTGATAGGTATAGGCAAAACTTACCTGCAGTAGCGCATAATCCGATTCTATGCGGCCAAACCCTCCTGAGCTCTGTGGCATTGTTATGGGGTTATTCTGACTTTCAGGAAAAGTAACGCCAAAACCGGAAACACCATAGGCCGAGAATCCAAAGGTATGTTTGCTCTCTTCCTTGCCCCAGACATAAGCTAGGGCCGGCAGTATTGAAACACCCCTGTCATCTCCCGTGGATCCACTGAAGGGCCCGTTTTGGGTAGGCACGGTAGATGAAATGGAAGGATCCGAAAAAAACAAACCTGCATTAACAGATAGTATTTGTCCGTCAAAAGATGAAAGTGAGGCCGGATTCCAGAGTAAAGCTCCGCTAATATCCAGCGGCTGGGCTGTGGCAGCACCACCCATAGAGGTATTAACACTTCCCACCCCCTGCAGTACATGCCCTACTTGGGCTTGTGCATTTGTGCCCCATATTAGTAAAATAAATATTAAAAAAAGTCCTCTGGAATTCCCAGAAAAATTCGAAATGTTACTTGTTAATTTATCCATTATTGACCGTTGTTTAAAATTTTATATCAATCCCATTCTTGGGACCCAGCTTAGCAGGCGCAAAACTACAAAATAAAATCTATAGGCTTAATAGGTTATTAATATATTTACAAGGAGATACTCATGGCATATTAACGTATAGAAAGGAAACATCAATAAATAGGTAAACCAGAAATAAACACTAAAGTCACCTCCACCTTATCCCGGATAATTAACGCTTATCCGCATAACCAACCTCAAATAGCTTATGGCTCTACCCAAGTCCATAACCCGAAAGCAAGACCTGTTTTAGGATTAAAATCAATGCCCAACGATGGGACCATTGGCGCCTTAAGTCTAAAATAGCTTGAGGACATCATCAGCTGTGCCTTTATTCCGTTTTTTCTATTTTAGCAGGTAAACAAAGTGGTTCGAAATTTCAAATATTCTAACACTTTTTTAAAATTATTTCAGATAATTATACTTTTTAGGTAAAATATAATGTAAATCAAATAAAATATAATAAGGAAAATACCTTTTAAAAAGTTTTATTTGTGTGTAACCCAATTACGGGACAATGATAATGCATTTCTTTAAAACCTATTTATCATGAATTCAACCTCTGGAATTATCCTTGCCATTTCTTTGATCATTATTATGTTTGGGATGGGTCTATCCTTGACCCTATCCGATTTCAAGAGAGTGGTTACTTATCCCAAGGCCATGATCGTAGGGCTGCTTTGCCAGATGCTGTTACTACCACTAATTGGGTATTTCATCGCTATTTCCCTAAGCTTGTCCCCAACCACCTCCATTGGCATTATGTTATTGGCTGCCTGTCCGGGTGGACCTACATCCAATATGCTCACTTACTTAGCTAAAGGAGATTTGGCCTTATCCGTTTCCCTTACGGCAGTTTCCAGTATCTTATCCATTTTAACCATCCCTTTTATTGTGCAATTTGCCTTGGAAGAGTTTTCCAATAAAAATATGGCCATTACTGTTGATGCCTTAACTATGGTGAAACAACTAATGATTATAGTGATCATACCCGTTGGAATTGGGATGCTGATAAAGAATAAATTCGAAACCTTCGCGAACAAGATGGACAAACCTGTTAAAATAGCTTCTGCAATAATTTTTGTTTTGGTAATTATTGGGGTGACCATAAGTGTTAAGGACGTTTTCATGAGCTATCTTAGCGAAGCTGGTCTGCCGGCCATACTATTAAATGTGAGTACTATGACCATAGGATTTTTAATGGCCGTATTATTCAAACTAAATAGACCACAGGCCATTAGTATTTCGATTGAAACAGGAATCCAAAATGGAACCCTGGCCATAACCCTGGCAACAATTGCCTTGAATAATGCAGAATACTCCATTGTTCCTGCCATCTATGGATTGTTAATGTTTATAACCGCTACCGTAATTATTTTTATCAGAAAACCCCTTGGCGTTAAAGATGAATTAAGCCTAAAAAAAGACACCGCCAATTAATCTTTGTGCCCAAAAAATGAAAAAAAATTACTTCATTGTAGTCCTTATTTTATTCATCTTTTTTGTCATTTCCTTCCTTACCAATATTTTAGGACCCTTAATACCGGATATCATCACGGATTTCAAGGTTAGTTTAACCATGGCAGCGCTATTACCTTTTGCCTTTTTCGTAGCCTATGGTGTGTTTTCCATTCCCTCTGGAGTAGCGGTCGAAAGCTATGGCGAAAAACAAGTAATATTAGCTGCATTTTTGGTCTCTTTTTTTGGCGCTATTTTATTTTCAATGTATCCCAATTTCCCTATAGCGCTGGTATCCCTATTTTTAATCGGCTCTGGAATGGCCATGTTACAAGTGGCCATAAATCCATTGCTTCGGGTTGCAGGTGGTGAAGAACATTTTGCCTTTAATTCAGTAATGGGACAGCTCGCTTTCGGCCTGGCCTCATTTATTAGCCCTTTTCTTTTCTCCTATCTTGTACTCAATTTGGAAAATTACTCTGGTCCTGACAATTCCAATTTTATCATCAATACGTTTCACAACATTGTACCAGAGAACTTGCCCTGGGTTTCCTTATACTGGATATTTGCCATTATCTCATTATTTATGCTCCTTTTTATATATCCTATAAAACTACCCAAAGTAGAAAGGAATGTAGAAGAGAAAGCTGGTACATGGGCCACGAACAAAGAATTGTTAAAAAACAAAAAAGTGATCTTGTTTTTTATGGGATTGTTCGCCTATGTTGGTACTGAACAAGGGGTAGCCAATTGGATGTCCCAATTTCTCTCGGAATATCATGGATTGGACCCAAGGGTTGAAGGAGCCAGCGCTATTGCAATGTTCTGGGGGCTATTAACTGTTGGCTGTATTTTGGGACTGCTATTATTAAAATTTATGGACAGTAAATTGGTCCTGAAAATATTTGCAGCGGCGGCCATCTTGAGTTTGACCGCAGGACTTTTCGGCTCTGCACAAATTGCCGTTTTAGCATTCCCCTTGGTTGGCTTTTTTGCTTCGGTCATGTGGTCCATAATATTTTCCCTTGCATTGAACTCGGTTAAAGATAATCACGGCGCCCTATCAGGAATACTTTGTTCCGGAATTGTAGGCGGGGCCATAGTTCCACTTATAGTTGGGGCTATTGGCGATCTGGTTGGTCTAAAAGGAGGTATGATTTTTTTATACCTAACCCTAGGTTTTATTTTTAGCATCGGATTTTGGGCCAAACCTCTGGTAAACAACAAAACCATAAGTCTTAAAGAATTTTTTGGCACTGGAAAAACATCGGAACCTTAAGTTAAAATAATCATGGGCATGAGAATAGTACTTATTTTATCGATATTCTTATTAATTGTTGGATGTAAAGCAAAACAATATGATGTTTCTGTACCCCCAAAAGGCTACTCTAGCAATACCACCCTAAAAATAGCCTACGCAACTGGGGCCTTAAAAATAATAGAAACCGATTTTCCCATTCCGGAAGATATAATGGAACACAAGGATGTCACCTACAAAACAATAGATTCCCTTGATCTGAAGTTAGATCTCTACCACTCCAAGGATATTAAAAAAGACGCTCCTTTAATTATCTTCATCCATGGGGGGGCATGGAAAAAAGGTAACAAACACGATTATTTGGCGTATTTGATCAGTTATGCCAAAAAAGGATATATAACGGCTACCATTCAATATAGGTTAACCGATGTAGCTAAATATCCTGCCCAGCTCCATGATGTGGAAGATGCTGTAAGGTGGCTAAAAACAAACGCGGACCAGTACCATATAAATCCTGAAAAAGTAGCCATGGTAGGGGGTTCCGCCGGGGGGCATTTGGCAATGATGAACGCCTATTCCAACACTCCCCAAGATGTAGATAAGAACGGAAAATCTGCCGCTGTACAAGCCATCGTGAATTTTTATGGTCCGTCCAATCTTACGGATGAAACTGCCATTAAAGCAGCCTCGGTACAATATTTAATAGGTAAATCCTATGAGGAGGCCCCTGAACTGTATAAAAATGCCTCTCCCCTATTTCTGGTTTCAAAAAATGTCCCACCAACCATTACCTTCCAAGGTACCCTGGACGAATTGGTACCCTATGAGCAATCGGATATATTACATGCCACGCTACAAAAAGCAGGAGCTATTTCTTACTATCACAAACTTAAAGGCTGGCCACATACCATGGATGCATCCGTAAAAGTGAATGCGTATTGCCAGTACCATATGGATGCGTTTTTTGAAAAGTACATCCCTATAAACTAATCCCAAGGATACGTAATGAAAAGGTTGAAAAAAATAGCAAAAATCACTGCCTATTCTATTGGAATGGTCATATGCCTTGCGCTTATTGCTATTTTCATTGCTAGCTGGAAATATAAAAACATTGTAAATGCCACACCACAAAATCAAACAGAAAATTTAAAACCAGGACAATTAGGTAAATATGTAAACACCTTTATAGGTACCGGCGGTTTCCCCCCTTGGGTTTGTGGATTTAACTTTCCGGGTGCAACGGTTCCATTCGGCATGGTCCGACTTAGTCCTGAAACCATGTCCAGCTATAACAATACCAAAGATTTTAGCACCTCAGGATATTACTATGGAGACAATAAAATACTTGGTTTTAGCCATACACGATTAGCCGGGACAGGAGCTACGGATGGAGGGCATTTTCTATTTACTCCGACAACTACACCCAGTAGCAATATTAACTACAAAGAGGACTACACCCATAAATTCTCCCATAACAACGAGATTACTTTTCCAGGGTATTACCGAGTAAATTTAGAGAAAGAGCACATCGTAACAGAACTTACGGCAACGGAGAGATGCGGACTGCATAGGTACACCTTTACCAAAGACAGTAATAAAAATATACTTATCCATATTACCAATACCACTGGTAACCACAGCGCTCAAGACGGTGCAGTTACTATACTTCCCAAAAAAAATGAACTGGAAGGCTCCGTTAAAACATTCGGCAGCTTCGCAGGTCGTTTTGGAGGAATAAAAGTATACTTTGTAGCTAAATTTGATCAAACTTTTTCCAACTATGGAATTTGGAATGGAAAAAAATATAAAACCAATGCAACTTTCGACCAAAGTGATAGTCTAAAGGTATGCTTGAATTTTGCCCAAGAAAAGATATTGGTAAAGGTTGGAATTTCCCATGTTAGCATTGAAAATGCACGTTTAAACCTTGAGACAGAAGTGGGTAATCTAAATTTTGAGGATATACTCCAAATTGCGAAGGACAAATGGGAAAGCAAATTGGATTTAATCAAAATTGAGGGTGGCTCACTGGAGGAAAAAAGAGTCTTTTACAGTGCCTTATATCGAAGTTTTCAAATGCCCACTACTTTTAATGATATAAATGGACAATATATGGGCTTCGACAAAAAGGTCCACATGGCCAATGACTTTACTTATTATACGGATCTTTCATTGTGGGATACCTTTCGAACAGTACATCCATTATTTAATTTAATTGCCAAGGGAGAACAACGGGACATGTTGGTTTCTTTGGTAGAAATGGCCAAACAAGGGGGGAGCCTACCACGCTGGCCCTCAGGTTACGGATATAGCAATTCCATGCTAGGCTCTCCAGCCGATATGGTCATTGCAGAATCTTATATAAAAGGTATCCGCAATTTTGATGTGGACCTTGCTTATCAAAAAATGAAACAAGTTGCCTTGGAGCCCATTCCAAAAGATAGTTCTGCAACAGGCCGTGAAGAAATAAACGAATATGTTACCTATGGCTATTGCCCTACCGAATTTGGGGATGAAGCTGTTAGCAAGACCTTGGAGTACGCTTGGGCAGATTATTCTATAAGCCTTTTGGCCAAGGAACTGAATTTCTACGAAGACCAAATATTGTTTGAAAATCATTCCAAATTCTATAAAAATGTATGGAATCCGGAAACACAATATTTCCAGCCCAGACATAAGAATGGGCATTTTGTAGAAAAATTTAAACCTTTGCAACTTACATATACGGATTGGGACAAGGAGTATACTAAAGATTACACGGAAGGAAGCGCACTTCAATGGCGATGGGCCGTACCTTTTGATACGGATGGATTGGTGTCTCTTTTTAAAGATAAAGACTATTTTATTAGTGAACTTAACGATTTCTTTGCCAAGGCCGATCCTAAAAAAGCCACTTGGTCGCCAGGATCTTACTACTGGCATGGAAATGAACCTGATATTCATGCCGCCTACCTTTTCAACACTGTTGGAAGACCGGACCTGACCCAAAAATGGGTCCGTTGGATTTTGGATAATAAATACGATAATACCTACGTAGGTATCGACGGCAATGATGATGCAGGAACACTGTCCGCTTGGTATATTTTTAGCTCACTTGGCTTTTACCCCATTGCAGGAACGGATATCTATCTACTTGGTGCACCATTGTTTAAAAGCGCAGTTCTTAACATGGGTAAAAACCTATTGACCGTTAGTACGAAAAACTATGACCCAAAACATATCTATGTAAAACAAGTGCTGCTCAACAACATACCCTTGGGCCGCACCTGGATCAACCATAAAGAAATAGCCAATGGTGGTAATTTAACATTCATCATGGCCAAACAACCAGAATATTCAATTAACGAACAATCATCAAAATCGACCTTATGAGACTTTTATTTTTATTATGTACTTTGTTAATAGCATCATGTAAAGGAAAAATGGATAAATTACCTGAAGTAGTTCCATTAGATCATCCCGCTATAGTGGAACAGGAATTTGTTTATGAAATAAAGAATGCGCTAACCCCAGAATGTCATGCTTCCACTGTAGAAGTAAGTAATGGGACTGTTATTGCATCTTGGTTTGGTGGAACGGAAGAAAAGAACGACGATGTGGGGATTTGGGTATCCCGAAAAACAGCCGGTTCATGGTCTACCCCTATCGAAGTTGTAAATGGTGTGCAAGAAGATGGTTCCAGATACCCATGTTGGAACCCTATACTCTTTAAACCAAGAGACCAACCATTAATTCTATTTTACAAGGTAGGGCCTAGCCCAACTGAGTGGTGGGGGCTATATATGACCTCTGAGGATGATGGCAAAACCTGGTCCAGCCCTACAATGCTTCCAGATGGCATTCTAGGACCTATAAAAAATCAACCCATACAATTGGCAAGTGGGGAAATACTCTCTCCGTCCAGTACCGAAGATGACACTGACGGCTGGAAAATACATCTTGAACTTAGTTCTGATAACGGAAAGACTTGGTCCAAGACACAGGCCCTTAATGATGGTAAGGAATTTGGTGCCATTCAACCAGTGGTCTTAAATTATGGAAATGGAAAATTACAGCTACTGAGCAGAACGGAAAATGAAGTTATCACGGAAAACTGGTCTTCGGATTATGGCAGCACTTGGAGTAAAATGGAAGCCACATCATTACCCAACCCCAATTCTGGAGTTGATGGCGTAAGTTTAAAAGATGGGCGACAATTATTGATATACAATCCTACTGGTAAAAATTGGGGCGATAGGGTACCTTTAAGTTTGGCCCTGTCCAATGATGGTAAAAATTGGAAGAGGGTATTGGACTTGGAACCGTTACGGGAAAATACGGATAAGGAAGGGGAAGAATATTCATACCCAACAATGATACAGGCTACAGACGGTAAGGTGCACATTGTTTATACGTGGAACAGAAAAACGGTAAAATATATCGTTTTAGACCCCCAAAAACTTAATTAAAAACAATCATGGTAAAATGGTTAAAAATATTGGTTAAAATTTTTGGAGCACTTATCCTGCTCCTAGTTATTCTTTTCTTTTTAGGTACCAGCACTATAGATACCACTCCGTATTTTGAAACGCAATATTACAAGAATACCATTGAAAATATAGAGGAAGCCGTTAAAAATAAAACGGAAGCCAAAGGGTCTTTACTAGCTGGATTTGCAAGAACAAATATCACCCCCAAAATTGTAAGCGGAACTCCAGACCCCAATAACGGGGAATTCAACAGCATTAAAATGGCTGGTTATGGTAGTGGCAAAATTGCAACAGGTGTTCACGATTCCATATTTGCCAAAGCAATCGCCATAGATGTCAACAATGAGTCCATTGTACTGATCAACGCGGATCTAGTAGCCATACCCGAAGATCTTGTCTTAAAAGTAACCGAAATCCTAAAAGGAAAGATATCCAGGAAACAACTTTTTTTTGGAGCTACCCACACCCATTCCAGTATTGGCAATTGCATGCCCGGCTATGTGGGCAAAAGTTTTGGGGGCGAATATCAACCAGAGGTGGTCGCATGGCTTGGCCAAAAATTTTCCGACCTTATTTTAAAGGCTTTGGCAGACAAACAGCCTGCTCAATTTTCATCGGGCTACATTAAAGTCCCTAATTTGGTTCGAAATAGAATCATAGGAGAGTCGGGGCGACTAAATGATAAACTAGATCTTTTGTCCTTTATTCAAGAAAATGGCAGAAGGGCCACTATTGGTGCTTTTTCCGCGCATGCCACCGTAATAGGTACCGATAATGAACTGTATACCGGAGATTATCCCGGATATTTCCAAAGGCATTTGGAAGAAAACGGGGTGGACCTCGCCATGTTTTTCGCTGGTACGGTCGGAAGTCATTCCAACAAGGGAATAGGCGAGAAATTTGAAAAGGCAAAATACATAGGGGAAACGCTTGCCGATTCGGCCCAAGTGGCCTTAAACAAAATGGAGCATTCCGGAAATATGGATTTAACGGCGATATCTTCGGAAATCGAAATACCAAAGTTACAATTCCTATATATCTCTGACCGTTTAAGACTTACACCCTACTTGGCAAGGAAGCTAATGCCCGTAATGAACCCTATTCATGTGCAAGCCCTTAAACTAAATAACCTGATTTGGCTTGCCCTGCCCTACGAACTTAGCGGCGAATATGGCTTGGATCTAAAAAACGCCTTAGAGCTGCAGGGTTATAATTCCGTGCTCAGCAGTTTTAATGGGCAGTATCTAGGTTATATCGTACCTCAAAAATATTACTATTATGACACTTATGAAGCCCGATTAATGGGATGGTATGGCCCAACCATGGGTGATTACCTAATGGAGCTCAATTATAAAATGGCCAACGAATTAACACATACCAAGCTATAAAACTATATCTAATGAAAACTTTAAAAAAGGGGTTGAAAATATTCGGGATATCTATCCTTTTACTATTGTTGATCGGGGCATCCATCGTGATGTATAATTGGCGTGATCGCCATCCCGATTATGCAATCGATCTAAAAATCGAAAACAAAACACCTCAACCCATAAAGGCCGGATTTGCCAAAAAACCCATAACGCCTACCATCGTGGATACTTGGAACGATGCCAATGGAAACAACAAATACAGTAAAGACGAAGGCGACACCTTCAATGACAACAACAATAATGGAAAATTTGATGCTTATTGGATAGCCGGAATGAGCAATGCCAAGCCGGCGCAGGGTGTCCATGACGATGTATGGTCCCGTGTTATGGTAATCGACGATGGCAAAAGCAGGATCGCAATGATTTCTATGGATGCTATTGGTTTTTTACATGGTGATGTCATCGATATCAGAAAACGTTTACCTGCAGAGTTGGGAATAGATTACACCTTATTATCTTCCACCCATACGCACGAGAGCAATGACCTTGTAGGCATCTGGGGAGAAAATATTTTCAATTCCGGCGTAAATCCTGAAATGATGGAATATGTGAAATCCCAAACGGTTGCCGCTATTACGGAGGCCGTACATAATTTACGTCCGGCAAAACTGGTGTTCGCCGAAGATCTATCCGGTGAAGATGGCAAACTCATCAAAGACACTCGAAAACCCATTGTAAAAGCCACAGGAATTCATTTAATGCAGGTTCTAGATGCCGAAAACGATACTACCATGGGGACTATTGTCAATTGGGCAAATCACCCCGAAACGTTATGGTCCCAAAATTTACTGATCAGTTCCGATTTTCCACATTTTATACGTGAAGCTATAGAAAATGGCGTATACAATGGAAAGGAATTGATGCAAGAAGGACTAGGTGGAGTCGCCATTTATTTTTCAGGGGCAATTGGCGGCCTTATGGCCCCCCATCCTTCCTTAGGCATTCAAAATCCCTTTACAGCAGAAGAATATTTTGAACCCACTTTTGAAAAAACCAAAGCGCTAGGAGATCAAATTGCCCTAATGTCTTTAGCTGCCCTAAAACAAAAAGGAGATACCCTAACCAATTCCAATATTTCGTTAAGGGCAAAAACCATATTGGCGCCCTTGGACAATACCACCTTTAAAATTGCCAGTGGCATTGGCTTGATTAAAATGGGCATGCCAGAATACTTCAAATCCAGAACGGAGGTAGGTGCCATTCGTATAGGCCCTGCCCTATTTTTGAGTATCCCTGGAGAAATATATCCAGAAATTGTTTATGGCGGAATTGAAGCTCCGGAAGGGCGTGAATTTGACATCCAGCCTATGGAGATACCTCCACTTCAGGAATTGATCACTGACAAGTACAAATTCTATTTAGGACTCTCCAATGATGAAATTGGATATATCATTCCCAAAAGTGAATGGGATACGGGAAAACCTTATCTCTACAATGACGAAGGGGACACTTATGGGGAAGAAAATTCATTGGGACCAGAAACTGGACCAATCGTTTACAAGGCGCTAACAGAAGTCATCAAGGATCTAAACTAGCACAACAATCGCAACCCCTAGGCCGCCTCAAAAAGACAATTCCTATTAATTGTAATTACAAATGCTTTCTAAAAAATAAAACATCCTTATCGAGATTTATGTAGCTGGGACACATTTTTTGATCAATTTGCCATAACTTTAAAGTTCTGTTAGCCCATCACCATACTTCATGTACACCATCATAGATATTGAGACTACCGGAAACGGAATAAAAGGCAATAAGATTACGGAGATTTCCATCTTCAAATTTGATGGTTATGAGGTACTGGATGAATATACTTCCTTAGTAAATCCCGAATGTGAAATTCCGTACTTTATAACCGGTTTAACAGGAATTGATGACAATATGGTGCGCAATGCCCCCACTTGGGAAGAAGTGGCTCCAAAGGTCCTGGCAATGACCCAAGACACCATATTCGTAGCCCATAGCGTAAATTTTGACTATAACGTCATTAAAAATGAATTTCAGAATATCGGAATTAATTTTTCCCGTAAAAAATTATGTACCGTTAGATTATCCCGAAAATTGATTCCGGGGCTAAATTCATATAGTTTAGGCAAATTATGCACCTCCTTAAATATACCCCTGACCGATCGCCATAGGGCGAAAGGAGATGCCCAGGCAACAGTACTTTTATTTATAAAATTACTACGCTCTGATGGTGCCGAAAAAGTATTTAAGTCCTTTTTGGATTCACGTTCACAAGAGGCCACACTTCCTCCTTCGCTAGCTAAGGAAATCTTTGAAAGATTGCCCAATTCTCCCGGAGTATATTATTTTAAGGATGAAAAAGGAACCATTATTTACGTGGGTAAGGCCATTGATATAAAAAAACGGGTATTGAGTCATTTTTACGACAAGGCCACCAAAGAAATTCTCAAGTGCAAGGCTATACATGATATATATTTTGAATTATCGGGTAGTGAGCTGGTTGCCTTATTAATGGAGTCTGCAGCTATAAAACAACATTTCCCAGTGTACAATCAAAGTCAAAAACGAACGCCTCAGGAATATGCTATTTTCTCCTATGAGGATAGAAAAGGCATACTGCACTTGGCCTACAATAAATTAAAATTGGCCCCCAATCCCTTAGCGACTTTTAACAACATAACAGAATGTAGATTGTTTATGGAAGAATTGTGCAAGGCCTATGGGCTATGTCCAAAATTCTGCCATTTACAGGAAAACATCTCCAGTTGTTCCCATTATAGCATAAGTAACTGCACAGGAATCTGTAGAGGAACGGAATCTCCTACTGAATATAATTTCAAAGTAAAAACGGCCCTTGAGGAATTAATGCTCAAAAATCAAAATATCGTAATCAAAGAAAAGGGAAGGTATAAAAAGGAAGAAGGGTTTGTTTTGGTTACCAACAACAAATATAGAGGCTACGGATTTATACCAAAAAATGAACAAGTAATTACCGTGGACCATTTGGAGAATTTTTTGGAACTCCAAAAGGAAAATATGGACACAAAACGAATTCTTTCAGGGTATTTAAGAAAATACCCCAACAAAGCAATTCTGTTATCCACTATTTCCATTTAAAGAAAAGGAGCCGAAAATTATCACACTAAGGATGCGCCCCTATCTATTTCTTCTTGCCACTGTTCATCAACATCAATACGGCTACAACCAAACCAACACAAACAGCTGCAAAAACCGCAATCATTATTATTCCGTTGCTCCAATTCACTAAAGGAAAGTACTGTAAAATCATAGATACGTATTTTAGATTCAGTAGGCTAAAATATATACAAACCCAAATTTAAAATATGATAAATATCACTTTTAAAGCGTCGTTGGGCAAACATAGTCGGTTACTGCATATCCAGAATCCTTAATTTCCGCATATCCTCCTGCAATATCCACTAGATTATGTATTCCCCTACTTTTTAAAATTGAAGCCGCAATTACGGACCTATACCCTCCTGCACAATGCACGTAAAAGGTTTGCTCCTTGGGGAATTCCGCCATATGATCATTTAAAAAATCCAATGGGGTATTATTTGCATTTTCTATATGTTCGGAAAGATATTCGGACTCCTTACGCACATCAAAAACCAGCTTTTCTTCGTTCTTAAGAGTATCTTTCAACTCCTTGGCAGGAATGGAAGTGATGGTGTCGTATTCTTTTCCGGCGGTTTTCCAAGCCTTAAAACTTCCTTCTAAATAGCCCACGGTCGCATCGAATCCAACCCTAGACAATCTAATGATGGCTTCTTCTTCCCTACCTTCAGGCGCCACCAATAAGATAGGTTGCTTGGTATCGGCAATAAGAGCACCTACCCATGGTGCAAAACTCCCATCCAATCCAATAAATATAGATCTAGGAACATATCCTTGAACAAAATCGTTTTGATGCCTCACATCCAGTATTATGGCGTCCGTTGCATTAGCAGCCTCTTCAAATTCATCTGGAGACAAGGAGGTTGTTCCTCTTTCCAATACTTCGGCTATATCCTCATAGCCTTCCTTGTTCATCTTTACGTTAAGTGGAAAATATTTGGGAGGTGGCAAAAGACCATCTGTAACCTCCTTAACAAACTCCTCCTTGGTCATATCTGCACGTAGGGCATAATTCATTTTCTTTTGATTCCCGAGGGTATCCACCGTTTCTTTCATCATGTTCTTTCCACAGGCAGATCCCGCACCATGGGCTGGATATACCACAACATCATCCGCCAAAGGCATAATTTTATTTCTAAGACTATCAAACAATAAACCTGCCAAATCTTCTTGGGTCATATTGGCGGCCTTTTGAGCAAGATCTGGTCTACCCACATCACCAAGGAACAAGGTATCCCCCGAAAATATAGCATAATCCTTACCGTTTACATCCTTCAATAAATAGGTGGTGCTTTCCATAGTGTGGCCAGGAGTATGTAATGCCCTTATGGTGATATCCCCAAGCTTAAATTCCTGACCATCTTTAGCTATAATAGCATCAAAAGAAGGATTGGCAGAGGGTCCATAAACAATTGGCGCACCCGTTTCCTTTGACAAGGTTACGTGACCACTGACAAAATCTGCGTGAAAATGGGTTTCGAATATATATTTTATAGATGCGTTATCTGCTTTGGCTCTTTTTAAATAGGGCTCTACCTCCCGCAAAGGATCAATTATGGCCACTTCTCCATTACTTTCTATGTAATATGCCCCCTGCGCTAAACATCCTGTATATATCTGTTCTATTTTCATCTGTTTATGTTTATAAGTTCTTAAAAGGTCATCCCAATATTTATCGGGAGTAATTCACCATTATACATTTTCGTTGGTAACCAAAATTGTTATGGTACATGTCATATTCCTCGTTTTTTGTGAAGTATTATTATAAAATAATCAAAAAAAATTAAATGGAAATTTACCTGTACAAAGGTAAATAATCTAACCCTTTGAGTCTGTAACTTTAGTTACTTAGGTTCTGATATGCGACTTTTTCCCTTAAACCGTTAATGGTATTGGGATCGTCATAATAAGCTACGGCCTCTTTTATTTTTACAAAAAGATACTTCTTGTCCAAGCTCTTGACGATTCCACTTTCGAAAATAATGTCCCTTGTTGGACCAATAGCTCCTGCAATGTAGAACTGAATATTCATTTGATGAATCTCATCAATAACATTCATTAACATTGTGGAAGCCGTTGAATCTATGTAATTAATAGCTTCAGCATTTAATATCACTGCTTTTAATCCAGGTCCTTTGGCTTTAATATACTTAGAGAGTTGACTTTTAAAATAAGTTGAATTTCCAAAGTACAATTGCGAATCGAACCTCACAATTAAAAGATCTGGTCTAACTTCTACTTCTTGCCCAAAACGCTCAATATTCTTGTAGTATTCAGAACCTATTACATTTCCCAATACTGCAAAATGTGGCTTGGATGTTCTATAGACCATCAATAATAAAGATAGTAATACCCCAACTAGAATTCCCTCTACTATACCTATTGAAAGTGTAATTAAGAAAGTGACCAGAAGTACTAGAAACTCATCCTTGCGTTGTTTCCATAATTTTTTGGGATAGGTAAGATCTATTAATCCAAAAACTGAAACCATAATAATAGATGCGAGTGCTGCCTTTGGTAAATTATAAAATAAAGGGGTTAGAAATAAAAGTGTCAGAGCCACCATACCAACACTTATTACAGAGGCTATTGTCGTTTTTGCACCCGCTTCGTAATTAATCGCTGATCTAGAAAAACTAGCGGTGACCGAATACGATTGAAAAAATGAACCTACTATATTTGAAGCCCCCAAAGCAATCAATTCTTGATTGGGGTCTATGGTTTCAACCTTATTTTTTTCCTCAAATGCCCTACCAATGGAAATGGCCTCCAAATAACCCACAAAGGCCAGGGTAAGTGCAATGGGCCAGACATCCCTAAACTTTTCAAAACTAAAATTATGGATTTTGAATGATGGCAATCCTGCCGGTACCTCCCCTACTACCTGAACATCATAGGCTTCTAAGTTAAAGAAGTAAACGGCCAAACTACTTAATACAACTACCAAAAGAATAGCCGGAAATTTTTTAAACCACTTTTTAAAAGAAACAATAATTAGTATGCCAATAATCCCAATCCCAAAATCATAGATATTGGTTTCCGAAATATGTTGAAAAGCGTTAATTACCAATCTATGAAATTGATTGCTACTGGCAATATCCGCGCCCAATAAATGCTTTAGTTGACTGAAAATAATAATTACTGCTGCGGCCGAGGTAAATCCGCTAATTACGGGTCTGGACATAAAATTCACCAAAAACCCCATACGTAAAAAACCCAACAGCATCTGAAAAGCTCCTATCATAAAAGCAAGGAACAAGGCCATTAGAATATAATTCTCAACACCTGTTATGGCCAAGGTTCCCAGTCCTGCTGCCACCAAAAGTGAATCCATAGCTACGGGTCCAACAGCAATCTGCCTAGAGGTGCCCAAAAAGGCATATACTAAAATAGGAAACAATGAGGCATACAAGCCATAAACAGGAGGTAGTCCGGCAATCATGGCATAGGCCATACCCTGGGGAATTAAAATCACACCCACGGTTATCCCGGCCACCAAATCTTTTCCAAAAAGGTTTTTATTGTATTTTGGAAGCCAATCCAGAAAAGGTAAATATCTCCTCATTCACCAAATTTAATGTTAAATACCTAATTTGTGTGTAACGATGGTTACACATTATTAATTTAAAAAATCTATTCCTTCATTGGAATTGGATATAAATAAAGTTTAAATAATTTATCTTGTACCTTCAAATCAGATAATTCCATAAAACATGCAAAAATTCACAACTGTCATTGGTTGCCTCATAGTTTCCTTACTTCTTAGTCAATGCACCACCATAAAATCTGTTGCCCAAGAAAAAAACGATGGCTGGGTTGCCATGTTCAATGGAAAGGACATTAATGATTGGACCACTAAAATTCACCATTATGACGTTGGGGATAATTATGGAGATACCTTTAGAGTGGAAGACAGTATCATTAAAGTACGCTATGACAATTATGAGGGTGATTTTAACGAAAGATACGGACACCTATATTATAATACCCCCTATTCCTACTATCATTTTGTTGTGGAATATCGCTTTGTAGGCGAATTACATCCAGGGGCCCCCAGCTATACCATAAAGAATAGTGGGGTAATGTTTCATTCCCAAGACCCCAGGACCATGCCCAAAGAGCAAGACTGGCCCATATCAGTGGAATTGCAATTGTTAGCTGGCTTGGAAGAAGGAAAGTCACGACCCACAGGAAATATGTGTTCGCCTGGAACAGATGTGGTATACGAAGGTAAAATAGATCCTAGACATTGTATTAATTCCTCTTCAAAAACCTATTTCGGTGATCAATGGGTGCGTGCAGAGGCTATCGTTATGGGGGATTCCATAGTAACCCATATTATTAATGGTGATCAAGTATTACAATATACCAAACCACAAATAGGCGGCGGTGTTGCCAACCGCTATGATCCGGCAATCAAGATCGATGGTAAATTATTGAAGGATGGCTTTATTGCCTTACAGGCGGAAGGGCAACCCATAGATTTTAGAAAAGTGGAAATTAAGAACTTAAAGGGATGCATGGACCCCAAAGCCTCGAATTATAGGAAATACTATATTAAATCTGACCCCGAGGATTGTAAGTATAATTAACACTACGCTCCCCTAGGTCTATTGTATATCTCCCCCAACGGGCAATCCACTGGGGACTTTTTCAGGAATTTCCTTGTCAAAATTGTCGTCGTTAAGGGTGTTTAAAAAAGAAATAATCAAGGACATATCCTTAACGCTGAGTTGAAGTTCTTTCACAAAGGGGTCGAACATATCCTTGGACACAGACGGATTTCGTGTTTTCCCAAAGGAGATATCCTCATAAAACTCCAATACCTGCTTTAAATTTTGAAAGGCGCCATTGTGCATATACGGTGCGGTGAAACGTAAATTTCTGAGAGAGGCCGTCCTAAATGCGAAACTTTCCTCAAATCCACTATCGGGC
Source organism: Arenibacter catalasegens (assembly GCF_002909235.1). Lineage (GTDB taxonomy): Bacteria > Bacteroidota > Bacteroidia > Flavobacteriales > Flavobacteriaceae > Arenibacter > Arenibacter catalasegens. The sequence continues at coordinate 68,346 of NZ_PHQQ01000002.1, forward strand.
TCTAATACTTTCTTATTCTCGGGCACGCCCAATACATGCAACTTATAATCTGAAAACATGGGGCCATTATGGCAATTGATACAACCCACGGATTTAAAAAGTTCCAAACCTTCTTTTTCAGCATGGGAGATGACGTTTACATCACCTGCCATATATTGGTCAAAACGGGAATTGTTGGCCACCAAAGTCCTTTCAAAGGCTGCAATCGCCTTCCCTATATGGATACTATCTATTGGAGTATCCGGGCCAAAAGCCTCTGCAAATAGATTTTTATATTCGGAAATAGATTGAAGTCTTGTTGATACTTCCGTTAAAATTTGCGACTTTGAAAAATGGACTCCTTTCATTTCCTCCATGGTCTTTATAGGTTCCAATGCCTGTTTTTCCAAACTCTTTACCCTGTCGTCCCAAAACATTGGAGCGTTCTCAGGATCATAATCCTCTTTCCCATGAATCCCATTATATGCAGTGTTCAAAATAGTGGGAGAATTGCGTTTCATTAAGGGGATATTATTGGGTTCCTTAAATACCCTTTTACTGCCTAACCCTAGACCATTACTTCCAATGGAAAGATCCAAAAACTCTGCATAGCCGGTTGCTGGGTGGTGACAAGTAGCACAGGCAATGTCCTTACCCCCAGAAAGTATAGGGTCGTAGAACAATAGCTTTCCCAAAAGTTCCTTCTCCTTGGAATTTGGATTGTCTATAGGCGTTTTAATGTTCTTTGGCAAGGCGGCAACTTTAGCCATTTCCCTAGGTTGAATCGCATCATTATGCTTTTCCTTTGTAGAATTGCCGCATCCCGTTAATAATAAAAACAGGAATATGACGTACTTACCAAAATCAATCCTCATATATCTCAACTTTTTCCTAGACAAGTTTAACACATAATATTCTCAATAACAAGGCTTAAACCTATAAATCCAAAACTTTTATTTGATTTCTATAAAGTTCTATTTTACCTTCATTTTCCATTTTTTTCAAGAGTCGTGACACTACAACACGGGAGGTGTGAAGATCATAGGCAATTTCCTGATGGGTGGCGTACAAAAATTCATCGTGCGTAACTTTGGCCTTATCCTGCAAGTGCTTTAACAGTCTTTCGTCCATTCTAAGAAAAGCAAGCGTATCTATGGTCTCCATAAGCTCTATCATCCTAGCATGGTAACTGTCCAAGATAAACCTTTGCCAAGTCTTATATTTACCCATCCAAGTCTCCAAATAACCAACGGGAATCATTAATAATTCTGTATCGGTTTCCGCGACTGCCCTTATGCCACTTTTTTTGTCCCCCATGCAACAGGAAAAAGTCATGGCACAAGTATCCCCTTTTTCAACAAAATAAAGCAGCAGTTCATTACCCTCATCATCCTCCCTCATAACCTTAATGGCTCCGTTCAGCAATAAGGGCATAAACTTAATTGTCCCTCCGATTTCCATTAGAGTTTGGCCCTGACTAACTTTTTTATATGAACCAACTTTCCTGATTTCCTCCAACAATTCTGGTTCAAAAAGATAACCATAATGTAATTTCAATGCTTCTATCATCTTTACCGTATCAACTAATTGATTGTATAATTACCGAAAAAATCCTATCCAACTTATTCATATTTTGAAATCCGGTATGCAATTGTTCCTGACTTACTGAATAGGGATAAAAGGAAATAGGTTCTATGCAGAGCATATTTGGAACCTCTGTCCACAACATAAAATTACCAAAACCTTCTGTTTTTATTCTAAGTTCCCCAACATCCGATAAGGTAATGGAATTACATTCCAATATTGGTAGCGCCCTACTTCCTGCATCAAGGACCTGCTGCAAAGAAATTGTTTTATCAATGGTTTTTATCGAAACATTTTCAGAATGTAACTTAAAGGCTGGATGATACCCCAACATAAAAGGCATTCCTTCCTCACCTCTGATCTTAAATTGAATTTTCAGGCCATTTTCGAAGATTTCGAAGGACTTTTGGAATTGGAAACTATATGGCCATGATAAATACTCTTCCGTGGATTTAGAAGGATATTTAGAATTTTTTATAAGAGTGCCCGAAACATATTCTTTTTTAAAAATTACGTTTGTTTTGGTTTCAGAAACAAGTACATATTCCATATCCCGCAATAGGCCATGTTGATCCTGCACAGCGATTCCTTTTGGGGTAGCAACCTTATATTTTGCATCACTCGTGGGGCCTATAACTGGAAACATTTCGGTATCGGAGTTTCGCCAACCTGCACTACCCTTTTGGTGAATGTACTCGTGCCCACCAATTTCATAACCTATCAATTCACCAGCGTCGATTCTTACTTTTTGACTATGTAGTTCCAAATTCACCATGTACTTTCACTTTTTATTTGAAATTCACCAATTTGCGGTCTTTGTATCACCAATAAAATTGTTCAATAGTGCTACTCGAATTGTATGGCTTTTACCGGAGAAATTTTAGTGATAATATAGGACGGTACAAGCAACATCAATAAGCATAAAACCAACACACCAAGATTAAGGAACAATACCGTTAAAACATCAATGTGCACAGGAATATAATCTATATAATATTCCTTTGGGTTTGGAAACTTAAACATACGGAATTTATACTGCAACCCGATGATACCCAATCCTATAATATTCCCCAACAACAATCCAACACCTATTAAATAAGTAGCATTATATAAAAATATCTTACGTATACTCCAATTAGATGACCCCAAAGCTTTTAAAATCCCTATCATCTGGGTCCGTTCCAAAATTAAAACTAGAAGTGCGGTAATCATGTTGATACCTCCTACTATAATCATAATCCCTATAATCAGTGCTATATTAAAATCGAACAGACCCAGCCACTCAAAAATCCTATAATACTTGTCCTTTATGGTCTGTGTATCTAGATCGGACAAAGTTTTTCCATAAATTTCTTTGGCTTTATTGTCTATTTCATCAAAATTATCGACAAATATTTCAAAGCTCCCCACTTCATTATCCGCCCATTTATTCATATGCTGAATATGCCGCAGGTCTATAAAAATATAGGAGCCATCAAGCTCTTCAAAACCACTATCGTAGATACCTGTTATCGTAAACTTCCTTTGATTCGGCATTTTGGATTCATCATCTTCTTTAAAGAAAATCGCAACGAACGAATCCCCCGTTTTCAGTTTTAGTCGGTTGGCCAAAACCCTGGATATCATGGTTTCATCATTGACCTCTTCCATAAAATTGGGCAGGGCCCCATCCACCAAAAACTCTTGAAAAACTTCCCAATTATAATCTGCCCCAACACCTTTGGCTATAATACCTTCAAAAGTCTCTTCCGTCCTTATTATTCCCGCCTTAGTGGCTACTGCCTGAATATGTTGTATACCACTGACCGATTTGAATTCCGGATAAAAATCTTGATCAAGGGAAACGGGCACCATAGACACATCTGAAGTATTATTGTCATAGTTCTCGATCTGGATATGACCATTAAAAGCCGCTATTTTTTCGCGTATCTTATGTTTTAATCCAACTCCTGTAGCTATGGCCACCAACATCATGATTACACCCAATGAAATTGCTGCAATAGCTATTTTTATTATTGGTGCAGATATACTAATTTTATGCTCCTTACCTATAACAAGGCGCTTGGCAATAAAAAATTCTAAATTCAATTTATGGTAGTTTTTTCCGTTTTCAAAAATACAGTTTTATTATTGTTTTTTACACTTTCTTCTTGTGGAAACCCCACCAAAGCCCATAATAAGGAACTTAATCCCACAGTTGTACAAGATACCCTTGCAACTGATTTGCCCATAGTGGTTGCCGCCAACAGAACCGAAACTTATCTACCTATACTCCGAGGAAAGAAGGTCGGCATTGTAGCCAATCAGACCAGTGTTATCTTTAAGGATACCGAACCCTTTTCTTTTACCCATATTGTGGATTCGCTTTTGGCACGGAACATAGATATTAAACAAGTATTTGCACCAGAACATGGGTTTCGGGGTGAAGCCGATGCTGGAGAAAAGGTAAGCGACGGCAAGGACGAAAAAACCGGACTATCCATAATTTCTTTGTATGGAAAAAACCGTAAGCCCTCCAAAGAACAATTAAAAGATCTTGATATTGTTTTATTCGATATTCAGGATGTAGGGGTGCGATTTTACACCTATATAGCTACCATGCAATTGGTCATGGAGGCATGTGCCGAAAACAATATTCCAATAATTGTCTTGGATAGACCAAATCCAAATGGTCATTATGTGGATGGTCCTACCATGGAAACCGAGCATAGAGGGTTCTTGGGAATGACCAATATCCCATTGGTTTATGGGATGACCATTGGGGAATATGCCAATATGATCAATCAAGAAGGCTGGTTGAAAAATAAAGTTGTAGCAGACCTAACCGTTATACCCATGGAGAACTACGATCATCACAAAGATTATATATTACCTATTAGACCATCTCCCAACCTCCCAAACAATACCTCAATTTATCTTTATCCAAGTTTGGGATTGTTTGAAGGCACCAATGTTAATGCAGGTCGTGGAACGGAATTTCAATTTCAGCGTTATGGCGCTCCCTTTATGGACAGTACCCAGTACGATTTTAAATATACTCCCGTCCCAAATTTTGGGTCTAAGGACCCTAAACACAACGGAAAAATTTGTTACGGCAAGAACCTGTCACAAACTCCCATAATGAATACTGTGGATTTGGATTATATATTGGATGCTTATGGGAATACCAAAGATAAGAGCCTATTTTTCAACACCAGTGGCTTTACCAAACATGCGGGGACTTCAAGCTTACAAAAGCAGATAGAAGCCGGACTTTCCCAAAAAGAAATTAAGAAAACTTGGCAAAACGACATCAATCGTTTCAAAGAAATAAGGGCTAAATACCTAATTTACAATTGACCTGTGGATTTCAAATCCACTTTTTCTGGAGCTTTATAACGTTTAAATGGAATTTTCAATAAAGCCCGTATATCCGAATTCTCCTTTTCATTGGGATAGGTATCCACGCCGTATACAATATGATCGTTGGGCAACTTCAAAAAAGTACCAAAGAGACGATCCCATATAGAAAAGATGTTACCGTAATTACTATCGGTGTATGGCAATTTATAGTGATGATGCACTTTGTGCATATCCGGTGAGACAATTATCCAACTCAACCTATCATCCACCTTTTTTGGAAGTGAAATATTGGCATGGTTAAATTGCGACAAAACAACCGAAAGTGCCTGATATATCATTATTACGGCCACGGGCGCTCCAACCACCAAGGTCCCAAAGCAGGTAAATGCAAAGCGAACCACGCTCTCCCCTGGGTGGTGCCTATTCGCCGTAGTAGTATCTACCTCATGATCGGTATGATGAATTAGATGAAAGCCCCATAGCACTTTAACCTTGTGCTCTACCCAATGGGCCAACCATGCACTCAATAAATCCAACAACATTACCCCCATCAATACCTTTAGCCAAATCGGCATAATGGGTAACCAGTTGAGCACCCCAAAATTATTGGCCATGGTCCAATCACTAGTTTTTAAGAGTAAAAAAGCCAATGGGAAATTTACAAGGATGGTAGTAAGAGTGAAAAAGATATTAATGCCGGCATGTCTTATCTTGCTATATTTTAACTGAAACAAGGGGATAATATATTCCAATATCCAAAAAAAGGCAATTCCTGATACCAATATGATACTTCGGTGTGCGGGAGGAATAGTTTCAAAATATGTATAAATGGATTCCATTTTTTAAATTTATAAAATAGTTACCTGACATTAGATGCAAAAAAATGATTTGGATGATTTCGAATTACTGTTATTAAAAATACTATAAAACCCAATTACTTAAGATGTATTATTTTTTTCATTTCTTCTACAATATTATATGCCGCAGGGCAAATAGCCACATTTTTTAGGGTGAGATTACTTATTTGCTGAAACTTCTTCCTATCGGTGTGAGGGAATTCACGACAGGCCTTGGGTCTAACATCATATATGGAACAGTAATTATCTGCATCCAAAAAAGTACAGGGAACCCCTTGCAACACGTAATCATTATCCTCATCCAATCTCAAAAATTGATCAATAAATTTTTGGGGCTTCATCCTGAAATGTTTGGCAATACGCTCCACGTCCGCATTGGTAAACAAGGGACCGGTAGTCTTACAGCAATTGGCACAGTTTAAACAATTGGTCTTTTTAAATTCAGTGTCATGCAGGTCTTGCATAATATAATCCAAATCCTTTGGTGGTTTTTTCTTTAATTTACCAAAGAATTTTTTGTTCTCATTATGCTTCTCTTGTGCAAGTTTGGGAAGATGCTTAATTACTTCATGCATTATGGAATAAACTTTTAAAAGTTGGTTAAAAGTCTCACATTTGCATGTAAATTACAAATTTAAATGAATAAGGACATTCTAGGAAAGGCACTATTGGAGTATCAATCAGGGAATTACACCGAAGATATCAAGACCTATTCTTCCTTGGACGAAGAGGACATTATCCCTATCCCCTACTTATTCAGGGACTTTAAAAAAATGCCGCCTTTAGAACAAGAAGCCTTGAAGCTTTGCAAAGGCAGTGTCCTAGATATTGGCTGTGGTGCAGGTAGCCATAGTCTTTATTTACAAAAAAAAGGCTTTCCCGTTACGGCCTTGGACTATTCTGCCGGAGCCATAGAAACCTGTAGGCAACGTGGAGTAGAGCACACCGTTCTATCCGGTATCCATGATTTTGACGGTCAAAAATTTGACACCCTACTAATGCTTATGAACGGAATAGGTATTGTGGGGAAGTTAAAAAACATCGACTCCTTTTTTACCCATTTAAAATCGCTTTTAAAACCTCAAGGTCAAATACTCTTGGATTCCAGCGATATTATTTATATGTATGATGAAGATGAGGATGGCGGATACTGGATTCCCGAGGACCAAAATTATTATGGAGAGGTGACCTTCGAAATGGAATATAAAGGAGATAAAAGCGAACCTCTAGATTGGTTGTATTTGGATTACAACACCTTACAACGTGCGGCAAACGCCAATAACTTGGCTTGTGAACTTGTAAGCAAAGGAAAACATTACGACTATCTAGCTAAACTTACACAAATAAGGTAATACCTATGGAAATTTGTCGTTATCTTTAAAGTAACATGCCCTTATTCCAAATTTATTAAAAATGAAGAAGTTATCCATTTTACTTTTCTTGACCTTTGCACTTATTCTAGGCTGTTCTAAAGACTCTAATGAAAGCGAAACCCTAAAGGTAGACAAGACAGCAAATTTAAAAAGTCCGGGCGATTCTGCCAATGACCTACTTTCTGACTCCAAATTTAAAAATTTAGTAATCGAAATTGGTTATGTAACCAATTTTGGCCCTACAGAGACGGCTATCTCGAATTTTGTGGACCTTTTGAACGAACGAGCCCACAAAGATAATATTAGCATTATTTATAAGGAATTGGATTCCCCAGAAAAGGATAGTCTTTCCATTGAAGAAATTTCCGATTTGGAAAAAGAAAATAGAACTATTTTCAATAACGGAGACACCTTAGGGCTTTACATTTATTTTACCGATGCACCTTCCGATGATGACAAGCCAGAAGAAGATTTGGTAACCCTTGGGGCTGTTTACAGAAATACGTCCATGGTTATTTATGAAGCCACTATTAGAAAATTGGCCGCTCGGAGTACCCTAATTAATAATTCTACAGTTGAATCTGCCACTTTAAACCATGAAGCAGGCCACCTATTTGGCTTAGTAGAATTAGGAACCCCTTCCGTAAACGAGCATCAGGATACCGAGGCTAAAAGCCACTGTAATGTGCAAAATTGCCTAATGCGCGCAGAACTCCAATTTGGTTGGGGAATGGCTAAAATGTTGACTTCTAAAAATGGCGCAATTCCAAGTTTTGGTGTGGAATGTATTCTAGATCTACAAGCAAATGGCGGAAAATAGCACTAAAACCAATTGCCCAATACAAGTAATTCCCAACTCTAGACATTCCGGATAAGAGCAACAATAGAAACAAAGGATCCCATGTTAACGGATTTAAATTCTTAGAATTATACCGTCGAATTCATTTACACTTACACACACGTCAAATTCTAGTTTCTTAAATAATAATCCCTAATTTTACAATTAAATAGACATAGAATCCATTTTTATGAAAAAGATAATCACCACAAATAATGCCCCTGCCCCAATAGGACCATACAATCAGGCGGTTCTGACAGGTAACACTTTATACATTTCCGGACAAATTCCATTAGACCCTAAAACAGGAGAATTAGTATCAGGGGATATCAAAAAGGAAACGGAGCAATCCATGCAAAATTTAAAAGCCATTCTTACCGAGGCAGGAATGACTTTTGAAAATGTTGTTAAATCGTCAATTTTTGTCAAGGACATGCACCAGTTTGCACAAATAAACGAAGTATATGGTGCTTATTTTGATGCGGACACTGCTCCAGCAAGGGAAACTGTTGAAGTAGCAAATCTGCCCAAGTTTGTAAACGTGGAAATATCTATGATTGCTGTTAAATAGAGGCTTTGTGAAAATCAACAAGACCTTCAATTGGTCTTTGCCTAATAACACCCAATACTAAATCATTTCTCTCAATAACGGTTGCTAGTTCTTCACGCAAGTAATAGGCAATACTGCCCACAAAACTTACTGGAACTTTTGTAGCCAATTCAAACTGCATGATATAGTTATTAATAAACTGCTGAAAGCCTTTGTCAATAACCCCCCTGCAATAAGGATGATTTTTATTTTCCACAATAAATCTAGCAAAAGTGGCAAGATACGTATTGGGGTTAGGTTGTTTGTATAAATTTTCCTTGATTACGTCGGCATCCAAATTATATTCCTTGGCGAATTTGGTAGCCAAATCTTGCGGCATTTTGTTAAAATAGTAGTCCCGTATCAATTTTCTTCCAAAGAAATTACCACTACCATCATCCATCGGAATATAGCCCAATGAGGTGACCTTTTGATGTAACTGCTCACCATCATAATAGCTACAGTTGGAGCCTGTACCTAAAATACAAACTATTCCATGTTGCCCTAATTTTGTAGTTGCAAATATTGCAGCATAGGTGTCTTCCTTGACTTCTGCTTTTGCTTTAGGAAAAAAATCATTAAATATCTCTGTTAAAAAATTTTTCATCCTATCTGTACCACAACCGGCCCCATAGAAAAATAACTGAGTTACATTCTCCCTGTTCTTGGAAAGTTCAAAATTATTGGCCAAACGGTCTTCGATTACAGGACGGGTCAATACTTCTGGACTTAATCCTAAAGTTTGGGTCATGAACAACTGGTTTCCCTTCTCATCCAGGGCAATCCAATCCGATTTTGTTGCGCCACTATCTACAATCAATATCATATAACAAGTTTATTAAAAAATAATCCTGAAAATAAGCAAAATATTGCTCACTTTCAGGATTCATTAAATTAATACCAATAAGATTATAATTTGTGTACGTATTGCGCTAGATCAACCAATTTGTTGGAATATCCAGACTCATTATCATACCAAGAAACAACCTTAAAGAATTTAGAATTCAATTCAATTCCTGCTCCAGCATCAAAAATACTGGTCCTGGCATCACCAATAAAATCTTGAGAAACAACCGCTTCTTCAGTATATCCTAAAATCCCTTTTAATTCTCCTTCAGAAGCCTTTTTAAACGCCTTCTTTATCTCTTCATAAGAAGTTTCCTTTTCTAAACGAACCGTTAAATCCACCACAGAAACATCAGCAGTTGGAACACGGAAAGCCATACCTGTTAATTTACCTAATAACGATGGAATAACCTTGGTTACAGCCTTAGCTGCCCCTGTAGAAGCAGGAATAATATTCAAAAGTGCACTTCTACCACCTCTCCAATCCTTTCTAGAAGGACCATCTACAGTCATTTGTGTAGCCGTTGTAGCGTGTACAGTAGTCATTAAAGCTTCTTCGATACCAAAACTATCGTTCAATACTTTCGCCATTGGAGCCAAACAGTTAGTAGTACAAGAAGCGTTAGAAACAATTGTATCCGATGCTTTGGCATCTTTATGGTTAACTCCCATTACGAACATAGGAGCATTGCTCGATGGAGCAGAAATAACTACCTTTTTGGCACCACCATCAATATGTGATTGCGCAGTTTCCAAAGTGGTGAAAATACCGGTACATTCAGCAACGATTTCTGCACCAACTTCATCCCACTTCAAATTTTTAGGATCTCTTTCAGCTGTAATTCTAACGGTTTTACCGTTTACTACCAAATGACCATCTTTTACTTCAACAGTACCATTGAATTTTCCATGCACTGAATCATATTCCAACAAATAAGCAAGATGTTCAACATCCAACAAATCGTTAATAGCAACTACATCTACATTATCTCTTTCTACAGTAGCTCTGAAGACCAATCTTCCAATTCTTCCGAAACCGTTAATCCCTATTTTCAAGTTTGACATTTTGTTTGTTTTTAATGTTTAAAATTATGTTGTCATGATATCAGAAACCCTCATTAGCTCCCTATCAATTTTTGTATGTCCTTTTATTGCTTTACTGATCGGTGTAAGTGTAATGGTATTATCTTGAATACCCACCATTAGGTTGGTTTTCCCTTCCAACAATGCCTCTACCGCCTTAACACCCATTCTACTGGCCAAAACACGATCAAAACATGATGGTGCACCCCCTCGTTGCATATGTCCTAATACAGAAACACGAACATCATATATAGGAAGATGCTCTTCCACATATTCTTTAAGTTCAAAAACATTTTTACCTGTTTTATCCCCTTCCGCAACCACTACAATACTAGAGGATTTCCCGGATTGTTTACTGCGCTTTAAAGATTCCAATAATCTTTCAAGACCAAGGTTTTCCTCTGGAATCAAAATCTCTTCTGCCCCTGCACCAACACCAGCATTTAGGGCTATATGACCAACATCCCTTCCCATAACCTCTACAAAGAAAAGTCTGTTATGTGAACTGGCCGTATCCCTAATTTTATCTATACATTCAACAGCTGTATTTAAAGCTGTATCAAAACCCAAGGTATAAGTGGTCCCAAAAATATCATTATCAATGGTACCAGGAATTCCAATAATTGGAAAATTAAACTCTTTATTAAAGGTCAATGCTCCTGTAAAGCTACCATCTCCACCAATAACTACAAAGGCATCTATACCTGCAGCAATTAGTTGGTCATAGGCTATTTGGCGACCCTCTTTGGTCCTAAATGGCATACAACGGGCCGACTTAAGGATGGTTCCTCCTTTATTAATTATATTATTTACGCTACGCGCGTCCATTACTTTGAAATCACCTTCCATCATGCCCTCATATCCTCTATAGATACCAACACATTCTACTTTTAAATAAGCACAAGTACGCACGACTGCCCTAATAGCAGCGTTCATTCCCGGTGAGTCTCCTCCTGATGTAAATACACCAATCTTTTTTATTGCTGAAGCCATAAAAATTTTAAAAGGCAAAACTAGCAAACTTATTCCAATAAATACGAGAGTTTGGCTTTAATTTGACAATAGTGGAGCACTAAAACGTTTGCGTTGAATATTTTCTTGGGAATTGTTAAATTCATAATCAATTCTTAGCAAAAAGTGATTTTTTCCAAATTACCGAAAACGACTAAAAATAGCCCTAAAAGCAGCTATTTATTCCTTCCTAAAATTTTGCGCAATAGCTCTTTAAAACTATTGAAATCTACCTGATAGGAAAGTCCAACACCTTGGGTATAACCCTGACGGTCTGCTAAGAATTGTTGAATTTCATTCTCCCTATTAAATATTTTAGCACTTAGAGTTCCTTCCTCGTTAAGTAAAATCTGGACTTCCACATCCCCAGCAACCACAGTTTCAGTAACGCCCCCGACCGGAACCCCCACTCTTCCGTTTAACAGCACCCTATCACTGATTTGGGTAGACAAAGTAACCCCTACCCTATTTTCTGTCTGAATATCGGTACTCCGATCCAAAATACCTTGTTCATAAGACAATCCGAAATTGAGTTTATCATTGTCCCCAGCCAATAAAGAATTGAGTATTCCTGAGGCAGATTGAAGAAGATTTCCTGTAACCGCTTGTTGATTGATACCTGTCTGGTCGTTGACAAATGATCCTTGCGCCAAAAGAAACAATGCATTTCTTTCTGCAATGGTTGGATCCTGCAATCTATACTCCAATTCAGATTTAACAATGGAATTGGTACCCGGAAAATCGATTCTCCAATCTATAATAGGGCTTTCCAATTCCCCGGTAAGACTTACCACCACATCGGTTGGTATTCGCCTGGTATACCCGGGATTATCCAATAACGGAGCGGGATTGGCATTTAAGGAATAGATGGCTTCCATATTTAGTTGTGCAGCTAGGGGCTCCCTTTCCCAAGTTATATTACCCCCTGGTTTTACTTTAAAGGTTTTATCCACTATTCCGCCAAACTTATAACGAAACTGTCCTGTAACCACTACAAAGTCCCCGTACATATTAAATTTACCATTGGTATTGATTTCAATGAACAAAATCCCGGCACCTGTGCCTTTTAATGAACTGCCTGTTTTGGTATCCACTACAATTTCGACTTCCGCATCAGGGGTGACATCCAAATTAAAGGCCAGTTCCAGCCCCTCCACCTCTTTTAAAACGCGTTGTGCCGTATCCGTGTTTTCTACTTTTTTACCAACGAAATTGATAAAGGAAAAATCCCCAACACTAACCACATCGCTAATTGGAATTTTCAAAGAGGTACCTCTTGCCGTTTCACCATCTACATTTATCGTAAGGGCATTGGTTGGTCCAAATATCCTCCCTGTACCATTTAAATAACCAGCTCCATAATACAATACCTCTTCCTTGAACGGTGTATTCAAAATCAAGAAACGATCATTATTGGTATCAACATCCAAATCCAAACTCCAATCCCTAAATAACTTATGGGTTATAGTACCATCCAAGGTGGCTTTGGTATTCATGGCCACATCGGTAAGTTTAATTTTTTGAAAATCAAAGGTTTGATTGGACAATCTAACCTTTGAGAAAGGAGCAAAACTATAATCTACGTTTAAATATGGAATAGCCAAACCAGCTTCATTCAAGGATAACACACCACTCATATCGGGATTATTTATAGGCCCCCTTAATATGGCGCTACCCTGCAATAACCCCCTGATATTGGTTATAACGCCTTCTCCCAATGGACTAAATGGCTCTAAGTTAAACTTATTAAAATCCACTATAAGATTGGCCTGGGGAATCTCTTCCCGATTGGAGATATTGCCAACCACACTCAGCTTTTCATTCCCTTTATCCACCAAAGACGTATTCACAACAAAATCGGTCAAATCCCTGTTGCCCACTATACCAATGGCTAAATCTCCCAAAGTAATATCGTTTACACCAAAATTTTTAATATTTAAATTGGAGGACGGCAGATAAACATTGTCCCTCTGTAAAACGTTTAGAGTACCGTTCACCTCCCCATGCAACTTTAAACTATCTATGGCCGGTGTGATCTTGCCCAGTGTTACAATTTTAAACTGAAGCTCTACATCCTTATAAGTAGAGTCGGCCAACTGCCCCCTTAACCGAATCTGCTCCTGTTCACTATTGTTCATTACTATTTCTTCAATAGTAATACTATCCAGTGTCTTGTTGAGAATTACCTTGTTCTTATTATTTCCGTCCTTGTTCAGTATCCATTTGTTTCCTTTAAAATTGATATCCGAAGTCTTTAAGCCGATAACAGATTTGTTCTCCTTATTAAAGGTATGGTAGAAATTTAAGTTATAACTATCGTTGTATTCACTGCCACCACGAAATTCCGTTCTAAAAAACAAAGTATCCTTTAAGGTGGTATTTATTAAATTAAAATCTTTTACATCATAGTAGGGAGTTGCAAGGTCCCCAATGGAAACATAGGTGTTAAACAATGGATTTTTATTATCTATTTTTATATCTATATTATCCAATTCATTACCATAGGCCACTATACTGGGCGATTTAAAAGTGAGCTTAAAATCGCCTTCATCGGCAATAATATTTCCTTTTATAAAAGTATTTGGATCAAATTTCACCTCTGGAAAAAACACATCCACAATTTTATTATAAATTTTAAAATTAAAGGCCAACCTTTGATTACTTGAAATATTGAAAGGTCTATAATTCGTGTAAATACTCCCCAAAGAATTCTGGAGCAACCTGCCGAGTTCCTTTACCTTAAAATTGCCTTTTAAATATCCCGTAATGATATCCGGGGAATTAATATCAATAATTCGGGTACTATCATTTTCAAAGGTGGATGAAACTTTAAAATCATCAAAGTAGTAGGTGTCGTTTTTGTTCTGGTAATTGGTTTTGGAAAACTTTATATCCCCTACAATATTGTCCAAGGAATTTCCGGTAATATCCATATTTACATCGCCTTTAAATATAGATACACTATCCTTTATAAAGTTTATTTTTTTGAGATCAGCATAATCAACCGAGGCAATAAAATTGAAATTATTTCTGTTTTCGGCAAAATCCGCCAAACCTTTAAAACTAAACTTAATATTTTCGTCCCTACACAATAGGGACCCATCAAAAAGTTGTTCTTTTATAATCCCCGAAACATTAATATCCTTGTAATCATAGCCATTAAAATTTAAGGAATATACCTGCCCAATGACTTCGGTATTTAAATATTCCATAACGACGCCCTTGCCCTCCACATTAAAATCCAAATTTGTAATACCCACATCTTCCCTTTCGATTAGATTTCCAAGATCAAAATCGATTAGAGAAACAAACCCCTTGTACGAGGCATCGTCTATGTGATCAATATCTGTAAGCTCCAGATCCACATAACTACTTCCAATTAGGGTGTTAATGTTGGCTTTGGCATTTATAGAGGATTCTGTGATAAGGGCGTCGCCCCGGACGGTGAACTGGCCCAATCTCTGGATTGAAGACGGCAATACATCCAAAATATTGGGTAGCAGGGCCCTTAGTTCATAGTAGTTGGAAGTAACATTCTTCATATTGGCCATAAGGGCAAATTTGCCATCCTTGGTGAACAAATTTTTATAATTAAAGTCACCACGCATACCTGTATTATCCATAGTCAAAAACAGGTCGTTCGTATTCAAATCGTTCAATACTCCGCTTGCTACAGTGGAAAATGTTACTATTTTGTCGCTCCCAAATTGATTATAAAGCAGGTTCACTTCATTCAAGGCCACCGTGGACTCTATGAATTCAGCGTCAATTTTTACTTTATTTAAAAAATCTTTAAAGTCTTCCCTATCATAGTCGAATACCACTTTACCCAATATATTCGATTGAGGCGTTTTAATGCTTAAGGAATCAAAACGCATTTGCTGTTTTGTATACTTGAATTCGGTAGCCATTTTTTCTACCACCACCCCCCTTGTACTTCGAAAGGACATCTTTTCTATATTAGAATTTACGTCCGGGCCAATTATAGTAAATTCAGAGGCCGAAATGTTTAGATTATTAAAATTCAGCATTTCCGTGGTCTCTCGATTTTCATCAATGAGCCTAAATTTACTATCCGTAATTTCTACATCTGCGGAAGAAAAATAAAATGGGGGCGCTCCGGGTTTACGCGGTTTTTTATCGTCCAATTTATCAATAAAAACCTCTAGATTGGTGTTTTTGTTGTCCTGGTAGGTTTTAAGCTTAAAATTGAGTCGCTCAATGGCAATATCGCCAAACTCCAGTTTACCATTCACCAGGTTGCGAACATTCAAGATAGAAGTACTTAAATTATCTATGTAGAACAACGTATCCTGTTTGTAATCTTCGATATAAACACCCTTCAGCGAAGTATCCCATGAAATTAAGGAAATCCTTAAGCGCTCAATATTAATATTAGTGCCATATTCTTTATTGATCTCGGTAGTGGCATACTTGGCAAAACGGGTCTGGACAAACGGCAGAGAAAGTATTACACTACCCAAAACGCAAATAAGAACGAGCACCAAAAATACTCTGACTAGAATTTTTCTTAATTTTTTGATAGGGCTTTATGTTTTACCTTTGTACATTCAAATTTTATTCCAAACAAAGTGGAAAATAAAACTATTTATATTCTTGCCATTGAATCCTCTTGTGATGACACATCTGCGGCGGTATTATGCAACAATAGGACACTAAGCAATGTTGTGGCCACGCAAAAAATACATGAGGAATACGGGGGGGTTGTTCCCGAACTTGCCTCAAGGGCACACCAACAAAATATAGTCCCTGTGGTACACCAAGCATTAGCCAAAGCAAATATCGATAAAAAACAGTTATCCGCCATAGCTTTTACACGCGGACCAGGACTTATGGGTTCTTTATTGGTAGGAACCTCCTTTGCCAAATCGCTTTCCCTGGGATTGGACATTCCATTAATTGAGGTTAACCACATGCAAGCCCACATTTTATCGCACTTTATTGAGGAAGAAAATTTCAAAACACCTTCCTTCCCGTTTTTGGCAATGACCATTAGTGGAGGACATACACAAATTGTATTGGTTAAGGATCATTTTAAAATGGAAATTTTAGGAGAATCTCTAGATGACGCCGTAGGGGAAGCTTACGACAAAAGCGCTAAAATATTGGGACTTCCCTATCCTGGCGGGCCATTGGTAGACAAATATGCACAATTGGGCAACCCTAAAGCCTTTCCCTTCCCGAAGCCCAAAGTGGATGGACTCAACTTTAGTTTCAGTGGATTAAAAACTAGTATACTCTATTTTATTCAGCGGGAAACCAAAAAGAACCCAAATTTTATTTCAGAAAACCTGAACGATATCTGTGCATCCATCCAATATACCATCATCAATATATTAATGGATAAAATAAAAAAGGCTGTAAAGCAAACTGGGATAAAACAGATAGCCATAGGTGGTGGAGTTTCTGCTAATTCAGGCATTAGACAGGCCTTGCAGAATGCGGAGGATAAATGGGGATGGACATCCTATATTCCCAAATTTGAATATTGTACGGATAACGCTGCCATGATCGGTATAGTGGGATATTTAAAATACAAAGAATTAAACTTTGTAGATCAAAGTGTTACCGCCAAGGCGAGATATGTAATCGAATAAAAAGTCCATTATCTAAAATATAAAATTGGTTATAACCTCAGGTTACTGCACAACAGATACTGTAATCTTAATGCAATTCATTTACATGGATTTTGTATCTTAATATTTTTAAATATTATGGCATACAACGAACAATTTGCACAACGTATTAGGGGGAGTTTTGAATTGCAACCCCAATCTGTCCGATCTAAAATTACAGAAAAGAAAATGTTTGGTGGACTAGCCTTTTTGTATAGTGGAAAAATGACCGTTGGTATTGTAAAGGACAATCTTATGGTAAGGGTCATCTCCGACAAAATGGAAAAAACTCTAAAATCCAAACACGTGAGACCCATGGATTTTACAAAACGCCCCATGAAAGAATTTATTTATGTTTCCGAAGAAGGAATTGCCACGGAGGAAAAGTTATTGAATTATATCGAATTGGGTTTGGAACATGCAAAACAAAAATTGAAGCATCTGTAATCATCACTTTTAACCTATGTATCTGAACAATCGCACTAAATGGGATGATAATACTGACTATTATATTTCACCATACCCATAAGCTTAAAAAAAAATATTTTATACATATTTTAAAATAAATATGAGGTACAATAAATTTTACATTGGCCTTGTACTCATGATCTTAGTATTTCAAAATTCTGCATTTTCTCAAAAATCATGGGCGAAAAAATTACCTGGTATCGGGACTTTTTCCTCTCCAAGAATAGCAGATCTGAATCAAGATGGTACTGGCGATATTATTATAGGGGCCGGCAAGGAAGAATTAAAGTCCTCCGATTCTGCTGTCATTGCCGTAAGCGGTATAGACGGAAAATTACTTTGGAAAGTATCGGCAAAAGATCAAATATTCGGTTCGGCTACTCTCAAAGATATTACCAATGACCAAGTAAATGATGTGTTTATTGGTGGCCGATCAGCACAATTATTGGCTATTAACGGGAGAACTGGAAAAATAATTTGGCGGTTTAAACCTCCAAAGAATCAAAAAAAAGATTGGTTCAACTTTTACAATCCTCAATTTATTCCTGATCAGAATAATGATGGACAGGAAGATATTTTGGTATCCAACGGAGGCAATGTCCTAAAAGAACCCTATGACCCTGATAGGCCTGTGGGCTATTTGGTGATTTTGAACAGTAAAAATGGTGAATTAATACAGAAAGCACCAATGCCTGATGGAAAGGAGACCTATATGTCCGTAACCATATTGCCTAATGAATCCCAAGAATTTACAAACGTAATCTATGGGACTGGCGGAGAAACCATAGCTGGTAATCTGTATGCAACTTCTATAAAAGATATCATGACCGGTGATATATCCAACTCGGTTAAATTGGCCTCTGGGGAAGCTACAGGGTTCATTGGACCCGCTGCTTGGGTGGATATAAATGATGATGACGTTCATGACATTGTGGCCAATACTTTTGATGGCAGAATGTTAGCATTTGATGGTAAAACCTATGAACCCATTTGGAGCGTGATCATACCGGATACCCAAGCCCATAGTTCTATGGCCATAGGGAATTTCACCGATGATTCCATTCCGGATTTTTTTACCTCCTATGCCCAAGGTAAGTGGCCAACCTTGGAATGGTCCAAACAAATTATGGTTAACGGAAAAAATGGCAAAGTAGAATTAAAGGACTCGTTGGGATATTATCAGATGAGCACACCCATAGCGGTAGATTTAAACAATGATGGAAAAGAAGAGGCGATTTTACCAATGAACTATCAAGTGTTTGATAGCCTACAAATGAAATACTTTTATAATGATCTGGCCATTATCGATTTTTCCAAAAAAGAAACCATCAAATTAAATTTAAATTATGAAGGCAATAATCTATCGTCCACGCCATGGGTTGGAGATTTAGACAATAATGGATTTTTGGATATCATTTATATTCATGGTACAAATCTTAAACAAACATATACCTTTGATGGATTACAAATAAACAGGATAGACACAGATATCCCAATAAGTCAAAAAATAAAATGGGGAAGTTATATGGGCAGTAATTACAATGGGGTATACGACCATTAAATCTAAGTCTTCCCAAAATCGAAATATCCAAAAATTATGCAACTGTTTTACCATCCTGAATTAGAAAACAACACGGACCAATTTATTTTTCCAACTGATGAGAGTCGGCATATTTCCAAGGTATTGCGAAAAAAATCCGGAGATATCCTGCAAATTACCAATGGTAAGGGTATTTGGTTTGAAGCCGAAATACTGAGCCCAGATCACAAGAAGTGTGTTGCTAAAATTATATCAAAAACCCAAATACCCCCAAAACCATATCAACTTCATATGGCGGTTGCGCCAACAAAACTGAACGACCGTTTCGAATGGTTTTTGGAAAAAGCTACAGAGATCGGGGTTCATGAAATTACGCCAGTTATTTGCGACCATTCCGAACGAAAGGTTATCAAAATGGACCGCATGGAAAAGGTCATCCAATCAGCCATGAAACAATCTTTACAAGTATTCTTGCCTCAATTAAATCCTACCATCACTTTTAAGGAATTTATGACACAATCTAGAAGCGGTGAAATCTACATAGCACATTGTGAGGAAGACAAAAAAAAGGAACTATCACAGTCGGCCTTGGCCCATAAAAATACTACTATATTAATTGGTCCAGAAGGGGATTTCTCTCCTGAAGAGATTAAATTGGCCTTAGAAAACAAATTTCAAGCTGTTGCTTTGGGAAACACTAGGTTACGGACAGAAACTGCCGCCATTGTAGCCTGCACCACCATAGCATTAATTAACTTGCAAAAAACTCCTTAAGAGCATCTTTTAGTAACAATACTTGTTAAACAATAGGCTGCGATAAAACCTCTCGGTAGCACGCCATAGTGAGATATACCTTTCCTTATTGTTTTTTAACTCGTTAATATTCTTAAATTTGAATACCTTAATTTTCCGAGTGTACATGAAGCAGCTAGTTGCAATCCTGTTAATTTTCAATTTTTTTATGGCCACCACCTTATATGCCCAAGAAATTGCCATTTTAAAATACGGAGGCGGGGGTGATTGGTACGCCAACCCCACTGCACTTCCAAATCTAATAAATTTCTGTAACCAACAATTAAGGACTACGATCGATCCCAAACCACATACTGTTGAAGTAGGTAGCTCAAATATTTTTCAATATCCTTTTTTACACATGACCGGGCATGGAAACATACATTTCTCTCAAGAGGAAGCGGACAACCTAAGAACCTATTTATTGGCTGGAGGATTTCTACATATAGATGACAACTACGGTATGGAACCTTACTTGCGTAAGGAATTGACCAAAGTATTTCCAGACCAAGAACTGACGGAATTAGGTGCCGACCACCCCATATTCCGGCAGCAATACCAATTTCCGAAAGGCTTGCCAAAGATTCATGAACATGATGGCAAACGGCCCCAGGCGTTTGGAATCTTCGATCAAAATCGTCTGATATTACTTTTCACCTTTGAAAGCGACCTCGGAGACGGATGGGAAGACCCAGAAGTACATAACGACTCCAAAGAGGTTCGCCTAATGGCTTTGCAAATGGGGGCCAATATAATCTCCTACGTTTTTAAAAGTTAATATATGACACCAAAGACTATTGCCGAAGGTATTTTAAGGGCACTTGGAATTGTTGTAGCCATTGTTATCCTTTTGGTTTTCTTACACAAAATTAGCGCTGTATTAGTATACATCTCCATAGCCGCTGTGGCCAGTTTAATTGGACGCCCAATTGTACTTTTTTTTCGCAAAAAGTTGAAATTCAACAACACCATTGCGGTTATTATAACGATGATATTCCTTATAGGAATTGTTGGCGGGGTCATTGCTTTGTTTGTTCCGTTGTTAATTAAACAGGGACAAAACTTATCTCTTCTTAACATGGATGCCCTGCAAAACAATTTTGAAGGTCTATATGGTCAGCTCCTTGAATATTTTGGCGTTCAATCAAAAGATTTGGAACAAAGCATCAAAGATTCACATTTGTTTTCGAACTTTAACTTTGGGATTATTCCAGATTTCCTAAATTCAGTAATCGGCATATTAGGAAGTTTTAGTGTAGGGCTGTTTTCAGTGTTATTTATAGCCTTCTTTTTTTTAAAAGACAGTAAGCTTTTTGAGGAATCAATACTTACATTTATTCCAAAAAACAATGAAAATAGATTTCAAAATTCCATGGAAACCATTAAGAATCTGCTTTCCAGATATTTTGTTGGTCTAGTTTTTCAGATCCTGATCTTGTTTGTCATATATTCCATAGTACTATTCGTCTTTGGAATTGAAAATGCAGTAGTCATCGCCTTCCTCTGCGCACTTTTAAACCTAATTCCCTATGTAGGTCCAATAATTGGTGGGTTATTAATGGCTGTTTTAACTATGACCAGTAATGTGGGTGCGGATTTTAGTAGCGTGATTTTACCTAAGACTGGTTATGTAATGATAGGTTTTATCATTGGTCAGTTGGTGGATAACTTTTTCTCCCAGCCCTTTATCTTTTCCAATAGTGTAAAGTCGCACCCCTTGGAGATTTTTCTGATCATCATTATTGGGGGATTACTATTTGGAGTCACGGGAATGATTATTGCCGTACCAGGTTATACCGCTATAAAGGTAATCCTAAAGGAATTTTTCGCAGATAATAAAATTGTAAAATCGCTTACAAAAAATCTATAATTCTACCTTGAATAAAAATATTTTAACATCTGAAATTCAAGATTATATAAGCGAACATTTGGGGAGCAACCTTATAACTATGCTTTTAAAACCATTGCATTTAAAGGGTGTAACCAATAAAGAAGTTGCGGAGCAAATTGAAGCCAAGAACAAATGCAAGGACAAACTCCCCATTTGGTTTGGCACTCCTGACATTTACTTTCCCAACAAAGTGAATATAGAACAGACCTCATCCGAAATCACCGCCCAATATAAAGCTGGGTTGTTAAGTGGCGAAACTCTTTTGGATATGACAGGGGGTTTTGGGGTAGACAGTTATTTTTTTAGTCAAGGCATAGAACAGGTCCATCATTGTGAAATGAATAGGGAACTATCCGAAATAGCCGAATATAATTTCAAGGTATTGGGTAGGGCCAACATCCATACACATGCAATGGATGGAATAGATTTTTTAAAAAATTCAGAAATTGTTTTTGATTGGGTATTTATAGACCCCTCTCGGCGACATGATGCCAAGGGGAAGGTTTTTTTGTTGTCCGATTGCCTTCCTAATGTACCCGATAATCTAGAAGCCATTCTTGGGAAGGCCAAGAAAATCATGATAAAGACCTCTCCCCTTCTGGATCTGTCGGCTGGTCTTAAGGAGTTGGACTTCGTTAAGGAAATTCATATTATTTCCGTTAAAAATGAAGTCAAGGAAATTCTCTGGATATTGGAACGGGGGCACAATGGGGAAGTGCTTATAAAAACAGCAAATCTCAACGGATTAACAATGGAAGGTTTCCATTTTATACAGGGAGAAGAGAAAATGGCCCTTTCCAACTTCTCCGATCCACTGAAATATTTGTACGAGCCCAATTCGGCCATCTTAAAGTCCGGAGCTTTTAAAACCGTTGGGAACAGATTTAATTTATACAAGCTACACGATCACTCACATTTATACACCAATAACCAATTAATCGAATTTCCAGGACGTGTGTTTAAGATTGTAAAAACCATTCCTTTCAATAAAAAAGAAATCCAAAAACTTAACTTAGCCAAGGCTAATATTACGGTGCGTAATTTTCCGATGAACGTGGCAGACCTGAGGAAAAAATATAAAATTAAGGACGGCGGGGAAGTATATCTCTTTTTTACCACCAATTCCAAAGGTGACAAAATTGTCATTGAATGTCTTAAAACAGAGGCTAAATAGAATCGCTTGAATCAGCCAAGAATATAGCCCTGAGCTATCCCCTTAAAAGAGCAACTCATATCTAAATAACCAAAGCCAAGACCCCGATCAATCACAATCCCATTTAAAATTAGCCACCTTATCGTTAGATGCAGTACCAAGATTGTAATGCCACCATTCCGTTCGAATGGACCAAAAACCATATTCTTCCATGGTTTCCTTCAACAACAACCTATTGTTTAGAACTGATTTAGGAAGATCCAAATTATCATGATAAGCCTTTTTTCCAAAAAAATCAAAATCAGTACCCATGTCCAATTCCACGCCTTGCAAGGTAACCAAGGTAATATCTACGGCACCACCCTTATTATGTATAGACCCCTTGACTGGGTTGGCTACGTACTGCGGATTCGGGACTATGGCCCACATTTTATATTGCACATCATTTGGGCGATAACAGTCATAAAATTTTATTTTAAATCCTTTCCCCATAAATTCCTTATTGGCCAAAAGAAGTGCTCGGGCTGTTTTCACCCTAGTGTAGCATTCCGCACAATCGTAAACCTTGGCTTTTAAAAAGTTGTTTTCCGTAGCGTAGCGCAGGTCATATACAAAATCATCACTGAAATCGGCCAACCGAACAAAAAGCGTATCGGCCAGACCCTCAAGGGATTTAAGTTTGGCCACAGACAATTCTTCTTTCTTCCCAATTGTAATTTTTACGGAATCCCTTATCTCTAGTTCAGTTTCAACATCCTCAATAGCTTTATTATTTACAGTAACTTCTTTACAGCTAAAAAAAAGAATTGCAGCCAAAACCGCTATTCCCTTAAAACCTATCAAAATCCTTTTCATTTTTTTCATTACCAATATTAAGCTCTACCAACCAATCCTCAACTGACTATTCAATCTTAGTCAAATAATCTAAAAAGCCTCTAAATAGAGGCCTTTGTGATAAGTTTAAACGGACATTAAATGTATGTGACTATTTTAGTCCCTCCAAATACTTTAAACTTTTTGGCACTTGGGCCACTACTCTGGAACACTCGTCCTCTATAAACATATATTTGATTCCCAATTTCTTGGATTCGGCCACCACCCCGGCGATATCCACTTCGCCAGTACCCAGAACCACATTGGTTTCAACATCTGCATGACCGGTATCATCTTTTTTGGTGCCTTTTTCCATGTCCTTTAAATGCATTAAAATGAATTTTGAAGGATATTTTTTAAGTAATTTAAGGGGGTCAACGCCGGCGTGATGCACCCAATACACGTCCATTTCAAAGTCGAAATAGTTCGCATTCTCCGCCATATAGTCGAACAACGTACCATCTCCATAGGGCCTAAACTCAAATCCATGGGCATGATATGCCAATTTTAATCCATTTTCCCTTAAAAGTTTTCCCGCTTTATTAAAGACCTCAACGGCCTTTTTAGTGTCTTCTAATCCAAAATTATTTCCATCGTGCGGTATCCATGCGCACATTACGTAGGCAGCGCCGTAACTTTTGGCTTTTTTTATAACCTCCTCCGGGGTATTTGCTAAATCGTCGAAGCTGGCACCAATACTAACCACCTTTAAATTATTTTTAGCAAGTAAGCCTTTAAATTTCTCCTCTGGCATACCATAGGATTCTCCACCTTCAACAATACGGATACCCCAATCGTTGACCATTTTTAAAGTGCTCGGAATATCCTCCTTGAATTGATTTCTAAGACTGTACAATTGCAATCCAACTTCTTGTGCGGTTACATTTGTAGATCCGAAAAAAACTATGGCTATTAAAAATAGCCATAGTACCTGTAATTTCTTCATCTTATATATAATTACTCCTATTTTTAAGCACCTTAAAAGGATACCTATGTCAATAGGTTCCCCTTGTCATCCCAAGTAGCGATTTCGTTTCTAGTACTCTGATCGATACACTTAGCAATCCATTCGGGATCATAGGCTACTCCATGCTGATCCAGCACGTCCTGAGGAACACCATCCCAGACGTTAGGTGTATTTCCCTTATAGCCCAGTTCAGCTACTCCTACTTTGGAGGAATAATAGCCACAAATGGTCAATCCGCGCATCATATAGAAAAATTGTATTTCAAGCGGTTGCACCTCCAACGATTTTTTAGGATCGTGATAACAAATGGTATCTAATATTTGCTTTTGCTGTTCAAGGGTCGCCAATTTAAATTCAGTTCCAAAATCGGTATTACTCTTGTGATCCAACCACATTAGTCCACCTTTAAGCGTAAGTTGCATCTCAGGGATATCCTTACCCATGAATTCTATAAATTCAGGAACTTCTGCCTCTATAGGACCTCCATTGGGGCCTTTAGGAGGAAGTATTACTGTACTCAACACCGCTATGGTTTCCATTTCGTGTTCGGTAAAAAGCTGTTCCGCATTTAATTTTTCAATTAGCTCCAATTCCTCAGGGGTACGGCCAAAATAATGGGTGTTATCGGCAGCGGCAACGGCTTCGTTCGCTGTATCGACTCCATCGGTCTTACAGCCATGAAAGGCCAAGGCAGATGCGCCCGCACCAAGAATTATTGTCTGTATACTCTTTCTTCTATCCATGGTCTAGATATTTTTCTGTTTTAATTGTTCAATAATATAATCACTGGCGCGCCAAGATAATGCCAAAATGGTCCAAGTACAGTTCTTATCCGCCTGGGATGTAAAAGGTCCTGCATCTACAATAAAGACATTGTCCACATCATGCAATTGATTGAATTTATTAGTGACCGATGTTTTGGGGTCATTACCCATTCTAGTGGTTCCCACTTCATGGATAATACGTCCAGGAGCTTCTAACCCATAATCACGGTCTTTGCCTGGCTTATCGCCTAACGGTTCAGCCCCTAAATTGTGGAAAATCTCCTCAAAGGTGTCCTGCATATGCTTGGCCTGCTTTTTCTCTAAATCTGACCATTTGTAATTAAACTTCAATACTGGGATACCAAATTCATCCACTGTGGTAGGGTCAATTTCACAATAATTGTCCTTACGGGCAATACCCTCGCCTCTTCCGGCAACTCCTAATACGGATCCGTAATATTTTTTGACATCATCTCGCAAGCTATCTCCATAACCTCCAATTTTGAGCCCAAAAAACTTATTAAACTCATTAGGATTAAAACTAAAACCATAGCCCGGCATTCTCATACCCCCACCGACTTCAATATGATACCCTCTTGGAAAGTCCAACTTAGAGTTATCTCCCCACCACGGAGAGTAGACATGGTTACTACCTACCCCGTCTTCATTATAGGACACTTTTCTGTCCATCAATGCAGGTACAAAAGCAGCTCTACTGGCACCGGTAGAATCGTGCAGGTATTTACCAACAACGTCACTACTATTTCCTAATCCGTTAGGATGCTGTTTGCTTTTCGAATTCAAGAGAATACGCGCGGAGCTACAGGCGGAAGCCGCCAAGACCACAACTTTGCCTCTTAATTTGTACTCTTTTCTATCATCCTTACTGATGTATGACACTCCTGTAGCTTTCCCCTCTTCATTGGTGGTCACTTCCCGAACTACACAATTGACGAATAATTTAACACGCCCACCGCTTTTTTGAGCTGGAAATATAAGACAACTTCCTGATGAGAAATCAGCATAAACGGAACAGGAACGTGAACATTGCCCACAGTAGAAGCACACACCACGATCCGCATTAATTCTTTTGGTCAACATGGAAAGTCTACCCGGAATAGTAGGTATCCCTGCCTTTTTAGCCCCATTTATATAGAAAATTTCATGTAATCTTGGTTTTGGTGGAGGAAGGAAAAATCCATCTGGATCATTCTCCAAGCCTTCATTCGTGCCAAATACCCCGATTAATTTATCTACTTTATCATAATACGGTTTTACATCATCATAACCTATCGGCCAATCCTCTCCATGACCATCCCTAGTCTTCCCCTTAAAATCCTTAGGTCCGAAACGCAGAGAAATTCTCCCCCAGTGGTTTGTACGTCCCCCTAACATGTGTGAACGGAACCAATCAAATTCGGTCCCAGGTTCACGGGTATATGGCTCTCCTTCTATCTCCCAACCGCCATAAGCGGCATCAAATTCGCCAAATGCCCTAGTGGTGCCCGCTCCCCTTCTTGGAGATTCGTAATTCCATTTTAATTGGTTCATGGTTTTCGGGTCTGCTGGATCAAAAAACGGTCCAGCCTCGACAACGGCAACATTGAGGCCGGCATCAGCTAACTGCTTTGTAGCCATACCACCACCTGCACCCGAACCGACAATGATTACATCATAAATTTCTGAGGATTCTTTTATCTGCATACTATAAGTAATTAATTTTGAGGTTCAATATAAGTTTAAAAAGAGTTTAAATTAAAATTTTTTATCCAAACAACCTCAAAATTCATGTAATTTGACATAAAACCATTAATAATTGATAATATGTTATTAGATGAATCAATTCCTTAGATTTGACTCTTGAAGATTACCACCCAAATTACTTTAGAAATAAACCAAAGAATCAGGAATTGAATTTATGATACCTTTTTATACTATTAAATAGCATTCTAGAAATTGTTCAATTGCTCCAGAGCTTCCTTGGTAGAAGCCACCGGGAGTTTACAGGTATGGTCCTGACAAACATAAATAAAAGTCCCGTCATCGGCATAACGCCCTTTGAACAAAGGCAGATCACTACTCTTATTACTTCCTACTATTAAGGTGTTGGGCAAATTTTGCTGCTGCAACTCTGCCAATAACTGCTTGGCATCATCGCCCACAACGGCAATTTCATAAAAGGGCAATGCTGATTTGAGTAACAAGGAATTCCATTTGGAATAGTTATAGGCATTTTCCTCTAAAACGGGAATCATGGCCGAAAGCATAGACCGCGCCTTAAGTGTGGCGTCCTTATCATAATCTATATGACCAAGTAGGAGTAAATTCTCTGCCATCACGGCATTGGGTGAAGGCAATACGCCATCATCGGTTTTAATTATTTTAGCAATTAGTTCATTATTGGAGTTGAAACTGTACATGCCGGAATTTTCATCAGCAAATTTGGTTTTTGCAATTTGATTCATGCTTTTGGCAAAATCCAAATAAGTAGAAGTCATTGTTGACCCGTACAATTTTAAACTAGCATTGGCCAAAAAGGAATAATCCTCCAAAAATCCATCACTCTTCTTACTCCCCTTTTTATAGGTGTGTACCAACTGATCTTTATCTAGACTATTTTTCTTAATAAAACGGAACACTTCCTCCGCCTTATTCAAATAAGTTATCTCCCCAAAAGTATTATAAGCATCCACCAAGCCCGTAATCAATAGAGCATTCCAAGAAGTAATGATCTTGTCATCCGTATTAGGCCGTATTCTTTTATTTCTCTCGGTTAATATTTTCTCTTGCCATCTGCCCAGATAGGTTTCCCAATTTTCCGAATCTATATTATTCTCCTTAATAAATTCCGTATCGCCAGTGGTCCTTGAAAGAACATAGGTTCCGTTTTCCCAAATATTGGAACGCTCTATATTAAAATATTTGGCGAACAATTCAAAATCTGACCCTAAAATTGACTTTAGCTCCTCTTCTTTCCATACATAAAACTTGCCTTCCTCACCTTCACTATCGGCATCTATGGCTGCATAATAACCCCCTTCCGGATTTTTCATCTCCTTATCCAAAAAAGAAATGGTTTCCTCCACTACCTTTTTATAAAGGGGCTCATTAAACACTTTATAAGCCTTGGAATAAAGGCTTATTAATTGTGCATTATCATATAACATTTTCTCAAAATGTGGAACCTTCCATTGCGAATCAGTGCTATACCTATAGAATCCACCTGCAATATGATCATAGACCCCTCCCCAGGCTATTCTGTCCAGTGTAGTTTTAACAAACTTTTTGGCGGACTCATCATCTGTCAGGACGGCGTAATCCAATAGAAAATCTAAATTAACAGGGATCATAAACTTTTGCGACCCATTATTACCACCCCATTTCAGATCCCAGTTATCTTTCCATTTTTCTACACTTTTCTTTAAAACATCTGGGGTCAACATCCCTAGATCGGAAACTGGCGTTATGATATTTACTTCCTGTATCCCCTGCGCAACCATGTCGGCATATTCATTTGCTTTTTTGGGATCATCTTTATATAATTTGCTAACCTGGGACAAAACTTTGCTCCATTGTTGCTTGGTATGGTAGGTACCTCCGTAAATAGGCTTTCCGTTAGGCAACGTAATTACATTCAAAGGCCATCCTCCATTACCGTTGATAAGTTGCAAAGCGGTCATATATACATGATCCACATCCGGTCTCTCTTCCCTGTCTACTTTGATGCTTATGAAATTTTCATTCATCAATTTTGCTACTTCCTCATCTTCGAAAGTTTCTTCTTCCATAACATGGCACCAGTGACAGGAAGAATAACCAACACTTACCAATACCAACTTGTCTTCCCGTTTAGCCTCCTCCAATGCCTCTGGACTCCAAGGCCTCCAATTAACAGGGTTATGGGCGTGTTGCAATAAATAGGGACTCGTTTCATTAATAAGGTCATTAGTGAACTTATGGTCGTTTTTCTGACCTTTAATATCTGAGCAGGAAAATAAGATCATGGCAGATAAAAAAAATAGATTATAGAATGAAAACCTCATGTATACATTACGGGTCATAAAAAAGTATTATTGTTCAGTCTTGAAAAATACAAAAATTGATCTCAATTATTAAAGATTTACATAAAGTTCTATTGCAGTATTATTCCTAATGTATGGGTGTATCTTGTTTTTTCTGTTTCGCAAACCAATCATACAATTCATCGTTTTCATATGCCTTGTCCCAAGCATTGTGTCCGACGCCCTTATAAATAGTAAAATCCACATTATAACCCATTTCCTTTAATTTGGCTACCATTTCTATAGATTCGGAAATGGGAATTGATTTATCCTGATCTCCGTGAAAAACCTTAATAGGTAAATTTCTATTGATCCATGAAGCATAGGGTACGGGCGTCATACCACAAACCACGGCCAAAGCGGCAAACCTTTCTGGATATTGAACCGCCATTTCCCAAGCGGCCCCACCGCCCCTACTAAGTCCAGTAAGATAAATTCTATTTTCGTCCACTTTGTTTTGGGCTATAATAGTATCAAGGAGTTTATTTACCGCTCTAGTGTTCCACCACATTTTTTCGTTGGGATTCTGCGGAGCCAGAATTAAAAAAGGAAATTTCTTGCCACGCGCAATAAGTTTTGGAGGGCCATTGCGCTTAACAGATTTTAAATCTCCCCCAGATTCGCCTCCGCCATGTAAAAAAACCAATATGGGAAATTTTTCATCCGTATTTAACTCGTAATTCTCTGGATAATAAAGATAGTATCTCAATAGTTCAGATGTAGTAACCTCCATTTCGGAATGTACCAATTCGGGAGAAGATTGTGAGGCGCAGCCCTCAAAGATAAATAGGCTGCAAAAAATTAATAATATTGATTTCATCTATTCAAATTTATTCTTCGTTTTAGCCCTTATGGTGTTTACAAAAACAATCGGCTTACGTCTATTTCTATTAGAGCCCATTTTCTGTTTCCTTAGTGAGAATTCCAGGGAAACATTGTTATTATCACACACCATTCCAAATTGATTGGAAATCCGCAAATTGATGCATTTTTATTCAAATTAATGAGTATATAGGTTTATTTAACATTCTGGATCATTCCTTAAACAAAAAACAGGATAATAGTTATAAAAGTCAAAATGTATTTTCTATTAGAGTTTTCAGTTTTACTTTGGTACTTTTATCGTGCAAACAAACATTATAGTATGAAGAAAGTCATTACTTTCGGAGAAATCCTCCTAAGATTATCAACGGAAAGGCACCTACGTTTTTCGCAGGCAACCAATTTCAACGCCACCTATGGAGGAGGAGAGTTTAACGTAGCCGTATCCCTTGCCAATTATGGTTTTGATACAGAATTCGTTACGCGCTTGCCAAAGAACGATATTGGAGATTGTGCGCTTCAAGAAATAAGAAAATACAATGTAGCTACTACCAACATACAGGTTGGCGGTGACCGCTTGGGCATTTATTTTTTGGAAACTGGTGCTGGCACCAGGGGCAGTAAGGTTGTTTATGACAGGGCCAATAGTGCTATTGCGGAAATAGAGACAAACACCATAGATTGGGAGGTAGTATTCAAGGACGCCGATTGGTTTCATTGGAGCGGGGTAACCCCAGCCATTTCCAGCAATGCAGCGGCTGTTTGTTTGGAAGCAGTTAAGGCTGCGCACAAGATGGGGATCACCATTTCATCCGATTTAAATTATCGCTCCAAATTATGGAAATACGGAAAAGAACCCAAAGAAATTATGCCGGAACTACTAAAGTACAGCAATGTTATTTTAGGTGATTTGGATACGGCCTTTTTTATGACGGGCCAGGAGAAGAAGGATCCGGATTATCAAGATATGGACTCCTTGCCCGAGTTATACGACCTCTTATATAAAAACTCTCCCGATCTAAGTTATGTTGCAACTACATTACGTTATTCGGTAAATGCTTCCCATCAAAAAATAGGTGGAATACTATATGATGGAAAAAAAATACATTACGCCAAAATCAGGGAAGTAACTCCCGTAGTAGACCGTGTAGGGAGTGGCGATGCCTTTATGGGAGGATTGATCTATGGTCTGCTACAAGATACAATAGACAATCAACACACTATCGATTTTGCCGCAGCGGCATGCTGTATAAAACACACCATTACAGGAGATTTCAACTTGGCCACTCTTGAAGAGGTAGAACTTTTGGCAGGAGGGGAATCTTCCGGAAAAGTAAGCAGATAACCACAAGAAGATTTATATGTCACAGTTTACGAGAATTGAAGTTGCCACATTAATGAAAGAAACGGGGCTTGTTCCCTTATTTTATCATCCAGATGTGGAATTGGGAAAAAAAATATTAAAAGCATGCTATGACGGTGGTGCGAGATTAATTGAGTTCACCGCCCGTGGGGATTTTGCCCACGAAGTATTTGCTGAACTAAATAAGTTTGTCATTAAGGAATTACCGGAAATGGCCGTAGGTGTGGGATCGGTAACCGATGCCGGAGCCGCTTCGCTATATATGCAAATGGGTGCCAATTTTATTGTAACCCCTGCCTTGCGGGAAGATATTGCCACAGTCTGTAATCGCAGAAAGGTTTTATGGAGTCCCGGATGTGGCTCCCTTACTGAAATAAATAGAGCTGAGGAACTGGGCTGTGAAATCATAAAATTATTCCCCGGGGCCAATTACGGACCAAGCTTTGTTAAAGCCATAAGGGGGCCTCAACCATGGACCAATGTAATGCCTACGGGCGGGGTAACCTTGGAAGAGTCCAACTTAAGAGATTGGTTCAATGCAGGTGTTACTTGTGTTGGCATGGGATCTAACTTAATTAGCAAGTCGGTATTGGAAAACAAGGATTACAGCGGACTGGAACAGACTGTAAGGGACACTCTGGCGCTGATCAAAAAAATACGGAATTAAATTGGTCCACTAAATAGTCTTTAAAATTTGGGGTAATATAAAAAACCCTCCGTTTTTGTTCAAAACGGAGGGTTTTATGTATAACGTACTCAGTATTTCACTTTAAATACTATTAATTTAAACCTACAAGGATTTTCTTATCCCCAGTTCCAGCCCTCTTAATTCCGCTAGACCTCTAAGCCTGCCAATGGCAGAATACCCCGGGTTGGTTTTTTTCCTAAGGTCATCCAACATTTTATGTCCGTGATCTGGACGCATCGGCATTCGCAAATCCTTCCTTCCAGAAGCACTCCTTTTTAGTTGCTCTTCCACCAAAGCCTTCACCACACCAAACATATCCACGTCTCCAGCCAAATGATCGGCCTCATGAAAATTACCTTTTTTATCCCGCGCCGTACTTCTCAAATGCATGAAGTGGATACGATGTCCCAAACGTTTTACCATTCCCACCAAATCATTGTCCGCTCTGGCACCAAAAGACCCGGTACAAAAGGTTAGTCCGTTATTGGGGCTATCCACAGCACTGTACAAATCCAAAATATCCTGTTCTGTACTTACCACCCGCGGTAATCCCAAGATCGGATATGGAGGATCGTCTGGATGAATACACATACGCACTCCTCCCTTTTCGGCCTCTGGGATTATACTTTTCAAAAAAGAAAACAAATTTTCCTTAAGTTCCTTGGCTCCGATATCATCATAGGTGGCCAAAATCTTATTAAAATCCTTTAAACTATAACCTTCTTCTGCCCCTGGAAGCCCGGCAATAATATTTTGGACCAATTTCTTCTGATCCTTCTCAGAAGTTTTTTCCAAATATTCCTTTGCGCCGTTCTGCTCCTCCTGGGAGTACGACTTTTCGGCACCAGGACGTTTTAACAAAAATATTTCAAAAGCAGCAAATGCATCTTTTTCGAAACGCAAGGCAGTGGAACCATCTTCCAGTTCATAATCCAGGTTGGTACGCGTCCAATCCAAAACTGGCATAAAATTGTAACAAATGGTGTCGATCCCACAGGAAGCTAAATTGGCAATGGTAATCTTATAATTCTCCACATATTCCTGATAACCTAGTTGTTGAGTCTTGATACTTTCGTGGATTGGAACACTTTCTACCACAGACCAAGTTAATCCCACCGCTTCAATCTCTGCTTTTCGCATTTTAATTTCCGCTATAGGCCAAATTTCACCATTGGGAATATGATGGAGAGCGGTAACCACTCCAGTAGCCCCTGATTGCTTAATATCCAACAAGCTAACAGGATCTTTGGGCCCGTACCATCTCCAAGTATTTTCTAAAGTCAAACTCATTAATTTTGATTTTTTTAATAAAATATCGCTTCAAAAGCGGCAATTTGATAAAGTTATTTCAATTCAACTGTTCCTCAAAATAAATAATTCACCAATATATTAATTTTAAAAATAAAGCAAATTTAATATTACATAAAGGCAAAAAAGTATCTTTAAAGTTATTTAAATAGTAAACTTGGTTAAAATTCTTTAACTTTTTGACGCAATTAGATCGTTTGTACTACTTTTATTGATTCAACCAAAAATGAACAAAAAATCTAGCTATCCATGATTAAAAGTAAAATCGACAAGGTAACCAGTTTTGAGAAAAGGTTTGAAAAAACCAACACGGTCATCTTTGAATCTTCAGAGGTTGCGTCCAAAACAGCTGCGGCTGAAATTGCGGCATTAATTAAGAAAAAACAAAAAGCAAACGAGATGTGCGTCCTTGGACTTGCTACAGGTTCCACTCCAAAAAGGATGTATGCAGAACTTGTACGTTTACACAGGGAAGAGAATCTCAGTTTTAAAAATGTGATAGCTTTTAATTTGGATGAATATTATCCAATGGAGCCAGATGCCATACAAAGTTATGTGCGATTTATGAAGGAATTGCTATTTAACCATGTGGACATAGCACCTGAAAATTATCATATACCGGATGGAACATTGGCAAAAAAGGATATTGCCGATTATTGTAAGGAGTACGAAGCCAAAATAGATGCTTTGGGTGGAATAGACCTGCAAGTCTTAGGTATTGGGGGTAATGGACATATTGGTTTCAACGAATCCGGTTCCCTTCCCAATTCCAAAACCAGACTGGTTACACTGGATCATATTACCAGAGTTGCTGCCAGTAAAGATTTCCAAGGACTTTACAGTACGCCCAAAACGGCGATCACATTGGGAATAAAACAAATAATGCAGGCCAAGCAAGTAATCCTTATGGCTTGGGGTGAAGGTAAATCCTCTATTATAAGGGCCTCCGTAGAAGGCCCTATTACAGAACAAGTACCGGCATCATACTTACAAGAGCATCCCAATAGTGTGTTTATATTAGACAAAGGGTCTTCTACCAAACTTACCAGGATAAACACCCCATGGATTGTAGAGAAGGTGGTGTGGGACGAAAAAATGATCAAGAAAGCCGTTGTTGGGCTAGCTTTGAGATTAGAGAAAGCAGTGCTAATGCTAACCGAGGCAGACTATATTGAAAATGGTATGAGCGATTTGTTGACGGAAGTTGGCGACGCCTATGACATTAATATTAGAATTTTCAACAAACTTCAGCATACCATAACTGGTTGGCCAGGTGGAAAGCCAAATGCCGAAGACAGTAATAGACCCGAAAGAGCAAATCCAGGGAAAAAGCGAGTACTTATTTTTAGTCCGCACCCAGATGATGATATCATTAGTATGGGTGGTACATTCATGCGTTTGCAGAACCAAGGCCATGAGGTACATGTAGCTTATCAAACTTCAGGAAATATTGCTGTTGCCGATGACGAAGCATTGCGTTTCTCGGATTTTGTGATCGACTACAACCGTTCTTTTGGACTGGACAACAAAAAATCTATAGAAATTTATAAAAAAGCCACTGAGTTTCTAAAAAACAAAAAGACGAGTGAAATTGATATTGAAGAGGTAAGAAATATCAAAGGACTTATACGAAGAAGTGAAGCAAGGGCTACCAGTTATTATGTTGGCCTTACAGACGAGCAGATCCATTTTAACGATTTGCCATTTTATGAAACCGGCACCATTGAGAAAAACCCACTAGGAGAGGCAGATATCAAAATTACCATGGATTTGATTGAACAAATCAAACCCCACCAAATCTACGCTGCCGGGGATTTAGCGGATCCACACGGCACCCACAAAGTGTGTTTGGACATCATTTTTGAGTCTCTAAAACGACTTAAGCAGAAATCCTATATGAAAGATTGCTGGGTATGGTTGTACAGAGGAGCATGGCAAGAATGGGATATTGAAGATATAGAAATGGCTGTACCTATGAGTCCAAGCCAGGTTGTGGCGAAGCGTTATGGAATTTTCAAACATCAATCCCAAAAGGATGGCGTTGTATTCCAAGGATCTGATTCCAGGGAGTTTTGGCAACGTGCAGAGGACAGAAACAAGGAAACCGCTGCCAAATACGATGAATTGGGATTGGCACATTACGCCGCCATGGAGGCATTTGTCCGCTATAAGTTTTAACTAAATATTAGTTGTAAAACAAAAAGGCTGCCCGATTGGGCAGCCTTTTTTATAAAGTTAAGTTTTCCTAAAACTCCAACTCAAAGTATAAGCTACTGGCTTCGTTCTCTTCGGTAACATCTTCGCCTTTCAACACTTCTCCTGTCCCATTTAGCAATTTCAGGCTTAGCTTCCAATACCCCGTCATAGTCAAGGACAATTTTCCATTATAACTTTTGGCAGCGGTATCATAGGTTAAATCCACATTGTTGGGGGAACTATGGTTCCCCATACCGGGCATGCGTGGATCAAGTAAAATGGTGTAATTTTCCACCTGGGGGAAGCTCATCATACTTTCCATCTTAAACAACATCGCCTGTATATCGTTAACTGCAACTTGTGGTTCTGAGGGTTCAACCATGGCCAAAACATACCTTACATCATCACTACCCATAAACGAAGTAACCTTCTGTTTACCATCACTGGGAGCTATAACATCAATGGTTTCTGTTAAAGAATATTCCTGACCCTCCACCTTGTATGTAAAAGTGATGTCCCAAAATTCATCTGTGATTCCGGCCATTTGAAATACCAGGTAACCCTTCACAACCGTGTTATTTTCTTCGGTAATAATAAGGTCTGATTTTGGACAGGAATGGTTCATACTCACCATATGCATAACGGGCATCCAAGTAATTTCCGGATTAGCAAAATAGTTTTCATCGGCATTGTCTTTTACACGTACGAAGATTTCATTATATCCAGTCCTAAAACTGTCATTCCCTTCGGAATACAGCTCCAAACTGTGCCCATTGGCCTCAATGTTTGCCAGCAAATTAAATTCGGACATTGGATTTATATCAATTTTTGGCGAATCGTCCCCATCTGAAGTACAAGACGTTAATCCCAAGGCCACTATGAATGTTACTATAAATAATTTTATTGTTTTCATTTTGTTTTTTTAAAAATTTAATTTATTGAATAAGAAAGTGTTATGAATAAATTTCTTCCCATACGTGGAATGTTCT
This sequence comes from Arenibacter catalasegens, assembly GCF_002909235.1. Taxonomy (GTDB): domain Bacteria; phylum Bacteroidota; class Bacteroidia; order Flavobacteriales; family Flavobacteriaceae; genus Arenibacter; species Arenibacter catalasegens. Next base: position 105,359 of record NZ_PHQQ01000002.1, read on the forward strand.
TCCAATCGGTATAAGTAGAATAATTTTCATCGAAAATATTCTCTACCCCGAATTTTGCATACATTGAATCGTTATTAAAATTAAAGGTCATCCCAAAAGTCAAGGAGTAAACCGTATATGCCTCAGTCTGATCCTCCCCAAAACTGGGATTATAGTTCACTTGTTTTCCTGCCCCGGTTACACTTAAGCCGGCTGAAAAAGATCTATTGTTAAATTGAAGACTTGATCGATATGAAAATGGACTTATAAAAGGAATGTTCTCCTTATTATTGTCCGTTCCTAGATGATAGGATACCAATCCGGACCATTTCAATTCTGGCAAGACAGAGTATTCTATATCTAGCGAAGTATTGAACAAATTTGCATACTCCAAGTTTTTATAGATCTTGACCCCATCCGCACCAATGGTCATTACACTAAGGGAAGAGTCCACCTCTCCAATGATATAATCCTTAATGTGGAAATAATTGGCCTCTGCACTCACCTTAAATTTGGATTTTTCCCAAGAAATCTTAGTATTGGCTTCCATCGATTTTTCATTGGCAAGTCCTGGATCCCCAATATAATCGTGGTTATCAAAGCTATTGAACAAATAGAAACCATATCCCTCTGTTACGGAAGGCGCCCGATCACCATAGGAAATCCCAGTATTTAAGTGCCAGGGCATCCACATTTTATGCCATAGCCCAGAAATACTTTTGAGCAAGCGTGTTTTGGATTTTTCCATATCCGGATAAAAAATTCTTAAACTGTTCAAGCCAAATTCATCCGCAACATTCTGATTCTGTACGGCCATTCTGGTCGCTATTTTTAAGAAGCTCCCTCTTAAATTAAGTTCATCTTCCACATATACACCGCCATTGGCGGTTCGCACATCGGGCCAAGTGAGCATAAACATGGGCAACTCATTGGGGTCATTGGGGTACATGGTCATTTCGGCCAGTGACTTGTTGTAATAACCATCCGTTTTGAACAAAAATTGATGTCTTTTAAGCTTTAATTCGGCTTGTGAGAAAAATCCATAGGTATTGCTCCAACCTGGCATATCCATATGGATGGGCACATCGGGCCTTTTGGTATCGTCCATGACATGCGTAACTTTATTAAAGTATATTTTGGATTTCCAATCGCTTAAACTTCCCCATAAATCATCCTGTTCAAAACCAATGGATGAGATGATTGCCCTTGCTAAAGAAACATCCATGGTTAATGCAGGATAACCCACATCTCTGGCTTCGTCAAAAATAAGACTAGCTGTTAACGCCTGATGTTCCCCTATTTTATACCCCCCATTGGCTGAAACATTGTATTTTTCAAATTGGGAAAACTGAACTTCTTCATCGCCTCCAGCAAAATAATTCTCGGCCTTGCGATAAATAATATCCGTATCCACATAGAATTTGGAATCAGAATAGTTAAGCTCGGTACCAATAACACTCATCTGGTTGTTACTTTCAAAACCCGTCTCCAATCCACCGTATAATCCAATCTCTTTAAAATTGCCCCTGTCCAGTTCCAAATCAATGGCACCACCAATGGTAGTACCATGCTCCGCACCTTGCTGGCCAGAAGCTATGTGGGCATTTGACAAATTGGATACATCCACGTAAGAAGTTACGGGATCCATCTTGTCCGTACATGCACCAAAAATCCTCATCCCATCTATAGTAACCGAAAGACGCTCAGAGAACATATTGTTCAAGGTTGGCTCCCAAGCATAGGCTCCCCGTTTTACCATATCCACTTTTTTAGAGGATTCCAAATATTCGTCCAAGCTAGATAAGGGTTTGGGCTGGCGATGGTAATCCAAAGCCTTTCTGGCCGATATGAGAATAACTTCGTCCAAATTGATGGTAATAATCGAATCCTTTTGCAAAACCAACTCCTGCGCGCCATTGTAAATGGGTAGAAGAAATATTCCAAAGAATAGCACCCATGTAGAAATAGGTTTACTTGTTGCCATAAGTAGTACGCATGCCTTATGGGCACATCTAATAATTTTCACATGTATAATTTTTAGTTAATTATCTAAAAAAATAGAATTAAGAAGATGTGCAACAGCTTCACCCTCACATTAAAATCTTTATGAGAATAAATTTTCAAAACCTGCTATTGTCCGTTTTTCTGATTTTTCAGATAATACAATTCGTTTAGGAAGCCAAAATAGTAACATAGGAATTACAATAATTCCAGAACTACAAAGGCGAGAATTGAATTATCCCAGCTCTGGAGGCTGCGCAATATCTGTAGTATATAAGCCAGAAATTAGAATCTGGGCTCTTTTATAGTTATTTTGAATGCCATTAAGGTTTTCATTACCAGCTCCCAAAACCATTAATGGTTCGAATGAAGAGATGTACTGGATTTCTAAGTTGAACCGCTTGCCCTCAAACGGATTTTTATCACTCCCTTCTGATTCTTTGGCCAATTGTTTTGCCAAATAACATTTGCCATCACAATGCATGGAAGGAGTATCCTTGTTTTCACAAAGATTCTCAACAATGTAGTCATAATTTACTGCATATTCAGCTAAAGGCCATAGCGGCTTTATTAGCATGATCAACGCAACAAACAGTATAACTTGTTTCATTATTTATTTTTAATCTTCTAAATTACAACTGTTTTTTGGCCGTAATTTTCAAAGAACAGGAGACCCTTTTCTTTAATGTGTTTCAAAGATAAAACATATAGCAGAAATAAAAAGATGACAAATATCATGAACTCTGAATTTTGGGTTTAAACAATAAATATTAAAAACAAAATTTCCAATCGGAACGAATTTTATTTAGGATAAATTTGTCCGAAATAAGAATAAGACTTATATTTGTAACAATCTAATTCAGAGTCGATATGTTTTCCAAAGCTTGCGAATACGGAATAAAAGCCACCATATATATAGCCGCTAAGTCTTTACACCAAGAACGTGTAAGCTTAAAAGAGATTGCGGAAGAGGTGGATTCACCGGTGGCATTTACGGCAAAAATATTACAGTCATTGGCAAAAAGTGGCATTATTGATTCCCATAAGGGTCCAACAGGTGGGTTTCAAATTGAGGAATCGAGAATAGATACTATCAAATTACACGATATAGTACATGCAATTGATGGTGACGAAATTTTTAATGGCTGTGGTCTAGGGTTAAAACAATGTGATGCCAAACAGCCTTGTCCGGTCCATCATAAATTTATTGTGATTCGGGACAATCTAAAAATAATGCTGCAAAATACTAGCCTGTATGAATTGGCCACAGGTCTGGAAATTGGACTAACCCATCTGAAAAGATAATATTTTTAAAATAATAAAGGATAAAAGGGTATTAAAATCTTTATATGAGGACAACAGCAAATAAACTACCCATATTGGCTTCTGTTTTTTTATGGATCGGATTTGTGGGAGCCATTAGCTTTATGGAGGCCTGGTTAAAATTTCAAGTGCCTGCGCTTACGCTGCCTGTGGGACTGGAGATTGGAAAATTAGTTTTCAATGCTCTAAATAAGGTAGAATTAGTCTTGGCGATTATCATTTTGCTAAAATTGCACAGTGCATCGGAGGGAATTTATTTATGGAGAAATCTCTTTTTTCTTATCCCATTGACCATTCTAATTTTTCAGACCGTAATTCTCCTGCCCATCCTTGATGCAAGGGCCATAGCGATTATCGAAAATGAATCCATTACCGTATCCAAGGCCCATATATATTATGTTGGTCTGGAGATCGTCAAGGTAACATCACTATTCATCTATGGCATTAATATTAATAAAACCTAAACCATGTTGGACATTATTCAGAAAATAACAGAGAAATACCAATCCCATGGGGAAAATCCTGAAACCTACCTTCAGGGGCTGCTACATGCAAAACCAATCACCTATTGGGATTATGTTGAAGTGGACACGCTACTCTCCCTTCAAAAACCACGCACCAATTTTAAGGATGAGTCCATTTTCATCATGTATCATCAGGCCACCGAACTATTTTTAAAAATGATGCTACATGAGCTACAGCAAATAACAGCTGAACCAACACCAACCTTTAAATTCCTTACCAATAAACTGGATCGCCTAATAAAATACACCTCTATGCTGATCACTTCCTTTGATATTATGACGGTGGGCATGGACTATGATGATTACAATACATTTCGCGCTACCCTAACCCCTGCCAGCGGTTTTCAATCGGCGCAATTTAGGTTTATAGAACTGCATTGTACTTCCTTGACCAACCTGATCAGCATTAGGAAGAAAAGCCATCTATCTGCTTATCCAGATTTAAGGGAGTGTTTGGAACATGTTTATTGGAAAGACGCCGGGACCAATCCCAAAACAGCTCAAAAAACATTGACGCTAAAACTTTTTGAGGAAAAATATTCCAAGCAGTATACAGAAACCGCTAAAAATTTAATGGGCAACACCTTAGAGGACAAGCTTGCACAACTGCCTTATATTCCAGATGCCCTAAGAAAGAGACTTCGCACGTTTGACAAGCTTTACAATATTGAATGGCCCTTGGTCCATTTACATACCGCCGAACATTACTTAGATAAAAAAGGGCAGAATAAAACTGCTACAGGTGGTTCTGAATGGAAAAAATATTTACACCCAAAATATCAGCAACGTAAATTTTTTCCAGATTTATGGACGGAAACAGAAAAACAAAACTGGGGAACAAATAACAAATACGAAAATCATGGAAGTTTTGAACAAACCCGAATTGACTCACCTGCAGGTAGGTGAAAATTTAAAAATACTACAAATCAAGGCCTTGTCCGGTATGGACATGCCTATGCATCACAGCACCAAAGAAGCGGTCATTGTGGTGCTAGAGGGTGAGGCTATCCTTAAAACGAAAGATGCTGATTATACTTTGAAGAAAGGATCTTCAATGATCATTCCAGCAGGACTGGAACACAGTCTAGCCGTACTTAAAGAGTTTCAGGCTGTTGCCATTATGGCAAAAGATTCTAATATAAATTTTAACAATTGATAATCATGGAAAATTTAATGACCAAAAACATTGGGGAAATAGTAGCGGAAAACTATCGCACTGCCCAAATATTTAAAAATCATAAAATAGATTTTTGTTGCAAAGGCAACAGAAGCATCGTAGACGTGGCTGAAAAAAATAAGCTGGATGTCAATCTCCTTATAAATGAAATTGAAACTGTACAGGATCAAAAGAACGACAACAATATCGATTTTAAAACTTGGCCCTTAGATCTTCTGGCGGACTATATAGAGAAAAAGCATCACCGTTATGTGGAGTCCCAATTGCCCATTTTAAATCAATATCTGGCCAAACTATGCAGAGTCCACGGAGAGCAACATCCAGAACTGCTGGAAATTACCGCACATTTCAACAAATGTGCCGGAGAGCTTGCCATCCATATGAAAAAAGAGGAACTGATTGTTTTCCCTGCCATTCGTAAAATGATCCAGAGTAAACAACACGGAAATCCATTGGCCGAACAACATTTTGGCACTATTCAGAATCCAATACAAATGATGATGGAGGAACATGAGAACGAAGGCGATCGCTTTAGGCTAATAGCAGAGTTAAGTGATAATTACACCCCTCCCGAGGACGGCTGTAATACCTACCGTGTAACATTTTCCCTCCTACAGGAATTCGAAGAAGATCTGCACCAGCATATTCATTTGGAGAATAACATTCTCTTCCCAAATGCTATAGCCCTAGAAAAAGAGTTAAACCAATAAATTGTGTCCCAAAGGACAATAGTATGATTATGGAAATAGGCAGGCAAACCAATTCGGCACGGATTAAGACTCTACTCATTCCCCCCTGACGTGCCGTCTTGGTTCCTGTTTAATAGACGATACTTAAAGCCCCTTCAATAAAAGTGTCCACTCAAGGTAATTTAGATTCTAAAAATGAAATAATGACTATGAAAACAAAACCTATTAAAAGACACAAGGCCTTACAGCCTTTGAGCAGGGACCATCATCAAGGCTTACTATTATCTTGGAAAATTAGAACGGGCTTTGCCAAGGGTATCTCTATAGAACGCATAAAGAACTACATAGACTGGTTTTATAAAACCCATTTAAGTCCACATTTTAAGGTGGAGGAAAAATACATATTTCCCATTTTGGGGAATGATAATGTATTGGTCAAAAAAGCCATTGCCCAACACCGAAGGCTGCACCGGTTATTTAATAGCAATTTGGAAATAGAAAAGTCCTTAAATCGTATAGAGGAGGAATTGGAACAACATATACGGTTTGAAGAACGCGTGCTATTTCATGAAATTCAGAAGGTAGCTACCGAACAACAATTACAATTCATTATGGATCATCATAACGAAACCACGTTTTTGGACAGCACCACTGATAAGTTTTGGGAATAAAAACGAAAAAATGAACATTATGAAGCTTTACAATCAATTGCTAAACGAGTTTAAAAGGGAACAAACAGGATATTCCACCATTGCCATTATTGGCCAAAGTTGTATTGGATCTGTTGCTGCTATGGTTCTTCTTATGAACCATATGCCCACCATAATCAAATTAACGTTACTTTTCCTAGTTACCATTTTCTGTATGGCCTACAATGGTGCCGTTTTGGCCAGACTGAGTGCCAAAATAACCTTTAACCTACTCGTTTTAAGCGTATTTTTCAGTATCATAACCATTATTGGAAACCTTATTTAAAAATAAATGGAGCAGGAGAAGTATACCTTTACGTATATCGACGAATTTGGGGATAGTAATTCTGCCGATTTCAGACTAAACGAATATCATAGCCTAATGGAACTTCTTTTTGACAAATACCTACAGGAATGGGGAGATTGTAAAGGTAGGGCCTGGTGCGGAACATGTCACATTCAAATTCTTGAAGGCTCTTTAAGTTCAAAAATGCAGCACGATGAAAAACATACCTTGTACAAACTGGATGGTGCCTCCGTACAAAGTAGATTGGCATGTCAAATTCCTGTCAATGCGGAGTTGCACAATATGGTTTTTAAAATAATAACAGAAAATGATTACGGAACCAATTAATTAGTGGACCCACGAGAAGTAGAAATTATAGATACTAAGAACACCCGTTGCCATTTAAAAAAGAATAATTATCACCAACTAAAAATTCAACCAACTACCTTTGTAATCTGCCCAAAGAATTAAATTAAACGTATGTCATTAAAATCGGAAATAAAAACAAGACAGGATGTTAATCTTTTAGTGGTTAATTTTTACGCCAAAATCAGAAAACACCCAACATTGGGACCCATTTTCAATGGCATAATCAAAGATTGGGACAGTCACTTGGAATTGCTTACCGATTTTTGGGAGAGCCAATTATTGTTACAACGAAAATACATGGGCAACCCCATTGTAGTCCACCAAGAGGTAGACGAGAAAATGAACCATACTATAACCCCCGAACATTTTGGACTTTGGTTAAACGAATGGTTCGCCACCATTGATGAACTTTTTGAAGGAGAAGTGGCATGGATAGCCAAAAACAGGGCCCAAAAAATGTCTACCATGCTCTATATGCAGATATACGAGCATAGGCAAAGGAATAAGAGTGATTAAAGCTTGGACTTTGGAATGTCGCCCTTGGATTGCCAAAGTAGCAGTATCAAAGCAATAGGAATTAAAAAACTGCCTATGGCCAAGAGTCTTAAGTACCCTTCAAATAATGGCCACCCCAACCAGGCTGCCATCCCCTTATAAAAAATAAGCACCTCCGTTATTGCAAAGCCCATCAAATAAAATATATAGCTGTATTTGGAAAGCTTTATCAATCCAAATAGTTCCATAAAAAAGAACAGGCCTAAGGTTATGACCCCCAAAAAGGTCCAATGCAAATAGCCTATGGTAAAATCCAAAACGGTTGAAGCCAAATTGGCGAAGTAAGGCATTGCCGTGAGCAATTGCAATATCATTTTGACAATCAATAATGCGGCCCCCAATTTTAGAATGCCAAATTGAAAATTGGATAAAACAGCTTGCAATACCAACCTGTTTCCATAACAGATTTTTATCAAGATACCCAAGCCGATCAATTGTAAAAATGCACCCAACCCTCCCAAAATATAATATATCAATTCTGGCCCTATCCATAGGGTAGACAGAAAAAAGCTCAATACAATTCCTAAAACCGTTGTCCAGAAAAAGTTCCTAAAAGCCCTGTGGGAAATAATAATTTGCTGTTGTTCCAACAGATAAAAAAGGAGTCCGGCCAACGCCAGTATCATCCATCCATTATATTGAAAATGTAGGTAAAAGTAGATGGCCAATCTATACCATATAGATTCGGGTCCCAAAACGGTCATAATGCCACCTAGGGCCCACGGTCCAAGACTGGAACCTATCATAAACCAGAGGGCCGTCTTTACACAGCTATAGGCTTTGGTATTCTTTATGGAATTGGGAGCATTTTTTATAAAAAAAGCGGAAAACCAATAGGACGCTAATAAAAATAAGGTCGAAAAAACAATGGAAAACAAGGCATATCCTTGAAAGGGAAAGGATAGCAACATACCCAACAAACAAATCTGTGTAAACCAAAAAATCCTTCGATATTTCCTTTGCAGCTCATCCTTATTCAAAAAAAGATGATATAACAAGGTGGTCAACGCAATATATACCCAGCCTAAAAGGGCTATATGGGAATGTGTATGGACTATAAAGCGGTAATTGACCGGTATTGGCACTACCACAAAAGTGCGCAATACAACCCCCAGGAATGCCGCCAATAAAAAATAGCTTAATGATACTTTAATATGGAACCTAGTGTTAAGCACGCTTTATAGGGGTTCTTCCAAAGGTACTATTAAAAATCCTTTCTTTTAGCTACATAACTTAATCGCCAAACAGGAATTATAGTCCATAGCAGTAGCATACATATGGACATGACAAGTCCCCAATTAGTGCCAAAAAACTGCTTAAAAATAGCTCCGGTATACCCTAAGAGAGCGGAAATATCCAGTTTTAGCAATATTAAAGTTCTGGATAGATCTATTGGATTGAACATGGTAGCCACCAAAGAAAAACTGTCCAGGGGATATTCTTCAAAAACGATCAAAGACATTAAAAATAATCCGTCATATATCACTGCCAAAAACAACCAAGCTAATACGGCATATCCAAAACCCTTGATCCTATTTTCGTTAGATAGGGCAATATTAAAAGCAACCGCCGTAAAGATCAAAGTTAAAAATGCTCCTGTAATCAACAACAATGAAAAATCCCAAATGGCATTACTCTCAAACAAGCCGTATAAGGCAAAGGGAATTCCTAGACCCAAGACTAGGCTCATAGTAAGCGAGCCTGCTACTCCTAAATACTGCCCCAAAAATATGGACGACCTTTTTATTGGCTGTGCCAAAAGGAGCTCTGTAAATTCCTTGGAGTTGTAATAGTACATAACCCCAAATATGGTTCCTATTAGGGGCACCAGTACTATTATAACATTCATTAAGGTAATAACGGCTTTGGACAGCTCGTTGTTCAAAAACAACAATACAAACCCCAACAACAGATAGAACAGGAAATAAACATAACTCCATCTGCTCCGCATTAGGTCGTAAAAACTGTATTTTAGTATCTTAATCATGCTTATTGTGAGTTGATATTGCCGCAATGGCATGTTCAAAATTGGTTTGTCCTGTTTTGGTCTTAAGCTCGGCTATAGTTCCCTTAAAGTAAATTTCACCTTCAAGTAGGTAAACAACCTCATCGGAAACCTCCTCAACAAATTGCATAATATGGGAGGTAATTAAAAAGGTTTTGCCTTTGGCCTTTTCTTCAGCAATAAGTTGCTTGAGGCGAATCAGTGCCATGGGATCTAGTCCATTGGTAGGTTCATCCAAAATAATCAAGGGACTATCAAACATAAAGGTTAAGACAATATTTACCTTTTGTTTGGTTCCTCCAGAAAGATTGCTCAGCTTTTTATCCAAAAAAGGTTCCAATCCAAATAGACTGATAAGCTTTTGCTCATCAGTGGGTTTTTGCCGAATGTCCTTTATCATTGCTATTAATTCCTTAACCTTTAAGTTTCCTGGGAAATTGGCAATTTGGGGGAGGTAATTTATATCCTGACGATACTTCCACTTATTTTTGATCTTTGAAGCCATTACTGAAATAGTCCCTTTGTTAGGAATCACCATTCCCAGAATGGTCTTGATCAGCGTTGTTTTACCAGAGCCATTGGGCCCAAGGATTGCAAAAATACCGCCTTGGTCGATATCGAGTTCCAATCCGGACAAGACTTTATTTTTGCCAAATTTCTTATATAAACTTTCAACGTGTATCATTTAATTTTTTTCATTAACGGTTTTGCATCTACTAATTCATCTGGTGTAAATACTGGGGATACTTTCTCCGAAAAATCAATAATATCCATAAATAAACTACGCAACAGAATAATAGTTTCAGGGGTTCTGTTTACGATATATGAAAATAACTTCACAGGTCTATAGGGAATGTCACCGGTGCCGTTCCTGTCCAGGTCATAACCTGTATAGTTGCTCCAATAGTTTTCTTCGAAAATATTATCGTTCAAATTACTGTTGTAGGCTAGATCAAAGGAGTTGTACATAAAGTTATTATGGGTAAAGGTGTTTGTGTAACAGGCTCCCCGTACCTTAATGGCCCAACCATTTCTTATAAAGCTATTTTTTGAATAATTTATCCTGTTAGATCCTTCAATGCTGATGCCTATAGTATTCTCTTCAAAAGTATTGCTTGAGATTTCGGCATCATTTATTTCTTTCAACAACACTCCAAATGAGGCGGTACCCCAATTTTTCTTAAAAGTATTGCCCAACATTTTTATTCTTTTGGAAAACATTACCGCAACTCCTGCCCCGTTATTTTCAAAAGTATTGTCCCTATAAATGTCATCATTTGAAAACATAAAATGCAGACCATATCGAAGGTTGTTGGAACTAATATTATTTTCAATTGTTATGTTGTCAGAGAACTCCAAGTAGATGCCATCCCGTACATGTTGAACTATATTATTCTTAACAACTATGTTTTGGGAATACCATAGCTGTATGCCATTGCCAGAATTGTATTCATCTACAGCATCACCGGTAACTTTATTGTTTAATACTTTTCCGTTCTTGCACTTTTCCAGGTAAATGCCGAAAAACAACTTCTCCAGTACCACATTCTGTATCAAAAAATTTTCGCTCTTCACTACCCTTATTGCGGCATAATCTGCCGTGTAACTGGTACCGACGTTAATAATAAACAATCCGTCTATGGTAACATTATTTGAAACTATAGTTATAATCTCCCCTTGATCTTCACCATCAATTACGGGATAGTTTTCCCCAATTATTGTCAAGGGCTTCCCTATTTGAATATTGAATTCCCGATAGGTTCCTTTTTTAATTAGAAGAGTATCAAAATCTGCTGCCGCAGCTACGCCCTCCTTAATGGTCTTTACCTTACAGGAATTACAGACCGTTATGGTCTCTGCCCATAAATGATTACTTAAGACTAGCAATAAAAGACCGAAAAGGATACTTCTTTTTCCCATTATCTAATAATCAAGAATTTGGAGTCTTTCTCGGCCAACACCCAATGTGGTACTTCTTTGGGGAAACTAAAGTGTTGTTGTCCTTTAATGGGATAGGATTTACCATTGATATGAAAGATAATTTCCCCTTCCAAAACGATCAATTGCGCATCTGTAGGAGCAATATGTTCAGGAAAAATCGCCCCTTTTTCCAAACTGATGTTCAATATTTCCAAAACCTCAGTTTTCACCAATTTATTTACCTGAAGCTTATTGTATTCCTGATTTTTTATCTGATCGCTAATGACGTACATAACTGTTGTTTTATTTTAGGCATTAATTTTTTAATGCTCAGGGTCCTCGTGGAAAAATGAAACTTATCTATCCTGGTTCTGGTTACCCTTGCTTTTATAATTTTATGGCACCATGCTACTGCCTATAATTGAAATCTAAGTTTTAATTGTTCCCAGGTCATTAAGTCCCCATCATAAGTCAATAGAGCATCTACTGCCGCCTTCTCGCTTTTAAAGGCTGTTAAAAATTCACCCATCGGACTTGGAATACGATTACTTTTGAGATAGGTTGCACTGGTAGCATCTATTAATTCACCAGGTTGATCGTAGTCGTTGACCAAATAAAGGATAATTTGTTTATTGCCTATATCCTTAAGATGATTTAACATACATTCACTGGAATCGAACTTAAAGACTTTACCTTTGTCCGTAACAATTTCGGCTGCATGTTGCCTATCAACAATGGTCATACTACAGAAATGACATCCATCAGACCCATAGGCTATGGGTTGGGGACCAATACTACAGGAAGTTGCAAATAATAAGAATAAAAACATAACTATTCTGTAGTACATCATACCTTCAAATTTTTAAATTTATGCGGCCACCGCTTCTTTTGATTCCTTTTCTACCACCGACTTCTTGCTCTTCCAACCTAAATATGAGGCTACCAAAGTAAGAGACATTCCAACAAACATCATATAGCCACCAGTACTTGGAAGTGAAGTTACATCAAAATTTAACATCTTTTGATTCCCAAACAATGGCGGTTTATAAGTCATTGGCGTTCCATCCTCATTAATCACTTTTATTATGGCGTGTGGATCTAAATTGGAGCCATAGTCGGTTAACCATTGATTAAAATCGTACATGCCCAAGATTCCCAAAACAGACATTAGTAGAAACCAGCCCAAAAACAATTTGTAATCTACTTTTCCCAAAAAGCCCAACAGCCCAATTAATACTCCAAAGGCTACCATTCCGATAATAATCATAGGAAAAGTATCAAATTCCCACATTTCACCAGGTTTGGGTATGGTCTTCATACCTATATAGTGATTGAGTCCGTCTATATTCTGCAAATCAAATTCAGAGACTCCCTGAATTCCTGAAATATGTATATTCATACCCAAGGGCTCGGGATATTGCGGTGCCCCCAGCATGATGTTCCATAAAGGAAAGGCAAATAAACCCAATAATAACAATGGGCCAATAATCATTAATAAACTTGCTTTTTTCATTACTATGGTCTTTATAAGTTACAAATCGAAAAATGTCTTGGATGGTTGTCCTCTTTTTCAACTTGTTAAAAAAGCGGGCAGTTTCATAAACCAAACCCGCTTTTTCTATTAAAAACTAAAAATAAGTGAAGCTAATCGCCAAGGGACCAAGAAAGTTCTAGATTGGAACTTGCTGGTGAAACCCTAACATAACCTTGCATCTCTTGGTGCAGTGCCGAACAGAAATCGGTACAATAGAATGGCCATACCCCAACTTGCTTGGGTTCCCAAATTATTGTCTTGGTCTGCCCTGGCATAACCAACAATTCCGAAGTGTTGGCCCCTATCATTGCAAAGCCGTGTGGTACATCAAAATCCTGCTCTTGGTTCGTTATATGAAAATAGACCTTGTCACCCACCTTAACTCCTTCAATGTTATCCGGAGTAAAATGACTTCGTATTGTTGACATGTAAACATGAACATCTTTACCTTCACGTACCACTTTGGCATCTGTTGCGCCCAAGGTGGCATAGGGATGTTTGTTTTCTGCCAGTTTATAAATCTTTTGCGATTTTGGAGCTAAGAGTTCCGCAGGGATTCCTGCTGCATAATGTGGCTCACCATGTGTGGGGAAATCATAAATAAGTTCCATTTTTCCACCCGATATATCATATAATTGGGCAGAATGCTCCAATTCTGGACCTGTAGGCAAATACCTATCCTTGGTAATCTTATTCATGGCTACTACATATTTACCAAATGGTTTTCTAGAATTGCCTCCGGGTATCATTAAGTGGCCAACAGAATAGTAGGTAGGTTTTCTATCAATAACTTCCCAAGTACCCAGTTTCCACATAACTACCTCTGAAGAGATAAAGAAAGTAGTATAGGCATTACCCTCCCCATCAAACTCGGTATGTAATGGTCCAAGACCACCACTTTTTACAGTTCCGGCAAGCACGTCCTCAAATTTTAGGATGGGAATGCCATAGGCTTCACCATCAAACTTTTTGCCTTCAATGGCAGCAATCATTTTATCAAAAGAATGAACCGTTAAATCAGCTGACAGTTTTCCGTTACCAATAATATATTCCCCAGAAGGATCTACATCACAACCATGAGGTGATTTTGGAGTTGGCAAGAAAAACACCGCCCCCGGTATTTTGGTAGGGTCTACTGTAAGTACTTCTTTCATCATAGTAGAAGTAGCCGTGTGCGTTTCATCACTGTACACATTATGTGCATAATTAGCTGGCATTTTTGTTCCACCTCCGTTGTTTACATACTCTTCAATTTTTTTCCAATTGATAGCTGCAATAAAATCCTTATCATTTTGCGAAGCATTTACCTCTAATAGGGTATTGGCCTCCTCTGTGTTATAGGTAGTAAAGAAGAACCAACCGTGCGATTTCCCCCTCCCTGGATGTGATAGGTCATAATTGAATCCTGGCATCAATATTTGAAACTTAATATCCATTCGACCATCTTCTGGATCTACACTAATAAAAGAAAGTGCTCCCTTAAAATTGCCTTTGTAATCCTTAATGGGCATATCGGCTTGAGGCACAGGAACCGAAAAACGGGTTCCAGCTACCACATACTCCGTGTTTTCCGTAATAAAGGAAGAACTGTGATTACCAGCACTATTTGGCACCTCTATAATCTCAGCGGTTTCAAAAGTTTTAAGATCAATTCTTGCTATACGGGGGGTATTGTTACCATTTATAAAAATCCACCTTCCATCCAATACACCATCGGTCTGACTGATATCCGGGTGGTGAGAATCATCCCAAGGCACAAAACCGAAAGAGGTGTTCAACATGGGCTTGGTCTCCTCCGAATAGCCGTAGCCAGAGGTAGCAAATTGTGAAAACACCGGAATTTCCTTGAACATTCGTCCAGAAGGTAAGCCGTAAACTGTTAGGTTACCGCTATATCCACCAGACATAAAAGCGTAAAACTCGTCATGTTCCCCTGGCGCCACATAGACTTTTTCGGCATTGCTCGAGTTTAATGCTCCGGAAGAACCTTTACCTTGGTTACCGTTACCACAACTAGTCAATAGCGCGGCAAAGCCCAAGAGTCCCAATACTAAATAGGTATGCTTTTTCATTATTTATAATTTAATTGATTATTGAGTTTTATAATTATTCTGTAGGAGGTAACATTACCTTATCTACCACATGTACTATTCCATTGCCGGCTGGTATACTGGCAATAATTTTTGCGCCACCAACAAAAACATCATCACCTATTACTTCAACAATAGTGTTCTGATCATTTGCCTGTCCCAATTTTTTAAACTTCTTTAAAAAATCCTTGCTATAATTGCCGGCAGTAACATGAAACTTTAAAATATTTGCCAAAGCATCTTTATTCTCCGGTTTTAAAAGGTCTGCCACAGTGCCTTCCGGTAGGGCGGCAAAAGCCTCATTGGTAGGGGCAAATACCATTAGCGGTCCTGCATTCACCAAGACGTTTTCCAATTCCGCAGCTTGTACAGCCGCCACCAAGGTGGTATGGTCCGGGGAGCCTATGGCTATTTGTAATACATTGGGCGTAGAACCATCATTCTCTATAAAGGCTTGTCCCTGTTTTTCCACTTCCTCCGTTCCAACATTGTCCTGAGTTGGAGAAGATGCCGTCTTTGCTTCATTTTTACAACTGAACGCAAGGCCCAGCATCAGAAATGATACGATCAATAATTTTATATTGGTTGTTGGTAACATAGTTTTGTATATTTTAATATTATAAGGTTCTAAAGTATTCCAATACTGCTCTGGCCTGTTCTTCGGTTAGACCTTGATTGGCCATTGGAGCGCCGTTGAATTCGGCCAATAAGGCTTTTGCCAAAGGATCTTCCTTAACCATAACTTCAGGATTCAAAATCATGTTCATGACCCATTCTGGACTACGTCTTTCCAAAACACCGTTTGGTGGAGGTCCGATGAACTTCTTACCTACCTTATGACAGGCCAGACACATTTGGTTGTAAACTTCCTCGCCTTTTTTAGCCATTTCCTGATCTATTTCGGCCGCCAAGGTTACGGAGGTAATGGGTCCAACTCCCTTATTGCTCAAATCCACGGTTTCCGAAGCCTTCGTTGCATCTGCCGCTGGAGCTGGTGCAGCTTGCTCGGTTGTCGTTTTTGCCCTGTCTACACTAAAACCTTCTTTTTTCTTTTCTTCTTTACCCCCACAGCTCATCATCAAAA
The DNA here is from genome assembly GCF_002909235.1 of Arenibacter catalasegens. Taxonomy (GTDB): domain Bacteria; phylum Bacteroidota; class Bacteroidia; order Flavobacteriales; family Flavobacteriaceae; genus Arenibacter; species Arenibacter catalasegens. The sequence goes on from NZ_PHQQ01000002.1 coordinate 121,584, forward strand.
CTGAAAATAGAACTGCGCTACTCTTTAAAATTATTTTCATCTGCTTATCATTTAATTGTTATAGGTCACTTGATTATTAATTAATTGTACTTGGCAAATCCATGTCAATAAAATTGTCAATTGTACTAATCGATTATTCGTTTTAACATTTCATTTGGACAAAATTAGGCAGCCATTGAAACAAAAAACATGATAAAAATCATATTAAGGATAAAAATGTCCTTTTTTAAAATTATAAGGGAAGTGAAATCTATATACAGCTTCTTTTTAGAGAAACAATCTTTTAAATAAACTTCAAATAGTTGATTATAAATAGCTTACCTAACCACCTATAAAAACTCAAGAATCAGAGGGATATGGAAATAGCCCTGATGCATATGGCATTTAAATCTTTTATATATCTTAGTGAAAGTACTAAACCAGAATTATTGGAATGAAGGACCCAATATGATTTAGGGCTATTTCGGAATTACTTTCAACCTTAAAATTGAAAGTACAAGTTTGGGATATGTAGGATGCCCACTGTTACTTAATGGTTATTGCCATTTTAACTTTAGTGGGTACTTTATATTCCCTTTAATTATTTTTAGCTAATTAATCTTGGCATTTTGTTTTTATTTATATAATCCTGTGCCGAGTTATGAACCTCTAATGTATGACCCAATTTAATATCACTATTGATAAAGAAAATTTTAATATTAGCCCAAAGGATATTGAATCCATGGATATTATTAAAACTGGAAAACATCAATATCATACCATCCAGAACAACCGATCTTTTATCATTAAAGTCTTGAATGCCGATTTCACCAACAAAACAATGACGATAGAGGTTAACGGTAATAGTTATGAAATGACCCTTGGGGACGAATACGATCTAATGGTTGAAAAAATGGGTTTATTAACCACCAAAACTCATAAAATAAACAGCATTAAGGCCCCTATGCCAGGGCTTATTATCGCTATTATGGCCACGATAGGGCAGAAGGTTGTGACAGGGACCCCCTTGATCGTGCTATCGGCCATGAAAATGGAAAACGTCATTACTTCCTCTGGGGAAGGCATAGTAAAGAACATTGAAGTCAATGTCAATGATGCTGTTGACAAAGGACAGATTATAATTGAAATGGAATAATTTTAGTTTTAGGATGAAAAAAATATTGGTTGCCAACCGGGGAGAAATAGCTTTACGCATCATGCGAACAGCCCGAAAGATGGGAATAAAGACCGTTGCCGTTTATTCAGATGCAGATAGGGAAGCGCCCCATGTACGCTTTGCCGATGAAGCGGTGCATTTGGGAAATTCACCCTCTTCCGAATCTTACTTGGATATGGATAAAATAATGAATGCAGCCTTGCAGACCAAGGCTGAAGGTATTCACCCAGGCTATGGCTTTTTAAGTGAGAATGCCACTTTTGCCCAACTGGTATCCAAAAACGGCATAAGTTTTATAGGTCCTAAACCACATGCCATAGAAGTTATGGGTGATAAATTAGCGGCCAAGGAGGCTGTAAGAGGTTATAATATCCCCATGGTACCTGGAATAGATGAGGCCATTACCGATATTGCTTTGGCCAAGCAAATTTCTATAAAAATCGGATTTCCTGTCCTAATAAAAGCCTCCGCCGGTGGTGGTGGTAAAGGCATGCGGGTGGTCCACCACCTTTCCGAATTGCCAGATCAAATGGAGCGCGCCATAAGCGAAGCCAAAGCAGCTTTTGGAAATGGTTCCGTCTTTATAGAAAAATATATTGAATCTCCCAGACATATAGAAATTCAAATTCTCGCCGATACCTATGGCAACATTGTACATCTTTTTGAACGGGAATGCAGTATACAAAGAAGACATCAAAAGGTTGTGGAAGAGGCTCCATCTTCCATATTGACCCAGGAAATAAGAACAGCCATGGGAGAAGCGGCCGTAAAGGTAGCCAAGGCCTGTGACTATGTAAGTGCAGGAACCGTGGAATTCCTATTGGATAGTGAAAACAAATTTTATTTTCTAGAAATGAATACCCGTTTGCAGGTAGAGCATCCGGTAACAGAATTAATTACTGGTATTGATTTGGTAGAGCAACAAATAAAAATCGCCAGAAAAGAAAAATTGGCATTTTCGCAGGAAGATTTAAAAATAACAGGTCATGCCTTGGAAGTTAGGGTCTATGCTGAGGATCCTTTAGATGATTTTTTACCCAGCATGGGCACATTGGAAACCTATAAGCGCCCACAGGGACAAGGTATAAGACTAGATGACGGTTTTGAGGAAGGCATGACCATTCCCATTTATTACGACCCCATGTTGGCCAAGTTAATAACCTACGGTAAAAATCGCGAGGAAGCCATTCAATTAATGATCCGTGCAATTTCGGAGTTTAAGATCAAGGGGATTTCCACTACCCTATCCTTTGGGAAGTTTGTTTGTGAACATGAGGCCTTTTCATCAGGGAATTTCGACACCCATTTTATCAAGAACTACTTCACTCCGGAATTCTTACACCTTAAATATGGACAGGAACGTAAAATAGCAGCCATGGTGGGACTGAAACTGTTTCTGGAGAATAAGGATAAAATAAAGCTTCCTGAACATGAAAACTCCAATTGGCCACAAAAAAGAACAGAGCGATAAGCAGTAAATGTACCCCTAATTTTAAACGGCAAAAAACATTGCTTTATGAAGGAAAAAATAAAATCACTCGAAGATAAAATTGCCCTCGCAAAATTAGGTGGCGGCCAAAAACGTATTGACACCCAACATGACAAGGGCAAGCTTACCGCTCGGGAGCGCATTCATTTTTTGTTGGACCAAGGTTCGTTTGAAGAGTTAGGTGCCTTGGTCACCCATAGAACCAATGATTTTGGTATGGGCAAACAAATTTTTTATGGCGATGGGGTGATAACCGGTTATGGAACTATTAACGGCAGACAGGTCTGCGTTTTTGCCCAAGATTTTACCGTATTCGGAGGCTCCCTTTCCGAGACCCATGCCGAAAAAATTTGCAAGGTAATGGATATGGCCATGAAAATAGGAGTGCCCATTATTGGACTGAACGATAGTGGAGGCGCAAGGATACAGGAAGGGGTCCGATCGCTAGGTGGATATGCAGATATCTTTCATAGGAATGTAATGGCCTCTGGCGTTATCCCACAAATATCTGCTATTATGGGGCCCTGTGCAGGGGGAGCGGTTTACTCCCCAGCTATGACCGATTTTACCTTGATGGTGGAAAATTCGAGTTATATGTTCGTCACCGGACCCAATGTTGTAAAAACGGTGACTAATGAAGAGGTTAGTTCTGAGGAACTGGGCGGGGCAATGACCCATGCCACCAAATCCGGGGTTACCCATTTTACGGCTGAAAACGATTTGGAATGCATTGCTCAAATAAAGAAACTCATTAGTTTTTTACCCCAGAATTGTGAGGAAGTTCCCAAACCACTCCCCTATTCCCTAAATACGGAGATTCGGGAAAAGTTGGAAAACATTATTCCCAAGAATGCAAATCAGCCATATGACATGCGTCATATCATCAATGAAATTATTGATGACTCACCATTCTTTGAGGTCCACAAACACTATGCGGAAAATATAGTCGTAGGCTTTGCAAGATTGGCGGGAAAAAGTATTGGGATCGTAGCCAATCAGCCCATGAGTTTGGCCGGTGTTTTAGATGTGAACAGTTCCAAAAAAGCAGCCCGATTTACTCGCTGCTGCGATTGTTTCAATGTTCCACTTCTGGTATTGGTGGATGTTCCTGGATTCTTACCGGGTACCGATCAGGAATGGAACGGTATCATTACCAATGGAGCCAAGCTGTTGTATGCCCTTAGTGAGGCCACTGTTCCTAAAGTCACCGTTATTACCCGAAAAGCTTACGGCGGAGCCTATGATGTAATGAATTCCAAACATATTGGAGCAGACCTCAACTATGCCTGGCCAAGAGCCGAAATTGCGGTAATGGGCGCCAAAGGAGCCAGTGAGATCATCTTTAGAAAAGAAATCATCTCTTCAGATGACCCGGAAGCTAAGCTTAAGGAAAAAGAGGAGGAATATGCCAATAAGTTTGCCAATCCCTATAGTGCAGCGGAAAGAGGATTTATAGATGAAGTCATCTTCCCTAGGAATACCCGTAGAAAATTAATAAAGGCTTTTGCCCTATTAGAAAATAAGGTGGTGAATTTGCCCAAGAAAAAACATGGAAACATACCTTTGTAATATTTCCTGATCACTTAAAGTAATTTTGAATCAATAACATCTCATGGGCAATTTAGAAGAACTTATACAATTACTAACCTTGGAGCGTATCAACGACAATACCTTTGTGGGACAAAACTATCAGGCCCCTTGGGGTCGAGTCTTTGGGGGACAGGTATTGGGACAGTCTTTACATGCGGCCTACCAAACAGTATCCAACGATAAAATGGCCCATTCCATGCACGGGTATTTTATTTTGGGAGGCGATTTGAGCATACCCATTACCTATGAAGTAGATCGTCTAAGGGACGGACGTAGTTTTACTACCCGTAGGGTGGTAGCAAAACAAAACGGTAAGGCCATCTTTAATATGGCGGCATCTTTTCAAGTGAGGGAAGATGGGGTAGAACATCAGATTACCATGCCAAATTTAATTACTCCGAAAAAATTAATGAACAGCTTGGAGCAAATTGAGGAAATGGAAAAAACAGATCCGGACTCCTATAATCTTATAAAGCTTACCCATCCCAAGGTATTTGAATTTAAACCGGTAGAACGCCTAACGGCCCTGCTTGCAAAAAACGGCCCACCATTTAACCATATGTGGATGCGTGCCACGGAAAAGGTAAAAGCCGATTTGCCCCTTCAACAGCAATTATTGGCGTATGCCTCGGATTACAACATTCTTACGACCGCTTCCCTACCCCATCGTGAAGAACTTAGAAAGGGAAAGACTTTTTATGCCAGTATAGACCATGCCATTTGGTTTCACCGCAATTTTAAAATAGACGAATGGCTTTTGTATACCATGGACAGTCCCAGTGCTTCTAATTCAAGAGGTTTTTCCAGAGGAAGTATTTTTGACAGAAATGGTGTTCTTGTCGCCTCGGTGGCACAAGAAGGATTAATGCGTAACACTAGAACAGATTAATGCCATTGGCAATAGCCTCATATTAACTTACAAAATACCTCATACCTTCTTGGAAAGAATCCTATTATAACAAGTTTTTAGGAATCATTATTAATGGTTGTGTTTCTGCAAAAATTGGATTGATATAATTTGTCGCATTTTTAAATCGTTAGTTTTGTTTATCATAAAGAATTGATTAAAACTTAAGTTGAAATTATTCTTTCATTTTACTCAGGTGGTTTTTATTGTCTTTTATCTGTTTTCGTGAATCTTCGATTTCTTTGCTTTCCAATGAAACCGACGCAGGAGGTTCATGAATACCTTATTCTAAAATAAACAGGCAATGAATAAAACGAAACAAAAGAAAAGACCCTTCTTCGCTAGGTGGTCCATAAAATCTTGGGATTTTATGGACCGATGCCATGGCCTAAATTATTTCCAAGGCCTCAATAATTCTTTACGGCCATGACATCTCCACTACAGAAGAAGACCAAGCAAACCATAAACTTTGAGCACAATGTTCAAGGCTGGTCAATGATTTATCTGAACTAAGTAGGTTGAAAGAACAAAGGAACGGCCTATTTTCAATTTCGTCTCAAATCAAGTAGTTTCCACATTGGGTCTAGGTAGCCGTCCAAAGAGCATTTCACCTTAGTGAAAGCGGCCTGGACGGTGCGGCTGTGGAAAGTGCGTGGATTTAAAGAAATTTAAAATCAGCCTACTCCCGATAGTTATCGGGATTTTGGTTCGTTTTTTGGGCGATGCAAAAAATGAACAGAGCACGAATTCTAGAATAGACTTTTCTATCTTTTTCCAATTTACATCCAACAATTGGGATTGATCCATTTTTAGGGTCGTCTAATTCTGAATAAAGCAATACAAAAAGATTTCTGTACAAAACACACCCTTACTTGTTCCTTAGAAGGTGTCTTGGACCAAACGTTTTTTGACTAAATACTTTATAGCCAACATACCAAATGCCCCTTCTTAATTGTTATATATACCCTTGAAATAGCTTTCAAGGGCAATAGCTTAGTTGCAGTTTATCATTTATATGCTACCATACATCCTTGCAAAATTTTTCTACTCGTTTTTGAACTCGTTTTTATTCCTTTTAACAACTAAATTTCCATTTAGCGCATGACTGTTTGACATTTGCCATATAACATTAAACAAAAAATATGAAAACATTATTACTCGTTAAAGAAATTTATGCCGAAGGGTTTAGAAACGTAGGAAACGTTATAGTTAGAAATTATTTTAAAGCTTTTATGTGGTTCAGTGTAGCCATGTTTGCCGTAGTATTGTACGCTTTCATTTTTAGATTGGTTACCGGATTTGCTTGGGACTAAATAAGAAAATACTTGAGTATGAAAAGTATGCAGTTGGCAAAAGAATTTTTGATAGAAAAAAGTGAAGGCATGGACGATTCAATTACACTGAAATTATTGTTTTTTGTGTTCCTTTGCTTTTTCTTATCATTGGCCTCTATTTTGCTATACTCTTATTAGGAAAATAACTCGGTTACGAAATCCATAGCGATTTTATCCATTTAACCAAGTCCCATTATCTTAATTGCATATAGAATAGTTATTATTTTTAAATAAGGTAGGACTATTCTTTTCATCATTGCCTAGAGAAAAGAATTCTCTGGAAGCGAATTATTCCTAGTACCCATAATTATAGGCATACTTCTAAGGAAAATAAAAGTCAACTTCCCAGCAACAGGAATTATCGACCTATATATAATTATAGTTTGTTAAAGATTCCCTACCCCATCGTGAAGAACTAAGAAAGGGAATGGCTTTTGTATACCATGGACAGTCCCAGTGCTTCTAATTCAAGAGGTTTTTCCAGAGGAAGTATTTTTGACAGAAATGGTGTTCTTGTCGCCTCGGTGGCACAAGAAGGATTAATGCGTAACACTAGAACAGATTAATGCCATTGGCAATAGCCTCATATTAACTTACAAAATACCTCATACCTTCTTGGAAAGTATACTATTATAACAAGTTTTTAGAGCCGTCTAATTCTGGATAAAGCAATACAAAAAGATTTCTGTATAAAGCAATACCCTTGCTTGTTCCAGAGAACGTGTCTTGGACCAATCTTTCCCAAGTCAAATATTTTCAGGCTCTTATAGACCAACTACCCTCCGTTAAACCGCCATTAACACCCTTGAAATACCTCTCATGTTCAGGGGCCCAATTGCGGTTTATCCTTTGTAAATAACCATACATCCGAGCAAAATTTTTCTACTCGTTTTTTGACCCGTTTTTATTCCTTTTAACAACTAAATTTCCATTTAGGGCAATGCTAGTCGAATTTTGCCCTATAACATTAAACAAAAAGGATGAAAACATTATTACTCGTTAAAGAAATTTATGCCGAAGGATTTAAGAACCTAGGTAACATCATTGTTAGAAATTATTTCAAAGCTTTCTTATGGTTCAGTATAGCTATGTTTGCCGTAGTATTGTACGCTTTCATATTTAGATTGTCTACCGGATTTGCTTGGGATTAAAAAAAGACGAAATGCATTAGTATGAAAGTTATGCAGTATTTAAAGGAATTGTTGGTAGGAAAAAGTGATGGATTTGAAGTTCCAATAACACTAAAGTTGTTGTTGCTCTTAGTTTTCCTTTGCTTTTTCCTTGCCTTTTTCTCGATTATGCTATACACCTTTGAATAGCATATTTTTGCTTCCAAATCATTAGGTTTTGTACACTTTCAACTTTATACCATCTTCTTATTTTTTTTGATGTTATGTTAGTTCCCCCTATCTGAACAACTTAATTAGGTTACATTTTATCATGTTGACCTAAGGATAAAGTTACTTTTAAAATAAATATTGGATATTATCCTAATTCATGGATATATTCCATAATTTAGCATACCTTTTTTTGGTGTGCAATGAACAAAACAATACTACATTTGGATTTGGATACTTTTTTTGTATCCGTAGAGCGACTTCAAGACAGTAAATTGGAGCATAGGCCCATACTGGTTGGTGGCGTTAGCGACAGAGGGGTGGTGGCAGCATGCAGCTACGAAACCAGAGGTTTTGGAGTACATTCCGGCATGCCTATGAAAATGGCCAAGGAACTTTGCCCAGAGGCTATTGTCATAAAAGGGAATGCAGGAAACTACAGCAAGCATTCCGATATCGTAACCGATATTATTAAAGAACACGTACCTCTATTCGAAAAATCCAGTATCGATGAATTTTACGCCGATCTAACCGGAATGGACCGGTTTTATGGCTGCCATCAATATTCTACCGAGCTACGCCATAAAATTATTAAAGAAACCGGACTTCCCATTTCCTTTGGTCTATCGGCTAATAAGGTGGTATCCAAAGTAGCCACCAATGAAGCCAAGCCCAATAATGAATTAAGGATAGATTTAGGGTACGAGAAGCTATTTTTAGCGCCTTTATCTATTAAAAAAATACCTATGGTGGGTGACAAAACCTATCAGACTCTCCGGAATTTAGGGTTACGACAAATAAAAACCATTCAAGAAATGCCCATGGATATGATGCAGCGGGTATTGGGTGCCAACGGGGGCGTAATTTGGAAGCGGGCCAATGGCATAGACAATACCCCTGTTATCCCTTTTTCCGAACGTAAATCCATTTCCACCGAACGTACTTTTGACAAGGATACCATAGATGTCATTAAACTACGTGGGATCCTTATTGCCATGACAGAGAATCTGGCCTATCAATTACGGAGGGGAAAAAAACTTACCGCTTGTATTGCTGTAAAAATTCGTTATTCGGATTTTAATACCTATTCCAAACAACTAAAAATTCCTTACACCAGTGCAGACCATATTCTGATTCCCCAAATCTTGGACCTCTTCAATAGACTTTACAACAAGAGACTCTTGATCCGGTTGGTAGGTATTCGCTTCAGTCATTTGGTACAGGGCCACTACCAGATCAATTTATTCGACGACACCGAGGAGATATTAAATCTATACAGCGCCTTGGACAAGATCAGGGAACGCTATGGGGACAAAAGTGTTATAAGGGCCTCCGGTATGGGAGCCAAGACCATTGGCAGAATGCAGAATCCGTTCAACGGACAACCCCCGATAGTATTGGCACATAGGAAACAGTGAGACTGTATTAAAAGTTCAAAGTTGGAAAGTTTAAAAACGAGTTGCAGTAGGAAAATTAAAAGCCCTGACAACAGGATTGTTTCTTAATGGGCATAAAACAAAAAAGCTCTTCCCGTCAGCCCTGTGCTATTAGTGGAGTCGAAGTGCGAAGGGAGGTGGATTCTCCGACAATCGGAGGAGAAGATAGCGGGATATGAGCAATTAGCAGTGGACAATAAACAATTAACAATGGGTGGTATTCAGTAATCAGTAATCAGTGGTCAATAATCAGTGGACAGTTGGCAGTTGGCAGTTGACAATCAATTAATTAATTAAATCGGTCAACTCTAATCAGGGATGTTCATAATGATAATTTTACATTCCTGATATAGGGAGGCTTTTTTTAAAACGTCATTGCTAGCCAGCCTACCGAAAGGGAGGCGCAGCGCGGCAATCTGTTAATTGCAGTGGCGCCAGTACACAGTTGTGGGTAATCAGTATTGAGAATTGAGTAGTTAGTATCTAGTATTCAAAGAGCCTTAACCTTGAACTTTCCAACTTTGAACATTCAACTTACGTCTACGGAATATTCAAATATTTATGCGTTTGCAAAGACACTTTCCACTTGGGGTTTTGCATTACATAATCTACGATCCAAGGAGTCACCTTATCCCTTACGCTCCATTCCGGTTGCAGGTACAAAATACAGTCCTTATTGGTCTTGGCCGCTTGTTCCTCGGCAAAAATAAAGTCGTGCTTATTATACACGATCATCTTTAATTCATGTGCCTTGTCATAGATAATACCTTCGGGCAACTTATTCTTTTTGGGGGAAAGACAGATCCAGTCCCAGGTTCCTGAAAGTGGATAGGCTCCAGAAGTTTCTATATGGATTTTTAGATTTTTAGTCTTTAGTGCATCTGTTAGGGGGCCCATATCCCAGGTGAGTGGTTCCCCCCCGGTAATGACTATGGTATCTGAATGTTTAGCCGCATTGGCCACAATATGGTCTATGCCCGTTGGCGGATGGGTGTCCGCATTCCAGCTCTCCTTAACATCGCACCAATGGCAACCTACGTCGCAACCACCCACACGAATAAAATAAGCAGCGGTTCCCTTGTGGAACCCTTCGCCCTGAATAGTGTAAAACTCTTCCATTAACGGCAGCATTAGGCCCTGGTCGACCAACGCTAAAACATCTTCTTTTACCATGGCGCAAAGATAGAAAATACCCCGCTCTACTACTACTAATTAAGAAAAAGATATTACAATACCTCTTAACCCTAGCACATTAAAAAATATTGTAAATTAAACCTTAATAAATGCCCATGGCACATTCGTACAATATGTGTTTGAAAAAGGATAAATAAAAGATATATAGCTACTAGTAACTATATACAATTGTTCTCTGTAATAAATGAAGAAAATCATAAAATTATTGGCTTTGTTCTTGATGTTTATTTTTTGCACTTTATGTAAAAGACAAAAAAAGACTGAGCTACCAAAAGATACTATCCAGTCCGAAACCAAAGACATAATCACTCCCCAAGGACCTTTAACCAAAGATGTAATCACTTCCACCATACCTAACAATATCACTCGTACTATCAAGCAAGATAGAAAGGGCAACATTTGGATTGCTGCATTTGACGGTATTTTTCGGTATGATGGAAAATCGTTTACCAATATCACAAGTAAAGTAAGTTCGGCTCGCTTCTTTTCTGTTTTAGAAGATAGAAAAGGAAATTTTTGGTTTAGTTCTGTTGGTTCAGGGGTTTATTATTACGATGGGAACTCCTTTCTGAATTTTACAAAAATGGACGGACTTGCCAATGATCGAGTTACTGATATTTATGAAGATAAAACCGGCAATATTTGGTTCGGTACTGAAGGCGGAGCAAGCAGGTACAATGGGAAATCTTTTCGAAATTTTACAATCAAAGAAGAACTTCCCCACAATGATGTTAATTCTATTATTGAAGATAAAACTGGAAAATTATGGTTTGGCACAGGTGGTAAGGCCTCCGTTTATGATGGAAAAACATTTACCGTTATTACCCATAATGGCAAACCTTTTATAAATGTTCGTACTATAATCGAAGATAAAAAAGGCAATATTTGGCTCGGCGGAACTGATGGCCTTTGGCGCTATGACGGTCGTACATTTACCAATTTCACACAGAATTTTGTTGGGTGTATCTACGAAGATAAAAATGGAAACATTTGGACTGGTTCACAAAGGTCTAATGACCGAAGATGGTTGCTTTCCCGTTATGATGAAAAGGCATTGTCAAATAAAAAGCCAACTGTAACCGAAATAGTATCAGAATATGAAGATAATAGAGGAATGATTTTTGGGATTTTAGAAGCTAATGATGGAGGTATTTGGTTCGGCGCTTTAGATGGGGTATATCGTTATGATGGAAATACCATTTCCGCCTTTAAAGGTAAAGAGGGTCAGAAGTAATGTGTATAGCAAACAATTATAAGATGAAATTGTGTTCAAATCGGATTGTAAATATAAAAAATTACTACCGAGAACACCGTACAAAAATAATGCGGTAGTTAGTGCTTAATCAAATGTTAGTGCTGATTTGTTACATCTGATTTTCCTTCGGAAAAATCTCGCATACAAAACCGCACTATTCTTATTCATAGTCGTTGGCAGTAATGTAAAAAAATGGAGTAATGAAATTAAGTAGTAAAAGAAGCAATGTCTTATGAGTATTATTCGAATATTATATATGCTGTTGTTTGGAGTTTATGTCACTAATTCTCATGCACAATCTGAGGTAGAGATTAGAGTTAACTTACAAGGCTACCCAAGCAATATGCCCAAAAAAGCAGTTATTCTTAGTAAAGGAATACTGAACAATCCAATATTGATATTAAAAAATGAGAAAGGAGTAACTCTAAAAGAGTACAAGTCCTTACTTCATGAAGAGTCTTGGCATCCATTTTCTCATTACTATACAGTAGATTTTTCTGATTTTGAAAAAAGTGGAAACTATTTCTTTAAACTTAAAGAAAGTGAAATTACTAGTCAACCTTTCTCGATTGAACCTTATCCCAAATGGCAAGAAGATGTCGTTAGTTTTATAAGAACACAACGTTGTGGGTTTAATCCTTACACGAAGGAGTTCTGTCATCAAAAAGACGGGTTAAGTTTTTTTGGTAAAAGATTAGATTCTACTAGAATTGATGCCACTGGTGGTTGGCACGATGCTGGTGACCAATTAAAATATCTAATAACAAGTAGCAATACAACTGCTAGATTATTAATGGCCTATCAAATGGATCCAAGTAGTTTTCAGGATAAAGTTGATGCTAGAGGCTTAGATGGTGTAAATAAATTACCCGACGTACTAGATGAAGCAAAGTGGGGCCTGGAATGGATATTGAAACTACATCCAAGCCCAGATGAGTTGTACCATCAAGTAGCGGATGATAGAGACCACAAAGGTTTTAAACTTCCTCATGAAGAAAATGCTGATTATGGATGGGGGCCAAATAGTTTTAGGCCTGTTTATTTTGCTACAGGCAAGCCACAAGGTCTTTCGAAATACAAAAGTAAGGCTACAGGAATTGCAAATTTAGCGGGTCGTTCAGCTGCTACCCTGGTACTGGGGTATGAAGTGTTTAGCCAGTTTGAGGAATATGAAATTTTTGCACAAACATGTCTGAATGCCGCACACGAACTTTACAATATGGGAAAACAGCAAGAAGGATACCAACAAGGAAACAGTTTTGGTGCTCCCTATCGTTATGAAGAAAATACTTGGGCCGACGATATGGAATGGGCGGCGGCTTCTTTATATAAGATTACCAAAGATGAAAAATTCCTGAAAGACGCAAGAAAATACGCTAAAATCATTGGTAATTGGTCTTGGATGGAACGAGACTCCACCAGCCACTACGAGATGTATCCATATGTAAACATGGGACATTATGCATTATGGCAAGTTGGTAATTCAAAAGATAAAAAAGAAATGGTCGACTATTATGGCCACAATCTAGAAAACATAAAAAAGAGAGCGGATGAAAACCCTTATGGGGCAGGGCAATTGTTTATATGGTGCTCCAATAATTTAGCAGCAGCTGTCTCCACGCAAGCAATGCTGTATGAAGAAATGACAGGTTCAACAAAATATCGTGTTCTAATGCAAAATCATATAGATTGGTTATTAGGCTTAAACCCATGGAATTCGAGTATGATTACAGAAATTCCAGAAAATACTGATACCCCAGTTGATGTACATATGCCATTTTGGAGAATTTATAAAAAACCAATAAAAGGAAGTCTTGTTGATGGTCCACTTTGGTCCACTATTCATGATAAAATGATAGGAATTACGCCATCAGAACCTGATGAATATAACCATTTACAACCTAAGCACATCAAGTATATGGATGATTGGGCAGATTATAGTACAAATGAGCCAACCTTAGATGGTTCGGCGGAATTACTTCTTATTTTAACCAAGTTAAGCAGTGAACAGAATTAATTTAAGTTTCTTATTTATACTAATTAGTATATCACTTTATGCACAAAGTATATTTGATAAGGAAGGCGCAATTATTAGGTCAGATACCTTAAAGAAAAATATCTATCTATGTTTTACAGGTCATGACCATATTGAAGGTTTTGAATATGTGCTTAATGTTCTAAATAAGCAAAAAGTGAAAGGATCATTCTTTTTTACTGGCGATTTTGTACGGAACAACGAGGCCTTAGTACAAGGTATTGCAAAAAAAGGACACTTTGTGGGAGCTCATTCGGACAAACATCTCTTGTACTGTGACTGGACAAAAAGAGACAGTCTTTTACATTCAGAAAATCGTATAAAAGAGGATATCTTACAGAACCTACATGCGTTGAAAAAACTAGGAATTCGACCAAAATATTTTATGCCACCTTATGAATGGTACAATAAAAAAGTGGTTCATATTGCCTCACAATTAGACCAAATAACGGTCAATTTTTCTAGCGGTACTCGTTCCAATGCTGATTATACAACACCCGATATGCCCAACTACATCTCAAGTAATGATATTTTAGAAAGTATATATAGCTACCTATCATTAAATAGCATGAATGGTTTTCACTTACTAATTCATCCTGGTACTAGCCCAAGAAGAAAGGATAAATTCTATTTACACCTAGATCAACTAATTAGTAAATTAAAGAAGGAAGGCTATCAATTTTCGAAATTTTAATTTTTACAAAGGTGGATCAAGATTTACGAAACATCAAATATTTTTAATGAAAAGAGAAATAACGACCGCACAATCGAGTATACGGCTCCGCCATTGACTGACGGAGTGCGCCTCTCACACCACCGTACGTACGGGTCTCGTATACGGCGGTTCGTAAATCATCACATAGCTGTTCTTTTCACCAACTAAAGCTATCCGCTACTTTATGAATAGACTATACAACAAAGTGAATTCCTATTCTAATTTCAAGGAAATTTACGTTCGGTCCTTCATCGCTTGTGAGACCTCTGATTTTGATATCAGTTCGTTTCCAGCAACTACTATGACCTCTGCTAACTTCTCTACCTAGTCGAGCCTTAAAAAGACCTTTTAAACAATATGTTTTTACATATGATGAGTTCGGGGAAGGACAATAGTTCTTGAAAAAAAAGCTAAACCTATAATAACGTATCTAGGTCAAACGAATAAACATTTCCCAAATCATCAGAGAAAAATATTAGTTTCGCTTCATTGGGTAAAAAGCTGGCCTTACTAGAAGTAGCATCACCATTTTTTCCATTTATTTTGGTTTTTAATTGGATGAGTTCCCTAAACTCCCAGCCATCTTTCTGCTTTACTATTTCATTGACAGAAATATAATATCGATTATTCTCTCGATTTTTCACTGAATGCACTTCAAATATTTTCCCTGATTCAATATGATTGATAATAGGACGGCTAGGACTAAATCCGGGCTTGAGGTTTTCGTATGGAATGTTTGACCATTTACCCTTCCGATCCCTTACTCGCAATACAAACTGAGGTTGATTGATCTTGTCCACACTGTTCTTGGTGACCAAAGCCATTTCCCCATTTTTAAACACAGTAGCATTTAAATGATCGTCTGCATTATTATCACCCTCTTGTACAATTATAGGTGCTGACCAGTTATTAGGAGCATCCCCGTCATAGTGAATTCGCTCAATGATGGATTGGGTATTTTGGTTAGACCAGATAACTGATACTTGATTTTTTAGTTGGGCTATTAAGGAGATATCATCTTTATTGATGTTATCTGCCAATGTAAATGGATCCGACCAATCTTGTCCATTGGAGGAATGCCAAACCATAATTTTTTCATTCATGTCCGCACAAACCCAATATTGATTTTTTGAATCTTTTGTAATAGTGGCAGTTTCAATGGAGTGGCAGTCCTGAGGAATGGGCAGATTAGCCTTCCATTGATGCTCATATTGCTTGCTATGGCGAGAATAAGTTATTTGAACTACATTCAAAGCACATTCTCCAACTAGCACTATTTGCGCCTCATTTCCTTTGCTGAATACATCGGCCTTGCTCGGCAAAGTATGCCATGCCTGATTCACCGCAGATTGACTCGTCCATCCTGAAGCATCTCTTTTTAATAGTTTAGGTCCATCTTCATCACCAACTATTAGCCATTGCCCATGATCAGTTGTCCATGATTTTGATTGGGGCTTATCCGCTGTAGCATCCCCATAATTAACCTTGAAGATAGGGTCTAAGAAAACTTCCGGTGTTTTTGTTGTTTGGGAATATGACACGTTTCCACATAACAATAGACAAAAGAGCAGCGGAAATAGAAGTAAAGTGCATTTTAGTTTCATAGTATTACTAAGTTGGCAGCTAAATTAACTTTTTAAATTTAGGAGCTAGTTGAAAGAAAGGTTATCTGCATCTTAATAATTTGCAACCAATCTTTGCCAATAAAAGTATGGAATAATTTGAATTTCGGTATGTAATGTGGCCCCTATATTTAGGAACTAATGACCCTTTGTAATAACCCGCGATTAAAGAAGTGCATATACCTACACCCCTAAAAACACCCTCATTATTGGCTTTTCAAAAGGTTTTTGCCTATTCCAAAAGCGCTAGAAATGTTCCTTTTCAGCTTTCAAAACTTATAGGATAACAGCAAAATATAACAATTTGACTCTGCATTAAACTGAAAATGCATTATCTTATACTCGCTACATTCCATCCACTCACCGTATGTGAGTATTAATAAAAATGAAATGAAAAATGAACAGCATTGGCCAGTATTAAATTTTGCAGATATGCAAGACACCATTGAAACACTTCACCAATGGTTACAAATCGTTGGAAAAATACGTCTAAAGACCATGCCCTGGCAAAATCACTCTTGGCATACCACCCTTTATATTACCCCGACAGGATATTCAACCAATGGTATTACATTTCAGGGGCGAATATTCCAAATAGATTTTAATTTCAAAACGCATAAACTCTTTATTCAATGTTCAAATGCAGCAACAGTGTCTATGGACTTAAAACCAAGAACTGTTGCCAACTTTTATAAGGAACTATTCGAAAAGTTATCCAGTATTGGCATTAATATAAATATTCATTCCAAGCCAAATGAAATGGACCCTGCAATTCCATTCTCTGAGAATGTGATCAATAAATCCTATGATCCAGATGTGGCGAATGCACTTTGGAGAGCCATGTTAAAAGTGAATGCCGTTTTTAATGAATTCAGAAGCGATTTTATAGGCAAAGCCAGTCCAGTCCATTTGTTTTGGGGTGCATTCGACTTGGCAGTTACCCGATTTTCAGGAAACCCAGCTCCTCTTCATCAAGGAGGTATGCCCAATATGCCTTTGGACGTAATGCAGGAAGCCTATTCCCAAGAGGTATGCAGTGCCGGTTTTTGGCCTGGCTCTAAGGATTCTCCCAACCCCGTTTTTTATGCCTACGCCTACCCAAGTGACGCCAGTTTTGGAGAGCAAAAAGTTTTACCGAAAGAGGCTTTTTATAGCCCCGAAATGGGGGAGTTTTTCTTGAAATATGAAGATGTACAAAATTCAAAAAATCCGGAAGCAACATTACATGACTTTTTAAGAACAACCTATATAGCGGCAGCTAACACTTCTAAATGGGATCGGACTAAATTAGAAAAGAAGTAAAAACACGGTTGGCCTAGGAGCTATCCGCATTAATGTGACCATCTTATTAAGGCACTCGTATGTCCTTGCAAGAAAATTGAAACAAGAATGAATTCTAAAATTGCGATTAGATTAATGCTCTGGTCTTTAGTAGCGGTAATGCTCTTTCATTTAAGTATAATATTAAAAATAATACCCTATGAAATCGCTTGGGGAGGAAGACTAAAAAATGATTCTTCAATGTATGTTTTTGAAACTATTTCAATGGCAATCAATTTTTTTCTATTCGCTATTCTTTTAATAAAAGGAAAATATTTAAAGGAATTTATACCACTGAAATTTGTTAACCTAGCCTTATGGGCATTTTTAGTGATTTTTGGATTTAACACCCTTGGAAATATTTTTGCAGAAACAAATTTCGAGAAGTTTTTCGCAATTATAACTTTTGGCTTTTCATTTCTGATTTGGGTAATTTTAACAAAAGACAAAAAACGAACACGCTAAACCAGGGCTTAAATTTTTTAATGATAAACGTAAACAATTACTAACTGGAAGCTAGTTCAATTCAGGCATCAATAATCAAAAGAAATTAAATTGATTTGAAAAAGCGAATAAACAAGCTACAAAAAGAAATCAAAAGCTATTTGGATGAAATAACCAAAGGCAAATATCGATCAGTTCCAGCATAAAGTCCTTCATTTTATAAACAGTTTAGATTCGTTATTTTTATTCAAAAAGATGTCTCTGATCGGAAACTTCCAGTTGATATACAAAGTAGAACCCCTTAGATAACATTTAAAAACGCTGACCCTATGAATCCCGAGGTTGATTTTTTCTTTAATAAAGCTGGTAAGTGGCAGGTCGCCTATAAGCAATTGAGAAAGCTTATTCTCGACTGTGGACTATCCGAAGAATTAAAATGGGGCAAACCTTGTTATACTTATAAGCAAACAAACATTGTTTTAATACATGGGTTTAAAGAATATTGTGCCCTGCTTTTCCACAAAGGTGCCCTATTAAAGGATACCAATAACATCCTTATTCAACAAACCGAGAATGTACAGGCAGCACGGCAGATCAGGTTTACCAATGCTCAGGAAATAGCTGGGATGGAAGCAACCCTGAAAGCCTATATCTTTGAGGCCATGGAGGTCGAAAAAGCCGGGCTAAAAATAGAATTTAAAAAGACCAAGGAATATACAGTGCCAGAGGAATTTCAAAAGAAACTGGATGAAACTCCTGAATTAAAATCTGCCTTTGAATCGCTCACCCCAGGCCGACAAAGAGGATATCTTCTCCATTTTTCCCAACCCAAACAATCCAAAACCAGAACATCTAGGATTGAAAAATGTATGGTGCAAATTCTCAACGGCAAGGGATTAAACGATTGATAAAGATAGATAATAACTAAAATCCCCTACCTGAAATCTGTATAAAAACAGTACCAATGAATAGCGAGCTACTGCCTAGTTCCCATTCTGAAGCTTCAAACAATAAAAAAATATTCAAACCTTGTAAAAACCTACAAGTATTTTTATCATAAAGAAAAGGTATTTTTTATTTCTCAGCCATGGAAACATCCGCCTAAGTAACCCTATCCCGTTCCAATTAGAAAAAATCACTTACCTTTAAACAAAGTAGGATTTCTTCGTGGACCTCTGTTTTAAACGATTTTGAAACCAACCCACTTTAATGGAGTAGGCACTTCAAATCTCTCAATCATGAATGAAAAAATAGAAATAGAAGATTTTCAAAGATTAAAAAGAGAATTAGTGTTTCAAAATGTAGAAATTGAAACATTAAAAGCTGAACTAATTAAATTTAAAAATGAAAATGTAACTGATTATAAAATGAAACAAGAACGGGCTGCCGAACTAATCATTGCAAACAAAGAACTTACTTTTCAAAAAAATGAAAAACAAAAACGGGCCAATGAACTAATCACTGCAAACAATAATCTTGATTTTCAAAGGGATGAAAAGCAAAATCGGGCAGATGAACTAATCATTGCTAATGATGAACTTAATTTTCAAAAAGATGAAAAACAGAAACGGGCTGAAGAGCTAATCATTTTGAACAATGAACTTGCTGTGCAATATGGGGCAAAAAGAGAATTGGCATCAGAACTTACTATTGCTTACACCGAGCTTATTAAAACCGAAGAATCTTTAAGAAACTATATTGAGGGACTAGAAGATATGATACACATGATTTCGCATAATGTTAGGCAACCTATTACACAAATTTTAGGCATTACCAACCTTCTTGACGAATCAATAGATTATTCTACTTACGAATTAAAAAAAATTGTCGGTTATTTAAAACCTTCAGCACTGGACTTAGATAATTTTACAAAAGAATTTACGGTATTTATGCAAAATATATCTAGCAAAGAAGGAAAAACGGGACAGGACACTGAGCCCCATGAAAAGAAAAAAACCTAGTCCAATTCTTCAAACAGACTTTCCCAATGGCAGGCTATAGGGGATCTTGCCTGCGCACAGTACAAGTATTACCCTTCCCATAATTATAGGCGTCATATTGACCTCAGAGTCTAAAACCGAAATTTTCTATTTTACGTCGCCGAGACCTACCAAAAATTGCAGTTCTGACCTCTCTCCTTCGGTGAAAAAATTCCCGAATAAAAAACGGAAAAGATATTCATAATATAACAATGCCCAAGATTCAAGACCTTGGGCATTGTTTTTAAGCTGCCATACCATTCAATGTAAATGGCATTATATAGCGCTCTGTCTAATTATACATTTTCAGGAACCTCAAATCCTTTACGATAATCCCTTCTAAGCATCTTATCCGCTTCCGCATCGTTTACGAAAGATTCAGATTTTGGGTTAAAGTCCAGGACACGACCCGTCCTGTAGGCAATATTGCCCAAATGCGCCAATCCTGAGGAAAGATGCGCCGTTTCTACTGGCCCGTTCAAAATAGTTTTATCGCGCTTGCGCACTGCCTCTATAAAGTTGGCAAAATGGCCGTCCGTACCACCAGCACCGCGGTCCATTCCAGATCCAGACTCTCCACCATCCTCACCAGATTTACCTGGTGTTCTGTCCTGTCCTAAATATGTTTTATACTTGTCATAACCGTCTACGACCAATATTCCCTTATCTCCATAGAAAATATTGCCTACAGTAGCACCTTCTTCGGAGTTGGTACACCAAGGACGTACCTCAAATTGTATTATTTTCCTTTCTTCAGGATAATTATATACCGACGTAAGAACTTCTGGCACTTCCTTGCAATCGTCCCAAAGGAACTTACCACCCATAGAAGTAATCTTTGTTGGAAGCCCCACATCCAATCCCCACATACAAAGATCAGTTTCATGAATACCCTGGTTGCCCACATCGCCATTTCCATAATCCCAGTGCCAATGCCAATTGTAATGCACTAAATTCCTCGTAAACGGACGCTTTGGAGCTGGCCCAGTCCACAGGTCGTAATCTATTCCTGCTGGTACAGGCGAGAAACCTTGGTCACCGATATCTCCCCTCCAACGAAAAACAATACCTCTGGCCATATATACTCGACCTATATATCCATCTCGCATTAGATTAATAGCCTCATTAACGGCAGGAGAACTTCTTAATTGAACTCCGTGCTGTACAATACGACCATACTTTTCAGCGGCTTCCACCATTTTACGGCCTTCCCAGATATTGTGCGATCCAGGTTTTTCAACATAGGCGTCCTTACCGGCCTGACAGGCCCAAATTACAGAAAGGGCGTGCCAATGGTTTGGCGTTGCTATACTAACCACGTCAATATCCTTATCATCCATTACCCGCCTAAGATCCTGCTCCAAGGCAACATCTTTATTATAGGTTTCCTTAAAGGTCTGTTGGCGCTCCCGCAACAAGTTCATGTCCGGGTCACATAAGGTGGTTACCCGTACATTTTTTTGTGCCATCAAGCCTTGGATATGGCTTTTCCCACGGCCATTGACGCCCAAAACGGCCGCATTAATACGGTCGTTGGCTCCAAAAACTGTGGATGAGATTATGGTAGGAGCAGCAATAACAGCCGATCCGGCCACAGCCGTTCTTTTAATAAAGGATCTTCTCGTTGATTTCATTTGACTCTATATTTACATTAACTATAATTACACGGTAAATTTTATTAGACTTTCAATAACATACACTGTTTAAACCTTTAAGCTAAAGCCCCATGACCACTTAGTTTTAGCCAAGTAGACTCTTGATTCTTTCCACCCCGTAAGGCATTAGTAATCCAAAAAAGTCATATTGCTATGGACAATAAATCGACAGCTATTTACTTTTGCAATGAAAGTTAGCATTATTTTTTTATTCGTTAACGTTAACAACTAGAGTTTTTCGTATTTTTTTTAACTTTAGGTGCATAAAACAGGGTATCTGGGAAAGTTTTTTGATTCCATTGGATTAATTTACTTTATCTACTCATTTTATAATTCCAACCATATGATGGTTGCAAACTATTTTAAATCCAAATTATCAACTATGACAAGTTTACAGATAAAGTCGAACCCCAAGGTTGAATTGGTTTTTGACAATTACCCTCCTGAGATACGAACGAAAATAGAATACCTGCGGAATTTAATTATAGAATCTGCCAAGAAAACAGAAGGCCTAACAGTATTGGAAGAAACCCTGAAATGGAGCGAACCCAGTTATTTAACCAATATGGGCAGTACCATTAGAATAGATTGGAAACCCAAAAACCCAGATCAGTATGCCATGTACTTTAAGTGTACCAGTAAATTGGTACCCACCTTTAAAATGGTTTTCAACAATATATTTAAGTTCGAAGGCAGTAGGGCCATAATTTTTCATTTAAACGACCCCATTCCAAAAGAGGAATTGCAAGCTTGCATTGCTGCAGCCCTAACCTATCACAAGGTAAAACATTTACCTACTTTGGGTATATAAATTTTGAGGATGGAATTTGGAATTGGCCCAATTAAAACACACTTAATTAATCCTGCATGAAGCCCAAGATTGAAATAAAAATAGCTCAAACTGCGACCGACTTCTCGGTTGCCAAAGAATTGGTCCTGGAGTATGTTGCCTGGTTGGGCATTGATCTGTCCTTTCAAAATTTTGATGAAGAAATGAAAGGCTTACCGCAAATGTACAACCCAAAGGATGGCGGATTATTTATTGCCTATATAAACGAGGAGGCAGTTGGCATCGCCGGTATCCGAAGATTCAGCGAGCTGGAATGTGAAGTAAAAAGAATGTACGTAAAACCGAATAGTAGGGGTTTGGGAATAGGGCAACTGTTGTTGAAGCAATGTCTTAAAACCGCCAGAAAACTACAATACAACAGTGTAAAATTGGACACAGCCGACTTTATGAAATCGGCCATAAAATTATATACCGACCATGGTTTTGTGGAAATTGCTGCTTATCGCCATAATCCACATGCATCGGCCCGGTATTTTGAATATGATTTATCCAAGAACCCTAATTAAACAGTAAGGGAGACCAAGATTTCGCTAAAGTCTAAATATCTTTACTTAAATAGGATTCAAGATATCGCAATCCATGGATCGTTTCAAAAATAATCCGTAAAACAACAGCCCTATTCGGCTGTATAAACCGTACCACATGGAAAATATAATCAGCACCACAGATAATAACCGACTTTATAAAATTGCCCTGGGATTTGCCTTATTTACCATATTCTACAATATAGCGGAGGGTCTTATCTCTACCTATTTGGGATATGAAGACGAAAGTCTGGCCCTATTCGGTTTTGGTGCAGACAGTTTTATAGAGGTCATTTCCGGTATTGGAATTGCACATATGATTATCCGAATTCAAAAAAAACCTGATAGTAACAAAGACCCATTTGAACGAACCGCCTTGAAGATTACTGGCTTAGCCTTTTACGGATTGGTTGTGGCCCTGGTGGTTACGAGCCTCTATAACATATGGAGTGGTCACAAACCCATTACCACGGTTTGGGGCGTAGTAATATCTATCATCTCAATTGCCATTATGTGGATGTTGGTTCTGGGCAAAAGAAATGTGGGCAAAAAACTAAATTCAGACCCTATTCTCTCGGATGCCAACTGTACCATGGTCTGCGTATATATGTCCATTATCCTGTTGATCAGTAGTGGTATCTATGAAATCTGGAACATTCCCTATATAGACAGTATGGGTACACTGGCACTTTCTTATTTCGCTTTTAAAGAAGGGAAGGAATGCTTTGAAAAGGCCAATAGCGATAAATATTGTGGCTGCCATTGATTCCCACCGTCATGAACTAATCTGAAATTATTAGTGATACCATAAAAAACAAGAAATTAATTTGTATAGTTAGGATTCCTTACTATATTTGTGGGGCAATTGTGCAGTAATTTAAATTTCAGAACAATGAAAAAATCAGTTTTTTATCACGCAGGATGTCCAGTATGCCTAAGTGCAGAGCATGAAATCCTAGAACTAGTAGGAACGGACAATGTCGAAATTGTACATTTCGGAACCAGCAAATCGCGCATTCCTGAAGCCGAAAAAGCAGGTGTTAAATCGGTTCCAGCTTTGGTTACTCCTACTGGAAATGTACTCCACATCAATTTCGGTGCTTCCATGGCAGATGTAAAGGGTTAAAAAAAAATTAACTCTGAAAGTTAGGATTCCTAATATCTTATAAAGTAATTTTAAAAGTAAACACCATGAAAATATCTGTTTGGGACACCTACGTGGCCCGTGAAGACGGCAAGACCATGCATTTTGATATACTGGTACCCAATACTATGGAAGACAAGGATAGTATTTTTAATTACGGTCGTGAATTTCTATCCACAAAGCCGTTTAAAACAGCTGGACTATCCTCTAAAGAATGCCAATTTTGTCATATGGAACAGGCTGGCCATATTATAAAAGAAGGCATAAATGAAAAGGGGTATTTTATCATAGAAATGGAAAATTGCCAATAATTTAATTAGGATAACTAACTTTGCCTGCCGGGCAAATCCCGGCAGGCTTTTTATATGGACAATAGCATCTTTAACCCTGAACATCAAGAAACCGACGTTTCAAGTAAAATTGTTGCCGGACTTGAACGTATATCGGAAGCATTTAAAGTACTGCTTTGGGATAAAGCCAAATTATTGGGATTAAGTCCGATCCAGATTCAAATCTTAATTTTCATTGCTTACCACAAAACCGAATTTTGTAATGTAAGCCACTTAGCCAAAGAATTCAATATTACCAAACCCACCATAAGTGATGCTATTAGAGTGTTGGACAAGAAAGGTTTGATTACCAAAGAATTCTCTTCCAGTGATAGCAGAAGTTATGCCATTGGTTTGTCTGCAACGGGGAGAACAATGGTGGATGAAACATCCGATTTTGCCAATCCATTAAAAACCCAACTTACTACTATAAATCAACCCGATTTAGATGCTCTATTCGGTACGCTAAGCAAGCTTATCTATCAATTAAATAGAAGCGGAATACTTACCGTTCAAAGAACCTGTTACGCCTGTAAATTCTACAGTAGGGACAACAAGCAGGACTATTGCCATTTGTTGGACAAGGCATTGTTAAATACGGATATCAGGCTAGACTGCCCTGAATTTGAAGAAAAGCCCACCCACTAAATCCGCCCGTCAAACCTCCTATTGTAATTCCTAATGGCCCCAAGACGGACAAACCTTTTATTTCGATAGGTACCAAGTAGCTGGACAGATGAATACACCCGTATCTTTAAGCTGTTCCAAGAAAGTTTGTTGAATAAAAACTAAGTCGAACCAAGCACAGTACACCATGACCGGTCGGCCGATGCTCGATGGTAACCTGGACAAACCCATTATTCAATTTCACACACAATAACACGGTCATTTAGACTGTACCTCAAATAGATTAAGCATAGTACATCGTCACTTTTTAAGGGTAATATTCCTTTTCACCAAGGAATTCTGCACCAATTAAAGGCACAAAAAGCATAAAAGCACATACGTATTTGAAAAATAAGCCGTTTGCATTATATATTATCTAAATTGAATCATATCTTAACATGTAAATTTAATTTGGACAAGGCGAAGTCCAGGTTAGTCTACTAAGTAATTAGCAATAATAGGACAAGCAACAAGGTGATCTTTAAGGAATATGGGAACGCAGAACAAGTATTATGGATGGAGATGGGATGAAGAAGACCCTATATTCAAGAATCTTGAATACATTCAAAATGTCCTTGGATATGTAGAACCCGCCGATCAATCATTTACTTCGAACAGTTTCAAGGAGTTATTCTATCCTGGAGATTTTGATTTACTTCAAAAATCATGGAAGGAATATAAAAAAGGCACCAATCATTCCTTTGAAATGTCCTATAGGTTTAAGCATAAGGATGGGTCTTGGAGATGGATTAAAGAATCTGGTCTAGCCAATGAATTTAACACTTCCAATAATCCTATTGGCGGAATTGGCACCATACAGGAGATTACGGACAAGAAAAAAAAGAATACCCAATTAAAATCCATCCTTAAAAACGTTTCCATTGTAATACTGCGCTTACGACAAGATTCCAACAACAATCTTAAAGTTGAATATATAAGTGAGGAAGCCCTACATCACTGGAATATTCCATGTAAAACCCTTTTAAAAGATGAAGACTATTTACGCAATTTAGCACATAAGGATGATCTTGGTAGAATTAGATCCGCCTTAAGCAATTCTTTTGCGAAAATGGAATTTTTCGAATGCCAATGGCGTGTGGTTTCAAAGGAAGATATGATTATTTGGTGTCAGGGTGTAGGAACACCTATAAAGGATAAAGATGGCAGTTGTTTTCTGGACATTGTAATTACAGATATCACCAAGGAGAAATTGTATACCGAACAACTTAAGGTATCCGAAGAAAAATACCATAGCCTTTTTCAGCATTCGCCCCAGCCTTCATGGGTGTATGACCTAGAAACATTAGCTTTTTTAAATGTTAATACTGCTGCTATTGAAAAATATGGTTACAGCAAAGATGAGTACATGGGCATGACTTTGGCAGACATAAGGCCAGAATGTGAGATGACAAATCTGGAAAAACAGGTTGAAATAACACGGGAAAATTATTTAAACCTATTCGATGGCCATTTTAAACATATTACCAAGAAGGGAGAAATATTAACAGTGCATCTATATAGTAGTCCTATTACCTATAATGGCCAAAAATGCCGACAGATCATCGCTATAGATATTTCAGAAAAAATGAAATATTTAAAATTTATAGAAAATCAAAATAAGAGTTTAAAAAAGATTGGCTGGATGCAATCCCATGAGCTCAGGGCCCCTTTGGTACGCTTAATGGGTCTAATAAATTTACTGACCGATCATGATTCCATATGTAAGGAGGAAAGGCATTACATCAATACCGAAATTACGAATTCGGCCAATGAAATGGATATAATGACCAAAAATATAGCCAAGATTATTAACGATACCCAACTAAAAGAGAAAAAGAATGACATACAGATTATTGCAGATTGATGACGATCCCGTAATTCTTTTTTTACATAACAAACTGTTTTCAAAATACACCAATTCCAAAATTGAACAATTTAAGAATGGCAAATTGGCATTGGACCATATACTCGATAATAATGGTCCTAACATTTCCTATATGTTGCTTTTGGATATTAATATGCCCGTTATGAATGGTTGGGAATTTATGGATGAGATTTGCAACCATGACTTGGAAAAGAGCATCAGTGTCATAATTTTAACTTCCTCTGCGGATTACGCTGATTTAGATAAATCCAAAACCTATTCCAACATAGTAAATTTTATTCAAAAACCTTTGACGAAGGAAAAGATTGAAAAAATACCAGTACTTATGGAATATTTGAATCTACAGGAATAAGCTGTATCGTCGTCCACATTTTATGGCTTTATATAACACTTTCTAGCAAGCTTTAATCCATTCCCATTACCAGAGGTTTTGTTACCAATCAAATAGACTTTAAAGCCTATTGATAGACCCTTACATAATCGACCTCCATACTGGAGGACACGAAATCGGGATCCACTGCAAACCAACTTCCACCCATAGCCACATTTAAAATTATAAACTGATCCGCCGTAAAAGGCCACGAATCACTGTTTTTTACGATGGGATTATAGGAATACACAAATTCATTATCTATAAGAAATCGTAACGAATCCTTTGTCCATTCAACCGCATAAACATGAAATTCAGAGTCATAATCCGTAATATTCGTAGTGCCCACGGTCACTTGAGAACATCCACCTGAGCATGAAGGGGTATGGGTGGCACTAGAGATTTTCTCCGGTTCATGTCCCCAATGTTCCATAATATCTATTTCACCACAAGCAGGCCAACCTACGGTTTCAATATTAGACCCCAACATCCAAATGGCAGGCCATGTACCTTGTCCATAGGGAAGCTTTGCCCTCACTTCTACCCTGCCATAGGTAAAGGAAAACAGCGAGTTTAATCGGGCCGAAGTATATTCCTTGGTGGAACCCTGAGTTGTATATTGTTCTTTTTTTGCCACAATTTTAAGAGTCCCTTCCGAAACATAGGCGTTGTCAATTCTATTGGTATAATGTTGTAATTCCCCGTTCCACCAACTTCCGTTATCTGGAGCAATAGTTTCAAATTTCCAGTGTTCTGAAGAAATGGCTCCATCCACCTCAAACTCATCGGACCAGATAAGTTTAGCTTCATGTTCTGCAACAAAAACAGTTAGTGTTTCAGAAATATTAATAGAATCGCCTGTACTTGAATAGGCCAAGACCGTTATTTTGTAATTGTGGGATCCTACCTCCTTGAAGGTATAGGTGAAAGTGCCATCCGTACTTACTTCCTCTTTTCCATCGTTTAACCTATAACCATATTTAACGGCATTTTTGGCTATAGCCGAAAACTTTACCACGCCTTTACCATCGCCATATGGATTACTGGCATCTACTCCCAAAACCTCAACGGACAGGCTAAGCTCGGTAGGTGAAATTTTCTCCATTTCCGCATCAGTATAGACAAAGCCACCCTCCTCATTCTTACTGCCGCCACAAGCCACGACAATTGCTATCAAAATAAATAATATCAATCTCATAATCGACTGTTAATTAAAAAATCAAGCGTAGCTATAATTAAAAACCTTGCTGACTTTGACATAGACCAGCAAGGCTTCCAAAAAACTAAATTAACCAACTCGAAAAGGTTTAAATTCCATTATGATTGCAAAAAGTGCAACACAATCCTTTTCAATAATTTTAAAATAAGGTTTGGATTAGACCTCTGAACCCTTTTTAAAATCTATGTACTACTGGATTATAACAACTATTCCGGTCTAAAAATCCAGGTCCAACCTGTACCACCATCATTATTGGCAACATACAACACCAACTCATCCTCTGTCAAGGAAATAATAGTATAAAGACCGTTTGGATTTCCTCTAGGCTCCTCTGCACCTAAAATGTTTGCATTGTTAATTTTTAAGGTCTGATTTGCAACATCCAAAACAAAATTCCCTGATTGCGGAGCGGCATCCGGGCCTGAATAATAGGTGAAATTTGCACCTCCATCCAAATCGAACTTCATTTTACCGGCAGCATCAGCTGGAGGACAACAATCCCCGGCAGCATTCCACCAAGCAGTTGCCCAGGCACCTGGATCGTTAGGTGGGGACATATACCACCATCTGCCTCCATCTGGCGAAGGACCACCATTGAAAACCCATGTTTTACCTGCAGACGTACTCTCACTCACCAAATCATACCAATCTTGGTCCAAGGCACTGTCCAACTGATCAATCTGTACGTCGATGGATTTAGTGAAAAATTCGGCCCCTAAGGTTCCCGTAAAAGTAAATGTAGCTGTCCCCGGAATTGGATATATAAACTCTACTTTATCGGTATATGCCCTACCAAGGTTGTAGTCCCAGTAGCCTGTAACCCCTGGGGTAGCCATATTAAGTTCTATCTTATTACCACCGACTGAACTTTGGGTGGCAACAAGCTGTACCCCTGCCACATCGGTCGTGTTCTCCAAATAATCCCGGTCTTCAATAGGCTCACAGCCCACGGTCACCAAGAATAGAGAAGCAATAAACCATACTAAAATTATTATTCTATTGTTTTTCATCTGTCTATATTTTTTTTAGATTTCAACTATTTTACCAGCCTGGGTTTTGTGTGTACCCACCTCCGGATAATCTTATCTCAGTTTCTGGAACTGGAACCAATCCTTTGGTTTCAGGACGGTAGGTAACTTTATATACGGCATCTATACCCGAATTCCTAACATTGATGGGATCGCCGAACGCAGTATTTACATCGCCCCAACGAACCAAATCGAACCATCGTATTCCTTCGAAAGCCAATTCATGTAAACGCTCTTCCTTTAAGGCCTCCAAAGAATAACCTATTTCTCCTAGACCGGCCCTAACGCGTACCCTGTTCATTCCTGTTGCTGTACCGGAAATTTCGGAATGCATCAATAGTACATCTGCAAAGCGCATCAATATATAATCTTGTGCTGCCCATAACTGCATAGGATCTCCATTGTTCATATCGTACAAAAAGTAGAACATACCTTTCACCCCGTCCACTCCGTCTGGATCAGGATGTTGTACCGTAGTGTATTTTTTATTAAAAAATCCGGTCTCATGATCACCTTTGTCGGCTTCGTACCCCCCAGTTCCCTGATCGGCATTCCCTACCTCTATAATGGAACCTACTTTTCTTTTATCAGCATCGTTCCACTGGTTCCAAAGTTTAGGATTCACAGTTCCCCAGCCCCAGCCTTGTCCAAAAGGGACCATGGAGTTATCACGTATTCCCATAAACAACGGCATTCTGTTGTTATATTTTTGTCCTTCATCCCAACTGGTTGTGGAATATCTCAGAGCAAACATGGCTTCTTTATTTCCAGTGCCAAAAGTAGGTGAATGCCCATCCTGTCCAACCCAGGCCAATCCTTCTGTTTGTGCCCATGGAAGCACAGTGGTACCTGCACTTTGATTTACATAGGAATAAGGCCATAAATTTCTGAAATCAGTGGCTAATTCGTAACCACTATTATTAATACAATCATCCAAATACGCAAGAACACTGCTTTTGGACAATGACCCTCCATCCGCCAAAGGCAAATCCGAAGTAGACTGTCCTTCAATATTGCTCATATACCCAGTATAGAAAAGGTAAGCTCTTGCCAAATACGCTTCCGCCACCCATTTATTGGCATGGCCGTAACTGGAAGTTGGGATGTCATTGGAATTGGTAGAGGGCATAGTTTCTATGGCCACTTTAAAATCTGATGCTATCTGGGCAAAAGTTTCGGTAAAGGAGGCCCTAGGCGCATCGCGTGGGTCGTCGATCGCAAGAATCAAAGGCAGACCGCCGAAGAACTTTGCTGCTCTAAGATAATAATACCCCCTCATAAAATAGGCTTCGCCAATAGTCTGGTTTTTAAAAGTTACGGCCTCTTCGGGCGTGTCAAAGAAAGAAGCAAAATCTACCTCCTCAACCTTTTCAATAATGGCATTTGCCCGGGTAACCCCATTGTAGGTTTCCACCCATAGATCGCGGTAGGTATCCTCTTCAGGATCTTCGAATTTATCCACATTTTTTGCCGATTTATCATCAGGTCCACCACCACCCAACATCATATCTGAAAGCAGATTGGCGGCAATACCCTCATCACTATGAACCCCGCCCGTGTACATGGCATTATAAACACCTGACATGGCCTCATCTATATCTTTTGGACTACTGTAAAAGTTGTCTAAACTTTTCTCGTAAAGATTTTCAGTGTCCAAAAATTTCTCGCTGCAACTTGTAGTAAAAACCAAAGCCGCAATGCATATATTATATACTAGTTTTTTCATCATCTACTATTTTTAAAATTAAAAATCAACACTAAATCCGAACATTACAGTTCTTGGTAAGGGATATAGACCTAGGTCGATACCCGATGCCCAACCTGCATCGTGACCAAAGGAAACTTCCGGATCCATGCCTTTAAAATTTGTAAACGTATATAGGTTGTTGATTGCACCGTAAATTTTAATATCGGAAATAAATTTAATGTCCTTGATATAGTCGCCCAACTTAAAACCTACCGTTAAGTTATTGATCCTTAGGTAATCTGCATCCTGCATATATATATCAGAAATCCAGTTAGTGTTCCTATTGGATACAGAACTTAAGCGAGGTAGTGTATTTGAAGTTCCGGCACCATGCCAACGTCCGAATATTTCCGTGGTATAGTTTTGATCAAAATTATCGGCGAAGGAACGGTAAGATTGCATTACCTGCATGCCGTATTTCCCGGATAGGGTTACATTGGCGTAAAAACCTTTGTATTCCGCATTAAGTTGAATTCCCAATTCGAAATCCGGATTGGGGTTCCCCAACATCTTTTTATCGCTCTCATCTATAACACCATCCTGATTTTGGTCCACAAACCTTACATCTCCAGGACGCTGATCGCTAAAGTATGGTGTACCATCCGTTGGCTTCACATAAGCATCCACCTCATCCTGTGTTTGCAAAATACCGTCTGTTTCGTAGCCGTAAAAGAATCCTATAGGCTTACCTACTTCTGCCCTTGACACTGAAGCGGTTCCTTGGGACAACACCGAACTAGGACCTTGAATTATTCCATCCGAATTCGCAATTTTTGTAATTTCATTCTTGTTGAAGGCTCCGCTTATAGTAGCTCCATACTTAAATTCCCCATCATAATCGTTCCAGGATAACATAAGTTCGTAACCAGAGTTTTCAATATCACCGCCATTTATATAAGGTGCCCCCGCTCCAGACGTACCCTGAATTGGAGCAATAACCAACCAGTCTTTCGTAGTCTTCTTGTACCAATCTGCGGTAAAGGCAAGTTTTGAATTAAAGAATCTGGCATCCAAACCTAAGTTCAACTGTTCTGAGGTTTCCCAAGTAACATCAGGATTGGTTACCCTAGCAGGAACCGCTGTAGGTCCGGAAATAGGTTTTGTATCACCAAAATAATAACCTGGATTTAGATATGCGATATTGGAACTGTAGATAAAATTATCTATGGATTGATTTCCGTTCTGCCCCCAACTTCCCCTTAATTTGGCAAAGTCTAAAATACCATTGTCATTTCCAATAAAATCCTCATTGGTCAAAATCCATCCTGCGGATACAGAAGGAAAATAGCCCCATCTATTGCCTTCGGCAAAGTTGGACGAACCATCTGCCCTAATGGTAGCCGAAAATAGATATTTTTCTTTGTAATTGTATTGTGCCCTAGCTATATAAGATAGTAGTCCACCACCACCTGCAGCCCAATCCGCACCGTAGGTATTTATGGAGTTTACATCGGTCTTATCCACATTGTTCAAATAGGCGTATTCTGGCAATCCAAATCTGGTATTGGCCTTGCTCCCTCCAACAGAATTGTTGATCTGATTTTTATATACCTCATTACCGATCAAGGCAGTCACCTTATGATCACCAAAAAGACGCTCATAGGAAATGGTATTCGTCCATGTTAGGTTGGCTCCCAAATACTGATTTTGGGCTGCCCCATCATTGGCATTGCTATAAAGAACTCCCAAAGCATAGGTAGGTGTCCAGGATCTTCCATGGCCAAACCATGAATCCAAGCCATATGAAGATCTAAATTTCAGGTCTTTTACTGGCTCTATCTCCAAATACACGTTTCCTACTATCGTATTGTTCTTGTTGCCCAAATTACTGTAGTTATGTCTGTAAAACATTACTGCAAGTGGATTGGTCTGGTTATTTGACAATCCGTCCAAGGTAGGAGTAAACCCATTGGCATCGGGTGATTCACCCCAATAGGCCGGCATTAAAGGGTTTTGTACCAACGCATTATGAAGGTCGTTCCAGTAAATGTTTCCTGTAGCCACGCTTCTGTTTTCGGTATTGGTATAGGTAAAATTCTCACCTACGGTAACAATACTGTGATCCTCATTTTTGAAAAGTACAAATTCTGTGTTCATACGGGCGGTAAGCCTCTTATAACCAGCTTCGGTGATATTGCCCCCGATCATCCCGGTTTGATCCAAATAAGAAACCCCAAATGCATAGGTACTATCCTCACTTCCACCTGTAATATTCACGGAGTGACTTGAAATAGGAGCACTTTTGGTAGTCATTTCATCAATCCAATTGGTACCTTCCCAACCATTTTGCAGCATGCCCCATATTTCCGTACCCAGTTGGGTTCCCAAATTGTTGGGATAATTATTATTTAGCCAACTATTATTTTGAAGAATGGCTTCCCAATCGTTCGGTGCCAACCCATCATTGACCCTGCCCTCGTCCATAATATACATGTATTCTTGGGCATTAAGTGGCGATAAGTTCTTGTAAATATTTTGAAAGCCATAATAGGTATCGTACTGCACCTGCGCTTGTCTTCCTTTTCTTCCTTTATGCGTTGTTACCAGCACTACCCCATTGGCAGCCCTGGAACCATAAATTGCAGCCGAAGCAGCATCCTTCAGAACATCAATAGATTCAATATCCGAACCGTTTAAATAATCGATATTGCCAACAGCTACCCCATCCACAATATATAATGGACTGGAATTCCCAATGGTACCCAGACCACGAATGGTAACCTTGGTTCCTGCGCCAGGCTGGCCGTTATTTCTGGTAACGCTTACCCCTGGTGCTATACCTTGAAGTGCCTCCATCGCTGTTGACGTGTTCAACTCAGCAATATCATCACCTTTAACGCTAATATTGGCTCCAGTAGTCAAAGCTTTCTTTTGAACCCCGTAACCAACCACAACCACTTCTTCCAAAGATTCGTAGGATTCTTTTAACGTTACATTTACAACTGTTTGTTGTCCAACCAAAATTGTCTGGTCAACCATTCCTATATAGGTAAAAACAAGTCGATCCTCAGGTCCTACGTTATCAATAGAATAATTTCCATCGAAATCGGTATTGGTTCCATTAACGGTACCTTTTACAACGACCGTTACTCCAGGCAACGGTAAGCCCGACTCATCGGACACCAGTCCTGTTATGGTCTTGGTCTGCGAAACGACGTTTTGCGCGCAAACCATTACCAAAGTGATAATCAAGAATTTAAACTTTAGCATCATATAAAATAGTTTAGGTTAATTAATTGAGTTTTCATTAGTATTAATTCTTATGTTTCTTCAGTGAACCAAAAGGCCGTAATTATTATTTCATTAGAGAATAAACACGATGACAAAAACCAGCAATGCAACGATGGCTATTATCAGCAGTATCTCTATCAACTGCTTCCAATTGAATTTTGAACTCTTGTTTTTCATTCTCTCAAATGTTAAATAAATATTAAATTATGTATACCAGATATCGTGCAACCTGTAGAAGTTTTGCTGCAACTTTCATATATAATTCCGGCATGCAACATCATTTGCATACCGTGCATCATTTGTTATAGTATTTATTCAACACAGTGGAGAGAAACTAATTTTAAAGGACTTCCTTAAAGTGGAAACTTAACCTTATGTTAAAATTATCTGGGGTTAAAGAAGCTATGCAGAGGCCCTTTTATATAAAATAATAGGTTGGAGGACATGAACTGTAGATCAAAAAGTTCATCTTTTGAAATGAAGAATTATAAAAATTAAAATATAGGGCAACCGTATATGTTTTTTTGTCAAAAATTAATTGCGTTGCCTTTAAGCATTTGACGAAAATAGAAAAGGCAGCACTAAACCAGTCCGCTTGAAACATTTTGTAATAGGACAGACCAATGCTCTACCCCAACATAATGACATATCTATAATTCCTAAACCAGAATCCAAGAGTAAGGATTTAAGATTTTATTGGATCAACCTCTGTAGGCAGAATCCCAAAATGTTCTTTAAAGCATTTTGTAAAATATGAAGGGGTGGAGAACCCAACCTTGTAACAAACCTCACTTATATTAGTGTTTCCATTTTCAATAATTTGTTTGGCCCTTTCGATCCTTATATTTCTCAAAAATTCATTGGCTGTTTGGTTGGTAAGCGCCTTTATTTTTCTATAAAACTGACTCCTGCTCAAATTTAAATGTGATGCTAAAGCTTCTACACTTAAGTCTGGATCATCTATATTTTTATTGATGTAATTCAAAACTTTTTCAATAAAATCCTTATCCAAGGAGCTAGTATTCTTGTTAACTGGCACATCACTGATAACACTGAAATATTTATTAAAAATTAGTTGTCTACTGGTTATTAGTTGGGATAATCGAAGTCTCAACAGCCTAAGATCAAAAGGTTTTACCATATAGGCATCTGCTCCCGTTTCAATCCCTTCCATTCTATCATCTATCCGCGCTTTTGCCGTAAGCATCAATAGAGGTATATGACTGGTCCTCAAATCCCCCTTAATTTTTTTACAAAATTCAAAACCATCCATTTCGGGCATAATAACATCGGTTATAATAATATCGGGGAGAGCCGACTTGGCCAATTCCAATCCCTCCTTGCCATTTTTAGCCAAAAGTATCTTATATTGATTTTTCAGTTCATTCTTTAGGTAACTCCTAAGCTCACCATTATCCTCAACGATCAATAAGGTGTAGGCCGTGGTCGCTTCTTCTGAACCAACCTCCGACACCTCTTCAATTTTGGGTTTTACCAAGTTGACCCGCTCCTTATGGGAATCAGGCTCTTTAATATCCGACAAAATTTCATTCGCTTTAAAATGCCCGGTTCCTTTTGGCAAAATTATCCTAAAGGACGTTCCACTACCAACCTCGCTCTTAACATCAATTTTCCCTTTGTGCAGGTCCACAAAACTTTGGACCACTTCCAAACCAATACCTGTTCCTCCGTAATAGGTCTTATTCAAGTTTTCTACTTGATAAAAGCGCTCAAAAATCTTTTCCGTTTCTTCCTGTTTGAGTCCTGGGCCAGTATCCGAAATAATTAGCTCTACTCCTGGTGTAGGATTTGTTATATCTACCAACGGCAAG
Source organism: Arenibacter catalasegens (assembly GCF_002909235.1). Lineage (GTDB taxonomy): Bacteria > Bacteroidota > Bacteroidia > Flavobacteriales > Flavobacteriaceae > Arenibacter > Arenibacter catalasegens. Next base: position 157,877 of record NZ_PHQQ01000002.1, read on the forward strand.
GCGTACATTTCATCTTTTGAAAGGAGTTGAATATTAATGGCCCCACCTTCTGGGGTAACCTTAAAAGCGTTGGAAAGGAGATTGAAAATAATTTTCTCCAACATACTCTCGTCCGCCCATATATTTAGATCATCTGCATCCGAATCCAGACTAAGATGTATGTTTTTATCCAATGCTTCCTCCTTGAAATGGCTTATAACCTCCTGAGTTAAATCTATCAAGTTGAGTTCCTTGGCTCTAACCCCAATTTTATTTAACTCCAATTTCCTAAAGTCCAACAACTCGTTAACCAACCTATAAAGTCGATCTGTATTCTTATAAATTATACTGTGCTTTTCCTTTATTCTGGGTGGCAGTGTTAGACTATCATCATTAAGGATATCCTTAAGTGGATTAATTATCAAGGTGAGTGGGGTTCTGAACTCATGAGATATATTAGTGAAAAATTGAAACTTTTTTTCATCTAAATCTTTTTCCTGTAACCTTTTTTCGCGTTCAGAATGTATTATTTGCCTTTCCCTTATCCTAGATTGGGTCATTTTATTTAGAAGATAAACGCCTAAAACAAACAATGCTATATAAGACAGTAAAGCCCAATTTGTTTTCCACCAAGGCGACAAAACGGTAATCTGCAAAGTTAAAGGTGAAGCGTTCCAAACGCCATCATTATTGGCTGCTTTTAATTTAAAGGTATAATTCCCAGGATCTAAGTTGGTATAGGTAGCACTTCTTTTTTTTCCAACATAATTCCATGATTCTTCATAACCCTCCAAATAATAGGCATATTCATTTTTTTCTGGACGGGTGTAGTTTATGCCGGAATATTCAATAGTAAAAACAGATTGACCATGATTCAACACAATACTATCCGTTTCGGAAATCACCTTCTTCAATGGGGAATCTTCTTGTGTAGGCAAGACTTTTTCATTGAATAACCTAAATTCTGACAGATACAAAGAAGTCTCGTTGGTATTGGTAATTATCTGCGAAGGATTAAAATAATTGACCCCCTGATAACTTCCAAAATAAATATTACCCTCATTATCCCTAAAAGTGGAATTGATATTGAAATCGTTGGCAAGGAGACCATCATCTGTGGTGAAATTGCTGAATTCCCCAGTCTTTAGGTCCATTTTTGAAATTCCCGCATTACCCCCTACCCAAATGTTGCCATCCAAACTTTCAATAATACCACACACATTTTCTTCTTCCAGGCCTTTGCGTTTATCGTACCACATAAAAGAATCGGTATTAGGCTGGTAATTACATAGACCTGCTCCTTTAGTCCCTATCCAAATAGTGCGGTCACTACTCTCATAAAGAGACAAAATGTAATTGGAGGCAGAATTATTGGTCGACTCCTGAGACATTCTATCTACCATGGAAACCACGGAAAACTTTTGGCCTGCCTGCTTCGTTATCTTATACAGCCCTTGGGTAGTACCCAACCACAAATTGTCCTGAAAATCCACCAAAACCTTATACCCACTACTACTATTTATTCCTTGATTTGTAAAGGGTTGAGAATTATATTGTTTAAACTGTTTTGTATTTGGGTCGTAGGAATGTAAACCGCTGTGATAAGTCCCGATCCAAACAGTACCTTCCTTATCCTCATCAAAACTCATTACCGTATTGGACCTTAAGCCTCCATGGGTATTACTGGTATTGTAATTAATGAACCTATTAGATCCTTTTTTCAAGAAATAAATTCCACCATCCCAACTTCCTGCCCAAATATTTTCTTTACTATCTATAAAAATGGTCTGTATATAATCACTGCTCAAACCTGAATATTCTTTATTGCTGGCCTTATTTATATGAGTGTAATTATTATTTTTCAAATCCAGAATATCTATTCCACCACCGTCCATTCCTATCCATAGCTTATCCGAGGGATCTTTTACAATTGACGTAACCGAACTAATTTGCAAAGAATTGGGGTTATTGTACAGACTTTCTATGTCTTTAAACTTGTCATATAACTTATCATAGACAGCTACCCCTTTATTGTAATAACCGAGCCATATTTTTTGATCGTTATCCAAGTACAAGGTCCATATAGAATTGGACAGCAGACTTTTTTCATCTTTTTTATTGGTTAAATAATGATTCAATACAACCCCACTATCATTTATATGAAACAAGCCATCGTTTTCCGTCCCACACATCAGCGTACCATCGGGGAGCGCCGTTAAAGTAAAAAAGGGATGGGTTGAAAAAGCGTATTTCTCTATAACCGAAGGTTCACCTATACTAGAATTGCCAATTTTCACCTTATACAAACCATCGTAGAAAGTCCCTACCCAAATATTATTGGCATCATCAACAAGTAAAGATCTTACGGAGACCTCAATGGATTTCGACTCCCCTTTGTTCCAAATACCAAAACGTTCAAGAACCCCAGTTTTATCATCCATTACATATAGACCCCTATTGGTCCCAGCATAAATTTTACCATTGGAATCCGTCTGAATGGCCCTTACCACCAAAAGGTCTGAATCATCCGCTTTGTTGACAGTTACTTTTTCCACCTCAAAATTATCGAGATTCATTTTGAACATTCCAAATCGGAAAGAACCTATAAGCAGGTTACCATCATTATCCTCTTTTAGAGCACTTATAGGCATTATCGGGCCGTCCTGCATATTGGCAGATACTACCGGAATTCTCTTAAACTGGTCCTTTTCGCGATCGTAAAGGTTTAGTCCAACTTCTGTACCTACCCATAATCTATTCCTACTGTCCAAATATGAACAATTAACTTGGCTACTACTTATAGAAGAGGGATCATTAATAATATGCTTGTAGGATTTATAATCTATTCCATCATAGCGGTACAGGCCAGAACCGTTGGTCCCAATCCATATAAAACCATAATCATCCTGTAAAATGGAATAAACCCCTACTTTGGAGACTCCTTCCTTTATATTCACGAAATTTAATTTAGGAACAGCTTTTTGAGACCAGGAATTTGGTATAAAAAGACACAAGACGATAAAAAAAATACAGATTCTTCTAAAATCTATTGACATTGAGTTTAATTTAATTCGGGTGCATGAAAATACGCTTAAAATGGAGATAAAAACTCAAATCCAATAAAAATTCAAATTAACATTATACAAATTGAGGTTAGGAAATATTGCTCAAAAATGAACAAAGTAATTACAAAGGTTTCCCACCCCATAATCAATATATAAGTACCTATAATTTTAAAGATATAGGGACTACTTAAAAATCCACAACTTTTCTTTTGACTAAAATTAGCCTATTTTTATCAAAAATTAGCCCAATGGACATCAAAGACAAATTCTTTGCTCATATAGAGGAAGGATATACCACAAAAGGAGACTTTATTACTATGGGAGCGGCCATGTTAGATGGGGAAACCATAACCAATGCCCACGTAAAAATTCCATTAAAGACCCTTAACAGACATGGTTTGATCGCCGGGGCTACTGGTACTGGGAAGACAAAAACACTACAAATAATAGCCGAAAACTTATCTAACAAAGGTATCCCTGTATTGCTGATGGACCTTAAAGGAGATCTAAGTGGATTGGCACAACCCAGTCCTGGGCATCCAAAAATAGATGAACGTCACACCAAGATAGGTATACCGTTTGCTCCAACGGCTTTTCCAGTGGAAATACTTTCACTTTCCGAGCAAGATGGCGTAAAATTACGTGCAACGGTTTCAGAGTTTGGCCCTGTTCTTTTAAGCCGTATTTTGGACCTTTCCGTAACTCAAGAAGGTATTGTAGCGGTTGTTTTTAAATATTGCGATGACAATAAACTTCCGTTGCTAGATCTAAAAGACTTTAAAAAGGTACTACAATACGCCACTGAAGAGGGTAAAAAGGAATTCTCCGATGCCTATGGCCGAATCTCTACCAGTTCTACCGGAACGATCCTAAGAAAAATAATAGAACTGGAACAGCAAGGTGCGGACCTGTTCTTTGGCGAAAAATCATTTGATGTTGAAGACCTTACTCGCATAGACGAAAATGGTAGGGGCTATATCAATATTCTTCGCTTAACAGATATACAAGACCGGCCTAAATTATTTTCTACTTTTATGCTGAGCCTATTGGCAGAAATTTACGATACTTTTCCTGAACAAGGTGATACTGGTAGACCGGAATTGGTTCTTTTTATAGATGAGGCACACCTCATATTCAACGAGGCCTCAAAAGCGCTTTTAAATCAAATAGAAAGCATTGTAAAATTAATACGTTCCAAAGGAATAGGTATTTATTTTGTTACCCAAAACCCTACCGATGTTCCGGATGCAGTCCTATCCCAATTGGGGCTAAAGGTGCAACATGCTTTACGCGCATTTACAGCAAAAGATAGGAAAGCCATAAAACTTACTGCGGAAAATTATCCCATTTCAGAATATTATGACACCAAAGAAGTATTAACCTCCCTCGGAATAGGTGAGGCCCTAATCTCTGCCTTGGATGAAAAAGGTAGACCAACACCGCTGGCGGCTACAATGTTGAGGGCTCCAATGAGCCGTATGGATATATTAACGGACAAGGAACTAAAAGATGTAATAGACAGCTCAAGATTGGTTAGAAAATATAACGAAACAATAGATCGTGAAAGTGCCTATGAGCTCCTTAACATAAAGATAGAACAGGCAGAAAAGCTGGCAGAAAAAGAAAAAAGTAGTAGCAGTAGGTCTACTCGGTCAACGACCAGAAGAGCCAGCACACGCCAAAATCCGATTATAAAAGTTTTAACTAGTGCTACTTTTATTAGGGGAGTCTTGGGGGTTTTAAAAAAGGTAATGCGCTAATGCATTAATAGGTAACACTTTTAAACAATAAACAATTTAATTAGGAACTTTGTTCTACATACAATGATAAGAAAATCGATTTTTACTGTGGCCTTAACGTCACTACTATTTATTCAATGTAACACCAATACAGATTTTGTAATTGCCAAAGACCAGGTGGGCAAATTGCTTAAATCTAACACCATTGAGGAACTTAAAACCATATTTGCTGCCGATTCCATAGTTAGGGATACCACATTGACCAGAATAGGCTCAGCGGTCAAAAAAATAAATATTTATGAAAAAGGCGGCAAACAATTACTGGCCCTTACTCCCAATACCGATACTATTCCAAAAATTGGAATTCTACGTATTTACGACCCTAGGTATGTAACCGAAAAAGGAGTTGGCCTTAATAGTACGTTTAAAGATATTGAGGACAAGCACTCCATCAAAAAAATTACTTCCGCCCTTAATAATGTGGTCATATTCCTAAATGACTCCGACGCCTATTTTACAATTGCCAAAACAGAACTTCCCAGCAATTTACAATATGGACCAAACACCAATATTGAAGCTGTACAGATTCCTGGTAATGCCAAAATAAAATACATGATGGTAGGCTGGGACTAGCCAAAACTATCCTATGCAAAAATTATTATACCATATACTAGCACTTTCCTATGGTGTTTATTTTAATTCCATAGCTCTTTTTTCCACTATAGATGTGGGACAAAAGGCATTCAATCTTTTTAGTACTCCAAGAAAAGGCAGGATTCTGCCCGACCAGATGGAATATCTACAACAGTTTTTGGGAGAAAAAATATTGGTAAACAACACCAGACTGCAGACATATACATGTTTTGGGGCACAAGAAACCGTCCTATTGTTGCACGGGTGGGAAAGCAATGCCTTTAGGTGGAGGAATCTCATTGAAAAATTACGGGAAAGAGAATTTAATATCATTGCCTTCGATGCTCCAGGACATGGCTATTCGGAAGGAAAAAATCTGAATGTGGTCACCTATGCCGAAAGTGCCAGGCATCTTATAGACATTTACAAGCCAAAATATATAATTGGGCATTCTATGGGCGGACTTGCCACACTCCATAACCAGTATCAAAACCCAAACACTTCCATCGAAAAAATAGTGACCCTTGGGGCTCCGGCCGAATTATCGGAATTAATGGCACATTACCAGAACCTACTCAAGTTCAACAACAAGGTTTTACAAAGTTTGGACCAACACCTTTACGAGCATCACAATTTTAGAATCAAGGATATTTCCACGCCCATGTTTGCCCAATCCATTACCCAAAAAGGGTTGATCATACATGATGAATGGGACAACATTACGCCATTTAGTGCCTCGGAACGACTTCACAAAAACTGGAAAAATAGCAGACTGATAAAAACTAAGGGGCTTGGCCATTCCTTGCACCAAGAAGACCTCAACCTCCAGATTGTAGATTTTTTAAAGTCTTGACATTTGAGGCTATTTCCAGAATTGGACAAATTTACTTCTTTAAAAATGCTTATTTTTAGGAGCAAATACCTGGCCCTAATACTGTTAACATAATACTTTGATCAATGTCAGAAATAACACCCTTCCATATTGCCATACCCGTACATAATTTGGCCGAATGCCGTGCCTTTTATGGGGAAATATTAAATTGTAAAGAAGGAAGAAGCAGTGACCATTGGGTTGATTTTAATCTTTTCGGACACCAATTGGTAATCCATTACAAACCAAAGGGCAAGGACGAAGAATTGCATCTTAATCCTGTAGATGGAAAAGATGTACCAGTACCCCATTACGGAGTAGTACTGCCTTGGGATACCTTTATATCCTTTTCTGAAGAACTTATTGCCAAAGGGGTCAACTTTGTCATAGCTCCTTATATCCGTTTTAAGGGTGAGGTAGGTGAACAAGCGACCATGTTTTTTTTGGATCCCGCAGGAAATGCCCTGGAATTCAAAGCCTTTAAGGATATGGGACAATTATTTGCCAAATAATCGCCCCTCAAATTACTTCATTTTCCTCTTTACATCCGATATCGGTAATCCAATAGAACTTTATAGATTGCTCATAAACTTCATATTGTGCGCCATACTTTCAAAAGGGGTACTAGCATACTCCTCTTGCTCTATAAATATGTATTTTAACCCAGATTCCTTTTTATGGTCAAGCATTTGTACTATATCCAATCCTCCCTTACCAAACTCGGTACTTTCCTTTTTCACCATGTCCATATCCTTCAAATGCCACAACGGAAATCTTCCCTTAAAGCGTTTAAAATAGTCCAAAGGGTCCTTACCTGCCACGACTACCCATCCAAGGTCTAATTCCATATGTACAAGGTCTGGCTGGGTATTATTTAATAAAATATCGTAAAACACCTCTCCGTTCTCGGATTCAAATTCATATTCGTGATTGTGGTACCCAAATTTTATATTTCTAGCCTTACATTCTTCCCCGGCCTTATTAAAAGCCTCCGCAACCGACTTATAATTATCCACTGTTTGCCCTTCAGAAGGCATGGAAGAACAAATCAAATATTCCTGACCGGCCTCAGCAGCTTGATCCATGGTATTCTGCCAATGTTCGTCCAAGGCAACGTGACCACTCCTAAGCGTCATCCCAAGATCACTGCAGACATCTTTCATTTCTTTAGGCTTTAGCCCGTAATAAAGTCCTTTTGTGCTTCTAGCAGATTCAATTTGTTTAATTCCCAAAGCGGCTATCTTTTTTAAAGTTCCAATAGCATCTTCGGTCATTTCCTTACGAAAGGTATACAATTGCACTCCCAAATTCTTCCTTGGGTTCTTAAAAGGCAAGGTAAACGATGGCAGTAAAACCATCCCAGCTGCCAACATACCTGACTGGACTAAAAAATCTTTTCTTGTTGTCATATATTTATTCTTTTTATTACTGCGACCATGAAGTAGGTTTCCTATCCCACCTGTGGCCTTTCAATTCTTGATATAACTCTTGGCACAAGCCTTTACCATCACTTAATGCCGTATTCATTAGAACGTTTCTTTCCTTGCGCATTCCTGGAATAATGGTACTTACCGTCTTGTTCATGGTAATAAATCGTAAAGCCATTTCTGCCATTGTCATTCCATTGGGGACAAGAGGTCTCAATTGATCCGCCTTTTCCGCACTTTGAATTAAATTTTCAGGAACAAAATAAGTCCCTCTCCAATCTCCTTCGGGGAAAGTGGTTTCTTTGGTGATGTTACCTGTTAAGGTCCCCTCATCAAAGGGAACCCTTGCTATTACAGCAATATCCAATGCCTCACAAAGAGGAAATAGGATATCTTCAGGGGCTTGGTCAAAAATATTGTAAATCACCTGTACAGCGTCGAACTTGCCGGTCTTAAGTGCCTTAACACCATTTTCGGGTTCCCATCGGTTTACACTGATACCCATGGCGGCTACCTTTCCAGACGTTTTTAAATCCTCTATCGCCCTTTGCCATTCTTCCCTATCGGACCAACTGTCGTCCCAAGTATGGAATTGCATGAGATCAATTTGTTCAGTGCCTAAATTCTTAAGTGTCCTTTCAGTGTATTCCGAAATATGCGTTTTAGGATAAGATTCTTCCAAACTGTATTCCGGTTTGGCAGGCCATTTAAAATTTTTAGCAGGAATCTTGCTAGCCGTATATATTTTTTTATCGGGATGCCTACGCAACAAATCCCCAAGTAACTTTTCACTATGGCCGTGGCCGTAAGCCCAGGCGGTATCGAAAAAATTAACCCCTTTCTCAACAGCCAAATCCAAAGCTTTTGCTGACAATAGGTCATCGGACTCGGTCCAACCCCCCATGCCCCACATTCCATATCCTACTTCACTAACATCCCAGAGGGTCCTGCCAAATTTTCTTTTAATCATATTTATTCTTTACTTTCTTGCTCCCAGAAATCCCAGATACTAGTTAAGGTGAGTTCGATTTAATATTAAACACAAATTACTTAAGACCAATTGATTAAAGATAATGTATCCGTCTCCTCGAGCACAGTCGAGAGGTTATTGACAATTACAGCTTTAAAATGAGGTCTCTCCCGATAACCATCGAAATGCGCTCGACCGGACAACATTACACTAAACAATTCATTTACAATTAAAAATCAATTGAACTCACGTTAATTATTGCTTAATATTGATGAAAGGCCTCGGAAACAAACCCCAAAACTTCGGGTAGTGATTCCCTCCAATACGTCCAACTGTGACGCCCCTCACGCACCCTATATTCATGCGGTACATCTTTCTTTTTAAAGGCAATATGTACTAAACTATTTCCTTCATAAAGAAAATCGTCATCCCCGCAGTCTATATACCATCTAACGGTCTTCATAGCTTCAACTGATGAAGCTTGAATTAAGGACAATGCATTGTGCTTTTCATGATAAGCGCTAACAATGCTATCTTCATAATTCTCATTATTGTTTTTTAGCCTTTGCTTAAAATCGTCCAAACTTAAAGCCCCGATATAGGCACTTAAAGGACAAGCGGATGAAAACAACTCGGGGCGACGCAATGCGTACATGAAGGACCCACCACCCCCCATGGAAAGACCAGCAATTGCCCTGTATTTTTTTTCGCCCTTAATCCGATACTTTTTTTCCACATAAGGCATTAATTCCTCAAAAAAGAAATCTTCATAACGCCAATCCCCTTTAATGGAATTAAAATAACCCCTGGTGCCCGTATTGGCATCTGGCATTACAATGATCATCGATGTAGCTTTTCCGTCTTTTATGGCATTATCGGTAATCCGCAGTACCTCCCCAAATTGTACCCAGCCCGTTTGATCATCACCAGCACCATGTAGCAAATACAGTACGGGATAGCTCCTATTGGAGGTTTCATAATCAGGCGGCAGATACACTGCAAATTTCCTTTCACCTTTAAGGATTTCGCTCTTCATAGTAAGCGCGTCGAAAACTTTTCCGCTCTGCCCAGTAACGGGCACAACGCAAAATAATACCCATAGCAATAGCACGTGATTTTTCATTTTATAAAAGTTTTCTTTAATATGGCAATAATCAATTAAAGTGTGATTAAACGGAGCCTATCTATTGAAGGCCTGGAATTTCAACAATTTCATTCACGTCCGCATTATAATCCACTCCATCAACCATAAACCCAAACAAATTGAAGAAATCTTTTTCATATCCTTTAAGATCTCCGATTTTTGGTAAGGTCTCCGTGGTGGCCTCCTTCCAAAGTTCAGCCACCCTGGCCTGTACATCATCCCGCATTTCCCAGTCATCTATCCGTATTCTCCCCTGACCATCAACAGGCATATCCTTCACATATAAACGTTCTTGGAACAAGCGTTGAATCTGCTCTATACATCCTTCATGTATTCCTTCCTCCTTCATTACCTTGTACAATAAGGATATATACAATGGAATAACCGGAATGGCAGAACTTGCTTGGGTTACCAGAGCCTTATTTACAGATACATAAGCCTTGCCGTTTAATGATTTTAAACTGTCCGTAACTGTAAAGGCGGTAGATTCTAAATGATCCTTGGCACGACCTATTGTTCCTTTTCTATACACAGCCTCGGTAAGTGATGGGCCTATATAAGAATAGGCTATTGTTGTAAATCCCTCTGAAAGCAATCCTTCCTTTTTTAAGGCATCGATCCACATTTTCCAATCTTCACCGCCCATAACTGCTACCGTATTCTCAATATCATCCCCTTGAGCAGGTTCTATGGACACCTCCGATACAACCCCGGTATGAAAGTCAACAGTTTTATTTTGAAATTTGTCCCCTATTGGTTTCAAGACCGATTTATATTTTACTCCTGTATCCGGATGTGTCCTAACGGGAGAAGCCAAACTATAGATAACCATATCTATTTGTCCTAAATCAGCTTTGATAAGGTCCAAGGTTTGTTTTTTAATTTCATTGGAAAAAGCATCACCGTTAATACTTTTGGCGTAAAGTCCTGCTTTATTTGCTTCTTTTTCAAAAGCGGCACTGTTATACCATCCTGGTGAAGCAGGCCTTCCCTCTGAAGGTGGTTTTTCAAAAAATACTCCAATGGTAGCCGCTTCTGAACCAAAGGCACTTGTAATTCTCGAAGCCAGGCCAAAACCTGTGGAAGCCCCTATTACCAGCACTTTTTTTGCTCCAGCTATGGTTCCTTTAGACTTTACATATTTTATTTGGTCAATAACATTTTGTTCGCATCCCTTAGGATGAGAGGTTAGGCATATAAATCCACGTGTTCTAGGCTCTATTATCATTTCTTAATTTATTTATTGCACTCCCCTTGCTTAGGGCATTTCTAGGTGCATATTATTTACAATTTTCCCAATTATCGAAGATATATAAAAGATTCAAAAGACATAGTTGTAGCGGCCAAAATTGCATCTTTTAATGTCAATTTTAGTAAGATCATCATTATCCTAGGGCAATTGCTTCATTAAAAATCGCTTCACATTCTCGCCCATAATAGCTTTTATCTCTTTTTCCGAAAATCCTTGATTCATTAATTCCTGTACCAAAAAAGGTAGGCCGGTTACATCTATTGGCGTGGTGGCTGCACCATCAAAATCGGAGCCTAGGGCTACATGATCTACACCCACCAAATCCCGTACATATTTCATGGCCTCTACAATGTGTTTAATTTCCCCTTTTATAGCTCCCTTAAAAAACCCTATTCCTATAAGTCCACCTGAGGCAGCGATTCTCTGTATATGGTGGTCAGATATATTACGAGGGCTATCCTTAGTCCCTTTTACTCCAGTGTGGGATACCAATACTGGTTTGGTAGATAGGTCCAAAATATCATCGATCATTTTTGGGGACACATGTGCTACATCAATAATTACCCCCAATTGATTCATCTTATTGATTACCGCCCTGCCAAAATCCGTAAGTCCCTCCCCAGACATACCGTGTGCAGACCCACCAAGTTCATTGTCAAAAAAATGCGTTGGAGCTATCATTCTCACCCCATCGTAATAAAGATTTTGCAGATTTTCCAATTTACCTTCTAGGCAGTGCGCTCCTTCAATTCCCAAAAAACCACCAATAACATCAGGATCTACTTTCCTTAGGTCTATCAAATGTTTCAAATCTTGGCGCGATTTCACCAATATAAACTTGCCGTCATACTTCTTAGGGTATTCACCTAAAGCCCTTGCCTGAAATTCAGCCCGTTTATACAGACTAAACCATTTGTCCGGAAACCGTCCCTGTACAAAATTCAACATTGTAATCTCATCAAATGCATCTGCACTATTCTGATTGAAATTCTGCCCCTTAGGAGATTTGGTAACTATGGTAAAGGCCTGTAAAGCCATTTTAGCTTCCTGCATTCTCGGGAAATCTAAATGGGCATAATCCAGTCGTTTGGTCAAGTCACGATCCCACAAAAGGGCATCGCAATGCAAATCAGCAATGAATTGGAGCGAATTATATAATGCTGTTGCTTCGGCCCCCAACTCTCTTGGGTCGTTGTATTGCACCAGGTTCAACCGCCTATCTAAAATAGGGGATACAATAAGCGTCGCCAAGAAATAAAGGAACAGCACAATGGCCAAAGTATATCTAAGAAATTTTTTCATGCAATTTCGCCACTTTAATTAGCCAAAAAATTAATGAATTAAAAATTAAAAATAGCTATAAACCCTATGGATTTATAAATTGTAGGCATCCTCAGGTATTATTTATAATTTTCTTGTCACTCGTAAACAAGAAACGGTCCTAAAACAAAAGTGAAATTTAAACGTTATTAAAACAAATTGAATTTGGATATTCCTACTAAACTCTGAACTCATGAAAAAAATAAGCTATATAGTAACAGTACTTTTTTGCATCATTGCCATAAGCAGTTGCACCAATGACGAAAATGATGAAAAAATTGATCTTCTAACACCAAACGACAGTACCCAAACTGCACAAGAAGCTCTTGTACCGTCGGCTTAGGGTAGAAAAAAAGTCGATTTAGAAGTTGATATCCTTTCCTAAATCGACCTTTATACTTACTTCTACATTTTTTCCATTAAAATCTTTTTGAAGCCACATATTGGAGGCCCTTCATTCTATTTAAAGGTTATAGTAAAAGTAACTCCATTATTTACTTCGCTTTCTACGGCAATAGTACCCCCCAGGTTATTAATATGACTATATACCAAATAGAGTCCAACTCCTTTACTATCGCCATTATGATGAAACTTTTGATTAAGACCAAAAATTTTATCTCCAAATTTCTCCATGTCAAATCCTAGGCCATTATCGGTATAAACCAACTGCTTCTTGCCCTCTGAAATACGCGATGTAATAGAAATAACAGGCGAAACATCCGGTCTGGCATATTTTATGGAATTGGTCAGCAGATTTAGGAAAATACTTTCCATATAACTAACATTGTGCTGTACACCACGCAAGCCTGAGAAATCAACATTGAAGGTTACATTGGCATTGTTCAATAAGGAACTGATGGAAAGTTTAACCTGTTGTAGAACCATCTTAAAATCCACTTCCTCCAATTCTAACTCCGAGACATCTTTCTTGCTCAATAAGTCCACATATTTATTAAGCGACTTATTGAGACCCTCAGTGGCCCTCCTCATATAATCCAAAGTTTCCAAAATTTCAGGATCGTCAATTTTATCGATATCCAGAAATCCGAAAATGGACAATAAATTGTTTACGGGTGACCTTAGATCATGTGAGGTGGTATAATTGAGTTGTTTTAATTCTTGGTTTTTATCAACAAGGCTTATAAGATGTTCTATACGCTCTTTTTCCAAACTCTTTTTGTGGGTAATATTTTTGGCAATAGCATAAACCAAATTTTCATCCTCCAAAGGAATTGAAGTCCAATGTAACCAAATTATATCTCCCGATTTAGTAACGTACCTGTTTTCATAATTGACCAAGGGCACGTTATTTTTTAAATTATCCCGGTATCTGGCCGTCATGTCCCTATCTTCCGGATGAATGAACTCCCGTATTTTTCTGGAAAACAACTCTTCCTCAGAATAGCCCAATAGTTGGATCAAAGCTGGGTTTACTCTTTTAAAATACCCGTCAAAACCAGCTATACATAGCAGGTCCATAGATAGGTTAAAAAACGGTTCAAGGCTAAGATTTTTGGTATTCTGCATAATACTTTTTAGCATTGTTGAAATATACGGTTTTTAATTAAAAACTAAATACAAACACTTTGATCGACCATAATCAGTTCTCTCACACCTAAGAAGAACCATCCGATCCTTGATTTTTGGGAATTGTAGATAAAGACATCAATAAAACAAAAAACCGCAAACCATATGAATTGCGGTCTTATCAATTATTTTTGGCTTCTATGCCTTTCCCTTGCCAACAATGTGTTTTTTAACAACATGGCAATCGTCATTGGCCCAACACCTCCGGGGACCGGAGTAATAAAAGAAGCCTTTTTGCTCACATTTTCAAAATCGACATCACCAGTAATATAATAACCTCTTTCTTTGGTTTCATCAGGGACACGCGTAATTCCAACATCGATAATTACGGCATCGTCCTTAACCATTTCTGCCTTTAAAAAATTAGGAACCCCCAATGCAGAAATAACAATGTCCGCTTGCGAAATTATTTGGGTAATATTTTTGGTATGGCTATGTGTCAAGGTTACTGTAGAATTACCCGGCCAGCCTTTTCTTCCCATAAGAATACTCATAGGCCTGCCCACAATATGGCTACGTCCAATAACTACGGTGTGCTTTCCCTTAGTCTCTACCTTATATCTTTCAAGGAGTTCTAAAATTCCAAAAGGAGTTGCTGGAATAAAAGTACTCATATCCAAGGCCATCTTTCCAAAATTGGTAGGATGAAATCCGTCCACGTCCTTATCTGGATCCACTGCCAGCAAAACGCGCTGGGTATTGATCTGCTCCGGCAATGGCAATTGAACTATAAATCCGTCTATATCTTCATTTTGATTGAGCTCCTGAATCTTGTTCAATAACTCTTGTTCGGAAGTTGTGCTGGGCAACTGCACCAAGGTAGATTCGAAACCTACTCTCTCACAGGACCTTACCTTACTACCAACATAAGTAAGACTTGCCCCATCGTTTCCAACGATTACCGCTGCCAAATGTGGCACCTTTTCTCCACGTTCCCTCATTTTAGCTACCTCTGCAGCTATTTCCTCCTTTATTTGATTCGATACTTTTTTACCGTCTAGTAATTCCATTCATTTAAAGTTTAATGTTCAAGGTTGTTGTTTGTTGAATTTTGAGCCCTTGTATTCTGACCGGGACAGGTAATTCATAAAGGAACTAATTTTTTTACTTTCCAAAAGAACCATTTCGTAAAGAACCTCGAAAGAGGCATGGTCTATATGATTTCTATCCAGTACTCTATAAAGCTGGGGATGTAGTTCACCACACGAAGCCTTTTCTATACTCAAAAATTGAATGAATTCCCGATTACCATTGCGCTCAAACCCTTCTGAAATATTATCCATAATTGATCCAGAACTTTTATCCATCTGATTCCGAAGAGCATAACTATTGCCCAAGGTGGTGGTTTCAAAAATTTGATGTACTTTATTGCATATCTCCCGAGCCATCTGCCATATTTCCAAATCTTCAAACCTTTCAATCTTTGCCATTAGGACATCTCTTTTACACCTTGAACATTGAACCTTGAACCTTGAATAATATTATTTCATCCCTTTCATGGCACCCATCATTTGCATCATTTTTTTACCTCCTCCACCTTGCATCATTTTCATCATCTTACTCATTTGATCAAATTGCTTTAGCAATTGATTTATCTCCTGAATGCTGGTACCACTACCTGTAGCTATTCGCTTTTTGCGACTCGCATTTAATTTTGCAGGTGTAGAACGTTCATCGGGCGTCATAGAATGTATAATGGCCTCTATGTGCTTAAAGGCATCGTCATCTACATCCAACCCTTTTAATGCCTTTCCCGCACCTGGGATCATTCCCATAAGATCTTTAAGACTACCCATCTTTTTTATCTGCTGGATCTGACTTAAAAAATCGTCGAAACCAAACTTGTTCTTGGCTATCTTTTTTTGAATTTTTCTGGCTTCCTCTTCATCAAACTGCTCTTGGGCCCTTTCCACCAATGACACTACATCTCCCATCCCAAGGATTCTCTCGGCCATACGGGAAGGATAAAAGACATCTATGGCATCCATCTTTTCTCCGGTACCGATAAATTTAATGGGCTTATTAACAACCGACTTAATGGAAATTGCAGCTCCACCACGGGTATCACCATCCAATTTCGTCAGTATAACACCATCAAAGTTAAGTACATCGTTAAACGCTTTGGCCGTATTAACGGCATCCTGACCAGTCATAGAGTCGACCACAAATAGTGTTTCCTGAGGCTGTATCGCTTTACGAATGTTGGCAATTTCATTCATCATTTGCTCATCCACTGCCAAACGACCTGCCGTATCTACAATAACAACATTAAAACCGTTGGCCTTGGCATGTGCAATACCGGCCTTGGATATGGATACTGGGTCATTATTGCCCCGATCTGAGAAAACTTCTACCCCGATCTGCTCACCAACCACATGAAGTTGATCTATAGCCGCTGGCCTATAAACGTCACAGGCTACCAACAATGGTTTCTTATTCTTTTTTGTTTGAAGATAATTGGCCAGTTTTCCAGAAAAGGTAGTTTTACCTGAACCTTGCAAACCAGACATTAGGATAACGGAAGGTGTTCCTGACAGATTGATGCCTTCGGCGTCACCACCCATAAGCTCTGTAAGTTCATCCTTTACCAGTTTAACCATAAGTTGGCCCGGCTGAAGCGATGTCAATACATCTTGGCCCAATGCCTTTTCCTTTACCTTGTTGGTAAACTCTTTGGCTATTTTAAAGTTGACATCCGCATCCAAAAGTGCTCTACGCACTTCCTTTAAGGTTTCCGCAACATTGATCTCCGTAATTTGTCCATGTCCCTTTAGAACATGTAACGCCTTATCTAACTTTTCACTTAAATTGTCGAACATAGTCTTACTGTATTATCAAGAAAGGGCAAATTTAAGAATAACTGCCGTAAGTCTGAAGCCAGACGTGAAAAATATAAACGCAAAAAAAAGGGCAGCTTCTTAAAGAAGCCACCCTTTTCCAAAAATTGGGGCAAAATTTTTATTTCTTTTCGAAGACCAAGATTTCCGTGGTGTTATCTCCGCTAATATTTTTCAGCTCAATTCGGCTATTGGTTATGGAGACAATTTTCCAATCGTCCATTAAACCCCGCATAGCTTCCACTAGGCCAAAATTAAGATAGCATTTCAATTCACCTTCGCTATCCCTGATTATTCTCCAAAGTCCTGGGTAGGTTGGTCCAGTTACCCCTGCTGTAACATTAACAGCAAGTTCTGCTTGAAATGCAAAGGTAAATGCGGCATAATTCTGGGTTTCATCGTTGTCACCATCCATATACTTTGCCACCATCCATTCGCCACCCATAAGAATATTCCTTATCTCGGGAACATCTCCGTCGTTGGCATTGTTATCACAAACCCTTTCCAAGATAAGTTCATAGTTGTCATCTTCAATATTAAACTTTAAACGTTTGTCCCTAAGATCGGACAACAACCATTCAAAACTCACTCCAGGCTCATCACCCATGGTAATTGCCATCACCAAACGTCCTTGTGCATTGGTTGTAATAGCCCATTGTCCTTCAGAAATATTGGATTCGTTGCTTAAAGTAACCACTCCTTCTGCATGAAAATTAAATTCATATCCTAAAAGTCGATCAACCTCTTCGTTATTAAGCTTCACCTTTTTAATGACCCAGCTACACTCTTTCAATATTTCCCTTAAGGTATCCGGTGTATTATCTACTATATCACATGCCTTTTTCATTATTATTCTCTCTCCTTCACCGGCATAAAATTTTATTTTACCATTATCCAAGTCATACACAAACCATTCCAAAGTAAAATCGGCCAATGCTTCAAATTCAAGTTTGAACAATACTCTGTGCTCAGCTATCCTGGTGCTCCATGTACCTATAATACTATTGCCTATCCTATCTTTCATTACAACCTTACCGTCTTCTGTAAAATTCATTACATAATCATAGTAGTAATCGGAGTTTTCCAAATTAGGTCTAAACACTTCTCGAACCAACCAGGGACAAGCAACAAGATATTCTTCCAAACGCTCTTGTGTAAAGTCATTATCATGAAAATCATTATCATCATCCTCATCACATTCACTCTTTGCAGTTTCAATGGCGTGGGCCAATTCCGCATTATTGCTTACACTAATTTTAGTGTCATCATATAATTCCAATGTAATAGGGAAATCAAAACTAAGTAGATCGTCATCACCACGCTCAGCGAAATATCGTCTTAGTTGCATATCATTCTGTACAGTTACATTCCCTGTTTGTTGAAGATTAATATCAAAGGAATAAACCACAATTGGATACACAAAATCGATACATTCAATATCATCGTCATCCCCACCTTCAAGACACTCCTTGGCTCTCTCGCGTAGTTCTTCTTTATTATTTATCTTAACTTCAGTATAATCTGACAAGGTTATATGAATAGGAAATACAATATCCACAACATCATCATCAATCTCCACTTCATCAAAAAGTTTCCTGATCAACTTTAAATCCTCCACGGCATCTATATTAATTTCTAAACCATGAACATTTACTACATAAGGAAAGTTAATAGCAAAACAACTGGCTTCATCCACAATATTATCATAAGAACCATCTTTGGAAGAAGTTCTTTGTATTAATTGTCCAGTACTAGAACTTGCCATAATGGCTTCCTGGTTATCCTCACCAGGTAATTCTTCAAACTCTTCTTGACAAGAGGTGAAATTTAATGCCACCAGAAGTAGGCTCCCGTACATTAAATATGACATAAACTTTTTCATAACGATTTGGTTTTTATTTGTTCGTATATATCTAAAACAACTCACTTTTAAAATACCCTACCCCATATTTCGTTTTTTTTAAAATATCTTTGAAAAAATAAAAAACAAGAAGGATTGAAAGCTATCAAAGAAGAACATGTATGCGAGGATGAAGTTTACGCTTCAATCTTCAGCACCCATTCCAAAACGGTTTTTAATTACATATATTATAAGTTCGGTAACGAAGAGAAAGCGTATGACGTTGTACAGGAGGCATTTATAAAATTATGGGAGAACTGTTCCAAGGTTGCTCCAGAAAAGGCAAAGTCCTACGTTTATACCATTGCCAACAATTTATACCTAAATGTTATAAAGGCTGAAAAAGTTAGATTAAAATACGCCCCGGAAACCAATGCCGTGGTGCATGAATCGCCTGACTTTATTTTGGAAGAACAGGAATATAAAGAAAAATTGGAACGGGTGCTTCAGGCCTTGCCCGAAAACCAGCGTACTACATTTTTACTAAATAGGATCGATGGAAAGAAATATGCTGAAATCGCCGATATGGAAGGGGTAAGTGTAAAAGCTATCGAAAAAAGGATGCACTTGGCCTTAAAAACGCTAAGAGATCAAATTGAAGGGATATAAAAAATATCACCGTAATTTACTAAAAACAATAAACCCTTTTAAGGGCTTATAAAAACTATTAATAAATAAGGTAGGGTATTTTACTTCCTAATTGTTATACTTATATAAAGCTAGAAACCATGCAAGAAAATTATTTGGCAAAATGGCTCAACAACGAACTTTCTGAAGAGGAGGTCGTTAGATTTAAAGAGTCCAAGGAGTACGCCTCGTATGTAAAATTACGTAAGGCCACCGATAATTTGGTTGGCCCGGATTTTGACATGGCAAAAGCTTGGGAAGACCTCAACAAGCAAAAGACTTCCAAAGAGAGTAAAGTAGTTAAACTAAATCCTTTTAAAAAGTATTTGAGCATTGCTGCAGCTGTAGCCGTTATTTTTACGGCCTCCTATTTATATTATGGTACACTGAACGAAGAAGTAAGCACACAATTTGCGGAAAGAGCGGAAATAGTACTTCCCGATGCATCGGAAGTTCAATTGAACGCGGATTCACAAATTTCTTACAGTAAAAAGAATTGGGATAATAAACGAAATATAGTGCTTAACGGGGAAGCTTTTTTTAAAGTAGCCAAAGGCAAACGGTTTACAGTGACTACGGAAAACGGAACCGTTACTGTATTGGGTACACAGTTCAACGTAGAAAATAGAAAAGGCTATTTTGAAGTAGCTTGTTATGAAGGATTGGTAAGTGTTATCTACAACAAAAAGGAGGTTAAACTTCCTGCCGGAAATTCTTTAGTAGTCATCAATGGCGAATTACAGGCCTTGGAAATCCCAAATATTAAGGAACCATCTTGGATACGCAACGAAAGTAATTTCAAGAGTATTCCATTGAAATATGTCCTGGATGAATTCCAAAGACAGTTCAATTTAGTGGTCACCACCCAAAATATTGATACCGATCAATTATTTACTGGGTCCTTTAGCAATACGGACAAAGATTTAGCGTTGCAAAGTATAAGTACTCCTTCTCAAATGAAATATAAATTAGAGGGGAATAAAGTGCTATTCTATGCTGAAACGCCATAAACAATTTATTTTTCTTATTGGTCTCTATATATGTCTAGTTTCTTTCTCCACTAGTGCACAGGAAAGCTCTACCCAAAAAGCAAACCTAATTAGCTATATTGAGGAACTGGAAAGGGAATTTAATATTAAGTTCTCTTATGCGGATGAAGACCTACAACTCCTACAGATTATCGTTCCGGACACCAATTTATTACCTGAAATAATTGAGGAACTTCGAAAGCAGACCTTGCTTAACATAACCAAGCTGAATGAGCGGTATTTTACCATATCCAAACCTAACTTTGTGGATATTTGTGCCAATGTAGTAGACAATTATGAGAACAGCACTATCATGAATGCCACTGTCGAAGTTTTGGGCAACAATGTTTCCCAAATTACAAATTTGGAGGGAAGGTTTTATTTAACGGAGGTTCCTAGAAACGCCAATATCGCTATTAAACACCTTGGGTTTAAAACGAAATATTTGACAGCGGAAGAACTAACGGGAAACAATCCTTGTAAGACTATCCTAATGTCACCAAACTACCAACAACTGGAAGAGGTGGTTGTTTATCAGTTCCTAACCACTGGTATAACTAAGAAACCCGATGCAAGTATAGAATTAAATACTGATAAATTCGGAATTCTACCTGGGCTAATAGAACCAGATGTCCTACAGACCATACAGGCTCTACCTGGTATTAAGAGTGTAGACGAGACAGTATCCGACATTAACGTTAGGGGAGGCACAAACGATCAGAATTTGGTACTGTGGGACGGAATCAAGATGTACCATTCCGGACATTTTTTTGGCCTGATATCCGCCTTTAACCCTTATTTGATAGAAAAGGTAAACATTATAAAAAACGGTACCAGTGTTCAATATGGCGATGGAGTGAGCAGTGTAATCAATATAAGGACTAGAAACGAAATAACCGATTCATTCGTTGGGGGTGCAGGATTTAATTTATTGAGTGGCGATGTATATGGACATCTCCCACTTTCCGAAAAAGTATCAGTTCAATTTTCAGGCAGACGTTCTACTACAGATTTTATAAACACTCCTACCTACAATCGATTTTTTGATAAGGTTTTTCAGGATAGTGAAGTCAAGGACAATGGCAACAGCTCCAATGATGAAAACATTGTGCGGAACGAGGATTTTTACTTTTATGATTTTACTGGCAAATTGCTTTATGACATCAATGAAAATCAAAAAGTAAGAATTAGCTTCATCAACACCAACAATCACCTTAGGTATACCGAAAAAACCGAAGATCGCACAGCAACAAGTTTATTGGATCAAGCCAACCTTTCCTTTGGGGGGAGCCTGGAAAGCACATGGAATTCTAACTGGAGTACACATTTAAACCTGTACTACACAAGTTACAACTTGGACTCCCAAAATATTCCTTCAGAATCCCAACAACTTTTCCAAAGTAACCAGGTTTTGGAGAAGGCCGTAAAGCTAAATACCAATTACAAATTGGGAAATGGCCTTAATTGGCTTAATGGATATCAATTGAACGAAGTGGGCATAACCAACTTCACCCAAGTTAGCCAACCTCCTTACAAAAGCAATATTAAAGGGGTAATAATGACCCATTCCCTTTTTTCGGAGTTGGATTACGAATCCAAAAATAAAAAATTGATTGCCAGGGGAGGACTTAGGTTGAATTACATTAAAAACCTTAAAACCTTCAAAACTTTTGAGAAAATTATCCTTGAGCCTAGAGTAAAC
The DNA here is from genome assembly GCF_002909235.1 of Arenibacter catalasegens. Taxonomy (GTDB): domain Bacteria; phylum Bacteroidota; class Bacteroidia; order Flavobacteriales; family Flavobacteriaceae; genus Arenibacter; species Arenibacter catalasegens. Next base: position 179,958 of record NZ_PHQQ01000002.1, read on the forward strand.
ATCAACTACACCTTGGCTGATGGTATTAAGACCGAATTATTGGGAGAATTCAAAAGTCAGACCACCAACCAAATAATAGACTTGGAGCAGAATTTTCTTGGGATTGAAAAAAGACGATGGATACTATCGGACGACGATATCTTGCCCATTACAAAAAGTAAGCAAATATCCCTAGGCCTAAACTACGACAAAAACACACTTTATGTGGGTATTGAGGGGTTCTACAAAAAAGTGGACGGCATAAGCACAGCAACACAGGGATTTCAAAACCAGGATCAATTTAGTGGTGAAATTGGAAAGTATGATGTTTCAGGCATCGAATTTTTGGTCAACAAAAAAACAGCCACCTACAGCACTTGGTTTAGCTATGCCTATAATACCAACAATTATACTTTTGAGAATATAACCCCTAACAAATTTCCCAATAATCTGGATATTAAACACACCATTACTTTTGCTGGAACCTATACCTATAAAAATTTTAGAATGGGACTGGGAGCCAATTATCATACGGGAAAACCCTACACCAAACCGCAAGAGGGAAACAATTCCATAATACTCAATGTTTTCCCCAACAAAATCAACTACGAGGAACCTAACAGCAGTAGACTGCCCTACTACCTGAGGGCGGATGCTTCAATTATTTATAACTTTAAAATTGGCACAGGTATAAAATCTTCCGTTGGTGCTTCCGTATTAAACATTTTGAACAAAAAAAACATCCTGAATACCTATTACCGTGTAAATGATCAAAACGAAATTGAAACAGTGGAAAGAATCTCACTTGGCATTACACCCAACTTTAGTTTCCGAATGAGCTTTTAATGATTAAAACAAATCATTGTAATTTAATCAACCGGTTTATATGCCGTCTTCGAACAGAGTTGCCAATGCAACAATCCTGTGACCTCCAATTGTTCCCACAAAAAAACCGGAAGCTTTGGAGATAATCCCAAACTTCCGGCTGATATAAATAAAAATCAAATTACTTACTTAAATCCTTAATTCTGATTTTCCTAAAGGCCAATTCGGCACCATGTCCCAAGAAACCAATATGTCCTGTATTTCTTTCCAAGCCAGGGTGATCTTTATGGTCCGCCGTTCCATTTTTGGAAGCTTCTTTCCAATCTCCATCCACTATAACGGTACCATTCAAGGTTATTTTAATATGATTCCCCTTAACAACCACTTCTTGTGAATTCCACTCCCCTACTGGATTAAGAGCACCTCTTTTTGCCGCAATTATTCCATACACGGAACCATGGTATTGGTAGGGTTGTAGATTGGCGTATATTTCAGCGGTGTCGTCCAAAATCTGTAATTCCTTACCGTCATAAGCAGCATCCCCATTCAATGGTGCGTGGATACCCAAACCGTTATTGGCGCCAGGGGTTAGTTTAAAATCAAATCTGAAATTGAAATCCGAATATTCCTCGGCCGTAAACAAGTTTCCATGTCCACCTCTTTTTGGGCGCACCAACAACTCATTGTTTTCCATAATATAGTCGGTTTTATTTCCGACCCAATGATCCAAGTCCCTTCCATTCAACAAGGATTTAAAACCCTCTTTCTTTTCAGCTTCGGTCAATTGATCCTCACCAGAACTAATTTCCCTAACATAAATATTCCTAAAGCCTAGGTCTTCACCGTGGGCCTGCAATTCAATGGCCTCTTTAGTAAAAATAGCTTGTTTGCGGTCCCAATAGTTTTCTAAAACCACATTATCCGTAACCAAGACACCATTTAAATGTACAGTAACTCGCTCTCCTACCATTTTAATTCTAAAGGTATTCCACTCATCAATTGGATTGTCGGCCACCTGTAGCGGTTTGCTCTCGTGTTTCTGGTTGTTGTACAAACCACCTGAACCAACTTGCGCACCAGCATCCACTCTAGCGATATCCCAAATTTGCACCTGAGGAGTACCTCTAAGATAAATGCCACTATCACCTCCGTTGGTAATCTTCCAATCTACGATCATTTCAAAGTCGCCATAATCCTTTACGGTACAGATATTATTATATCCTTCCCCTTTAAAACCGATTACTCCATTTTCAATATACCAATCCTTCATCATTTGCTCATTGGCCTTGGCTTGTTCTGCTGCCAATTTTCTAGAGGACATTTTGGAACGGGCAATTGGGTTTTGTACCAAGCCTTCCCATCCTGTAAAATCCTTTCCATTAAATATCGACACAAAGCCTTTTTCATTTGGCATTTTATCTAAAAATTCCTTTACATCAATTTTTATATACTGACTGTCGGGACCTGTAAGGTTGTCGATACTTCTAGAGACTATATCCCTAACCATTTCACCGCTTAGGCCATCCTGTACTCCGGGAGTTGGCAAAGCAATGGAAATAGCTGCATTGGAGGCCGTAGTCAACAACTCTTGGTCATTCAGATATTCCGATACAAAAACCAAGGATAGAAAGGTTTTTATATTCCGAGCCGCAGAAAGCACTTGTTTCTTTTCTGCTATTGATTTAGCTTCGGGCATCAACTTCCTAACCAAAAGCAACTTCTGGTCTGCTGGATAATCCGATTTCCCCACTTTGGTAAGATAGTTATCGAAAGCATTTTTTCTGATAGCTCCTTCAGAGCTAGCTGTGGCCGTTTTAAAAAGATATGGCAAAGCATCATTATTTTTCCAGTTGGCCAGTGCATCCAAAGCTATCTTTTTCTCACTGACATTACCCATAGAAAGTCTTTCGGAAACCAATTCCAAGGCCTCCTGACTACTTAAAGAAGCTAATACCGGTAATAGTTTAGACTTATCCGATGCCCCTTTAAACTCCTTAAACACGGCATCCGAATATTTTCCATTGCTTTCGTTCAGAATGCTTAAAATGGCCAACTGCGAATTTTTAATGTTTTCTGGCTTATCTGCCTTGTTCAATAGATTTATTAAAGCGGAAAAATCCTTTTCAGTTGAAATGGAAGGCAAAGCCTTGTAGACAGCGCCGATAACATTTTCACTACCATTGTCGATAGCACCTATTAAGGTATCAAATTGATCCGTTGCGTTTCTGGCCGCCATTACATCAATTAACACTTCCTTCCCCGCATCATTGTTATTGGTAAGCTGACTTGCTAATAATTGATTATCCTTGGCATCACATAATCTAAGCATGGTTTCCTCAATAGCCTTATATTCCTCGACGGATGTAGCCGATTTTAAACTCTTGAACAAAACAGGCAATGCCTTGCTTTTATTTTGATAGGACAAGGCTTTTATTCCAGCCTCACGTACCGAAGCATCTTTATCCGCTACCGCGTTCAAAATAACCTTATCAAAAACAATTGCTGCACTGCTTTTGCTTAGCATTCTGATAATAAGCGGCTTAATTTCCGAAGACGACTTTTTATACTGTTTTACCCAGAGTCCCACTTCAGTAGGTGATAAATTGGAATCTGCAGCGTCCAATACGGCACCTACGTAATTCTTATTACTATTCTTGGATTCCTTAAGCAAAGTCTTGGTAAAGGAAGTTCCTTCATTGGCACTTAATATATGAATTCCTGCAGACCGGTAATGCAATTGATTATCCATCTTGCAATTTTTAAGAAGGGCCTTGGCAACAGAATTACTTAATGTTGTATTATCATTCTTCTGCAATTCTTTTCCGTAGTGTATAAAGGCAATAATACTTTTAGTATCATCCAGTTGATATGCCGAATTCTCGACCGCTTTTTCAAGTACCTCATAAGAACTTGGACTGGCAATTTCCGCCAATGCCATTAAGGCTCTTTGTTTAACTATAATTGAAGTTGAATTCACCCTAGCCTTTAACACTTCTTCGGCCGGAGCATATTTCAGAGCGCCCAAAGCCTCTACAAAAGCAGCTTGTTTGTTTACATCCTCAACCTCAGTAGCTTCCAAGATTGCCATGGCGGCATCCGTAGTGCCAATTGCGGTCAGAGCAGCCAAAGCAGGTTTAAACAAGTCGCTGTTGGACAAATACTTGCTCAATACCGGAACGCTAACATCTGTTCCAACATAGATAAGACGATCTATTAAAAAGGTGTTCACCTCTTTGTTGGACGATGATTCCAACGCTTTCAGCAAGGCGCTTTCAACATGGCTGTTTTGTATTTTTGATTGCTGTCCTCCACTGTAGATAGCCACACTCTGTATGGCATATCTCGCTTTGGTATCGTCCCCGGTACCAAGAGGCACCAACTTTTCTGTAAATTTTAGGATTCCATCCTCACCTAATCCAATTATTTCCTGCATAAGGCGATCGGAATGCCCTAGGTCTTCCGTTGGCAACTGCATCAAAATATCGGCTACCTTGGTATCCAAGGTTCTGTTATCCTGAGCACTTATAGTAAGTGTACCAATAAACAGCATTAGCACACCTATATTTTTATATAATGTATTCATTTTATTAATTCTAATTAATTGGTTAATAAGCCCAAGAGGACCTCATTGGTTGGTCTATTAATCTATTGGCCTCTTCATCATTGATGAATTCTTGTTTTACCGGATCAAATTCCAAAGTACGCCCAAGTCTCAAGGCAATAATACCCATATTCACTACTGTGGCAGAACGATGACCATTTTCTTCATTTAAGGCGAATTTCTGTCTAGTTTTCACAGATTCCGAAAAAACGGTTATCTGTTCCTCTGGATCGGGCATACTGTTGATCAATCCCTCAATATTGGGGATCGTAGATTTAAATCCATTATAAATTTTGCCATTGGGGCCTTCTATATAAGCGGCATCCTTATCGCTGTTTTCGCCATCCAAAATAATCTGACAGCCATCGGCATAGGTATAAGTAATTCTTCTCCAAGTACCAATAGCATCATAATGCTGCTGCGGCGCATCTACTTCCACCTTTACCGGACTGGTATTATCCTTACCCAAAAAGTATTGTACGGGATCTATATAGTGTTGACCCATATCGCCCAATCCACCACCGTCATAATCCCAATATCCCCTAAAGGTACCGTGCACTCTATGCGGATGATAGGGCTTTTCAGGTGCAGGTCCTAGCCACATGTTATAGTCCAGTTCCGCAGGTACGGGTTGAGGCGTTAAATTTTCCTTCCCTACCCAATAGAATTTCCAATTAAAACCAGTAACACCACTGATGGTTACCTTTAATGGCCATCCTAGGGCACCACTATCCACCACCTTCTTTAATTTTTTCACAGGAGTTCCCATGCCGTAAAAATTATCCTTAAAACGGAACCATGTATTTAAACGGAACATCTTACCATGCTGTTGCATGGCTTCCACTACCTTTTTACCCTCACCAATGGTTCTGGTCATGGGTTTCTCGCACCAAACATCCTTACCTGCTTCCGCAGCCATTATAGACATAAGGCCATGCCAGTGCGGAGGGGTCGCTATATGAACAATGTCAACATCCGGTCTTTGCAAAACTTCCCTAAAATCACGATAACCTTTTACACTGCTTCCAACTTTCTGAAGAGTACTGGAGAGATGATTGGCGTCCGCATCACAAATTGCCAAAAGCCTAGTTCCTTCATACTCCAAATGTCCCTGACCCATGCCTCCAACTCCAATTACCGCTTTGGTCAATTGATCACTTGGAGGAATAAAATTGGTCCCACCCATGACATGTCTTGGAATAATACTGATACCTGCAGCTACCACAAGCGACCTTTTTACAAAATCCCTGCGGCTGGTTGATTTTTTCTCCATTGATTTCTATTCTATTATTCTATTAATAAATTGAAGTTTCGATATTAAAAACACAAAGAAACACTGTAATGCGTAAAACTAGGGGTAATATATGGGGTAATAAAATTGAAAAATAATGAATTATCAAATATTTTTCGAACCCAGGTAAATGCTAAGGAATATTATTAACAGCCATATCCTCAAATTTAACGGTATATATTTCGCCATATACCTTCGCGTAAAGCTTCGCGAAATTGTCATAAACCTTCCGTGCCAAGCTCAATTTTCCTTGTCCAATTAGGATTTGTAATTTTATCTGGAGCGCATTCTCATTTAAATCATCATAGATATACATCACCGATGCCAAATCGTACAACAAGGAACTGTTCTTATCCAAGTCCAGTTTCTTTGAAATATCATAACAGAATTCAATGATTCTATTGCTCATTTTTTCTACTATTGGGTCTAACCAAGAGTCACTCATATTAACAAAAAAACGATCCTCCTTTAATATTGAAAAAAGGGTGGGTAAATTTTCTTCCAAATAGGTTACCGTCACATCACTTCTACTTAAGTCAGTTAAATGATTGAGTACCTCTTGATAATCACAAAAACAATCTTCCCCTATCTCCAAATACCAATGTTTATCACGAAATGCCAAATTCATTCCACTGGTAACGGACAATATGGCTCTTAAGTTCTGTATATTGGTACCTCTAGTATTTTTAGCATTCTTTGGACTCATCCCTGGCCAGAGCGATTCCGTAAGTTTTTTAGTGTTGATCCCTTCCTTATCACCAAGGCTATGCAGCAGAACAATAACAAACAACTGTTTTAACTTGGGCGATAATTTTTTGGCAATATCATCACCCTCAGAAGTTGTAATGCGCAAAGGACCGAAACAAAGTATTTTTTCAGAAGCATTATTTAAATTATTGGAGGCACTGTTGACTTTCCTTTTTTGCCCCACTTTTGGTCTTGACATCAAATTTGCCTTGGCAGTTCTTTTCCTCCAAATACCAAGGGTCAATAAAACAAGAATAGCCACAGCAAGACCAATTCCTATTTTAGCATAAAAGGACAATTCCATAGCACTGTTCAATTCTATTTTATGGTATTCCTTGGCAATTTCAAAAGCATTTAGCTCGCGTTCCCATATTTTAATATTTGTCAAGTATCCCACAAAAAATTCTTGCCACAAATTACTACCTATTAAAATATTGTAGTCAGACGTGTCATAGTCTTCGATAAGCTGAATCTTGTCTGTCTGCACCCCATTAACAAAAAACAAGAGCTCATTGTTCAGCTTGGAATGCACTAAAGCAACATGGGTCCATTCATTTAGTGGCACTGGGGATGCCTCCGATATATAGTCTTTAATACCGGCCATGGTAAAGGTTAATAAGCCCTCATGCAGTTTTAATACAAAATTATCCCCTTTTCCAAGTATACTATTGTTGTTATTTAAAACAGTAGGTTTTACCCAGGCAGATATAGTAAAACTGCCCTTTAAGGCTGTTCTGCTGTCAAGTCCGGCATCTACATAAGCCCCATCGCTAAAATAGCCTACCTTTCCATGAACTTCATCCTCCTGAATTTTTACATCATTAACAATCAGTTCTTTATAGTTTTTTCTGATCGCATTCTTTATTGTCGTCCCAAATACAAAATGATCCGTTAAGCCATATTCAAAATCCAAGGGGAATCCAATAAATTCTTTTAGGTTATTCCTATTTTCTGGAGTGGTATAAATAATATCAGGGGAAAAATAATAACCGGCTTTATGTGGAATAAAAGCTGGCAAGTTATCTTTAAAATCCATTGGAAGACTAAAATACCCGTCCACTATAAGATTCTTATGATTTTTAAAATTTACACCATTCAACAATCCCTCTTTAGACCGTACGGCCCCAAAAACTTTTCTTTTCTTATTGAGGACCATGGCAAGACTATCCGCGGAACCAAAGTACTTTGGATCAACTTGAATAAAATTGGGCATCTTTCCCAAATGCCACCAATAATCTTCAAAAATGCTATCCTTTATAAATTCCTTATCCGACACCTTAAACACTAACAACTCCTTGCCGACAGGAAACCTCAAAGAACCTACACTCGCGACCATGGTGTCCAATAGTATCGTTTCTACCTTTTGAATAGGTATCCACGGAACCCATGACTGTGGATAAAAATCTTCATCAAAAACCTTATTTCCCACCAAGATAAGCGAATCCCTCTGCCCTATTAATTGGCCTAAAAATGGCTCGTAATTCTCATTGTAATTTGAAATATAGAGGGCTATGGGGGCTTTACCTCCGAGAAGATCAGGTAAATTATCCGTGGTGATCTGATCAATGTCGATTAAAACGTGGGAATGTAGGCGTATTTTCCATTTATCCTCTTCCGAAAGAAGATGATAATCCTGTGCTGTAGCCACCTTCAAAAAAAGAAGCAAAAACACGAAGCACAATTTAGAAAATAGACTTAATCTTAGCAATATTTACGGAATAAATCCCAGTTTGGGCATTTCTGTTGACTACGCAATTTACTAAGAATAAATAAAGTTTCATCAAAGGAAATTACCCGAAGTATATCTTTACCTAACAATACAATTTTAAGTATTAAAAATACCCCCCTCGTAAAAAAAGCTGAGAACTGCTTACATTCTTTCCGGGACCTGTATTCCTAGTAGGCTAAAGGCTGATTTAATAACATCACCCACCTTCTTTGCCAATTGAATCCTAAAAATCTTTTTGTTCTCATCCTGCTCCCCCAAAATAGAGACATTCTGATAAAAAGAATTAAACTCCTTCACCAGATCATAGGTGTAATTGGCAACTAAAGCCGGACTGTAGTTATCGGCTGCCAACTGTATCGTATCTGGGAATAACTGTAATTGCTTTAGCAACTCTTTCTCCTTTTCATGCAGATCTTCCAACTTTGGAGAGCTGTTCAAGTCATTCTTCAATTCTTCCGCCTTTCTCAAAATAGATTGGATCCTGGCATAGGTATACTGAATAAATGGCCCCGTATTTCCTTGAAAATCCACAGATTCCTCCGGGTTGAACAAAATTCTCTTTTTGGGATCAACCTTTAGTATATAATACTTTAAGGCACCTTGCCCTATAATTTTATAAAGTTCTTGTTTCTCTTCTAGGGAATAATCTTCCAACTTACCCAATTCTTCAGAAATTTCTGCTGCAGTCCTGGTCATATCGTCCATTAACTCATCGGCATCAACCACGGTTCCTTCCCTACTCTTCATTTTTCCACTCGGTAAATCTACCATACCATAACTTAGATGGTATAATTTTTCCGCCCACGAAAATCCTAATTTTTGCAGGATAAGGAACAATACCTTAAAGTGATAATCCTGCTCGTTGCCTACGGTATAAACCATTCCGCCTACATCAGGATTATCTTTAACTCTCTGTATGGCCGTCCCGATATCCTGGGTCATGTAAACGGCGGTACCATCTGAGCGAAGTACAATTTTTTCATCCAGCCCCTCCTCTGTTAAGTCGATCCAAACACTGCCATCCTCCTTTTTATAGAACACACCTTTTTGCAAGCCATCAGCCACAAAATCTTTTCCCAACAAATAGGTATTGCTCTCATAATAAAGTTGATCAAAATCAACTCCCATGTTTTTGTAAGTAACCTCAAACCCAGTATAAACCCATTGGTTCATTGTCTTCCACAAAGAAACAACCTCTTTATCACCATCCTCCCATTTTCTTAGCATATCTTGAGCTTCCAACAAGATTGGAGCCTCTTTTTCTGCCACCTTTCCATCTACTCCATTAGAAATCATAGTAGCTATTTCCGCCTTATAGGCTTTGTCAAAGGCCACATAATAGTTCCCTACCAGCTTATCGCCTTTTAACCCAGTGCTCTCTGGCGTTTCCCCGTTGCCAAAGCGTTGCCATGCCAACATGCTTTTACAAATATGAATCCCTCTATCATTAATGATTTGAGTCTTATAAACTTTCTTCCCGGAAGCCTTTAGGATTTCCGCCACGGAGTATCCCAATAGGTTGTTTCTTACATGTCCCAAATGCAATGGTTTATTGGTATTGGGCGAAGAATATTCCACCATAATAGCCTCTCCTTCACTTTGGCCTACAAAACCAAAATCCTTCAGATCCCTTACTCCTGTAAAAAAATCAAGATAATATTCGTTCCCTAGGGTAATATTCAAAAATCCTTTAACCACATTGAAGTCGGTTACTTCATTTACTTGATCTTTCAATAACTGCCCTATTTGCTCCCCTATTTGCACAGGATTTCCTTTAACAAATCGCAACATTGGAAAAATAACCGCTGTAATATCACCAGCGAAATCCTTTCGGGTAGGTTGAAATTCCACACTAGGCAAATCAACTTTAAAAATTGAGCTAACGGCTTCTTTTACCTTTTGGGCAAGGACTTCTTGAATGTTCATTAATTTCGTCGTTTACGGCTGCAAAATTAAGCAATTTTTATTCTTCACCCCTCAGAGCTTGTTCAAGAATTCGTCAATTGCTTTTTTATAGCCCTTTTTGCTCATTATTCCGTTAAAATATTTAATCCTAGCGATTAATCATATAACTTTTCGATATCAAAAATCAACTTAAAAAAATTCTGATCATATTTTCTTGAGCAGGCTGTTAATGATATAGACGAGTACACCATAAAGAGGAAAGATTTTTTTAACTTTATTTCTCTAAAGATCCGAAGTACACTAACTAAACCTATCTATGCTTTTAAACGTTTCCTATAACAATCAAGAAATTACCAAAAAAATAGACAAAGAAGTTGGAAAACCTTTTACCTTAAAAGAACGCTTTGCCTTGGACGGAATAGGCTCTCCCAAATTATTTATTGTGGACAGTAGCATAGAAATTAAAAATCTATTGATTTTAGACCACAATACCAATTCCTGTAATATAGAATTGAGACCAAAAGGAATCATAATTCGTTTTCGATCACTGTTGGAAACCTTTGGGCTTATCATCCCATATTACAAGTTTACCCTTTACAAGACCGATCTTGGCATATACACCATTTACAGGGACCAATACTTTATCAAAATTAAATCTGACACCAAGGCTGTACAGAAATTTTTCACAAAATTATTGGGTCATAGGGCGGACAATTCGCCGACGAACATAGAGGACATCTAAAAATAGCTGTTAGGTCTACCACCAAGAGACCGCCAATGATTTACTGGGATATAGATCAAAACATCATGCCCTAAAATTAAGCAACTTTTAGTAACTTGTTTTAAAATCCATATTATCAAAATATTCAATTCCGTCCGTAAAAATCCATTGCTTTCCATCTCGATTGGAATCTTATCCTTATCTACTTTAATTGTATTTGTGGCCACTGAAGCCTCCTACAATGCCATTGAGCAAGGCTCTATTTGGGTAAGAAACTATTTTGGTTATTTTTATTTATATCTTGGACTGGGATGTGTCCTTCTTTTGGTTGCAATTGCCCTATCTCCTCTGGGAAAAATTAAACTAGGCAAGAAAAATGATAAACCCGAATTCACCATTTGGGCATGGACCGCTATGTTATATAGTGCTGGTATGGGGGCAGGAATTTTACTTCGGGCGGTACAGGAACCCACTTATATGCAGCAAAACCCTCCTTACCTTTCGGATTTATCCCCAGATATTCTGGCCTTGGAGTTCACCTTTTACCAATGGGGATTTACCGCTTGGGCATTTTATGGACTTTTTGCAATGATTATTGGTTATTATCTTTTTGTAAAAAAGAAAAAAGTACTGGTAAGTTCAACCATAGAAGATATTATTCCAAACAAAGCTGCTCAGACAAGTATAGATGTGCTCACCATTATGACAACAGTCTTCGGGTTAGTTGCAGCGATAGGCTTGGGGACTACCCAAATTAACGGTGGTTTAAATCACATAACCTCATCCAATTTCGGCCTGACCTCTACCTTATTGCTCACTTCTATTATATCTGCTTTGGCTTTTTATTCGGCGTGGAAAGGCGTTAACAAGGGAATACAGGTATTGTCTAAGGTTAACATCATTATTACCTTGGCCGTACTGCTATTTACTTTCATAAATAGTGACATTCTTAAGGTTATAGGAAATTTTTTGAGCGCCACATTCCATTATATAATAGACTTCATACCCCTAAGTTTGGCATATGGCAGTTACAATCCAGGCATAGATTTTCTTACTGATTGGACCTTCTATTATTGGGCATTTTGGTTGGCATGGGCCCCTTTTACAGGGATTTTTATCGCGAGAATATCTAAAGGGCGTAGCCTAAGGCAGTTGCTTTTGGGAGTATTGATCATTCCCAGTTTGGGCACCTTTTTTTGGTTTTCAGTTTTTGGCACTTCGGCCTTTCAGTTTATAGAAGTATGGGGAAGTTACAACAACGAATTTGATGGCGTGTTTTCCTCTATATTCGTTTTTTTTGGGAATTATCCCTTTGCCACACTTCTAAATATCACCACAATAGTATTGCTGATCGGTTTTTTGGTAACCTCGGTAGACTCAGCTGTTTTTGTGTTAAGCATGTTTTCGGACAGTGGAAAAAAAGACCCCAGCAAGAAGCATCGTTTAATTTGGTCCCTTTTTATTTTTTTGGCTACGATTGCATTAATTCTATTGGGCCATGCAAAACCCGAAATTAACATATTGATAGCCGCCCAAAAGTTATTGATAATTACCTCGTTACCCTTTGCCATTTTTATGGTCTTTATGACTTATATCTTTCTCAGGGAACTTTTGGGGCATCACAATAACTATTCCCTTAAAAGTAAAAAAAGGAATAATTAAGGTATTATGTTCTAGGCAGGAACACTTCAGCCATCATACAGCGAGCACTTCCACCCCCACATGTTTCAATGGTATCCAAAGAACTGTGGATAATGTCACAATGCTTCTCTATAGACGTTAGTTGTTCCGGCCTTAAACTAGTGTAGGCCGCCGTACTCATTACCAAATAACGTTTTTCTCCCATACCAAGGACTTGAAGCATATTCCCGGCAAAATGGTGCATTTGCTTTTCGGAAATGGCAATAATCTCTTTGCCATCTTGCTTTAACTGGTTTAGGACATTCTTTTTTTCTTTTTTGTCGTCAATGGAATCCAAACATATGACAGCAAACGTTTCTGCCAAACACATCATTACGTTGGTATGATAAATAGGTTTTCGGGTCCCGGCCACGGATTGATTGGCAGTAAATAAAATGGGAGTATATTCGAAATCCTCACAAAACTCAATAAATAAATCTTCATCTGCCCTATCGGAAAGAGCACAGTACGCTTTTTCATTAACCCTATCTAGAACAATACTTCCGGTACCCTCCAAAAAAAAGCCTTCCTCCTCAGCAGAAGTATAGTCCATTACATTTTCTATCAGGAATCCTCTTTGCTCCAAAATGGCAAGGATATCCTCCCTTCGTTCATTTCTTCTGTTTTCCGCGAACATTGGATAAATACCTACTGTTCCATCAGCATGGAAAGACACCCAATTATTGGGGAATATAGAATCTGGTGTATCCATATCTTTTCGATCATCGACCACAATAACATTTACTCCCTTTTCCCTTAAAGCCAAAACAAACCGATCAAACTCCTCCTGTGCCTTCACGTTAATATCCCGAGTTTTTAAATCAAGATCCTCCTGAAAATAATTATTTACTGCAGTTTGCTCGTTCATTCGAAAATTGACAGGGCGCACCATTAATATATTATTGGAAATTTGCATTTTATTATTCACTTATCAAATTGGGTATTACAAAATACTTTCGCATTAAAGCGGTGTAAAATTAATTTTATTTATTTCCTTGTATGGGCATTACGAAGAAATTAAGACTATTTTAATCCCTTACCAATGGTAAGGTGCTACATCTTAAAAGCCCTTCTTGTTTGGCAATCTCTGAGTAGGCTATTTCTTCAACAGTAAAACCATGTTCCCTTAACCAATTATTCAACCTGGTAAAATTACGCTCAGAAACTACTACAGTTGGGGAAATGGAAAAAAAATTGCTCATCATATTGTACATCTCATCCTTGGTAATCTCAAAAACATTGTCACTTCCAAAGTAATTCAACAGCCACTGATATTCCTCTTCCTGTAAAAAGCCATTTTTATGCAAAATTGCCATATCCTTCCCTACTGGCTGAAAGCAACAATCTAAATGCAGTGCATTTTCACGGGCTATGGTGTTCGACTTTCGAAGTTCAAAAGCCTTTACCTTTTTATGTGGAAATTGTTCGGTAATAAAATCTACTGCCTCCCTATTGGTGCGTGCCGTAATTTGATCGGGATAGTCTGCACCCGAATAAGTTCCCATAAAAATATAGTCCCCCCAAGGCATCACATCACCACCTTCAATATGTACCTCTTTAGGAGGATAGATTATCTGATCTTCATCGATCTTATTAAGTACATATTTAATAGCTTGAAATTCCTTCTCCCTATCTGGGAGAATATTTGCTTTAACTAGCTTATTATCTATAACAAAAGCAATATCCCTAGAAAATATTTGATTACAATCCTTGATAACCCCAGGCCTAAAAACCTGCACATCATATTTGGCAAATACCTTGGCAAAACCATCCAATTCCTTTACCATGTCTGTCTCCATGGGATAGGTCCCGGCCAAAATATGCTCCAAGGATTTGGGATCGTAGGCTTCCTCAGGCTTTGGAACAGGTCCACAGCTTTTAGCAGTTCCAAGCACCACGGATCTTAAACGCGAAGTTTCATCCTGTACATTTAACTTTAGCATTCCTGAATTTTAGGTAAAGATAGAGATACTTATTTTGATACATAAAACTGCCCTTTGTATAAAATATACAAAGGGCAGTTTAAAACAATTGATATTTTGCTTATCGCTTCTCCACCGGAATAAAAGGCCTCAAAGTCTCTCCTATATATACTTGTCTAGGACGACCAATTGGTTCGTTTTTCAATCTCATTTCCTTCCATTGGGCAATCCAGCCCGGTAAGCGGCCTAATGCAAACATAACTGTGAACATTTCTGTTGGGATACCCAAAGCCCTATATATAATACCTGAGTAAAAATCCACATTAGGATATAATTTTCTATCTACAAAATATTTATCTTCCAAGGCTTCCTTGGCTAAACCTTTGGCTATATCCAAAATAGGATCATCAATACCCAAATCTGCCAAAACTTCCTCCGCGGCACTTTTGATAATCTTTGCTCTTGGATCAAAATTCTTGTAAACTCTATGTCCAAAGCCCATTAAACGGAATGGATCGCTCTTATCCTTGGCCTTGGCCATATACTTTTTAGTATCTCCGCCATCAGCCTCAATAGCTTCTAGCATCTCTAATACTGCTTGGTTTGCCCCACCGTGCAATGGGCCCCAAAGAGCGCAAATACCGGCAGAAATAGATGCGAATAAACCTGCATGTGAAGAACCTACAATACGCACTGTCGAAGTAGAGCAATTTTGCTCATGGTCCGCGTGTAAGATCAACAATTTATCCAAGGCATCTATAACAATCTTATTGGATTCATATCCATGATTGGGTTTTTTGAACATCATTTTATGAATATTCTCAACATAACCCAAAGAATCGTCCCCATAGTCTAATGGTAATCCTTTTTTCTTTCTTAAGGTCCAGGCTACCAACACTGGGAATTTGGCCAAGATTCTGACAATGGCCCAATACATTTCCTTTTCCGACGACACGTTTACAGACGTAGGGTTAAAAGCTATCAACGCACTAGTTAAACTGGAGAGTACGCCCATTGGATGTGCTGATTTTGGAAAACCATCCAAAATCTTCTTCATCTCCTCATCTACATGGGACTCACCCTTAATATCATGATGGAATTTTTCCAACTGGCTCTTATCCGGCAACTCCCCAAAAATCAACAAATAGGCTACTTCAAGAAAATCGGCTTTCTCAGCCAATTCCTCTATAGAATATCCTCGATACCTTAAAATCCCCTTTTCACCATCCAAGAAAGTAATAGCACTCTCACAGGAGCCGGTATTCTTAAATCCAGGGTCTATTGTTATCATTCCCGAAGTGGCTCTCATCGTTTTGATGTCTATAGCCAATTCATTTTCGGTACCTTCTATAACTGGAAATTCAAATTTTTTTCCGTTGTATTCTAAACTTGCGTTATTCGCCATTTCTTAAATTCCTGTTTTATTCGATTCTTCGTAAAAATACTAAAAACACCCAAGGTTAACAATTCAACAATTCTTAATTATTATATAATTATGAAATCTTCAGGAAACCTGATATGATTTTGAATCTATTGATTAATGGAATATAAATTTTTGTAATAGTCATCAACAGATTTTTCCCAAGTGAACCTCATCTTTTTTGCATTGCTCTGGATCTCCTTCCACTTAGGTTTATCATTTACAAATACATCTAAAGCTTGATCTAATACAACGAGCATATTTTTAATTTTATCGTCATAGGTTTTACCATCAAAGCTAAACCCAGTCTTCATATGTTCTACCGTATCTCTTAAGCCTCCCGTATTATGCACGAAACAAGGATTCCCGTTACGCATAGCCAACATTTGGCTAATACCACATGGTTCGAACAAACTAGGCATAAAATAGAGATCTGTTTCCAAATAGATCGAATCTATTAAATCTTCAGATTGCCCGTTGGTAAATATGAAATTCTTATGTTCATAACTCAATTGACGAAATAACTCCTCATATTCAGGTGCGCCCGTACCCAACAACATGAAAATTCCATCAACCTTTTTAAGTCGCTTAAGAATCTCAACGAAAGCTTCTGGAGAACGTTTAAAAAAATAAAATTTCTGTTCCGTTAAACGAGCCACACTTGAGACTATAAATTTTGGCCTGTCAGTGACATATTCCATAACTTTCTCTCCCGTATGAGCCAAGAAATCAGCTTTGTACTTTTTGGATTCCTCCTGCAACCATCTAAATAAGGCCTTAACGGTATTGCGGTACAATAATCCTTTTTCGGCAACCCTAATGTTCTTATAATTGGAACCATTAAGTATTCCAAAAAGCCGCCCCTGATTATTGGCCTCCTGCAAGTCCAATTCCAAACTCTCTCCCCCAATAAACTCTGGTGGAGTGCTGGGCCTAAGCACATCATCCTTGTAGGAAGGAGACACGGTATGCACGGCATCTGCCAAACGAATACCCACGGCCATCAGGTTAATACAATCCTGATACCTGTGGTCCATTAACCTTTTTACATCAAGAGACAAATTGGGAAACCAATTTCCGAGTGAGGAGTAATTATCGTAGAACGGACGTATGCCTTGAATTGCAAGGTTATGGATGGTATAAACATAGCGCATTTTCTTTAACGCCTGATATTCCGGATGGTAGGTTTTCAAGAACAGCAATAGGCTTGAATGCCAATCGTGCATATGTACAATATCCAAATGGCCAAAAGCATCCACTTTAATGGCCTCAGCCACGGCAGTACAAAAAATGGTAAACTTAATATTGTCAGTATAAAAGGCCTCTTCAGGATCATCATGGTATATATGACCAATTTCTCCAGCCGTAATTTCCGGATGATGTATTACGTAATGGTGTAAATTTGCAAACTCCTTTTTAGGCGCCACTTCATACAACTCAGCAACATATACGGTGCCCCGCAAGTTAAGATTTAGATTCGTGATCAAAGTACCATTCTGGTGTAATCTAGAATAGGAAGGCACCACAACATGGGCCGTATCTCCCCTTTCTGAAATCTGCCTAGGAACATCCCTAACAACATCACCCATACCACCAGCCTTACACTTTAGAATGCCATCATTCTCTGCAGCTACAAATAGAAAGTTATTCATTTAATCTAGAATTTGGTTGCACATCTTGGTTTATTGATAAAAGTATGATAATATAATTATTTATTTCTGATAAGTAAACAAACCTCCTTTATATTTAAAAAAAAAAGCCATTCTTGGTAGAATGGCTTTTTTTTGGCACTAAAATGTTGTATTATTTTATTTTGAAGGCATTTACCCCTGGGTAATACGCAGTACTTCCCAATTCTTCTTCGATTCTTAGCAATTGGTTATATTTCGCCATTCTGTCCGACCTAGAAGCTGAACCTGTTTTAATTTGACCTGTATTTAAGGCAACTGCCAAATCCGCAATAGTGTTATCCTCAGTCTCTCCAGAACGATGTGACATTACAGAAGTATATCCCGCATTCTTAGCCATATTAACAGCTGCAATAGTTTCTGTCAATGTTCCAATCTGGTTTACCTTGATAAGGATTGAATTGGCTATACCATTTTTAATCCCTTTGGATAAACGCTCTACATTTGTAACAAATAAATCATCACCTACCAATTGTACTTTATCCCCAATTTTATCGGTCAAGGATTTCCATCCGTCCCAATCGTTCTCATCCATTCCATCTTCGATAGAAATAATTGGATATTTGGCGCTTAATTCTGCCAAATATTGAGCCTGCTCTTCAGAAGTTCTTACTACTCCCTTATCACCCTCAAATTTGGTATAATCGTATTTACCATTTACATAGAATTCTGCAGCAGCACAATCCAAGGCGATCATTACGTCGTCCCCTAATTTATATCCTGCTTTTTCAACCGCTTTAGCAATCGTATCCAATGCATCTTCTGTACCGCCCGCAAGATTAGGTGCAAATCCACCTTCATCACCAACTGCTGTACTTAGACCTCTATCGTGTAATACTTTCTTAAGGTTATGGAATATTTCAGTACCCATCTGCATAGCGTGCGAAAAGCTATTGGCCTTCACTGGCATCACCATAAATTCCTGAAAAGCAATGGGAGCATCAGAATGCGAACCTCCGTTAATAATATTCATCATTGGAACAGGCAAGGTATTAGCACTAACACCCCCTACATATCTAAACAAGGACAATCCCAATTCATTTGCAGCTGCCTTGGCAACAGCAAGAGAAACTCCTAAAATGGCATTGGCACCTAATTTCGACTTATTGGGCGTACCATCCAAATCGATCATAGTTTGATCTACCAAATTTTGTTCAAAAACGGACATACCCAGTATCTCCTCAGCAATAAGCGTGTTTACATTATTTACAGCTTTTCCGACTCCCTTACCCATAAAAGTTTTACCTCCATCACGAAGCTCTACAGCTTCATGCTCACCTGTGGAAGCGCCAGATGGAACTGCTGCCCTACCCATAACTCCGTTTTCAGTAATTACGTCTACCTCTACTGTTGGATTGCCTCTTGAATCCAAAATTTGTCGTGCATGAACACTTAGGATGATACTCATATGTCTTTCTTTTATTTTTTAGTTAAATTAATTTGCAAATATAGCAAAGGCAGTGCTTTTAGCCCACTATTATTGGCTTTATTGGCCATTTAATAACAATAAATTAAAACTATAACGTTTTAGTTTGCTGTGGATTGGATCATTTCAAAAAATTGATCAAAAAGATAATCTGCATCATGTGGACCTGGACTTGCTTCAGGGTGGTACTGAACAGAAAATACGTTCTTATTTTTCATTTTAATCCCAGCTACGGTATTGTCATTAAGATGAAGGTGGGTTATCTCCAAATCTGGATTTGCTTCTGTCTCCTCCCTATTAATGGCAAAACCATGATTTTGGGAAGTAATCTCCCCTTTGCCGGTCACCAGATTCATAACTGGATGATTGATACCTCTATGCCCATTGTACATTTTATAGGTAGAAACCCCATTAGCCAATGCCAATACTTGGTGCCCCAGGCAAATACCAAATAATGGCTTGTCTGTTTTAATTATTTCCTTACACGAAGCTATTGCCTCATGTAATGGGTCTGGATCTCCCGGACCATTGGAGATAAAATAACCGTCCGGATTCCAGGCGCTCATTTCCTTGAAAGTAGCGTTGTACGGAAAAACCTTTATGTAGGCATCCCTTTTCGCTAAATTGCGGAGGATATTTTTCTTAATTCCAATATCCAAGGCAGAAACTTTATATTTCGCATTCTTATCGCCGTAGAAATACGGTTCTTTGGTAGAAACCTTAGAGGAAAGCTCTAGACCTTCCATACTTGGTACATCTGCCAATTTCTTTTTAAGCTCCTCTATATTTTCTACGTCAGTAGAAATTACAGCATTCATGGCTCCGTTATCTCGGATATAGCCAACCAAAGCCCTTGTATCCACATCAGAAATAGCGAACAGATTACTTTTATCCAAAAACTCCTGTAAACTTAAATCAGCATTAGGTCTTGAATAGTTGTAACTGAAATTTTTACAAACCAAGCCGGATATCTTCACAGAATCAGATTCGACCTCCTCGTCATTGGCCCCATAATTCCCTATATGGGCATTTGTGGTTACCATTATTTGTCCATAATAGGAAGGATCCGTAAATATTTCCTGATAACCGGTCATTCCAGTGTTAAAACAAGCCTCTCCAAAGGCAGTTCCTTCCTTGTCCCCTACTGCCTTGCCGTGAAAAATGGTCCCATCGGCCAGCAACAATATTGCTTTTTTTCTTGTTTGATACTTCATTTTTGGTTTTACAATTTTTCGTTTTGCAAAAATAACATAAAAAAAGGATAAGCTTTTAGGCTTATCCTTTTTCAATTATAAATATTTAATAACAATTTTACTCTTTAGAATCATCTGCTTTTGTTTCGGCTTCAGTTTCTGACTTTGTTTCTGCTTTTGCTGCCTCTTCTGCAACTGGAGCATCTTCTACTTTTTTGCTTTTACCCCTTCTTGTGGTCTTTTGCTTTTTAGGCTTACCTGCATTGTAAATTTCATTGAAATCTACAAGTTCGATCATGGCCATATCTGCATTATCCCCAAGACGATTTCCCAATTTAATAATTCTGGTATATCCTCCTGGTCTGTCAGCTACCTTTTCAGCAACACTGCTAAAAAGTTCGGTAACTGCATACTTGTCTCGAAGATTTTTAAAAACAATACGTCTGTTGTGAGTACCTTTTTCCACTGATTGATTATTTTCAGCTTTAGATTTGGTAATCAATGGCTCTACAAACTGCTTTAAGGCTTTTGCCTTGGCAACAGTTGTATTAATTCTCTTATGTTCTATTAATGAACAAGCCATGTTTGCCAACATAGACTTTCTATGGGCTTTCTTTCTTCCTAAATGATTAACTTTCTTACCGTGTCTCATTGTTCTTTTCTATAATCCTTCTTAGTCTTGGTTTCCCAGTTCCTTTGAAAGTTCAATTAATCTTTATCCAATTTATATTTTGACAAATCCATTCCAAAGCTTAAGCCTTTATTGATAACCAATTCTTCCAATTCAGTTAAGGACTTTTTACCAAAGTTTCTAAACTTCATCAAATCGTTCTTATTAAAAGAAACCAAATCACCAAGTGTATCTACTTCAGCAGCTTTTAAACAGTTCAATGCTCTAACAGAAAGATCCATATCAACCAATTTGGTTTTCAATAGTTGACGCATATGCAATGATTCCTCATCATACGTCTCTGTTTGTGCAATCTCGTCAGCTTCCAACGTAATACGCTCGTCGGAGAACAACATAAAGTGGTGTATTAAAACTTTAGCTCCTTCGGTCAATGCCTCTTTTGGGTGAATTGAACCATCGGTTGCGATTTCAAAAACCAACTTCTCATAATCGGTCTTTTGTTCTACACGAAAGTTTTCTATACTATACTTTACATTTTTTATAGGTGTAAAGATAGAATCTACAGCAATTGTACCAATTGGTGCATTGGATTTTTTATTTTCCTCTGCTGGTACATACCCTCTACCTTTATCTATAGTAACCTCCATGTTAATGCTAACCTTGGGGTCCATGTTACAAATAACCAAATCTGGATTCAATACTTGATAACCAGAAATAAATTTTTGAAAATCACCTGCAGTCAATTGTTCCTTTCCACTAACAGAGATAGATACTGTTTCACTATCAACATCATCTATCTGTCTTTTGAAACGAACCTGTTTAAGGTTTAGAATGATTTCGGTAACATCTTCCACAACACCAGAAATTACAGAGAACTCATGTTCCACCTTATCAATTCTAACAGAAGTGATAGCAAAACCTTCCAAGGACGAAAGCAAAACTCTTCTTAATGCGTTCCCAACAGTTAGGCCATAACCTGGTTCCAACGGACGAAATTCGAATTTACCTTCGAAATCGGAGGAATCAATCATTATAACTTTATCGGGCTTCTGAAAATTTAATAATGCCATAATTGGATCAGTGTTGTATTTATTTAGAGTATAACTCGACTATTAATTGTTCTTTGATATTCTCTGGAATTTGCATTCTTTCAGGAATGGAAACAAAATTACCTTCCATTTTTTCAGAATTCCAAGTAATCCATTCGTACACGCTGCTATTTGCAGAAAGCGCATCATCGATTGCTCTTAAAGACTTAGACTTTTCCCTAACACCAACAACATCACCGGGTTTTAAAGCATAAGATGGTATGTTAACCAACTCACCATTAACCGTAATATGTCTATGGGAAACCAATTGTCTTGCTCCACTTCTAGAAGGAGAGATACCCATTCTGTAAACTACGTTATCTAAACGCGATTCACATAATTGAAGTAATACCTCACCAGTAACTCCTTTACTTCTATTTGCTTTCCCAAATATGTTCCGGAATTGTTTTTCCAAAATACCATAAGTGTATTTTGCTTTTTGCTTTTCCATTAACTGGATAGCGTATTCAGACTTTTTACCACGACGTCTGTTATTACCGTGTTGTCCTGGAGGATAATTTCTTTTCTCAAAAGATTTATCATCTCCGAAAATCGCTTCCCCGAATTTACGGGCGATCTTTGTTTTTGGTCCTGTATATCTTGCCATTTTCTTTTAGTTTGGAAACGTGATCATGAATTAAGGCTAATCCTTCGATAATCGTAACTACATTTCCTTGAAACGCCCCTTTGGGGCAATTGATTACTATTAATTATACTCTTCTTCTTTTAGGTGGTCTACAACCATTGTGCGGCATTGGAGTTACATCGATAATCTCTGTAACCTCAATTCCTGAGTTATGGATGGAACGAATAGCAGATTCCCTACCATTTCCCGGTCCTTTTACATAAACCTTTACTTTTCTTAAACCAGCTTCATGAGCAACTTTAGCACAATCTTCAGAAGCTATTTGAGCTGCATACGGAGTGTTCTTTTTAGAACCTCTGAAACCCATTTTCCCAGCTGAAGACCAAGAGATTACATCACCCTTTTTGTTGGTTAAAGAAATAATAATATTATTAAAAGAAGCAGTAACATGAGCTTCGCCCACAGACTCTACTATAACCTTACGCTTCTTTGCTGCTTTTGCACTTGCCTTTGCCATAATATCCTAATTATTATTTAGTTGCTTTCTTCTTGTTAGCAACTGTTTTCCTCTTACCTTTTCTTGTTCTAGAGTTGTTCTTGGTACGTTGACCTCTTAAAGGCAAACCAGATCTATGGCGAATACCTCTATAACAACCTATATCCATTAAACGCTTAATGTTCAATTGGTTTTCAGAACGCAATTCCCCTTCTATTGTCAAAGAAGAAACTGCCTCACGAATACGACCAATCTCATCATCGTTCCAGTCAGATACTTTGGTATCCTCACTTACTTGGGCGGTAGATAAAATCTCCTTAGCCCTACTGTTACCTATACCAAAGATATAGGTTAGGGCTATTACCCCTCTTTTCTGTTTTGGTATGTCTACACCTGCAATTCTTGCCATAATTACCCTTGTCTTTGTTTAAATCTAGGATTCTTTTTATTAATTACGTACAATCTGCCTTTTCTACGCACAATCTTGCACTCGGCACTTCTTTTCTTTATTGATGCTCTAACTTTCATCCTATTTACTTAATATCTATATGTAATTCTTGCTTTACTCAAATCGTAGGGGCTCATCTCGAGCTTAACCTTATCCCCTGGAAGTAACTTAATATAATGCATCCGCATTTTTCCAGAGATATGTGCTGTTACCACATGACCGTTTTCCAACTCCACGCGGAACATGGCATTTGACAATGCCTCAATTATGCTTCCATCCTGCTCTATCGCTGCCTGTTTAGCCATAATCTATGCTACCTTTCTATTTTTACCTGATTTCATCAACCCGTCATAATGTCTGTTCAACAAATATGAATTTACTTGTTGTACTGTATCAATCGCAACACCTACCATAATCAACAATGAGGTTCCACCGTAAAACAATGCCCAACCTGCCTGTACATCCATAAGCTTTACAATCACTGCCGGCAATACCGCCAATAATGCAAGGAACACAGATCCTGGTAAAGTAATCAATGACATAATCTTATCCAAGAAATCTCCAGTTTCCTTTCCTGGTCTAATTCCAGGAATAAAACCACCACTTCTTTTTAAATCATCAGCCATTTTATTTGTAGGTACCGTAATCGCCGTATAGAAATATGTAAAAACTATTATCAAAAATCCGAACAACAGATTGTAAGCCAATCCAAATATATCTTGGAACTGAACCTCCATCCACTGCCCCACGGCCGTGTTGTTAAAGGTCTTACCCAATAATCCTGGTGCAAACATTATAGCCTGTGCAAATATAATAGGCATAACTCCAGAAGCATTCAGTTTTAAAGGAATATACTGTCTAGATCCCATGATATTTTTTTCATAACCACCGGAAGCGGTTCTTCTTGCGTACTGGACCGGAATCTGACGCGTCGCCATCACCAACAATACACATAACAATATCACAGCGAACCATATAATAACTTCAATAAGCATGAACATAAGTCCACCGTTGTTATTTGCCGTTCTTGATATAAATTCCTGAACAAAATTCTGTGGCATATTGGCTATAATACCAACCATAATCAATAAGGAAATACCATTACCAATACCCTTATCAGTAATCTTCTCACCCAACCACATTGCGAAAATTGTTCCTGCAACCAAAATTATTACCGATGGGATAATAAAATCAAACCCCTTACCAAATACAAAGGCACTATCAGGAACACCCAAGGCACCCAAACTATACAAATAAGCTGGAGCTTGAACAATACAAATTCCAATGGTAAGCCATCTGGTTATTTGATTGATCGTCTTTCTTCCACTTTCACCTTCCTTTTGTAATTTTTGAAGATAAGGAATAGCTATACCCATTAACTGCACAACAATAGATGCAGAAATATAGGGCATAATTCCCAACGCAAAAACCGAGGCATTGGATAAAGCTCCACCTGTAAAGGCATTCAATATTCCCAAAATACCACTATCAGTACTCGATGCCAAAGCACCTAATTGGGTAGAATCAATACCCGGAAGAACTACCTGGGCACCGAAACGATACACCAAAAGCAAACCAAGGGTAACAATAATCCTGCCCCTAAGCTCTTCAATCTTCCAAATATTTGATAATGTCTCGAAAAATTTCTTCATAGTATTCTTTGCTTATAAACTTATAGCCTCACCACCTGCAGCCTCAATAGCGGCTTTTGCTGTAGCTGTAAATTTATGTACAGAAACTTTAAGGGAAGCTTTTAGCTCTCCATTACCAAGAATCTTAACCAAATCGTTTTTACCAACCAATCCATTTTCCACAAGGGCTTCTAAAGTAACTATATCCTTAATAGCTCCTTTATCTACCAATTCCTGTAATTTTTCAAGATTGATACCTGCGTAATCCTTTCTATTGATATTCGTAAAACCAAACTTTGGCACACGTCTCTGCAATGGCATTTGACCACCTTCGAAACCAATTTTCTTAGAATAACCAGACCTGGATTTAGCACCTTTATGCCCTCTGGTAGCAGTACCTCCTTTACCGGAACCCTGACCTCTACCTATGACTTTACCGGCTTTTCGGACAGCTCCTTCCGCTGGTTTTAAATTACTTAAATTCATAACACCAAAATTATATTAAGCCTCCTCAGTGGAAACTAAGTGTTTAACTTTATTTATCATCCCAAGAATATTAGAAGTAGCATCATGTTCAACTACTTGTCCTATTCTACGTAAACCAAGAGCCTCTAATGTTCTCTTTTGATTTTGAGCTCTTTTAATACTGCTCTTTACCTGTTTTACTTTAATCTTTCCCATTATATTCTTGGTTTTATCCTTTAAAAACTTTTTCTAAAGAAATACCTCTTTGGTTTGCAACTGTCTTTGCACCTCTAAGTTGCAAAAGAGCATCAAAAGTAGCTTTTACTACGTTATGAGGGTTAGAAGAACCTTGTGATTTAGACAATACATCCTGAACACCAACAGCTTCCAATACCGCTCTAACAGCACCACCTGCGATAACTCCGGTACCATGCGATGCAGGCTGGATATAAACTCTAGCTCCACCGAATTTCCCTTTTTGTTCGTGCGGCAAAGTACCTTTGTTCAATGGAATTCTAATAAGATTCTTTTTAGCATCTTCTATAGCCTTGGCAATTGCCGTAGCAACTTCCTTAGACTTACCTAGACCATGACCTACTACACCATTCTCATCACCTACCACAACGATAGCAGAAAATCCGAACGCCCTACCACCTTTAGTAACTTTGGTAACACGTTGTACCCCAACCAATCTATCTTTTAATTCTAAACCTCCCGGCTTAACAGTCTCTACGTTTTTGTATTTCTGATACATAATATTCTTAGAATTTTAATCCTGCTTCCCTAGCGCCGTCGGCTAATGATTTTACTCTACCATGGTATAAATTACCACCTCTATCAAAAGCAACAGCTTCTATTCCGGCTTCTTTTGCTTTTTCGGCAAGAGCCTTACCAACTATATTGGCTACTTCTGTTTTTGTCCCTTTAGTTTTAGCTAACGCTTTATCCCTTGAGGAGGCGGACACTATAGTTGTTCCGGCAACATCATCAATAATTTGTGCGTATATTCCAGTATTGCTTCTGAAAACAGCTAGCCTTGGTCTTTCTGCAGTACCTGAGGATATTTTTCTAATTCTCCTTCTGATACGTAGTCTTCTTTCAGTCTTCGTTAATCCCATAATGCTAATTATTAAGCCGATTTACCAGCTTTTCTTCTTAATTGTTCACCAACGAACTTAATTCCTTTTCCTTTGTAAGGTTCTGGCTTACGCAAAGATCTAATCTTAGCGGCGATCTGCCCCACTAATTGCTTATCATGCGAACTTAGCTTTATAATTGGATTTTTTCCTTTTTCGGATACGGTCTCCACTTTTACTTCTGAAGCCACATCCAAAACGATGTTGTGTGAAAATCCCAAAGCTAGGTCCAATGTTTGTCCTTGGTTACTGGCACGATATCCTACCCCTACCAATTCCAATTCCTTTACCCATCCTTTAGAAACTCCTTCGATCATATTAAAGAACAATGATCTATAAAGACCATGTCTCGCTTTATGCTCCTTGGAATCTGAAGGTCTTGTAACAAAAACTTGACCATCTTCAACTTTAGCCGCAGCACCAGAAAATTCTTGAGAGAGTTCTCCCAACTTACCTTTTACGGTAATAACATCTTCCTTAACCTCTACGGTTACTCCTTCTGGAATTGCTATTGGATTATTACCTGTTCTAGACATTATTCTAAATCTTTATA
Source organism: Arenibacter catalasegens (assembly GCF_002909235.1). Taxonomy (GTDB): domain Bacteria; phylum Bacteroidota; class Bacteroidia; order Flavobacteriales; family Flavobacteriaceae; genus Arenibacter; species Arenibacter catalasegens. Next base: position 207,119 of record NZ_PHQQ01000002.1, read on the forward strand.
GTATTAATAAACATAACATAATACTTCCCCACCTGCATTCTCAAGCTTTGCTTGCTTACTGGTCATTACACCATGGGAAGTAGAAATAATTGCAATACCAAGACCATTTAATACTCTTGGCAACTCCTGTGAGTTAACATATTTCCTAAGTCCTGGTGTACTAACTCGTTTAATTTTCTTTATAACCGGCTCTTTAGTCAATTTGTCATATTTCAAAGCTATCTTAACAACCCCTTGAACCGCATTATCTTCAAATTTGTAGCTTAAAATATATCCTTGATCGAATAATATTTTAGTGATTTCTTTCTTTAGATTAGATGCAGGTATCTCTACCACTCTGTGGCCAGCACTACTTGCATTTCTAATTCTAGTTAAATAATCCGAAATTGGATCTGTAAACATAATTATTGATTTACGGTAACGGTTTTTAACATTCTTGCTAAACCTGAAACCAGTTTATATTCTTTTATTACCAGCTAGCTTTTCTTACACCAGGTATTAGGCCATTATTGGCCATTTCCCTAAAGGTAACCCTAGATACACCGAAAGTTCTCATGTAACCTTTTGGTCTACCAGTTATCTTACAACGGTTATGCATACGAACAGGTGAAGCATTTTTAGGTAATTTCTGTAACCCTTCATAATCACCAGCCTCTTTTAAGGCTTTTCTTTTCTCAGCATATTTTGCTACAGTCTTAGCTCTCTTGACCTCACGGGCCTTCATGGATTCTTTAGCCATACTAATTCTTTTTAAAAGGTAGTCCTAATTCGGTTAATAATGATTTAGCTTCTTTATCTGTATCTGCAGAAGTTACAAATGTAATATCCATACCATTGATTCTGTTAATTTTATCAATGTTTATTTCTGGAAATATGATTTGCTCCGTAATACCTAGATTATAATTCCCTCTTCCATCAAAACCAGTGGCCTTAATCCCTTGGAAATCCCTTACCCTAGGCAACGCAGATGTTACCAATCTATCCAAGAATTCGTACATTCTCTCTCCACGCAAGGTTACTTTTGCCCCAATCGGCATCCCTTTACGTAATTTAAATGCAGCAACATCCTTTTTAGACATCGTTGAAATTGCTTTTTGGCCAGTAATATTGGTCAACTCATCTACCGCATGGTCAATAAGCTTCTTATCCGCAACAGCGGCACCAACACCTCTACTAACAACAATTTTTTCTAATTTAGGAACCTGCATTACATTTTTGTAACCAAACTCCTCTTTAAGAGCCATAACAACTCTTTCTTTATATTCCTGTTTTAATCTTGGAACGTAGGCCATAACTAAATTACTTCTTTAGATTTCTTAGAAAATCTTACTTTCTTACCATCTCTTACCTCAAATCCTACTCTAGTGGTCTCTCCAGATTTTGGATCGATCAATGACAGATTGGATATTTGTAAGGGAGCCTCTTTCTTAACAATCCCTCCTTGAGGATTGCTAGCACTTGGCTTTTCGTGTTTAGAAACCATATTGGCTCCTTCAACGATTGCCTTGTTCTTTTCACGGTTTACACTTACAACCTTACCTTCTACACCTTTGTGGTCTCCGGCAACAATTCTAACAGTATCCCCTGTTTTGATTTTTAATTTTCCCATTTTGCTATTTTTATTAAAGCACCTCTGGAGCTAATGATACAATTTTCATGAATTGCTTATCACGAAGTTCCCTAGCTACCGGTCCAAAAACACGTGTTCCCCTCATTTCCCCAGTTGGGTTCAAAAGTACACAGGCATTATCATCGAAACGAATATAAGAACCATCCGGTCTCCTAACTTCCTTTTTTGTTCTTACAACAACTGCTGTGGAAACCGCACCTTTTTTAATAGCTCCGTTAGGAGTAGCTTCCTTAACGGTCACTACAATTTTATCCCCAACAGAAGCGTATCTTCTTTTTGTACCTCCCAACACACGAATGGTCAAAACTTCTTTCGCCCCCGTATTATCTGCTACTTTTAGTCTAGATTCTTGCTGTAACATAATTATTTAGCTCTTTCAATGATTTCCACTAGTCTCCAACATTTGGTCTTACTCAATGGACGAGTCTCCATTATCTTAACAGTATCGCCAATATTGCAATCGTTCTTTTCATCGTGTGCAACATATTTCTTAGTTTTCAACACGAACTTTCCGTACATAGGGTGTTTAACACGTTTAACTTCTGAAACCACTACTGATTTCTCCATTTTGTTGCTAGTCACAACTCCTATTCTCTCTTTTCTTAAATTCCTTTTTTCCATAAAGCAGAACCAATTATTGTAATTCCCTTTTAGTTAATTCAGTTGCCAATCTCGCCACAGTTCTTCTCACTTTCCTAATAAGTAAAGGATTTTCCAATGGTGTAACAGAATGAGCCAATTTTAAATCGAAATACTGTTTTTTAAATTCAGTACTCTTTTCTTTTAACCCCTCAACTGATAATTCTTTTATTTCTGATTGTTTCATGATTCCTTGCAATTATATTAAGCAGAATAGTCCCTAGCAATAATAAATTTTGTTCTTACTGGTAGTTTCTGTGCCGCAAGACGCAAAGCCTCTTTTGCAATATCAAGAGAAACACCAGCTATTTCGAACATAATCCGTCCTGGTAATACCACAGCTACAAAATATTCTGGAGCACCTTTACCTTTACCCATACGAACCTCTAACGGTTTTTTGGTGATAGGCTTGTCCGGAAATATTTTTATCCATAATTGGCCTTCTCTTTTCATGTACCTAGTTGCCGCAATACGTGCTGCTTCAATTTGGCGCGATGTTATAAAAGAGGTATCTATTGATTTTATACCAAACATACCGTTTGAAAGTTGGTGACCCCTACCTGTGATCCCTTTCATACGACCTTTCTGCATTTTGCGGAACTTAGTCCTTTTTGGCTGTAACATTTCTTTACTTCTTTAAAAAATTACTTTCTACGACGTTGTTTCTTCGGTCCTTCTTGCTTGCCACCTTTTCCTGGAGACTGGCTCTTTGCCATACCTACCAATGGAGAAAGTTCTCTTTTTCCATAAACCTCACCTTTCATGATCCATACTTTGATACCCAATCTTCCGTAGGTTGTATGCGCTTCATGCAAAGCATAATCTATATCGGCTCTAAAAGTAGACAATGGAATCCTACCATCTTTATAAGATTCAGATCTTGCCATTTCAGCTCCGTTCAAACGTCCAGATATCTGAATTTTTATCCCTTCAGCATTCATTCTCATTGCAGCTGCGATCGCCATCTTAATAGCTCTTCTAAAAGAAATTCTACTTTCTATTTGGCGAGCTACACTGGCGGCAACTAAATTAGCGTCCAATTCAGGTCTCTTAATCTCAAAAATGTTGATCTGAACTTCCTTGTCCGTAATCTTTTTAAGCTCCTCTTTTAATTTGTCTACCTCTTGTCCACCTTTACCAATGATTATACCTGGTCTTGCAGTAGTAATAGTAACCGTAATTAATTTTAAAGTACGCTCAATAATAATTCTAGACACACTTGCTTTTGCCAAACGTGCATGAACATATTTTCTGATCTTATCGTCTTCGGCAAGTTTATCACCATAATCGTTTCCACCGTACCAGTTAGACTCCCATCCTCTGATAATTCCTAGACGATTTCCGATTGGATTTGTTTTCTGTCCCATACTAAATGCTCTAGCTTTGTGTGTTATTGTTAGATCCCAAAACCAAAGTAACGTGGTTGGAACGTTTTCTAATTCTATGTGCTCTTCCTTGCGGAGCAGGACGTAGTCTTTTCAACATACTTCCACCATCCACTCTAATCTCCTTAACAAAAAGTTCAGCTTCCTCAACACTGGCATCTTCATTCTTAGCTTGCCAGTTAGCTATTGCGGATAACAATAACTTCTCCAGTCTACGTGACGATTCCTTTGAGTTGAATTTCAAAATAGCAAGCGCTTTCTCTACTTTTACACCTCTAACCAAATCCGCAACCAAGCGCATTTTTCTAGGGGAAGTAGGGCAATTATTTAATTTTGCAAACGCTATTTGCTGCTTTTCTGCCTTAATTCTTTCGGCCATTTGTTTTTTACGAACTCCCATAGCTTACTTTTTACCTTTATTTTTTGCCCCTGCATGACCCCTAAAAGATCGTGTTGGAGAAAATTCACCTAATTTGTGACCCACCATGTTTTCTGTAACAAAAACAGGTACAAATTGCTTTCCATTGTGAACCGCTATTGTCTGACCTACAAAATCAGGAGTAATCATAGAAGCTCTAGACCATGTCTTTATGACTGCCTTTTTACCAGATTCAACATTTTGTTGGACTTTTTTATCCAAACTATAGTGAACGTAAGGTCCTTTCTTTAATGAACGTGCCATTTCTTTCTACTTTTTATTTCTTTCTACGTTCTAAAATATACTTGTTGGTACTCTTGGTCTTGGAACGGGTCCTGAATCCTTTTGCAGGAATACCGTTTCTAGATCTAGGATGACCTCCAGAAGCCCTACCTTCTCCACCACCCATGGGGTGATCAACAGGGTTCATTGCAACTGGCCTTGTTCTTGGTCTTCTTCCCAACCATCTACTTCTACCTGCCTTACCTGACACCAATAATTGATGATCAGAGTTAGATACAGCACCTATAGTGGCCAAACAATTCGCTAAAATCAATCTGGTTTCACCTGATGGCAATTTAATGGTAACAAACTTACCGTCCTTCGCCATTAACTGGGCAAATGTACCGGCACTCCTTGCCATCACAGCTCCTTGACCAGGACGTAATTCAATTCCAGATATAATTGTACCCAAAGGTATTTCACTAAGTGGAAGTGCATTCCCGATTTCTGGAGCAACTGAAGCTCCCGAAGATACCTTTTGATCCACCTGTAAACCATTTGGAGCAATAATATATCTCTTTTCACCATCAGCATACGCCAATAAAGCTATAAAAGCTGTTCTGTTCGGATCATATTGGATCGACTCAACCGTGGCAGCAACATCTTGCTTATCCCTTTTGAAATCAATAACACGATACCTTCTCTTATGACCTCCACCTTTTTGGCGTATGGTCATTTTTCCTTGACTGTTTCTACCTCCCGACTTTTTTAACGGAGCAAGCAAGCTTTTTTCCGGCTTATCAGTAGTAATGGCGTCAAATCCGTTTACTACTCTAAAACGCTGCCCGGGAGTGATTGGTTTTAATTTTCTAACTGACATTTTTTGTCTTTATAGATTACTGTAAAAATCAATAATATCTCCTTCTGCGACATCGACAATGGCTTTCTTAAAACCACTTGTCTTTCCGTGTTGTACACCAGTTTTAGTGTAACGCGACTTGCGCGAAGGACCATAATTCATTGTTCGAACTTTCTCAACAGAAACACCATAAGTTGCTTCAACTGCAAGTTTGACCTGAATCTTGTTGGCTTTTGGATCAACAAGAAAACCATAACGATTGTGCAACTCGCTATCAGCAGTCATTTTTTCCGTAATAATTGGCTTTATCAACACACCCATGGTTCGCTTATTTAATTAAGTTCGATTCGATTCCTTCCAAAGAACCTTCCAACAACACTAGGTTGTTAGCGTTTAATATTTTGTAAGTGCTTAATTCTGAGTTAGTTATAACCTCAGAACGCTCTAAATTGCGTGAGGACAAATATACGTTATTATTTGAATCACCCAACACAATTAAGGATTTTTTATTCTCCAAGCCCAAAGACTTCAAAAATTCTTTAAAATCCTTAGTTTTTGGAGCTTCAAAGTTGAAATCTTCAACCACCATTATAGCATTGTCCTTTGACTTCAAAGTTAAGGCAGACCTTCTGGCCAAACGCTTAACATTTTTGTTCAATTTCTGCTTATAATCCTTTGGTCTTGGTCCAAAAATACGTCCACCACCTCTAAACACCGGAGACTTAATACTACCCGCACGAGCAGTACCAGTTCCTTTTTGCTTTTTGATCTTTCTTGTACTACCTGCTATTTCGGCACGCTCTTTGGATTTGTGCGTACCCTGTCTTTGGTGTGCTAAATATTGCTTAACATCCAAATAAACAGCATGATTGTTTGGTTCTATTGCGAATACAGCGTCAGAAAGCTCAACCTTTCTACCTGTTTCTTTTCCCTTAATATCTAAAACTGCTACCTTCATTACTTCTCAATAGTTACGTAAGCGTTCTTATGACCAGGAACACAACCTTTTACTACTATAAGGTTCTTTTCTGGAACAATTTTTAATACTCTCAAGTTTTGAACGGTAACTCTATCAGTTCCCATTCTACCAGCCATTTTCATTCCTTTAAAAACTCTTGCAGGATATGAAGCAGCACCAATGGAACCTGGAGCTCTTAACCTATTGTGCTGACCGTGGGTTGCTTGACCAACACCGGCAAAGCCGTGTCTTTTAACAACACCTTGAAAACCTTTACCCTTAGAGGTACCGATTACATCAACAAATTCTCCTTCTACAAAAAGGTCAACTCCAAGAGTATCTCCTAATTTGTGTGCTCCTTCTTCAAAATACCTGAATTCCATGACCTTTTTCTTGGGAGAAGCGCCTGCTTTTTTAAAGTGACCTGTAGCCGCTTTATTAGCACGTTTTTCTGCCTTGTCATCGAAACCAAGCTGAAGGGCATTGTACCCGTCGACCTCTTCGGTTCTGACTTGGGTAACTACGCATGGTCCAGCCTCGATTACTGTACATGGAATATTCTTTCCATTTTCATCGAAAATGCTGGTCATACCTACTTTTCTACCTATTAACCCAGACATATTTAATTAATTATTAATTGATTACTATTTAAATTATTGACAAAAAAACAGGGTCAAAAAACAATTCAACCCTGAATATATTTTTTTCCGTTTTTCCTTCGCGAAACGCTTAGGACATGTCTTTCATAATTTCGAATTATGAATTCCGAAATTAGAACTATACTTTTATCTCAACCTCAACACCACTAGGAAGTTCTAACTTCATTAGCGCATCGATAGTTTTTGATGAAGAGCTATATATATCCAAAAGTCTTTTGTAAGAACTTAATTGGAACTGCTCCCTTGCTTTTTTATTTACGTGTGGCGAACGCAACACAGTAAATATTTTCTTATGGGTTGGCAAAGGAATTGGTCCAGTTACAACCGCACCGGTAGTCTTTACCGTTTTTACGATCTTCTCAGCAGATTTATCTACCAAGTTATGGTCGTACGACTTTAATTTAATTCTAATTTTTTGACTCATCTTAGTACGATTTAAGCTGTTAATCCTTTTGCTTTCTTAATAACCGCTTCCGAAATATTGGAAGGAGTTTCAGCATAATGTGAAAATTCCATTGTTGAAGTTGCTCTACCTGAAGACAAAGTTCTCAAAGAAGTAACGTATCCAAACATTTCGGACAAAGGCACTTCACCTTTAATTACTTTGGCACCGGCTCTATCATCCATATTAGTAACTGTTCCCCTTCTACGGTTTAAGTCACCTACAATATCACCCATGTTTTCTTCTGGAGTTAGCACCTCCATTTTCATGATTGGCTCCATTATTATTGCTCCAGCAGCCTTACCAGCAGCTTTATAACCCATTTTGGCAGCTAATTCAAAAGATAGTGCATCGGAATCCACAGGGTGGAAAGATCCATCCTTTAGAACTACCTTCATTCTATCCATTTCAAAACCAGCCAAAGGACCATTCTTCATAGCAGCAGTAAATCCTTTTTCAACTGGACCTACAAATTCTTTTGGAATACGACCACCTTTAATTTGATCAACAAACTGCAAACCAGTTCCAACAAAATCGTCATCAGCAGGTCCCATCTCAAAGACGATATCCCCAAATTTACCACGACCCCCAGATTGTTTTTTATAAATTTCCCTGTGTGAAGCCGTTTTGGTCAACGCTTCTTTGTACTCCACTTGTGGCTCTCCTTGGTTCACCTCGACCTTAAACTCACGTCTTAAACGGTCAACAATAATATCCAAGTGAAGCTCACCCATACCAGAGATAATAGTCTGACCTGATGCCTCGTCTGTTTTTACTTGAAAAGTAGGATCCTCTTCTGCTAATTTAGCCAAAGCCATACCCAACTTATCAACATCTACTTTTGTCTTAGGCTCAACAGCAATACCAATTACAGGATCAGGGAAATTCATACTTTCCAACACTATCGGATGTTTTTCATCTGTCAAAGTATCTCCAGTCTTGATATCCTTAAAACCTACTGCCGCACCAATATCCCCTGCCTCAATATAATCAACTGCATTCTGCTTATTGGCGTGCATTTGGTAAATCCTAGAAATACGCTCCTTATTTCCTGAACGATTGTTCAATACATAAGAACCCGCATCCAATCTACCGGAATAAGCCCTGAAAAATGCCAAACGACCTACAAACGGATCCGTAGCAATTTTAAACGCCAAGGCCGCAAACGGCTCCTTAACGCTTGGTTTTCTAGACTCTGGCTTCTCAGTATCAGGGTTGGTACCAATAATCGCTTCCTTATCCAATGGAGAAGGTAAATAACGACATACCGCATCCAATAAAAATTGAACCCCTTTATTTTTAAATGAAGAACCACATATCATAGGTATGATACTCATATCCATAACTGCAGCTCTCAAGGCAGCATGAACTTCATCCTCAGTAATGGAATCTTCATCTTCGAAGAATTTCTCCATCAAGGTTTCGTCATACTCAGCAACAGCTTCTATTAATTCAGCTCTGCAAGCCCTAACTTCTTCTTTCATATCTTCCGGAATAGCAACAACATCAAAAGTTGCCCCGAAATTATCTTCATGCCATATTATAGCTCGGTTTTTCACCAAATCCACAATACCTTTAAAGTCCGCCTCGTCTCCGATTGGCAATACAATAGGCACCGCGTTGGACCCCAACATGGATTTAACCTGTTTGTTAACCATTAGAAAGTCAGCACCCTGACGGTCCATTTTATTAACGAAACCGATACGTGGCACTTTATAATTATCCGCTAATCTCCAGTTAGTTTCAGACTGTGGTTCAACACCATCAACTGCACTAAACAAGAAGACCAAGCCATCCAATACACGCAAAGAACGGTTTACTTCAACCGTAAAATCCACGTGACCCGGAGTATCTATTACATTAAAGTGATAGGATTGAGCATCTGCTGTTGGCTCTGCATTTTCCATCGGAAAAACCCACTCACAAGTTGTAGCAGCAGAAGTAATGGTAATACCACGCTCCTGTTCTTGCTCCATCCAGTCCATTGTGGCAGCACCATCATGTACCTCACCTATTTTATGACTAACCCCAGTATAAAACAAGATACGCTCTGTCGTAGTTGTTTTACCTGCATCTATATGAGCAGCAATACCAATATTTCTTGTTAATTTTAAATCTCTTGCCATTTCTGCTTATTAAAATCTAAAGTGAGAGAATGCTTTGTTTGCTTCTGCCATTTTATGGGTATCTGTTCTTTTCTTAACCGCAGCACCTTCTTCTTTTGCTGCTGCCAAAATTTCTCCAGCTAATTTTTGCGACATCGCTTTTTCGTTCCTCTTACGAGCAAAACTAATAAGCCACTTCATAGCGGTAGAAATCTTACGATCTGGTCTAATTTGCATAGGAATTTGAAAAGTAGCACCACCTACTCTTCTACTTCTCACCTCAACATGAGGCATAACATTGGACAATGCATCTTTCCAAAGCTCCAACGCAGTCTTTTCTTCGTCTGTCTTTTTTTCCTCTACGATATCTATAGCATCGTAAAACACTTTAAAGGCAACCGACTTCTTACCATCCCACATCATCATGTTCACAAAACGTGTCACCAATTGGTCATTAAACCTTGGATCGGGTAAAAGTGGTCTCTTTTTTGCCTGCTTTTTTCTCATTTCTTCTTTTTGAGTTAATGGTCAATAGTCAATTATCAAAAGTATTCCTACCTTTAATAGTAACTGTTAACAAATTTTTACTTCTTAGGGCGTTTTGCTCCGTACTTAGATCTACGTTGTGTCCTTCCAGCAACACCTGCTGTATCCAAAGCACCTCTAACGATGTGATACCTAACTCCTGGCAAATCCTTTACCCTTCCGCCTCTTACTAATACTATCGAGTGCTCTTGTAAATTGTGACCCTCACCTGGTATATATGCGTTTACTTCCTTTCCATTGGTCAACCTAACCCTTGCTACTTTACGCATTGCAGAGTTTGGTTTCTTAGGAGTGGTTGTATAAACACGTGTACATACACCTCTTCTTTGAGGACACGAATCCAAAGCAGCCGATTTACTCTTCTTAGTAATCGTGACTCTTCCTTTTCGTACTAATTGTGAAATTGTTGGCATACTATTTTTGTATAATAAAAACTTAACCCCTCTTTTAAGGGCTGGCAAATGTAGTAATTATTCGCAATATTTCAAACCCTATGGAATTTATTTTTTATATTTTTTATACTCAACAGATTCAATGGCTAGGTTTTATATGTTAACAAACCATATCAAGATGCCCAAATGGACTAAAAAGAAGGATAATATCACGAATAAAAACGAAAAACCAGAACTAAAGTCCGTGAATAATCAGAAAATAGATACTACACATAACTTCTTTTTTTGATAAATTCTCAGCTTAATCGATTAATCTTGTATAATGTCGCAATTTTAAATGCAAATAACCGTTAATCATTGAGATTATTATTGAATTGTCATTATTTTAACTGTTTAGTTGCAATAAATTCCTACGATCACGTCAATAAATTGTTATAAATATAAAATAAAGCTTAACATCTGTGACAAAACATCAATTATAATGCAATAAGAAGTCATTTTTAACAGTTATTTATTATGCGCGCATAATAAATGTGCCTAAAAAGTTGTTTTATTAACAATAAATTAGGATTTTTGCATCGCTAATTCAAATAATTATAAAATGAAAACAAAGTTAAATGGAATCCTAACGCTGTTTCTAGCGTTGATTGTGCAACTATCTTTTGCACAAGAAAAGACGATTTCAGGTACGGTTACGGACCAAGATGGTCTGCCGCTACCTGGAGTGAACATCCTAGTAGAAGGAACTACAACAGGTACCCAATCCGATTTTGACGGACTTTACACTATTAACGCAAGTGTTGGTGAAATTTTGGTGTTCTCCTATATAGGTCAAAGTAATGCCAAAATGACCATTGGCGCCAGCAACACCATCAACGTCCAAATGGAGGAAGATGCTCAGGCACTGGAAGAAGTGGTTGTAACAGCCTTAGGTATTAAGAGAAACCCAAGATCTTTAGGATATTCTGTTAAGTCTGTTGAGGCTGAAGCCATAACCGACAACTCAGAACCAGATTTAATAAAGTCACTTAACGGTAAGGTACCCGGAGTAAACGTTAATGTATCAACGGGTGTTGCCGGTGCCGCCAACAAAATAAGCATAAGGGGAACTACTTCCTTTCAAGGAGGAAACCAACCTTTATTTGTAGTTGATGGCACACCATATAGCAATGACCAAATAACCACTACTAGCCAAATTACAGGCGGTGGAGGATATGAATCCGGTATTTCATCTTTGGACCCTAATGATATAGCCAATGTTGAAGTACTTAAAGGAGCAGTAGCCGCAGCACTTTACGGTTCTAGGGCGGTAAATGGTGTTATCATCATTACCACCAAAGCTGGTAAATCCGGCGGATTGTCCAATAAAAAATTCGAAGTATCACTAAATACCGGTGTATATTTTGAAAAAATTGCCAATCTTCCAGAGTACCAAAACACTTACGGTAACGGAACCAATTTCAATTACAATAATGCCAACGGTTCTTGGGGCGCAAGATTTGATTCTCGCGAAACCATTCCTACCTGGGCAAATTTGCTTAATGCATTTCCTGACCAATTTGGGCCTACGGTTCCTTATGTAGCACAACCTAACAACGTAAAGGACTTGTTTAAAACAGGATTTGTTGCCGATAATTCGGTTAACATTAGTTCTGCTAAGGAAAATTCCAATTTCAGCTTAACCATATCCAATATAGACCAACAAGGCTATATCCCTTTTAACTCATACAAAAGGACCAATATTTCTGCAGGTGGTAATTTCAAATTGGACAATGGTTTAAAAGTTGGAGCCAATCTAAGTTACTCTGACAGTTACCAAGTTGGCCCGTTCCTTGGAGAAAACCAATTCACAGGAGCCGCTTCTTCCTTTGCAAGGACTTTGGTTCTAGGTAGAACTTGGGACTTAAGCCTTCCGTATGAAGATGCCAATGGAGCGCCAGTAATACCCAACGGTGGTTGGGATCACCCATTATGGTCTTGGGAACACAATCAAATTAGGACTGGAGTAAACAGGACTGTTGCCAATGTAAATTTTGCCTATGACTTTAATGAGCACATTAATGCAAGGTATCAATTGGGTATTAATAAGTACGATCTAGCTCGTATAGAAATAACAGATAAAGGTTCTAGAGGTGCTTCGGGCACTGGAAGCGTGGTAACTGATGATTACGGGAGCGAAGAAATCGAATCTACCTTCGTGCTAAACTTTAATTATGACCTTGCCGAGGATTTAAATATGAACTTCTTGGTCGGAAATAACGTGAACCAAATTTCCAGCCATCGTGTTGGTTATACCGGTACGAATCTAATTGCAGACAATATCTTTACCGTGAACAATACGGCCAATGTAGTTTCGGATGTAGATGAAACAACAAGAAAAAGGATCGTTGGTGTTTTTGCTGATTTAGGATTAGGATATAAGGATTTTCTATACCTGAATGCTACGGCCAGAAATGACTGGTCCTCTACTCTACCTCAATCAGACAACAGCTTCCTATATCCATCAGTTTCTACCTCATTTATTTTTACTGAGGCTTTAGGAATAAGTAATGACATCCTTAGCTATGGTAAAATTAGAGGTGGTTGGGCCAACGTAAGCAGAGATGCCGATCCTTACCAAATCAATAAAATATTTACGGTAGGTACAGTTTACTCAGGGCAACCTTCCGTATTCGTTCCTACTACTCTTGGTAATCCCAATTTAAGTCCGGAGAACACCGAAGAGTTTGAAGTAGGTATAGATTTGGAACTCTTTAACAAAAGAGCGATAGTTGACTTTACATGGTATCAAAAAACGACTACCGATCTTATTTCTGAAGTTAATGTACCTACTTCCTCCGGTTACACTTCATTGTTGACCAATATAGGTGAAATGGAAAATAAAGGTATCGAAGTTGGATTAACACTTATTCCAGTGAGAACCGACAACTTTAAATGGTCCACTTTCACCTCTTTTACAAAGAACAAGAACGTGGTAAACAAATTGATCGAAGGTCTAGACAGGTTTCCAATAGATGTTAACCAGATAGCTTTTGTAGACGAAGGAGAAGCTTTTGGAGTATTCTACGGAACCGCATTCATGAGGGATGATGAGGGGAATTATTTAATTGAACAAAGTGAGGGGGGTATCTTACAAGCCTTGGACAACCAAGTAGTTGGTGACCCTAACCCTGATTTCAAAATTGGTTTTACCAATACCTTTAAATATAAGACTTTAAGTTTACAGGCCCAATTGGACTGGAAAGAAGGTGGCGACATTTCCTCTTCAGGAATTGCAGCCTTATTAGGTAGAGGAGTAACCAAGGATACAGAAGACCGTGAACGCACTTTTATTCTTCCAGGTTTTTATGGTAATCCCACCACAGGGGAACCTATTTTGGATGGTTCTGGGAACAAAATCCCAAATACTACCCAAATGACAATGAACAACCTATATTTCTCACCAACCAATAGTAACACCTTCGGTATTAATTCCGTAGATGAGGCTACCATTTATGATGGAACTGTATTTAGGTTAAGGGAAATAGCATTGGCATACGAAGTTCCAAAGAAGTTTTTGGACAAAACCTTTATTGGTGGTATGACATTTTCAGTGGTAGGGAACAACTTATGGTATTTTGCACCTAACGTTCCAAAGTACACCAATTTTGACCCAGATGTTACTGCTTATGGGTCAGGTAACCTACAAGGTATTGAGACTCAATCTGCCCCTAGTTCCAAAAGGTTTGGGTTTAAACTTAACGTAACATTTTAATAAAAAGAACTATGAAAAATATATTTAAAATAAATCTGAAAAGCCGCACAATGTTCGCCGTAGCATTGGTGTCTTTACTTTTCTACAATTGTAGTGACTATTTGGATGTGAATACAGACCCAAACAATCCTACAGTAGCTCCCTTGGATCAACTATTGACAGACACGGAGAGGAACTTTAACTTGATAACGGAATTTAGGGTTTATATGGCAGAGGAACTTTCCGCCTATGTACACCAATTTACCTTCCGTGAAGAGCAGGATCAATATGGTACCAAACAAGACAATACCGATATTCAAAATTCTTGGGACGTTGCCTATTCGGTAATCACCGAAGCTGATATTATTATTGAGCAAGGTACTGCTGAGAACGAGATGATCATTGTTGGAATGGCCAAGGTTCTTAAAGGATATACTGCGACCATTATTGCTGACATTTGGGGAGATGCTCCTTATTCAGAAGCCTCAAAACTTGCCACCGGCGTTGTAAGCCCTGTTTTTGACAGTCAGACCGCAATCTACGAAAATGCATTGTCGCTTATTGACGAAGGTCTAGCCAACATTAATAGTGGACAAGGTGCCAATCCTGGTACCCAAGATTTATTTTACGATGGCAGTATTCCTCAGTGGAACAAATTTGTGAATACCCTAAAATTAAAATTGTACAACGAAATTAGGTTGTCCACTATGTTTAATGCCAGTAAATTGAATGCTTTAATTTCTGCAAATAACTTTATGGCTAGTAGCAGTGACGATTTCGAATTTCCTTATTCTACTACCCAATCACCGGCAGAAGAAAGAAATCCACTTTTCAGAACTACTTACTTAACAGGACAAACTTCCCATTATGCGAGCCCTTGGTTCTACGAAATATTAAACGGATGGAATCCGAACATTCACAACGGATTGGCCGATCCAAGGCTTCCTTACTATTTCTTTAATCAATTAACACCAGGTCAGTTACCTCCGGATGTTGGTGACCCTACAACAGGAGATCCCAAAGCGGATTACTGGGATAGAAATACAGGATTCCATACTATTAGATTTGGTAGCGTAAGTGCCAACAGGGATTTCGCTTCCAGAGAATCTTCCACCTATCCAGGAATATATCCTGCTGGAGGTAGATATGATGATGGTCTAGGTGGTGATGCCGATGTAAATGCAGGTACCGGCGCAGCTCCACATAGGATGTTAACCTTTCATGAGTCTTTGTTTATTCAGGCAGAATTAATTCAAGCCAATGTCATATCTGGCGATGCAAGAACAATGTTGGAAAACGCAATGACCGCGGCCTTTAAAAAGGTAGATGATGTAGTAGCAAATTCAGAAACATCCCAGACCGTTCCTAAATTAATTGGAACTACTGCTGTAACCGATTTTATTGATGGTATTTTGGCTGAATTCGATGCGGCATCCGATACCAAGAAAATGGAAATCATTATGACCCAAAAATGGGTATCCACTTTTGGCGATCCATTTGATCAATATAATGATTATAGAAGAACTGGATTTCCTGTTTTAGCCGATCCAAATTCTACCTCTCTGGAATATCAATTGGACAATGAAGATGAATGGCCTTTGCTTGACAGTGAAACAAACTTACTAAGACCATATCAGGTTTCCATATTCTGGCCGCAAGCTGAATTAAACGTTAATGAAAATGCACCTGCCCAGAAAGATGCAACCACGTATAAAATATTTTGGGATAACTAATTCATAAAATTCATATCATGAAAAATATATATATTCTAAGCCTCTTTTTAGCCGTATTTGCGCTAAACACATCTTGTGATGATGACGGAGGCACGTCGGCAGTACCGACCACAAATGGTGCTCTACCCGATTTCGCAGTAGTTGCAGGTAGTTCTGCATTTATTGACCTTACAGGCTTGGACGACCTAAAACTACAATTCACAGTTGGTGTTGGGGTAGGAGAACCAACATCTTTTGACCTTAAAGCATTCTACCTTACGGTGGATGGCAATTTGTATGGCCCAATAGTTTTGGATGCCGGCGTAACCACTTTTCCTAAGGAATATTCAATTACGGGGACCGATCTTGTAGGTGCCTTTTCAGAACTCAGTAGCGCTGATGATATTCAAGTTGGAGATGTTTTAAAATTATTCACGTCTTATACATTTAAAGATGGTTCCCAGATTGATATTCTAAATAGCAAAGCGGAACCAAATTACCTTGCTTCCGATTTTAATACCTACTCCGACTTTACGGTAAAATTGGAGTATGTTGTATCTTGTCCTTCCGATTTGGCTGGCACCTACACGGTTCTTAGTAGTGGATCTTCTACTGATTCAGGACCAACACCAGATGAAAACCCTATTGTTGATTATCCATACACTGTGGTTCTAACGGACAATGGTGGCGGAAATTATACTGTTTCAGATGGTTTTGCCGGTCTGTATATACTATGGTATGATATCTACGGTATCTCGGGTGAAACTCCGGGTAATTTCACCGACATATGTGGTGAATTATCAGGGACTTGGGGAGAACCTTTTGGAACCGATGTTACTGTTACTGGAACTGTTAATCCAGATGGGACACTTTCCATTACTTGGATAAATGGCTATGATGATACTGCGGATGCTGTTTATACTCCACAGTAAACCCAGTATAAAATCTAGGTAATAATTTATTAAGAAACCGTTGAAAATTACTTTTCAGCGGTTTCTTTTTTTACTAATAGTTCAAACTTTGGCCTTAATTAGATCAGGCCTCATTAATTATTGCCAGCTAATACTTTTAAGTTGTATTTATTTCTCACTTATTTTCTACCTTTACCGACATGAAAGATACTGAACAAATTTATGGCATCAGAGCCGTAATTGAAGCCATAAAAGCGAATGAACCCATAGATAAGGTTTTTATCCAAAAAGGCCTTAAAGGCGACCTTTCTAAGGATATGGAAACCCTAATCCGGAAAAATGGTATTACCGCTTCCTATGTGCCCATTGAAAAATTAAACCGACTAACCAAGAGCAATCATCAAGGTGTGGTTGCCAATATATCTCCCATAACCTTTTTGACCGTGGAAGAAATGGTCGAAAAAGTGCTGGAAACCAAAAAAACACCACTATTCCTATTATTGGATCAACTGTCGGATGTGCGCAACTTTGGTGCAGTAATCAGAACCGCTGAATGCACTGGGGTAGATGGAATCATTATACAGAAAAAAGGCGCTGCTCCAGTTACAGCAGATACCATTAAAACATCGGCAGGTGCCGCTTTTCGTGTGCCTATTGCCAAGATAGACCATATAAAAGATGCCGTATTTTATTTACAAGCCTCTGGAATAAAGGTTATTGCTGCAACCGAAAAAACAGAAAACACCATTTATGAGGTTTCGTTTAAAGAACCTTGTGCCATTATTATGGGCTCTGAAGATATAGGTATCTCCCCCTCTATTTTAAAGGTTGCAGACCACATGGCAAAACTACCCATGCTGGGTGAGATTGGTTCTCTAAATGTTTCGGTAGCCTGTGGCGTTTTCCTTTATGAAGCGGTAAGGCAAAGGCAAGAAACCCCTTAAGGAAATAGATTGCCCAAATTTATAAGGACATGCCATATTATAATTCCAATCCCGAATCTTCGGGATTTTTTTTATAATGATAAGTGATTTTAATTTCTTCTTCAGTTGGGTCCTGTGGTCTGTTTTCAATAAAATTACCATTTTCATCAAAATGCTTTAAGAATTCATCCCCCTCTTCGTTATAATCCTCCTTTTCCCAATCGTATTTTTTTATTTTGGGCAAAGGGGCCTTCAATACGAATGCCAAAAACAAGCCTGTAACAAAGCCGCCTAAATGGCCCTCCCATGAAATTCCGTCCTTAACCGGAAAAATATACCACAGCGTACTGCCGTAGATAAAAACTACAATCAAGGATAGGGCTACCAATCGGTAGTGTTTGGAAATAATTCCTTTAAAAAATATAAAACTGACCAGAACATAAATTAATCCGCTTGCTCCAATATGATAAGACGGCCTTCCTATGAGCCAAGTTATAAAGCCCGAAATAAGTATTCCCCATAACAACACCTTAAAGGCTATGCTTCTATAGAAATAAACCAAGGATGCTGTAAGCATGGCCAACGGAATAGTATTATTGTACAAATGTTCTACGGAGGCATGCAAAAAAGGACTTAAAACTATACCCCGCATCCCTTTTAGTGTCCTAGGATAAATACCATAATGGTTAAAGTTAACCTGAAACCGAATTTCAAACCAATATACAGTCCAAATAGAGAGCACCGCCAATAATGGAATAGCAATTACGGCATTGGAAAATTTAAAATAGTTGCTCTCTGTCATAACGGAAATATAATTATTTATGCAATATGCTTACCAAAAATTTAAAATCGGTTAAAATGTCATTTGTTTTTTTTCTAATTAAAATTCCCTTTTAAAGTCCCGAAAAAGAAACCGCTCTATACCAACTTTGTTTTATTTTTACATTATGAACGAGCCACTAGCAGAACGGGTACGCCCAAAAACCTTAGAGGAATATATAAGCCAAAATCATTTGGTGGGGGAAAATGGATCATTGACACATCAAATAAAAAAAGGGATTTTACCGTCCTTAATTCTATGGGGACCACCTGGAACTGGTAAAACCACTTTGGCCAATATAATAGCCCATACCAGTGGCCGACCTTTTTACACCTTAAGCGCCATCAGTAGTGGTGTAAAGGATATACGGGAAGTTATAGAAAAGGCCAAGCAAAGTGGTGGATTGTTCACAACCAAAAACCCAATTCTCTTTATTGATGAAATTCATCGCTTTAGCAAATCGCAGCAAGACTCACTTTTAGGGGCTGTGGAAAAAGGTTGGGTCACACTAATTGGTGCCACTACAGAAAACCCGAGTTTTGAGGTAATTCCAGCGCTCCTATCCAGGTGTCAGGTATATATTTTAAATCCTTTTGGGAAAGAAGACCTTGAGGCTCTTCTCCATAGAGCTATGGAACAGGATGCTTATTTGAAAACGAAAAAAATAAAGCTTAAGGAAACAGAAGCCTTACTCCGTCTTTCTGGTGGAGACGGCAGAAAATTACTCAATATATTTGAGCTAATCATCAACTCTGAGGAGACGAATACTATTACCATAACCGATAATCTGGTTACAAGTAAAATTCAGAAGAACACTGTTCTTTATGACAAAACTGGGGAGCAACACTATGATATTGTCTCGGCTTTTATTAAATCGATCAGGGGAAGTGACCCCAATGCAGCAGTATATTGGTTAGCTCGGATGATTGAGGGAGGAGAGGATGTGAAATTTATTGCAAGACGATTACTTATTTTAGCCTCTGAAGACATTGGTAATGCCAATCCTACAGCCTTGGTAATAGCGAATACCAGCTTTCAGGCCGTAACTACCATAGGATATCCTGAAGCAAGGATCATATTAAGTCAATGCGTCATCTATCTCGCCACATCCCCTAAAAGCAATGCCAGTTATATGGCCATAAATAAGGCGCAGCAAACTGTAAAGCAAACCGGGGACCTTTCTGTTCCTTTGGCATTGCGGAATGCCCCAACAAAATTAATGAAAGACCTAGGGTATGGAGAAAATTACAAATATGCACACGATTACGAGAATAATTTTATAGCAGAGGAATTTATGCCCAAGGAGGTAGCCAAAACAAGTTTTTACCGACCTGGCAACAATCAAAGAGAAAACGCCATCAAAGATTTCCTAAAAAAGCGATGGAAAGATAAATATGAACTTTAATGGGGCAACAGATCCCTAAGGGTATTTAGAATTTAATATTCAGTTCCTGCGCCATTATTTTGTCATCACCGCGAGATTCAAAATACCACTTGTCTCCTTTTTTTAAAACCACGCCATGTTGAACACCTCCGGTCGCCTGTGCAATAAAGACATTGGCTACCGATGTTTTCCACATCCACATTGCGATTTTAGGCGTGCTGTCCACTAATTGAAAGCCGTTGTCTATTGGCTGGGCATATAACACTCCCAATCCTTCTGTGGCATACTCCACCTCTGGCAAAGCCATATCAGGCATATTTTGGGCCTTGGTAATATTGGACTGAACCGGTTCCCTATTTTTATAGGACTGCTCCTCCAAGGTAGCCTTTTGCTGAACTACTGGATTGGGAATATTTTGTTGAGGCTGGGCACTGGCCTTCTCCTCTATTCTTTTAACATCATTTTTATAGCTTACAACAGCTGAAGGTACGTTATCTCCCAAGGATTCATATTTGTACCCTACTCCTGACAAGGATTTGAAACATTCCTTTATTGCCTCCGAATAAGCCGATTTGTAGTCTTTTTGTTTACTGCTGCCTTCCACTGTTGTAAAAATAACGTCGGACATACAATCTTTAAGTATAAGCGTGACCTTTGTGGTAAACATAGACGAATCATTAGAAAGATTCAAAGACAACCCAAGACATCTATTGGCTACCAAATCCGCAGGCATATCGTTGTCATATACCGCGATAAAACCATTTTCCACAAGATTATATTTGATCAAGGTACTGGTCTGATACTGGTTTTCACTTTTAAAAGCCTCAAATTTGGTTGGAACTATTATGTATTTGTATTTATTTAATTCAGCTTGGGACATTCCGTAAAAGCTGCATATTAAAAACAGGGTTAAAAAAATATTTTTCATCAGTTCAAATTTCATGGTTTCTACTCATCAGGCTAGTTGCCTCTAGCAATAATTCATCATAAAACATGCCAGAAGTCCTTAACTTCCAGTCAAGCTTCATTTAAAGGTTACATCTAAATAATTATTTGATTAGGAATAAAATATGACACTAAAAAACTTATGAATCCATGGATTCCCACATTTATAATCTTAAATACCTCTAAGATAAGTGGACATCCAAAATACAATAATGTACCTTTTCAAAAATCATATATTATTTCTTCCCCCAAGATATGATATTTAATCCTAATTGAAAAGAGGAGTAGTTACTATCCGCAAGGTTCCTATAGGCCAATAAGTTATCCGCCATGACATAGATATTTACGGGACCGGCTTGTAGATTGAGCCCCAAACCAATATTGCTCCAAGAAAACTTATCTACAGTGTAGGTTGTTTTTAATGCCAAAGCCCTACCAAATCTTCTTAAATAAAAGGCGGTAAGTGCTGCTTGTGGCCCTCTGGGCCTATTAATCACGTACAATTGACCACCAATACCGTTGGCATATTTAGTGTAATCCCTCCTTTTAGAGACCATATAGTTACAGTCGCAATCTATATTTTGTTTCATGGGTTTCCCCCAATTATGGCGTATGGAACCGTATAATTTAGTAGGCCTAAAGGAAATATAACTGTTATTATTAGTACCATGAGGGACAAGAGCATCCACCTCATCCACTAAATCTTGCCAAAAATCGTCATTGGAATTAGAAAATGCATCGGGTAGGATTACTTCTATTCCCTCTACAGTAGCATTTCCTTTTATGGTATAATTCTTAACGTCTGTAGAACTATAAACAAAGCCTAGATCTAACAAACTTCCAGTAATCACGGTTTGCTTATTAAGCTTATAGGTAAATCCCAGGTCGATACCAAATCCTAAATCACCCCCAAAGAACATTCTACTTGTTATAATTCCTGGCAAAAGAGAACTATCATTGTCCAGGGCATCCTCAATTTCATTAAGGCCAGAAGACCTTAATTCCAGATCGGCATCAATAGTATGGGACAAGATATTGTTTTGCCCTTGGTTAGTAACAAAATAACCCTTGTTTTTGGTCGACGAAAAATTAAACACACTGGAATACACTTTGGCACGAGCCCCTATGGTTAGGGCGCCGTCAACTACCTTGTTGACCCCAAAATGAAATACATTGAGCATCTCCCCCCTTGTTTTTAAATGACCAAGATCAAATTTTCTACCCAATTGATCAGCATTGCCCTCAAAGGCCAGGATGGCATAATCCTTAAACCAATAGCCAATGGCATCACCTTCATTATAAATGCCAAAAGAATAGAAATTATCAGGATTACGTCCACGAAAACCTCCATTCAGCAATTCCACTTGATAGGTACCACTTAGCTCATCACGGGTGTTCATACCATAAATTGCACGTTCCCTAACTTTTACATTAAAATCCACTCCGTCATCCGCGAACAAATCGTTTACTGTAAGGCCACTACTGCCGGCCTGAAAGGAAATACCGGACAATCCCGGAATACCGGCATACCATTGAAAGTCGGTTGACATTCCAGGGTTGATCATTAAAGCCTGAGGGATTTCTGTAAAATCGTACAGTATTTGCTTGTTCTGCGCCATAACAAAAGCACAGCCCAATAACCAGGTCAATAAGACTTTTTTGAATTGCCTCATTTTAAACGGACCCTGAATTTACCACTGGACCTAAAAATAATTTTCGGATCTGGGAGGTTGGAAACACTGCTGTTGTCCTCTATAAGAACACTGACTTTTATACTTGAAGTATTTTTTATAATTTCTATGCTTCTTTCCTTTCCTGGGCCATAAGGCACTTGCCTTCTATAAAGTGGTGTTGGGGCAGATGGCTGTACAGGAAAATCTATAGTATCAATTGTATTACCGTCTTCATCCAAAAATTCTACAGTAGGCCTAAACTCCTTACTGGTAGTATTATCTATTTCAAAAAATATAGAGCCATCCAAAACCCGATCAGCAAAGGCATCAAAAGTAAAGGCATCAAAATTAAAATCCTGGGAATAATAATATTGGCCAACGGCCTCATTTATTATTCTTTCGGGCGATTCTACATACAAGATACTTGCTTCTACTGTAGGTATAATTTCTAAATCATCGTATTGGTCGAAGTTTTGCTTTTCTATACAAGAATAGAATGCAAGCAAAATAATGGAGAAAAGCAATATTTTATTTTTCATACCAAACCCTTCTAGAACAACACTTGCTATTTTGTTGCACTAACGTTACTTTAATATAACTCTATAAATAAAACTTTATTTCACTTAAATCGCTAATCATGTCGCAATATTCGTGCTCCGGTTCATTATTCGCGTTAAAATGCAGCGTATGAAGTCCAACAGCCCTTGCTCCCAGAATGTCTGCCTCAAGATTATCCCCGATCATTAAGGATTTATTCGGCAAAGTATTGGCTTTACTAAGGGCCAGTTCAAAGATTTTTGGGTTGGGCTTTTTAACACCTGCCATTTCGGAATTAATTATATGATCAAAATAATTATGGATATTGGAACTTTGCAACTTTTTATCCTGTATTTCCTGAAACCCGTTGGTAATTATATGTAATTTATAATTGGGCTTCAAATAGTCCAGAACTTCCACTGTATTAGGGAAAAGATGATTGAAGGTGGATAAGTTCTCTATATACTGATCGGACAAAACATGTATCAATTCATTGGATATGGAAAGTCCGATCGTATCAAAAGTAACTTTCAATCTTTCGAATCTAAGTTCATCCTTGGATATTTTTCCCTCCCGATAATACTTCCAAAATTCAAAATTTATGGGGATGTAGGCTTTTAAAAAATCCTTTAGCTCAATACCCACTGAATTTTCTGTAAGGATTTTTTGAAACGTAAGTGCAGAATTTTTTTCAAAGTCCCATAAGGTATGGTCCAAATCAAAAAAAATATCGGTTACAAGGGTTTTAAACATGAACTTGTTTTAGGATACTACTATACAATTTCTTCCAATTCAATTTGCTTTCGGCCCCAATTAATTCATTTGAAAAAACAGTGATAAAATTTCCGTTTACCATTTTCGTTGCCAGATAAAGCCTGTTAACTGCTGTAAAAGCTTCGGTCCTATTTCTATATTTCAATAAGCCATAATCGTGTACGGCAAACGGATGAATCTTAATAGGTTGCTGCACTTCCAAAGGGATATCATAAAAATAAAATGGCAAACTGGTCCCTGCTCTAAATCCTATTTCATGGGTATATCCCATTGTATAGTCATCCGTAAAACCTGCTTCTATCAAATTTCTATAGGTTTCAGGGATATCTACCCTGTTATAGCGCATTCTAGAACTTGTAACCGGCCTATTGATCACATTGGAAAGGTTCTTTTTCTCCTCCTTTAGCAGGTCGATATCGTTAAACGAACTATACGAACAGGATAAGGAAACCTTATCATAATCTGCTACCGATTTAATTAGGTGCTTAAAGTTGTTATTGTTGGGGGAGACATTTTTGTCATAGGTGGAGTACTCCGCGAATTGAAAAAAAAACATTCCTTTTACCTTATTGTTTTTATGCAATTCTATAAGCTCAAAAAAATTATCATAAGGGTCTTTTTTCAGCTTTGCCCAAACCGAAATACGGTCAAAAACCCGTCTAATTTTAAGCGATGCCAAATCGAATAGAAACCCGGACATCCCTCTAACAAAACCTCTATAGGCAAAACAATGGGAACTGGAAACATCTATTACGGAAGTATATTTATAGTTCCTGGGCTTGTGTTTTAAATCTTTGAATTTATCCTTTAGCGCATATAAAAGTTTTTGGGCCCAAATGTCGACCAAAGGCTTTTCCAAAAAATCGTGTTGAAAAGCCAAACTATCTTTTGGCGAAAACCTTCCATGAATGTCCTTTACATGGGGCAAGTACTCTTCGTACCTACTCAATAGATAAAAACTGGCCGAAAAGATGTCGAAAGGCAAATTGCTCCTATCCCCAGTAGAGAAAAAACACGGTGTTCCATCCCAATCCGACATGTGGATCTGTAAATCATTTATACCCTGCTCAAACAACAAATCATTGCTCCGTACAAAAAACTCATTTTGTAAAGGTTGTTTCGTGTAGGTAATTTTTGGACCAGTATGCTTTATAAAATCCTCTACTTTGGTGGTGTAGGTTACATCTACCCCCAAAATAGTCGTAAACATATGTCGCATGATATAACTAAAACGATGCGTAATTTTATGGGTGTAGATGAGCAACATAGAAATATACTTTTAACTTTTTTTAAAGTGTATGGCCTTCGGTTTTCGATTTCAAAATTCGTCCTGTTAAACCTTAAATTATAAACCGCGGTCTAAAGAATATTTTCGTCTGCAAAACTAAAGTATTCTTTTTGTGTGATTATAATATGATCCAAAACTTTTATATCCAAAGCTTCGGAGGCCACTTTTAATTTTCTGGTAATTTGTTTATCGGCCTCACTTGGTTTTAAGGTCCCCGAAGGATGGTTATGCGCAAGGATCAATCCAACAGCACCAAGTTCCAACGCTTGTTTTAATACGAGACGAACGTCTACCAATGTTCCTGTAATGCCACCTTTACTCAATTGTCCGGCATGCAGCACGGCATTGGAATTATTCAGAAAAACTATCCAAAACTCTTCATGTGGCAGTTCGCCCATTTTAGGCTGTAAAAGTTGAAATACATTTTTACTGCTGCTAATTTTTGTTATCTTCTGAGCTCCTTCTTCCCTGCGTCTCCGCCCAATTTCCAGAGCAGCAGCGATAGAAACAGCTTTAGCTTCCCCAATGCCTTTAAATTGCATGAGCTGTTTTATAGACAATTTCCCTAATTCGTTCAGATTATTGTTTACAGATGCTAAAATACGTTTCGACAGTTCAACAGCACTTTCATTGCGACTTCCCGAGCCAATAAGTATGGCTATTAATTCAGCATCTGAGAGATGGGATTTACCTTTTTGCACTAATTTCTCCCGTGGCTTGTCATCATCGGACCAATTTTTAATAGAGAAAGAAGATTGCTTGTGTTGCATATCCTAAAGATAATAATCTTAACCTTTTATCTATATTATAAGGTTAATAATTACCTCAAAATTACCAACTAAATTTATAGGGATGCAAAAAAAACCCATCGGTCATTCTTATTAAAAATGACCGATGGGCTATAGTGGTTGTCTAAATAGGTGAATTCTTAAAAATCCCTATAGGGTGCGTCCAAAAACTTATTGGCCTCCGGTTCGGAAAATCTAGCAGTGGTATTATCCCAATGCAACGTTTTATTCGGAAAACGGCCGGCAATAACACCTAACAATATGGTTTCGGTCAATCTAGCGGAATATTCAAATGGGGCGGTACATTCGGTTTTGCCCAAGCAAGCATCTACAAACTGGTGATAGTGCTTGTCCCCTTCGGAATCGTAGTCCCTAACCGGCTCCCCAATGGCCGCTTGATCCTTGATTATGGACAAATCTAGTTCTTGATACTTACCATCTACTATAAGCCTAGGCAATTCCATGAAATGCGGCAATAAAAGTCTTCCCTTTTCTCCTATAAACATGGCCCCTTGACCTGGTAGCTTCTCTTTGTTTGGCAATACCAAATCCTTATGTTTCTCTGGTGCCCCTTTCCCATCGTACCAAATCCACTTCAAGGTATCAGCGGTATATTCGGTTCCCGGAAAGGTATAAGTGACGGTATTTTTTTCAGGAAATCCAAATCCAGTGGGTTTTCTGCACTTGTTTTTTATGGTCATGGGTACATCCAATTTAAGGGCGTTGTAAGGCGTATCGAAGATATGCACACCCATATCACCTAAGGTACCACAACCGTAGTCCAATAACTTTCTCCAATTAGCTGGATGGTAATACCCTTCCTTATACGGTCTTTCTGCAGAAGTTCCCAACCACAGATTCCAATCCAAATTATCGGGAACTGGATCGGCTCCTTTTGGCTCAGGTCCATCGAACCCCCAATTCTTTGGACTCCATGCCCTAACGCTACTTACTTTTCCTATAATTCCAGATTGGATTAATAAGGTGGCTAGTTTATAATCATAGAAAGAATGTACCTGAATTCCCATTTGGGTCACCAAGTTTTTTTCTTTGGCCATTTTCCGCATCGCCCTAGCTTCCACTACATGGTGGGTAAGGGGTTTTTGACAATAAACCGGCTTCCCGATTTCCATGGCCATCATTGAAGCAGGAGCATGGGTATGATCCGGAGTAGAGACTATTACCGCATCTATCTCATTCTTCATTTCCTTAAGCATTACTCTGTAATCCTTAAATACCACAGCATTGGGATGTAGTTTTTTTGCTGCTGCCAAGGCATTGGAATCAACATCACAAAGGGCTACCACATCTACCAATTCATGTGATGATATGGACGCAAGGTCATTTCCTCCCATATTACTGACACCTATATGGGCCGTCCTCAAGCGACCATTTTTGGACAGAGCCCAAATAGAGGATGGCAACAGTGCCGTTAAACCCAAGGCAGCGGTACTTTTAAGAAAGTCTCTTTTTTTCATATCTATATTTTTATTGTTCTTCTACGGAATTAAGTGACCCTTGCTGATTCAAATAATTAAACCCTTCTTTGTTAAGGATTATTAAAATCATATTGGGCATTATAATTTTCTGATTTTTATATTTCTAAACCAAATGGGGCTTGAATGATCCTGAAATCCAATATAACCGGTTTTAAACCTCCCATAATTTTCTTCATCCTTCCATTTTCCAGAATTCTTTTTTTCATACCAATCTTTGGACCAAGGCACAAAAGATAGTACTTTTTTCCCATTGAGCCAGTGCTCCACTTGCTCAGGAGTAAATACAATTTTTGAAGAATTCCATTCACCGACCGGATGTAATACTTTTTGCTTTGGATCAACAACATGCATGGCATAATCAGAAGCAGTTTGCTGTAAAGGCTGAAGTGCCGCGGGATTTTCAGTATGCCCAAGACTCATATTATAGGCAGTAAGATCGTGGATTTTATCATAGTTTTCGTCATCAATAATTTGGTATTCCGGGGAAATATTTGGTGGGCCCGCATTGGGTATACCTTCCTTTAAGTGGTAGAAAATTCCGCTATTACCTCCTTTGGGTAGTTTCCATTCCACATAGAACTCAAAATTATCAAATTCCTCCAGTCCATAAATTATATCCTTTCCTCCGGTATAATCCTGCTCTAACCCCAATTCGGTATCAAAAGTCAATACACTATCCCTTACGACCCACCCAGGAGGCAAGGAATCACCATTGTAGGCTCGCCATCCGTTGGTAGAGACACCGTCGAACAAGTTTATCCAATTTTCGGATTCAGCTATAGTTTCAGGTTTAACTTCAACACCGGATTTGGTATTTGTTTTGCAAGAAGTAAGTACTAATGCAACAGAAAAAAAGGCAATTATGAGTTTCATTTGTTTATTTTTTTTGAAGTATTTTAAAAAATGGAAGATAAAATTTTTTTCACAAAAGACTCAAGATATGAAAGCATAATTTACGCTGTATCCAATTCCTGTAACAAACTTGCCATATTTAAAGCTTTTGTGAACATTACAATCGATCCATCAGCTTCGTAAGACCAAAGGCTTTTTGGACGGTCCCAATATAATTCAACTCCATTCCCATCTGGATCGTTCAGATAAAGTGCTTCGGAAACTCCGTGGTCACTGGCACCAGTTAAGGGGTATTCCCCAATGCGTAAACGGGAATATATTTCGGCAAGATCTTTCCTGGTTGGATATAAAATTGCCGTATGAAACAAGCCCACACTACTGGTAGGCGCTGGGGGTTGCCCTTTGGACTGCCATGTGTTTAAACCAATATGATGGTGGTAACCACCCGCTGAAATAAAGGCTGCTTGGTCCCCATACATTGTGGTGACTTCAAAACCCAAAAGATTACAATAGAAATTTAACGACCTCTCCAAATCGGCCACTTTTAAATGCACATGCCCTATTCTTGTCTGGGAAGGTATTTTATATTCGTTTTCCATATAGGGAAAGTTTTATGCCGTATGTAAATATTCATTCCAATGCCTTGGCAGACATCTCTTAGGAATCACATATTGCGTTAGTCCTTATAAATTCTTGCAGCGTATGTTGCAGTAGAGTCTATAGGATAAATGGACATGGGATAATTTCCCCTAGGCTTAATATTGGGCATTTCCACAGGCTTAACCTTGGACGAATTTGGTCTTGATTGTTGATTATCCATTAAATTACTTAGATAATCTTTATAATTGAAGTCAAACAAAATAGTGTCTACTAAGGTAGTTTTACGCCTTTTAAGAACATTGTCCTCATGAAAGCTCCAACCCTTTTCCAAAAGATCGTTATTGTCCTCGGAATTTGCCAGTTTTGAAAATTGCTGTGCATTTAAATCCGTCCCAATTAGAAATAGTACGAGGCCAAAAAAGATAATTTTTTTCATCTGTTTATATATAATTGTCCCTTAAAGGTATCCCAAAAACTATAGAACTCAGTCCAACAATAAACATCTAGTTTAGTATCCTAAATTATAGCAACTTAATTAGTGTTCTATTTTTATGGACACCACTTGAGTAAGCATCTTTAAAATTCCCCGCAGTGAATCCCCTTTTCGTATTGTTGCCTTAACGCAGCTACGGCTTTTTTTAATTCCCCGGGCGCGTTTCCGTATTCAAAGGTCACTTTATGTTTTTTACCTGAAAAATTTTCAATTTCCAACCATTCTGCTCCGCCATCGGCACAGTCTGGACATCCAATGATTTCTGGCAATGAAAAAAACACATCTAAATCTACCGTTTTTTTAATAGAATCCCAATTAATCTGGGTCAGTTTTTCTGTACATTTAATAGGTTTCACATCATCGTTCCAACCTGAACGGGAATAAATTACCGAGCCCGACTTAAGCAAAATGGTATTTGAACAATAACCTACACACATGCCAAAGGAAGTCCCATACCCCAGCTGTTTCAATTCCGTAGGATTATTGTCATCTTTATCACAGGCCATCAATAAACCGACCATTATAAAAAGATATTTATTTATTCTCATCCTTTGTTTTGTGTATTAAAATCGTCCGTATCCAAATGAATTTCCAAAGATAATTCCCAGTTGGCTAATTCATTATCCTAAAGATGTTTATATTCTATATAGGTTGCGTAGCCCATTTTTCCAATTACAAGAACCTTTTAACAACCAAGGTCTCCCAAATTCATAAATCAACTTGGAATAATGCCCAAATGCTCCTATAAAGTCCTTAAGTGCTATTATTGTTAACTGGAAGTTCCCAAATAATTTATTCCAACACAAACCAAAAAGAGCGGTTAAATCAATGGAAAAAGTGTCTGGACCAATCGTTTCAATGTTGGAGATTAATCGCTGTTCAATTTTGACTTGTTCGTCATTAGTATCCTCAGTTCTTCCTTATTAAAAATAATAAAGCAAATAATCAAAATGATGAAAATTGGATTTATCAAAAGGAATCCAACACTGAATTTTATAGAAACGTAAAAAAAATCGATCAAACTAAATAATCCGGCCAAAAGAGTTAATCCAAAAACTAATAGGTAAACCTTTTTATTGATAAAGAAAAAACAGGCCGCAAAGGTTAGCCAGCCAATGCCAATATAGAGCGTACCATCCAATTCAATATCTGTAAATAAATTCATCCCTATGGAAAGAAGAACTAAAAATACGGCCAACAATAATGGTATTATATCTTTGTTCATCGATAATTTTCTATTCAACTTAATTTTTAAGGTTCGGGTTTAATGAAAACCTAAATATACCCTCTACCCTCATTGCCAGTTTTTAAATATCGTTATTTTAGGCACAATTAAATAGAAAATAGGCAGTTTTCACCTTATATCGACATCTCCACTGTACCAACCATACAACCTCAACCTTAATGTATAGCGTTATCTATAAAGGTTTCAAAATATTAGCGCTAGACAGCAACCTCCCCTAGCAGAAGACTTATCACCTCTTCCAAAGTATCCAAAACCCCAGGATTTGTACAATTTACTAGAATAGAAAAAACCATATCATGATCCGGAAAAAAGTAGAACACCGCATAGCCACCTACTCCATTACCCACATGACCATAATAGGTCCTACCCAACTTATCCTGAGTAACCTGCCATCCAAGGCCGTAATAGGTTGGTGCACCATTAACAATCCCGGAAGTGAAGAATTGGGATTGAACTGTAGCTTCCCTTATATTTGAATCCAAATAAACCTGTCCAAAAAGTGCAATATCGGCAGAAGTGGACAAATAGCCACCTCCGGCCAATTTGTACGTATTATTTACGGGAATGGCTTTTCTGAAACCCAATCTGCCCTTCGAATAAAAAGTGGCACAACTAGGGGGGAGTTTCCCAGGAGTTTCAGGGAATGTATTTTTTAAACCATAAGGTTTTAAAATCTTTTTCTGGACATAATCGGCAAAGGGAATACCACTAACTTCCTCAATAGCCAAGGAAATCAGTACCCAATCATAACTGGTATACTGAAAGCCTTTTCCAGGCTCAAAAAGTAGGTCATCATCCTGAAATAGGGCAAGGGCATCCTTAATGGTCAAGGGCTTGTTAAGTCCATATTCACCACCTCTATAACCTCTGATTCCCGCTGTGTGCCCTGCCAACTGCCGCAGCGTAAAGTCGAATTCCTTTTTTAGAAGGTAGGGAAGGTATTTATAAATAGAAGTATCTAGATCAAGTTGTCCGCTTTCAACCATGGTAGCCAAGGCGGCCGCAGCTATGGGTTTGGACACACTGGCTACCCTAAATATTGAATTTTGGGGATCTACGGGAGTTTGTTTATCCAAATCCGAATAGCCATAGCCTTTTTGAAAATATACCTGGTTGTTTTTACGAACCGTAATCGCCAGACCTGGAACTATATTATCAGTAATGAGTTTTTGCAATATTAAATCTGCTTGGATCTTGCCCGATAATTTCTTATCCCCACCTATAACCCGTTGGGAAGCATATAAATTCTTTAAACATTTTAAAATAGGATTCATCGGTTAAAGACTATGCTTTCTTTATGTTCGTGGTATACATTTTTTTTTGCCAACTCGGAAGATCAAACTTAGACAATGGGCACTATCCAAAGTAGCATGGGCTAGGCTATGGACCTTAATTAATAAAAACAAGTTCCCCCTTATACAATTGCTCCACTTCCACTAGGGCCGGTCTATTAAAACTCAACACGTCGCCGGTACCCCGCAAGGTGCCCTTTAGCGATTGCTGTGGGCTAATGCGCATATCGTTGGACCCCCTGTGGTTAAAACTAATATTTTCGGCAATTAAAGCCTCTGCTTCCAAACGCGAATCCCCAGAGGCAAAAACAATACTAAAATTAAGTGTTTTGCCCCGTAAATTATAGTAGGAAATACCATTGGAAACAATGCTCAAACTTTGAGTATCCAATTCCAAATTAAACTCTCCACTGGTATAGCCTGCATCGGGATCATTAAAGCTTTCAGAAATAAGACTTAAACTTTGGTAAGCCAATACCCCATCACTTACGACATCCAAGCCTGTACTGCTTCTGATCTCAGTAATGTTGGGCGTGGTAATATATACTTTGGTAAGTCCGTATTTTCGTGTAAAATTACAATCATTGGTATCGCGTAACAACAATCGGCCATCCTCCACTGTCACCATAACTTCGTTGCGCAAATATTCCCCTGTTTCCACTTCTACCTTTTGAGTACTTCCTTGTTTAAGGGTCAGTTGCACATTTTCATATACCGTAATCTTCGTAAAATCGGGCACTACTACCGTCTCCCTACTAATGTCGCCTGCATTTTGAAAGCAATCAGAAGCGTTCTCACTGTTACAATTCCAAAGCAAGAGCACTGCAAACATAAGTAAGCAACATTTGGAAACAATTCGAAAACTGTTTCTCCACCCTAATTTTATCATCAAAATAAAATAGTATATCAATTTAAATATTTTTAGTATGCCTTTAACCAATTTATTTTGCTCCTAAAGTCGTACCCCTACCCCAAATTCCACAGCTTCGGCTTTTGCTCCATGAGATTTTAAAGTTACCGCCCCATATACCTTATCCGAAAAATATCGCTTTAATCCAATTCTATTGTACACCTTGCCTTCAAAATCAAAAGGATAATACACGTAATACCCCAACTGGGCAATAACGGACATTTTATTGATAAAAAGTTCATGACCCAAAAACAGTCCAACACGTTTATAATCGTCGTCAGGCTGCACCCCATATTCTGGGAATGCTACAGACTGGTAACGTATAAGTTCTTTTAAAAAGTTAGAAAAATAAACATCTGCACCAAACTGAAGGGCACTTCTTCTTGTTAGGCGTTTGTCTGCATATGCCGAAAAAATATAAAAAGCATATTGACCGGAATCCACTACATCGCTTTCATTAATACCTGACCTAAAGGCTAAATTAAACCGAATAGGTTCAGTAACCTTTAATTTTTCGGTTCTTAAATATTCCCTTTCCAAACCGCCATCCAAATCGTAGGTGACACCCACATTTAAGGCCATAGTATTGGTAGAGGTATTGGGTGCCGTAACATTGGCATTGGAATAATGTATTAGAGAAATTCCGGCCTTTAGCCCCAAGCCTTTAAATATGTTCTCCTTATGATAATTAAACATTAAATAAGTAGAACTCAAGAAATGTGAACCATAGGCATTGTTCCTGAAATTCTCGTTCTTATCAAAGGGATTGGTATTATAGGCCACTCCCTGTCCCAGTCTAAATTGAATGTTTCTTTTAAAAAAATAGAAATTGTAATGGGCGTAAAGTCCAAAATTTTCCCCCAAAGTACTACTGTTCATATTCTGATAAACGAACGAAAAACCGGTGTCAGGATAATTATATAATTGTTGCCATTCCTCGTCCCCATAGTTCTTCCTATTATATCCCAAGATAAATCCGCCAGGATGATTGGTGATTAAATGGGAAATATCCGTATTGTGCAATAACACAGATCCGTAGAATTGGCTAACATCCAAGGTATATCGCTTGGTTTCTTGCCGGTTTTGTGAAAAGCAAAAAGCTGTCGACAGACAGCCTAAAAGAAATAGCTTCAGTTTCATGGGGAGCAAATGTAATGAAAAAATAAAAATAGGAATTTATAAACTTGACAAGGCTGTAACGCCATACATTAACTCCTTTAATCAATGTCAGAATAGCAACTTATTCAATCCGTTTATATCCATTGTTACTGAAAGTAATACCTAAAACAACTGTTTGGCAATGGCCTCAATATTATCAGATTTCCCCATGGAATAGTAGTGCAACACCGGAACACCTGCTGCTTTCAGTTCCTTGGATTGTTGTATTGCCCACTCAATACCTACTTGTCGCACATCTGCATTGGTAGAACAGCCTTCCACAGCTTCTATTAAATCCTGTGGCAAGTCGATCTTAAAAACCTGAGGCAATAATTGTAAATGTCGTTTTACGGCAATGGGCTTAATACCTGGAATGATAGGAACATTGATGCCCATATCCTTGGCTGCTTTTACAAATTCAAAATATTTCTGATTATCAAAAAACATTTGTGTCACCACATAATCGGCCCCAGCATCCACCTTTTCTTTTAATCGTTTTAAATCAGTCATTAAGGAAGGTGCTTCCAAATGCTTTTCTGGATAACCTGCAACCCCAATACAAAAATCGGCGCAATTAACCTTTTCTACCGAATCGTGTAAATAATTACCCTGACTAAGGGCGTAAATTTGCTTAACCAAGTCTGTGGCATATGGATGTCCTCCTATTGTAGGATTAAAATACTGCTCCTCCTTCCTGGCATCTCCGCGTAGTGCCATCACATTCTCGATTCCCAAATAATGACAATCCACAAGAACGTACTCTGTTTCTTCCTTTGTAAATCCACCGCATAACACATGAGGAACGGTATCAACTCCGTATTTATGTTGAATGGAGGCACATATACCAACCGTTCCCGGTCTCATACGCGTCAACTTTTTGTCCAACAAGCCATCCTTATCTATGTACACATATTCTTCCCTAGAGGTAGTAACATCAATGAAGGGTGGTTTAAATTCCATTAAGGGATCTATATTGTCATATAATTCCTGAATGCTCCTTCCTTTAACAGGTGGTATAATTTCAAAGGAGAACAAGGTCTTCCCTTCAGCTTTATTTATGTGTTCCGTTACTTTCATAATTACTCCTCTTACCTTTCCCTAAAGAAAAGGACCTAATGTATATTGTTATATTTAATTCCCTGCACAACTGTACTTTTCATATTCTAATATGGCAGCTCCCAAACACTCCTTGCCATCGGTTTGGGACCGGGCTATCCACTTAATTTTTTCATGTCTAAAGACATAAAAAAGATATCGTTCCTATCCCTGCTGCAAAGTATTTCCCTTCTAATGCTAACTGAAGTTCAACTTCAACTTAAGTTCACATTTTCTTGCGAGACTTGCAACATGACCTAGAGATCTAGAGACCTACAAGGTTTTAAAAACCTTGCAGGTACATTCAACAACCTTGCAGGTCGCTAATCATCTGCAATATTGGGCGCCAACCACCTGGTGGCCTCCTCCAAGGAAATCCCTTTACGTGCTGCAAAATCGGCTACCTGGTCTTCCTTTATTTTACCTACTCCAAAATACCGGGCCTCTTCATTTCCAAAATAATATCCACTGACGCTGGCTGCCGGCCACATGGCCAAGCTCTCTGTCAATTCTACCCCGATCTTTTCCTTGACCCCTAATAATTCCCAAAGTGTCAACTTTTCCAAATGGTCCGGACAGGCGGGATAACCAGGCGCAGGTCTTATTCCCATATAGGATTCCTTGATCAGATCTTCATTGCTAAGCCCTTCATCAGTCGCATATCCCCAATGCTTAATCCGTACTTCCCTGTGCAAATATTCCGCAAAGGCCTCAGCAAAACGGTCTGCCAGGGCCTTGACCATAATACTGTTATAATCGTCCAGGTTTTTACGGTATTCGTCTGCCAATTCATCTGTCCCAAACCCAGTTGAAACACAAAAACAACCTATATAATCCTGTAAGCCGCTTTCTTTGGGAGCAATAAAATCGGACAAAGCAAAATTAGGTTTCCCCACATATTTTTTGGCCTGTTGTCTTAAAGTCCTAAAGGTAAATTCTTCCCCATTGTGGGTCAGCAAAATATCATCATCGTTGACCATATTGGCAGGAAACAACCCAAATATGGCTTTTGCTTGGAAAAGCTTACCATCTAAAATTTTCTTTAGCATTGCCTTGGCATCGTCAAAAAGTTCCGTCGCCTGTTGCCCTACTATCTTATCTTCCAAAATATCTGGGTACTTGCCATGCAGTTCCCAACTTCTAAAGAAGGGGGACCAATCTATATACGGCACCAATTCCCGAAAATCAAAATCCTCGATCATTTGAATTCCCAAGGACTTTGGGGTTACAATTTCCGCCTTTGACCAATCTAATTTATATTTATTTTTCCGAGCTGCCTCTAGTGTCAGATATTCTTTATGTTTTCCTCTGTTCAGGAATTTTTGTCTAAAATCGGCATAGTCTAATTTAATGCCCTCCTTATACTTTTGGGAAGCCTCCTTTTTTAAAAGGTCGCCCACCACGGTTACTGCCCTGGAAGCATCATTTACATGTACCACGGCACTTTTGTACTGTGGATCTATCTTAACGGCGGTATGTGCCTTACTGGTGGTAGCACCACCTATGAGCAATGGCACCGTAAAATTTTGCCTTTCCATTTCCTTGGCCAGAAAGACCATTTCATCCAAGGAAGGGGTAATAAGTCCGCTCAGACCTATAATATCCACTTTTTGTTCCTTCGCCGCATTAATTATCTTCTCTGGGGGTACCATTACCCCCAAATCTACAATCTCATAATTGTTACAGGCAAGGACCACACTAACAATATTTTTTCCAATATCGTGCACATCCCCTTTCACTGTTGCCATAAGAATTTTTCCGGCAGACGAGCTGCTTCCTTCCGGCTGCGGATTTTTAAGCTTCTCCTCTTCAATAAACGGTAACAGATAAGCCACTGCTTTTTTCATTACCCTGGCCGATTTTACCACTTGGGGCAAGAACATCTTACCACTTTGAAAAAGATCTCCCACCACATTCATTCCGGTCATTAAATGTCCTTCGATCACCTCTATAGGGGCTTTCACACTTAAACGGGCAGCTTCAACATCCTCTACCACATATTGATCGATTCCCTTGACCAAGGCCCGGGTAATCCTATTTTGCAAAGGCTCTTCCCTCCAAGAAAGATCTACCTTATTTTCCTTCTCCTTGCCGATTACGGTTTCTGCAAATTCCAATAAGCGCTCCGTTGCATCTTCTCTTCGGTTAAGGATTACGTCCTCTACCCGCTCTAAAAGGTCCTTTGGAATATCATCATACACTTCCAACATACTGGGGTTTACAATGCCAATATTCATACCCGCCTTAATAGCGTGATAAAGAAATGCAGAATGCATGGCCTCACGTACCGGATTATTGCCCCTGAAACTAAAGGACACATTGCTTACCCCTCCACTTACACTACAATAAGGCAGATTTTCCTTTACCCAAGCCGTGGCCTTTATAAAGTCGAGCGCATTTAATTTATGTTCGTCCATCCCTGTGGCAACAGGAAAGATGTTTAAATCGAAAATAATATCCTCGGGTGGGAACCCTACTTTATCCACCAAAATATCATAGGAGCGTTGGGTTATTTCCAATCGCCTTTCGTAATTATCCGCCTGCCCTACCTCATCAAAGGCCATAACAATGACAGCAGCGCCATAACGTCTAATTAATTTGGCATGATGTATAAACTCTTTCTCACCTTCCTTGAGACTTATGGAATTAACTATGCATTTTCCTTGAACAACCTGCAGACCGGCCTCTATAATTTCCCATTTAGAGCTATCGATCATAATAGGAACCCGGGCAATATCCGGTTCGGCCACAATAAGGTTCAGGAACTTTACCATAACCTCCTTCCCATCAATAAGCCCATCATCCATATTAACATCAATGATCTGAGCCCCTCCCTCTACTTGTTCGCGGGCAATATCCAAAGCCTCCTCAAACTTCTCTTCCTTGATCAATCTCAAGAATTTTTTGGAACCTGCCACATTGGTACGTTCCCCCACATTTACGAAATTACTTTCTGGGGTTATCACCAAAGGTTCCAAACCGGAAAGTTTTAAAAACCGTTTTGTACTATGTTCTTCCTTATCCTTAGTATTGCTCATTATTTATGTATTGACCTCAATATTAAAAATACAATGCGTATCCTTAAAATGGCAAATTTGATAGCTCCACATTACCTCCCGAGAGGATGATCCCTATTTTTTTATTCTTAAACTTTTCTTTTTCCTTTAATAAAGCCGCAAAAGGTACAGCACTTGATGGTTCTATCACCAATTTAAGCCGCTCCCAAATTAACCTCATGGCACTGATAATCTCCTCCTCCTCCACTCTAATAATTTCAGAAACCAATGCGACAATAATGGGGAAATTCTTGTCCCCCAAGTTTGTCTTTAGTCCGTCCGCGACTGTATCTACCGACGTATTATACTCTATTTTACCGCTTTTCAAGGCCCTAAAGGCGTCATCCACTTGCATTGGCTCACCACCAACGACCCTGCAATTAGTTCCAAAATAGTGGGCTGCCAATGCCGTGCCCGCTATGAGTCCGCCACCTCCAACAGGCGCCATAATATACTCCAAATCAGATTGATCCTCCAGGAATTCCAAAGCTGCAGTACCTTGACCTAATATTACATTAAGGTCATTGGAAGGGTGTAAAAAAACAGCTCCCTTTTCCAGTACTATTGCTGCTGCCGTTTTTTCCCTCGCCTCCAAAGTAGGTTCCGTAATAGTAACCAAACCTCCATATGCCCTAACTGCTTCAATCTTTACCGTTGGTGCACTGGACGGCATTACTATATAGGCATTCACTCCCAAATTCTTTGCTGCCAAGGCCAAAGCCTGACCAAAATTTCCGGAGGAATGGGTTACGACCCCTGCCTTTTTCTGCTCCTCACTTAACTGCTGGATGGCATTTATAGCACCCCGCATTTTAAAAGCACCCATTTTTTGAAGATTCTCACATTTAAAGAAAACTTCAGCCCCTGCCAATTCGTTCAACAAACGGGAGGTGAGCACTGGTGTTCTATGAACATATGGTGCAACCCGTTTTCCTGCTTCAAGAACAATTTGCCTAGAAGGTATCATACTTTATGCGCTTCTAAGGTATTAAGGGTTCTAGGGGAATAGTTCTTAACAATATCTGCCATCGCCTTTATATGTTCGGGAGTGGTCCCACAACATCCCCCAACAATATTAACCAAGTTCTTTTCGGCATACTCCTTGATCTGCATTGCCATCTCCTCTGGTGTTTCATCGTATTCTCCAAAGGCATTTGGCAATCCCGCATTTGGGTGGGCTGAAACCGCATGCTCCGTCTTCGCAGATAACACCTCCAAATGGGGTACCAACTGACTAGCTCCCAGGGCACAATTGAATCCTACGGACAAAATGGGAATATGGCTTATGGATATTAAGAATGCTTCCGCCGTTTGTCCAGAAAGGGTTCTACCAGAAGCATCGGTTATTGTCCCACTGATCATAATAGGCACGTCTATCTTTCTTTCTTCCTTTACCTCTTCAATAGCAAATAAAGCCGCCTTCGCATTTAAGGTATCAAAAACGGTCTCAACCAATAAAATATCTGCCCCTCCATCCAAAAGCGCTTCTACCTGTTGCTTGTACGCTATACGCAGTTCATCAAAAGACACCCCTCTAAAGCCGGGATCATTCACGTCCGGCGACATACTGGCGGTTTTATTGGTAGGTCCAATACTCCCTGCAACGAATCGTGGCTTATTAGGTTCCCTCGCGGTAAACTCATCCGCTACGGCCTTGGCTATTTTGGCCGATTCATAATTTAATTCATAAACCAAGGTTTCCATATGATAGTCTGCCATGGCTATAGTAGTACTGGAAAAAGTATTTGTCTCAACAATATCTGCACCGGCTGCAAAATACAGACGGTGTACCTCAGCGATAGCCTCAGGCTGAGTGAGGGACAAAAGATCGTTATTTCCTTGTAAGGGGTGTTCCCAATCCTTAAATCGCTCTCCCCTAAAATCTTCTTCCGTATATTTATGTCGTTGTAGCATGGTGCCCATAGCTCCATCCAACACCAAAATTCTTTCTTTAAGTACGTCTTGAATATTCTTCATATTACTTTTCAAAAATGTTTGTCCCCACATGGGGCAAACCATAATGCTATTATTACGTTACCCCAAATTACTTGGGAAACACAAAATTAAATAATTAACACCCTAAAACAATGGATTATACCACAGTTATCGGTATCAAAAAAATAAATAAAATCAAGTAAGGAAAAGTTTTAGACCAGCGTCTTTCTTTATGTTATCTATTCCAGTTTAAAATTCTAAACAAACAGAATAAAAACAGGATTAGAATGTAGCACCTTCTTTATTCTTCACGATAGGTATCGAAAAAGAAAAAAGGGTTGCTAAGGCTTCAACGGGTCTAGTCCCTCCGCCTTTCTTGATAACGTTTCAATGTATTAATGAACGGGTTGCAAAGTAACGCAACAGTGCCCTTAAAAGCAAGGAATCGCTACTTTTTTTTGAAACTCCCAAAAAATAGAATTCAGGAAAATCATTTAATATTTAAACCTGTCAGGTCGTAAAGCCTGACAGGTTTATATGGCTATTACGCCAATATACTTTGAACTACTTCTTTTTTAGCCTCCTTCTTGCTGCCGTCAAATCCTTCTACCCCACCAACAGTGGTATATTTCATTACATAACGCTTTCCAGGATTGATCAACTGGTAAGCACTCTGACACATAACGGCGGCTTCATGGAAACCAGACAATATTAATTTAAGTTTTCCTGGGTAAGTATTTACATCCCCAATAGCGTAAACTCCTGGAATATTGGTCTGATAATCGTAGGCGTTGTTCACCTTGATCGCATTTTTTTCTATTTCAAGTCCCCAATCGCCGATAGGCCCTAATTTTGGGGAAAGTCCGAATAGTGGAATAAAATTGTCCACCTCTACATAGCTTTCGCCTTTGGACTCATCATTGTGTTTTACCACTACGGCTTCCAAATTATCGTCTCCGTATAGTTTGATTACTTCTGCTTCAGTAAATAATTTTATCTTACCCTGCTTGGCCAGTTCAGCGGCTTTTTCTACAGAATCCAAAGCTCCTCTAAATTCATTTCTCCTGTGCACCAAAGATACTTCAGCAGCCACATCGGTTAGAAATATTGCCCAATCCAAGGCAGAATCACCTCCTCCAGAGATAACCACTTTTTTATTCCTATACACCTCAGGATCTTTTATAATATACGCTACACCCTTATCCTCAAAATCTACCAAATTGGGAATCAAAGGTTTTCTAGGTTCAAAAGACCCTAATCCACCGGCAATAACTACCACTGGAGCCTGATGTTTTGTCCCTTTATTTGTGGTAACCACAAAAGAACCATCATCCAATTTATCCAAGGTCTGAGCTCTTTCACCCAAGGTAAACCCAGGTTCAAAAGGTTGAATTTGCTGCATCAAATTTTTAACCAAATCACCGGCAAGAATTTCCGGAAATGCTGGAATATCATAAATAGGTTTTTTAGGATAAATTTCAGAACATTGTCCTCCTGGTTGAGGCAATGCATCTATAAGATGCGTCTTCAATTTCAACAATCCCGCTTCAAAAACCGTGAACAACCCTGTTGGACCTGCCCCAATTATAAGTATATCTGTCTTTATCATACTACTTTGATTAATTCCTAATTAATTATGACACCTATTTAGGCTTAAGCCTACTTAGTTGAATGTCTCTACTATTATTTACTGCGCCACTTCGTGGCTATTTAATATTTCGGTATAATTTAATAGGGTATTCCTATGATTGACCACCTCACCAATAATAATAATGGCCGGGTTGCTCAATTGGTCTTTAACTACCAGTGCTTCAATAGAAGCTATTGTTCCTACTCCTACCTTTTCATCTTGGCGTGTGCCATTTTGAATAATGGCAATCGGCATATCGGATTTCCCCTCCTTCTTAAACAGCTCAACAATCTCTGCAAGCTTGCTCATACCCATCAGTATTACTATTGTAGCATTAGATTTGGCTGCCAAGGCAACATCGGTGGATAGTTTATGATTTTTTGTAGTTCCTGTAATTACCCAAAAACTTTCGGAGGCACCTCTCTTGGTTACAGGAATGTTTTGGGAAGCAGGTACTGCAACTGATGATGAAATTCCGGGAACCATGGTTACCTTAAGGCCTTTACTGGCCGCAAATTCCATTTCTTCCGCTCCTCTACCAAAAACAAATGGATCTCCTCCTTTTAATCTTACTACATGTCCGGATGTTTTGGCCCTACTCACAATAAGCTCGTTTATTTGCTCTTGTTGATAGGCATAGCATCCTTTCCTTTTACCAACAAATATATGTTCGGCGTTAGGAGCATAATTCAATAGGGAGTCATCCACCAAGGCGTCGTACAATACCACGTCTGCCGCCTGCAAGGCCTTTATGGCCTTAAGCGTTATTAATTCCACATCGCCAGGTCCAGCCCCTACTACGGTCAGCTGCCCAAGTACATTAGCTTCCTTTTTTGAATCAAGGTCAGCTGACGTGGTATTAATATGAATATTATCCTCCTTACCAATCATTACTATACGTTTGTCAATTCTAATTTTCTGTATGTTTCCACATTTCCTAAAAATTCAGAAGCATCCTTTAAATATGCTTTGGCAAAGGCTTCTGTTGGGGCGTTCTGATTTAATTGAAGTACCATTTTCTCAAAGCCTTGATCCAATTTAAACTTAC
Organism: Arenibacter catalasegens; assembly: GCF_002909235.1. Taxonomy (GTDB): domain Bacteria; phylum Bacteroidota; class Bacteroidia; order Flavobacteriales; family Flavobacteriaceae; genus Arenibacter; species Arenibacter catalasegens. The sequence continues at coordinate 249,676 of NZ_PHQQ01000002.1, forward strand.
CAGTTGCTATAAATAGCTCATCAAAATCCTTAATAATGCTGATATGAGTATTTACCTTGGTATTTTCTGCAGTCAATAAAGCCTTGGCCGTATTCACCATTGATGAATAGGAATGATAGATACTGGCTGCCCATTTCTCGTCTTCCAAATTCAATTTTGCCGTTTCGATCTTTTCCTCACTGTCAAACAACAATGTGGCAATTAAATCGATTACTACTCCGGCACATTCTCCAACACCAATAGCTTGTTCATATTTTTCCGTAGTACCCCAATCAATAAAATCGGATGCCTCTAGGTTATCCACATCTGACAACGGCTTAAGGAAATCATAAAAATACATTTGACCTTTTTCCTCATAATAATCCACAAAGGATTTTCCGTTACCATTGGCATCAAAATCATCTAAAATGAACCTTAATGCTTCAGGGCCTCTTTTACTAGGTACCTTAATAACTTTATCTGCAAAACGACCGTTACCATCTCCTAAATTTCCACCTCCCAAAAGCACCTGAAGTGCGGGAGCTACTAATTTACCTTTTGTTCTAACGGACATTCCTTGAAAACCAATATTGGCCATATTGTGCTGTCCACAAGCATTCATACATCCACTAATCTTAATAACCACGTCCTGATTATTGATATAATGTGGGTATTCTGCCTTAATTACTCTCTCTAATTCATCAGCAATCCCAGTACTACTGGCAATTCCCAAATTACAGGTATCCGTTCCAGGACAGGCCGTAATATCCAATGCCGTATTGTACCCAACTTCGGCAAATCCTAATTTTTCCAATTCTTGATAGAAGAAGGGCACTAAGGATTCCTTAACATAAGGAATCAATATATTTTGACGCAAACTCAATCTAATTTCACTTGCTGCATATTTTTCTACTAGATCAGCCAATTGTCTGGCTTTTTCTACATAAAAATCACCCAATAATACCTTTATCCCAATAGCCACATATCCCTGCTGCTTTTGGGGAACCAAGTTGGTAGCCTTCCATACGTCAAAGGCCTTCTGATCCTTAATGGTAACTTCAGGAGCTTCATTCCCTGCAATATTTACCTTTGGATAAGCATCCGCATCTATTTCGTAAGTTTGGACAGGTATTGCCAATTGCTCTTCTTCCAACAACTTTTTAAATCCGTCCAAGCCAATATCCTTCAAAAGGAATTTCATTCTAGCCTTAGCCCTACTTTTTCTTTCCCCAAAACGGTCAAAAACACGAACTACACCTTCCATTAAAGGAATAATCTTGTCGGTAGGTAGAAAAGAATAAATTTCATCTGCATGTCTTGGCTGTGATCCCAATCCACCACCCAAAAGCACCTTAAATCCTTTTACACCATTCTCCACCTTGGCTATAAAGCCAAGATCGTGCATGTATGAAAGACCTGTATCCTCATCAGAGGAAGAAAAGGAAACTTTAAACTTCCTCCCCATTTCCTGACTTATAGGATTCCTTAAAAAATACTGAAACAAGGCATGTGCATAGGGGGAAACATCGAAGGGTTCGTTTGCATCTATTCCGGCAGTTTCACTGGCGGTAACGTTCCTCACTGTATTTCCACAAGCTTCCCTGATCGTAATATCGTCCTGTTCCAACTGGGCCCATAATTCCGGTGTACGGTTTATGTCCACATAATGGATCTGTATATCCTGACGGGTAGTTATATGTAGTCTTCCGGTTGAATATTCTTCCGAAACATCACATATCCTTCTTAACTGCTGAGAGCTAACTTTCCCGTAGGGCAATTTTATACGAATCATTTGGACACCAGGTTGTCTTTGCCCATAAATTCCCCTGGCCAACCTTAGGCTACGGAATTTTTCCTCGTCCAAACTACCGCCTTGAAATTCACGGATCTTAGCTTCTAATGCTATGATATCCTGTTCTACAACCGGGTTTTCCACTTCTGTTCTGAAAGTCCGCATGCTACTTTTATTTTTTGTTCAAATTGATTATTAATTTTAAAACCTTTAGCCCATAGGGATAATAGATTAAATTGGCAACAACACCATACCCCAAGGGGATGGAAGGAGGTTTAATTTATAAACCCAACTCCAGCTGTTGTATTGCTTTGATTATCTATTAGGATAAAAGAGCCATTGGTACGGTGATTCTTGAAAGAATCATAAAAAATAGGCTTATTCAATCTAAAGGTAACCTGTGCTATATCGTTCATTCCCAAGGCAGTGATAGATGTATCTATACCTGAGTAATCCGGATTAATTTTATGGTGAATGTTCTCTACCTTGGCCAACACCTTGTTCACTCCGTGCTGCACCACGTATTTTCCTCCTACGGTTAAATTTTGAGAATCCATCCATGAAACTGTAGCCGTAAATTGCTTGTCGATTGTAGGCAAATCACCTACTTTGACCAACATATCTCCCCTACTAACATTGATTTCATCTTCCAATGTTATAGTCACTGATGAACGTCTTGTTGCTGTTTTATACTTTTTGTCGTAAAAATAAATATCCTTGATCTTGGATTTGGTCATAGATGGCAAGACTACTACTTCATCACCAACACTAAGTTCACCGCCATATACCTTTCCAGCAAATCCTCTAAAATCATGGAATTCCTCTGTTTTAGGGCGTATCACATATTGAACCGGAAACCTAGGAGTTCCAACATTATAGATATCCTTTCTATCCAATCCCTCAAAATGCTCTAACAACGTTTGTCCCTTGTACCACGTCATTTCCTCTGACCTGTTAACCACATTGTCGCCTTTAAGCGCACTCACGGGAATAAAGGTGATTTTCTGATCTTGGTAATCGCGCTTACTCATCAGTTCCTCAAAATCAGCTTTGATCTCATTATATCTTTCCTCTGAGTAATCAACCAAGTCCATTTTATTTATGGCCACGATAACATCTTTTATCCTCAATAAGTTATTGATGAAAAAGTGTCTATTCGTTTGCTCTATCACCCCTTTTCTGGCGTCGATCAAAATGATGGCAGCCTGTGAGGTAGAAGCGCCAGTAACCATGTTACGCGTATATTCCACATGACCAGGAGTATCCGCAATGATATAACTCTTATTGGGTGTGGAGAAATAAATATGGGCTACATCTATAGTAATTCCTTGTTCTCTCTCTGCTACCAAACCATCTGTTGCCAAAGAGAAATCAAGATAATCATACCCTTTTTGCTTACTGGTCTTTTCTATGGCCTCCAACTTATCGTCTGTCAGCGACTTTGTATCATACAACAATCTCCCGATCAAGGTACTTTTACCGTCATCTACACTTCCTGCTGTTGCTATTTTTAGTACTTCCATTTCTTTTGTGTTTTGTAATTGGCTAGTATTCCATTGACAATTTTTACGAGCGTCAACCTACCTCAACTGCCGATTTTAAAAGTATCCTTGTTGTTTTCTTTTCTCCATTGCGGCTTCGGATCGCTTATCATCTATCCTAGCTCCTCTTTCCGAAATCTTAGATTCCCTAATTTCACCTACCACCTTTTCAATGGTATCCGCATGGGATAATACCGCCGAAGTACAGCTCATGTCCCCAACAGTTCTAAAGCGCACCATGCGCTCTTCCACCTTTTCATCTTCAGCACGGAAAACCACATCATCTTCTGCCGACCATATAAATCCGTCCCTTAGGAAGATATTTCTTTTATGCGCAAAATAGATGGAAGGTATTTCTATATCCTCTTGTTGGATATAACTCCAAACATCTAATTCCGTCCAGTTGCTGATAGGAAAAACCCTTACGTTCTGACCCAATTCGATCTGACCGTTCAACATATCGAACAATTCAGGACGTTGATTTTTTTCATCCCATTGTCCAAAATCGTCACGAACCGAAAAGATACGCTCTTTGGCACGTGCCTTTTCTTCATCCCTTCTGGCTCCACCAATACACGCATCAAATTTGAATTCTTCAATAGCATCCAACAAGGTAGTAGTCTGCAACATATTCCTACTGGAATATTTTCCAGTTTCTTCTACCACTTTTCCTTGGTCTATGGAATCCTGAACGTTACGAACAATCAATTCAACACCTAACTCCTTAACCAACTTATCCCTAAAAGCGATGGTTTCCGGAAAATTATGTCCCGTATCTATATGCATTAGAGGAAATGGTATTTTAGCTGGAAAAAAGGCTTTCTGCGCCAATCTCACCAAGGTAATGGAATCCTTACCACCCGAAAAAAGCAACACTGGTTTTTCAAACTGTGCCGCAACTTCCCTTAAAATATAAATTGCCTCGTTCTCCAAAGCATTGTTATTCAATACTTCCAATTCATTTGATTCGCTCACGTCTACTACTGTTTCCAATCCTGATTCTACAATGCTCACAATAATTATGTCTTTAATTGGTTTTCTTCCAAAGGAAGCATTCGCCAATTGTTAATATTCTTTTCTTAGGTATGCAGCCCACATTCCCGATTTTCCAAAACCTTGGTGGGGTCAAAATATTTATGCTCATTGGGCAAATTCCTATCCAGGAGATAAGCATCCAATTGACTATCGTTAAAATGATAAAACGGACTTACCTTTAAGACCCCGTCTCTACTTAAACTCAAAATATCCAAAGAATCCCTTAAAGCAGTCTGTCCCTGTCTAAGATTTGTAAACCAAACATCTGGCTTATGCTCTTCCATAGCTCTTCTAAAAGGTTCCAATTTAACCTGTTCCGTAAAAAGTTGATGCTTAGGATCGTCTATACCAGGAATTCCCATTACCGCATCCCTATGTGAGGACGTTTGTTTGGGAACATATAATTTTACATTTAAATGTAGCCTTGCAATTAACCCCTCGGCATGTTTGTAGGTATTTGGTGTATTATAACCAGTATCGCACCAAACCACAGGAATATTAGGGGCAACATCCGTTACCGCATGTAAAATAGCCACTTCATAAGGCCTAAAATTTGTTGTCACCAATGGATTCTCGGCATATTGAATAGCCCAAGAAATTATTTCTTCCGGTGGTATACCCTTAAACTGTTGGTTTAATTTATGTATTTGTTCCTCTGTAAATGCCATTGTCTCTGATTCTTTAAATTCTTTGGATTTAATTACCTCTACCTTCCCCAACTAATCTTGTTCCAAATCCTTTCATGGAAGAAATATAGCAACATCTTGGTAAACAACTCCACGACCCCTATAGAAAGTGCAACGGTCATGGTTCCTGTAACGATCCAAGAAATTAGGATGGTATCCAACGTTCCAATAATTCTCCAACTAATAGATTTAGCAATACTCCTTTTGGGATTTTCGGTTCTCTTATCAGCCTTATAGCTTTTAGTTGCAGTACCTGTATTATTATTTGCAATTAATTGATCAGCAATCATATGATAAAAAACTTAAATTTATTACCCTATCGATTTAATAGAGTAAGCAAAAATAGAAATTATTTTCAAAACACAATGATAAAAGCTTCATAAAATTCAACTTACCCTACAAATTTAGTAGATTAATAAAAAAGTCCATTAAAATTTGAAGATTATTAAAGCTTTATAAAGTATTTACTACACAATTTACATTGAATTATAGCAAATTTAAGTCGTACGCCCCACTTCAGGGAACCAAATCTGCAAGAGTGTTGTTCCTAAAAACTTCCAAAGTACTATCCCTCACCTGCAACATTAATTTATGCACAGAACAGCTGGCCTCATCTGGGCAATCCTCGCATTTTTCGTAGAAGTTTAAACTCACGCAGGGCACCATGGCTATAGGCCCTTCCAAAACCCTCATGACAGTAGTCATGGGGATATCCTTTGGTTCTTTTATAAGGTAATAACCTCCACCCTTTCCTTTTTTGGAACCCAGAAGTCCTGTTTTTCGCAAGGTTAGAAGAATACTTTCCAGAAATTTCTGAGAAATGTTCTCATGCTTGGCTATTTCAGAAATCTGAACAGGTGAACGCCCTTTTTGAGACGCTAAAAAGGTTAGTGCCTTTAATCCGTATTTAGTCTTTTTGGAAAGCATTCAGCGAAGATAAGGAAAATTAACATTGGTCTAAGACCCATCCTTATTTTACAAAATCAGATTTAGAACATGCGATGCTCTTAAAAGATACAGACTATTCCAGCGCTTGGGATATATCCTCAATAATATCATCTATATGCTCCAATCCTACCGATACCCTGACCATACCATCGGTAATACCAGATGCCAGTCTATCCTGGAGAGATAATTTACTATGTGTAGTCGACGCTGGATGGGTAACTATACTTCTAGAATCCCCTAAGTTTGCGGACAAAGACAACATTTTAATGGCATTAAAGAACTTTTGTCCGGCCTCTACCCCTCCCTTAACCTCAAAAGCCACAACACAACCACCAGCCTTCATCTGTCTCTTAGCTATTTCATAATTAGGGTGCGATTTTAAAAAGGGGTATTTCACCCAGTTAATCTTCGGGTGCTCTTCTAAAAATTCAGCTAATTTTAACGCATTATCACAATGTTTATCTACCCTTAGCGCCAGAGTTTCCAAGCTTTTGGACAGTACCCATGCATTAAAAGGTGACAGGGCAGGGCCTGTAATCCTTGAAAAGCGATACACCTTATCTATTAGAGCTTTGCTCCCAACGGTAATCCCTGCCAACACCCTACCTTGTCCGTCCATTAATTTGGTTCCGGAATGGATTACCAAATCGGCTCCAAACTTAATGGGCTGTTGTAAATAGGGAGATGCAAAGCAATTATCTATGATATATATTAAATTATGCTTCTTGGCGAATTTACCCAATTCTTCCAAGTCCAAAACATCCACTCCTGGATTGGTGGGCGATTCCGCATAGATTATTTTGGTGTTAGGGGTCAATAATCCCTCCAATTTATCCAGCTCATCTATTTTAAAATAGCTCGTGGAAACATTCCATTTAGGAAAATACTGAGTAAACAAACTATGGGTTGACCCAAAAATACTTCTAGCAGAAATAATATGATCTCCACTTTCCAACAAGGCCGCAAATGTAGAAAACACCGCCGCCATCCCCGACGCAAAGGCAAAACCATCCTCAGCCCCTTCCATCTTACAAACCTTATCTATAAACTCGGAGGAATTGGGATTGCTATACCTAGAGTAAATATTACGATCCTTTTCTTCTGCAAACGAGGCACGCATATCCTCTGCATCCTCAAAAATAAAACTCGAGGTTAAATACAAGGGGGTGGAATGCTCTAGAAATTGGGTACGTTCTGTCTGGGTTCGTATCGCTTCCGTTTCAAATTTAAAATTCTTCTTCATTATTTCTAATCTATCAAATTCTTATAATATCCATCGTAAAGGATAAGCATTTATTTCATTTTTATGCCAACTGTAATCCCGGTCAATTTTTCTAGCTGGACCTGTTGGTAGGGATATTCATAATGTAGGCCCACAACCTGATTCGATTTCGACTACGCTCAATCTCCGGCATTCCTCAACGGCTGAGCGGAGTCGAAGCCACATCCAAATTCTTTCATTCTAAAATCAGACCCGATTTCGACTACGCTCAATCTCCGGCATTCCTCAGCGGCTGAGCGGAGTCGAAGCCACCAATCGATTATGGTTTAAACTTCTCCTCTATATAATGTTTAAAGTGGGACTCATTTTTACATTCAGCAAGGCCATTTAATTTAGCTAAATCCCCATTTATCAACACCTCCTTTTTATTTCGACTCCAACCTTGAATTTGCTTTTCACGATAAAATGCCTTATCAATCCTATCATACTCCTCTACATACATCAACTTAACAGGAAGCCTCTTTTTTGTATGGTTAGCCCCCTTTCCATCATTGTGTTCCTTTAACCTCTTGTCCAAATCCACCGTACTACCACAATAATAACTTCCATCTGAGCATTCCAATATGTACAGGAAACCATTCACCTTTAAAAAATTAAAACTATTCTATCTCAAATAAGCAAATTTCGATTTCGACTACGCTCAATCTCCGACTATCCCCGGTGGCTGAGCGGAGTCGAAGCCACATCCAAATTCTTTCATTCTAAAATCAGACCCGATTTCGACTACGCTCAATCTCCGGCATTCCTCAACGGCTGAGCGGAGTCGAAGCCACAAATACCTAGCCCTTTTCTGCTATTCGTAAAATATCGCCAAAAACACCTCTGGCTGTAACTGCCGCACCTGCACCCGCTCCCTGAATAACCAATGGATGTTCCCCATACGATTCTGTATAAATTTCAATAATGGAATCGGACCCTTTTATTTGTCCAAGCGCACTCTCTTTGGGAACAGACACTAATTTAACTTCCAATTTTCCCTTTTCCTTCTGCAGGTCGCCTGATAGATCGCCCACATAACGCAAGACGTGATTTGGTTTTTGTGCTTTCTTTATCCTACTAAATTTTTCATCCAAAATATCCAATTGCTCCAGAAAGCTTTTTACTTCGCCACCTTGAAGTGACTCAGGAATTAAATTTTCAATTTGAATATCTGAAAACTCATTGCTAAGGTCCAATTCCCTGGCCAAAATCAATAATTTCCTTCCCACGTCATTACCGGATAGGTCCTCCCGAGGATCTGGTTCTGTGTATCCCAGTTCCATAGCTTCTTTTAAAATTGTAGAGAACAGGGCATCCTTTTCCGAAAAAGTATTAAAAATATAACTCAAAGACCCAGAGAACACTCCTTTAATTCTTGTAATATTCTCACCTGAGAGATGCAACAACCTGATTGTATCTATCAATGGTAATCCAGCACCAACATTGGTCTCATACAAATATTGCTTTTGATTCTTAGCAAGTTCTTCCCTGAGCAACTGATAATAATCGAAACGCAAGGTATTCGCAATCTTATTGGACGACACCAAATCAAAACCATTGTCCACAAAATCAAAATACGAAGCTACGAAGTCCTCGTTGGCCGTATTGTCTACCGCAATAAGGTTCTCTAAATGATTGTCCTTTGCAAACTTGAATATATCGTTTAAATTATAAGGCACTGCCTTGGTTTTCATGGAAGTTCTCCAGTTTTTAGAGATCCCATTTTTATTCAACAAAACCTTCTTAGAATTCGCAACCGCAAAAACGTTGATGTTAATCCCTTTTCTTTTTTCGATAGTCTTGTTAGACTTAAGCACTTGATCAATGAGGGTACCACCTACATTTCCATGGCCAAATATGGCCAAATTTACTTTTTTACTTATGCCAAAAATTTGACCATGGACCACGTTAAGGGCCTTGTGCAGATCCGATTTCTTAACCACTAAACTTACATTCTTGCCCGAAATGGTATTGTTAAACAACAATGGAACTACCTGATTCTTAATAAGGGCATTAAAAGGCTTATGAAAAGTGCTCAAATCCTGACCTACAATAGAAATAACGGAGACCTGATCAACCACGGTAATATTATTGATATCCTGTAGCTTAAAATCGGTTTGAAATTCCTCTTCCAAAGAAGTTTTGGCCAAGTTGGCATTTTTAGCGTCCACCACTAAACCAATACCCCTTTCAGAGGATCCCTGAGAAATAATACTTACACTAATATTATTATTGCCCATTGTTCTAAAGATACGGGCATCTACCCCAACCTTGCCCAATAGACCTCGGCCTTCCAAATTAATCAAGGCCATATTCTCTATTACGGACAATGACTTTATACCTTCCTTACTGGTCTTGGCACTTATTAAAGTACCTTCATTATCGTTGTTAAAGGTATTTAGGATCCGAAGTGGAATATTCTTTTCTATTAATGGAATAATTGTCTTCGCATGCAGGATGTTGGTGCCAAAATTCGCCAATTCATTGGCTTCACTGTAGGAAAGTTCTGAAATTCTTTTTGCCTCTGCCACCAAATCTGGATTAGCCGTAAAAATGCCGTCTACATGAGTATAGTTCTGCAGCTCCTCTGCATTTAAGTAATTGGCCAATAAAGCGGCCGAGTAATTACTCCCATTTCTACCCAATGTAGTTGTTTCGTTAAGTTCATTGGAGGCAATGAAACCAGTAGTCACCATTACGGCATCAAGTTCCAATTTACCGAACTCCCTTTTTACATTTTCTTTGGACAAAGTCTCCAGAACTTTTGCATCACCAAAATTGGAATCTGTTTTAATAAGCTGTCTGGAGTCCATAAATTTGGCATTGACCCCTTTCCCTATAAGTAATTTTGTTACCAATTTTGCCGAGAGCAATTCTCCATATGCCAATACCTGATCCTTTATTTTAGGACTATAATCCCCTAACAGAGCTACCCCTTCAAACAATTTTACCAATCCCTTAAATTCCTCTGAGAGATTGACATTGCCATAGGCATGCTGTTGATATTTCTCAAATAGCTCAAAATCCTCTGCATAATCCAACCCCTTGGCGGCCTTGTTCAACATGGCTTCCAATTCATCAGTAGCCTTATTCCTAGCGGAGACCACTACCGCTATATTTTCACCATTCGCCACCTTATCGGTAACAATCCGCAAAACACTATCCAGTCCTTCTCCATTAGCCAAAGACTTGCCGCCGAACTTTAGCACCTTCACCTTTTTAGACCTGCCGTTTCGGTCGAAAATGCCCTTTAACAACTCCTCCATTTGATTGAACTCGATCAAAAAGGCATCGTGCCCGTGAAGGGAATGAATTTCACCATAGGTTACATTACTATTGGCTTGGGCCAATTTTTTAAAGGTATCCTTATTTTCTTGGGCCGTAAAAAAAAGATCTGAATCTACTCCAATGATATGGATATTGGTATCGCTATTTTGAAGATTAATAAAGGCTTCCTCCCCTTCCCTATTGATATCAATGGTCTTTAACAATTGATTCATTAATTTATAGGCAGACAATTGAAAACGCTCTTGTAGCTTCTTACCATGGTGTGTTAACCAACTCTCCACATTGAAGACTTTCAACTCCTCATTGGTACTTCTTTTAAAGCGGTCATTAAAAGATTCAGGTGTCCTATAACACAGCATTGCATGCATACGCGCATCATGCACCGGCTGTTTGGAATTCACTAAAAACTGTTCCTGTATCTGGCAATTGGCAATTAGCCAGTCCGTAGACTTCCAATCGGACGCTACTGGAATAAGATGTTCCGTTAAATGAGGATCTAAAGCTGCCATCTCCCAAGCTATACCCCCCCCTAAAGAACCGCCTATCAGGGCATAAAGCTTACTTGTTTTTAAAGCCTCCAATCCCAAAAGAAAAATTTTGGCAATGTCCTTCGCTACAAAATCCTTATAATTTTCTATAACAAATCCATCATACCCATTCCCTGGAATATTAAAGGAAAGAATAGTGTATTTCTTAGTATCTATACATTTACCATCCCCGACCAATGTCGTCCACCAACCATTTTCTCCAGCCACATCAGAGTTACCTGTTAGGGCGTGGTTTACCAGTATAATTGGTGCGGAATGCAAGGGAAGGCCAAAGACTTCGTAAGACAAGTTAATGTCCAATGTTTTGCCGCTATAAGTAATGTATTTGTTTATTGAAATATGATGTAGCATAAGTTATTTGTACAAGTAATTATTCCTGAAAGAACACTGCATTGCTTTTTAAATGATATGGGAGTGCCTTGAGATATTAAATTCTGCACTCCCATATTACTTAATCAATGACCATAAAAAAATAAAATCATTTTTACGCCAAAACCGATTTATCAATGACCGAAAAGGCTTGCACCAAATCTGCCTTTATATCTTCAATATCCTCCAAACCTACACAAAGACGTATCAGATCTTTTGTAACTCCTGTTGTTTGTTGGGCATTGTCATCCAATTGTTGGTGGGTAGTACTGGCTGGGTGGATAATTAAAGATTTAGTATCCCCTATATTGGCCAATAAAGAGAATAATTTGGTTTCGTCAACAACCTTTTTCGCCGACTCAAACCCTCCCTTAACTCCAAAGGTCACAATACCACTTTGTCCGTTTGGAAGGTATTTTTTGGCCAACGAATAATAAGGACTGGTTGGCAGACCTGGATAGTTCACCCATGCCACTTCGTTCCTATCCTGCAACCATTTCGCCAATTCCAATGCATTTTCACTATGTTTCTTGATACGCAGTTCTAAAGTCTCCAATCCTTGAATAATCTGAAAGGCATTAAACGGACTCAAAGCGGCGCCAAGGTCTCTTAAGCCTTCTATTCTAACCTTTGCAATAAAGGCAGCGGCCCCTAAAACATCGTGATAAACCAATCCGTGATATCCTGCAGATGGCTCTGTGAATTCTGGAAATTTTCCACTACTCCAATCAAAGGTACCTGCATCAACAATAACACCACCCATAGAGGTGCCATTTCCGTTTATATATTTTGTAAGTGAATGTATAACAATGTTTGCTCCGTGTTCAATAGGTTTCACCAAAGCACTAGTGGCCACTGTATTATCTACAATAAAAGGTATTTTTGCCTTTTTAGCTACTTCAGATATCGCTTTCAGGTCCAATACATCCAATTTTGGATTCCCTAAAGATTCCACAAAAATTGTCTTTGTATTTTCCTGAATGGCGTTAGTAAAATTCTCTTCGTCCCCAGGCTCTACAAAAGTGGTCGTTATACCAAATCTAGGCAAGGTTACTGCCAATAAATTATAAGTACCTCCATAAAGACTACTAGAAGCCACAATATGGTCACCTGTTTTCAATAAAACCAATAATGCTGTTGAAATAGCAGCTGTACCTGACGCGGTAACTACACTTGCAAGTCCACCTTCCAAAGCCGCCAAGCGCTGCTCTAGAATATCATTGGTTGGGTTGTTAAGTCTGGTGTAGATAAATCCAGGTTCTGACAAATTAAAAAGATTTGCCGCATGATCAGAATTGTTAAATACATAGGCGGTATTTTGATAAATGGGTACAGCCCTGGTTCCAGCTGTTAATTTTGTGTCATGTCCAGCATGCAATGCATTTGTTGAAAATTTTTGAGTACTCATGATTTCTTGTTTTTTTATATTATTAAAATAGCTAAAATAAAAAGCCAAAACAAATAATGCGGACAATGCAATATTGTAAAATCAAAAAGTTAAAAAGAAAGTCAATTACAGAAGTAACCGTTAGTGTTATCTGCCATGGACACTGCAAAAATCTCCAATTAATTCTGGAGCAGCATTTAGGTAGAATTTAGCACCTTCTTTAATAAATGACTAAAGGGTTGCTAAGGCTTCAAAGGGTCTATTCCCTCCACCTTTCTTGATAACAATTCAATAAGTGTTTGAACTTTAGGTGTGCAAATATAGGTATGGAAAATTCTTTTCTCCTAATCTTTTTAAAAAAATTATAAATTGAAGGCTTGTTTCACCAAATCAACGGCATCCAATTTCTCCCAAGTAAATAATTCCACTTCTTTTTCTATACGCCCATTATAAGGCGATTCGAAAACCTTTACAACAAATTTAGGCTCCTTGCCCATGTGCCCATAAGCTGCTGTTTCCAAATAAATTGGATTTCTAAGTTTCAATCGTTCCTCAATGGCAAACGGGCGCATGTCGAACAATTGTGCGACTTTTTTAGCAATCTCACCATCACTCAAACCAACTTTAGACGTCCCATAGGTATCCACAAATATTGAGGTTGGCTCTACTACGCCAATGGCGTAACTTACCTGAACCAACATTTCATCAGCAACACCGGCAGCTACAAGATTCTTGGCGGCATGCCTTGCCGCGTATGCAGCACTGCGATCCACTTTACTGGGGTCCTTTCCACTAAAGGCACCTCCGCCATGGGCACCTTTGCCTCCATAGGTATCCACAATGATCTTTCTTCCAGTTAAACCAGTATCACCATGGGGCCCACCAATTACAAATTTCCCTGTTGGATTGATATGATATTTTATAGTGTCGTTAAAAAGTTTCTGTATATTCTCCGGTAATTGTTCTCTTACTCTTGGAATTAGAATTGAGATAATATCCTTTTTAATTTTGGCCAACATCAGTTCATCGTCCTTATCAAACTCATCATGTTGGGTAGAGACTACAATAGTGTCTATACGTTGCGGCACATTATCATCGGAATATTCAATAGTTACCTGTGCCTTTGCATCCGGCCTTAGATAGGTTATACTATCCCCAACCCTTCTCAAATCGGCCAAAACCTGTAATATCTTATGTGATATATCCAAGGCCAAGGGCATATAATTGTCCGTTTCCTTAGTGGCATAGCCGAACATCATACCTTGATCTCCTGCACCTTGTTCCTCTTTAGAACCACGATCTACTCCCTGGCTTATATCTTTGGACTGCTCATGGATCAATGAAATTACGCCACAAGAATCTCCACTAAACTTATAATCGCCATTCGTATAACCAATCTTATTAATGACATCCCTTGCAATTTGCTGAACATCAAGATAGGTGTGACTTTTAACCTCCCCGGCCAAAACCACTTGACCAGTGGTCACCAAAGTTTCACAAGCCACCTTACTTTCCGAGTCAAAAGCTAAAAAATTATCCAATAATGCATCACTAATTTGATCCGCTATCTTATCTGGATGCCCTTCACTAACCGATTCCGAAGTAAATAAATATGCCATAAATCCTTTCTAAATAAAATTAATAAGAATTTGACGAAGCATGTTAAAGAAGAGTGGATGTTACAGTCTTTAATAGACATAAACAACAGAAACTGCTTTAGCATTTTGTTATGCCGAACCTATTTCAGCACTTGAGGTTGCAATCAGTCAAATCCTTCCTCGATATATTAGGGTACAAAAGTACAAGAATTCTTGACGTATCTAAAAATGTTTAACAACTATTTTAAAATTTACCTTGTTCTATCCTATAAATCATACTTTACCGTGAACAAGACATAACGCGGTTGAATAAAGTAAGAAGAAGTAGTAAAATACAACTCATTGGTGCTATCCCTGTTCAACGTTGCTGTATCCAAAAGGTTAGTGCCTTTAATTCCAAATTCCCAGTGACTGTCTTTTTTCTGATAGGTTAAATTGCCCTCCAAAAAACTATAGGTGTTATCTATGGTATTTTCCTTGTCATTGTACTTATAATAATCATAATCCAAGTTAAAAATAAAGCTTTTTAAAAAGGAGGCATCCAATCTGGCGAAGGGCCTGCTTGTGTAATAGGTAGTAGCAAGTCCACCATTATCATAATTATTTACCGAATATCCATACCCCACCTCTAGATTGGGGGCATCCTTAAAATTGGTAGCCAGTGAAGAGGTATAATTTTGAGTAAACGATTCCGATTTTCTTGGTTGCAAATCTATGATGTTATTTGTGGCGGACCAGGATACATTGGCCCCTACAGATGCCTTTATTTTTCCAAAAGTACGTTGATACCTGCTATTGGCACTTAAGGATTCATCTTCCAAGTTTGAGTTTATGGTAGTGCCAATCCTATTAATACCTATAATTTCCGAAGCACTTTTAAGCGCATCTATTCGTTTCGTATACGTAACATTGGCAAATATGTTGGTAAAATTAAACATATTGAAACTAAAAAAGTTCAAAGATAAGTTATGGTTCAAAGCGCTTTCCAGGTCCCTATTACCAGAATAAACCGAATTGTAGTTATTAAGGACATAGGCTTCGGCAAAATTATTGACATCAGTAAAAGATCTTGAAACCCTATAATTAAATCGAATGTTTTCCGATTTTTTTAGTTGTGCGTTAATATATAGGTCAGGCAGCAGCGCGGTTAGATTATCCTTTACCGTTGTTCCCAACTGGGTATTGTTAGCCCCGTATTGATGCAATGTAGCGCCTGGATTAAAAGTAAAAATTCCCGCAATTACCTTGTAATGAAAACCTAAATACAAATCCGAAATGGAATAGGTAACATCATTGTTAAATTCGGTTTCCGTAAAATCCAATGCTTCTCCCCCATCCAATATTTGAAAAATATTTGAATTAAAATTTTGACGACTCTGAGTGGTGCCCAAGGTAAATTGTAAATTACTTTTCATACCTGTAACCAAATAATAGTCCACCTTGGCATCCACCTTGTTGGTTATTGTATTTTTACCTTGGTTTAGGTTGTAGATATTCTGACCTTCATCTACTGGAAATATGTCCGTAAACGCAAAATTATCCCTAATGGCATTATAAAAAGGATCTTCATCCTGATAGACATGTTGGGCCTCAAAGGCAATAATATTTTTTGTGTTTAGGGAGGTATAGTAAATATTGGCATTTTGACTTATAGAAATTGGTTTCTGCTTCTTGGTTTCCGTAATTTCATCCGTAATATTGGAAATGGAAAGCACATTCTGCAATTCATAGTCGTCCGATTTCTTTAAAAGTACATCGTAATCAATTTGCAATCTTTCATTGGGTTTATAAACGGAACTAAATTTGGCCAAACCCAAATGTGCGGTTTGATCTGTTGCCGTGGTGGCATCCTCCGTCTCGTTGGAGGATATATAAACTCGTCGAGTTTGGTTTTCCATCAAGGTCCCTGTATAGGAATAAACACCAAAACCACTTAAATCCCAATTTTCTATGGGGGAGTAACTAAAGTTGACCGCAGCAAACTTCGTGTTTATATTCTTGGCCCTATTGTTTTGAAGACTGGAAAGCCCCAATCCATCGCCTCCAATATCTATTGAACTTCCACTTGTACTACCTAAGTTTCTAAATCCACCTGTAAAGCTTTGGTAATCCCTCCTATTAAAAGGTGCTTCACCTATATTATTAAGATCGGTAATTATGTTTATACTATAATCAGGACTGTAATAAAATAGTTTTGGATGGGCCAAATAACTATCGTTGGTACCATACCCTGCAGTTATTTCACCAAACCAAAAATTCTTTTTCCCTTTCTTGAGTTTTATATTCAGGGCCACATTGTCCGTATCATTGGTTAGCCCCTTCATCTGGGTTACTTCATTAAAATTTCTTAGCACCTCTATTTTATCAAGGGCATTGGCTGGAATATTGTCTGCGGCCAACTTGGAATCCCCGTCAAAAAAATCCTTGCCCTCTACCATTACTTTGGTAACCCTTTTACCCTCCACCTCTATTTGCCCGTCGTCATTAATTTCCACACCAGGTAAATTGGCCAATACATCCTTTAACTTCTTTTCGGTACCTGTTACAAAAGAATCCGTATCATAAACTATAGTATCGCCCCGGACAGAAATAGGCATCTCATAAGTTACCTCAACCTCATCCAGTTGGTTGGTTTGTTCATATAGAACAATATCTTTATTAGCATCGTTGGTAGGTGCCGTAAAGGAAAAATCCTCCGTTTTAAAACCTAAATAACTAATACGAACGTTAAAATTGGCGCCCGATTTTAAGTTTAGCTTATACAACCCACTATGATTTGTGATGCCGTACGATTCCAATGCCTTTGTTTCCGTATTTATGGCGATAACATTTGCCATATCGATTCCTACTCCTGTAGAATCCTTAACTATTCCCGTAAGGGTAATTTCCTGTGAAAAAGCCGTTGAAAAAATGCAAAAGGCAGCCAGTAACGAATATAAATTCTTTTTATACATCTCTAAAGAGTAAAATAAAAATGATTAATTATGAAAATAAGTACCAGGGATTATTAAGGCCTTCCCCCTCCGCCTCTGTTACCTCCACCACCACCACGACGGAAATTCTGCCTCATTTCTGCCATCTTTTCCTTGGAAATTTCATCATATTCCTCTTGGGTAACCGTTTTTCCCTTACTGGGTGCCTTTATCTCTTTCTTCTCCGTTGGATTGAGCACTAATTTTGTACACAGTATAACTGTAATATCATCCTTTACTTCCAAAATAATACCAGGAAGCCCCCAGTACTCCCCTGGGCCTTGATTTACTGGAACATCTGGCGTATACCAAGCAATTATCTCGATTTCCTTTTCTGTGAATTCTTCTTCTTTGTTTTCATTATTATCCCTACCCCTACTAAAAATTGCCCGTATATTGGGTCTTTTTATAGTTTTGGTGGCCGTAGCCTTAAAGGCGGTATAATTACCAATCTGTTTTGACTCTCCTCCAAGTTTCCACTCCAATTTTGGCAATTCATCATCAACCAAAAAAATCTTTCCAAAAAGGTCATTTTTAACTAAATACCTACCTTCTTTCACATCCTTGTAATAATCGCCACCGGCTCCGCCCATCATTCCAAATCGACCACCACCTCTTTCATTGCCTGGTTGCTCCAATCTTTCTTCTTCCTTATAAATAGAGGCGGATTTGTCAAAGGTTAAAATATAGGTCCGTTCGTTGGCTGCCTTAATCCTTTGCATTATTTCCTTCTTGCGATCTTCGGGTATTTGCCGACCGTCAAAATCCATATTTACCGTGGTCTTACTAAAATAAGTTGCTTCGCCCTGAAAGTCCTGGGCATAAATTCCAATTTGCGATGCAACTAGCATCAAAGAGAAAAAATAGAAATTTTTCATTATTTTACATTTTAAGTCAACCTTAAGACTACAATTATAGGTTATGGTTTAATCAGAAAACCAATAAAAAAAACAATTATCCCTCCGTATAAGTTTTTTATCGGATAATCTATCAAAGATTTTAACATACACACGATATCTCGTATATTGTACCACTTAATTATAAGTGAGCACAACACTAACCATAATTACAAAACCTATGCATATCGCCGTTGCAGGAAATATTGGGGCTGGCAAAACCACCTTGACCAAACTATTATCGAAACACTACCAATGGGAAGCCCAATTTGAAGATGTAGTTGACAATCCTTATCTGGACGATTTTTACAATCAAATGGAGAGATGGAGCTTTAATCTCCAGATTTACTTTTTAAATAACAGATATAGACAAATAATACAGATTAGAAAAGGCGGTAAAGACACCATACAGGATCGTACCATTTATGAGGATGCACATATTTTTGCGCCAAACCTCCACGCCATGGGGTTAATGACGAACAGGGATTTTAACAACTATACCAGTCTTTTTGAATTGATGGAAACATTGGTGCAACCCCCAGACCTACTGATTTATTTAAGAAGTTCCATTCCCAATTTGGTAAATCAAATTCATAAAAGGGGACGAGAATATGAAAATAGTATTTCCATTGAATATTTAAGTAGATTGAACGAGCGCTATGAGGCTTGGGCCGAAAGTTATGGAAAAGGCAATCTCTTGGTCATTGATGTAGATAAACTTAATTTTGTTGACGAGCCCGAAGATTTAGGTTTGGTGATCAATAAAATTGACGCCGAGATCAACGGCCTGTTTTAAATCTTAAGACTTTATTAGAGATTAAAATACCCTGGTTTACTGAAACGAGTTTTATACAACAAGGAAAAGATTTACTTTTTAATGATCAGTCCCTGTTCTTTGGCATGTTTTATAGCCTGATCACTATCCTCTACCAATAGTACGGGTATGGCTTTGTTGTCCTGAAACAAACCAACTACCCGTAACATTTTTTTCTTATGCTTAACACTACGTAAATAAATGGCCTTGATCCTATTTGGAAACCTTTGGGCAATTTCCAAATAGATATCTGCATCTTTCTCGCCACCATCTCCAATAAGTACAAAAGAAAGTCTGGGATAAGTTTTAAGGATATTTAAAATTTCGTTGATTTTATGTGGTCGATCATCGGGGCCCTTTAACTTTTTTCTTTTAAAAAATGAGCTTAAGCTCCTCAATAAAATGGGGCCTTTTGGAAAATTGTTATTCTTTAAAAAAAACTCTAGATATAGATATAGATTCCAAGGACTGTTACTTACATAAAAAATAGGGTTCGCCTTATCTCCAGAATCCCCTCTATGCAACAAATGATAAAATTCCGGCGCCCCAGCTAGGGGAATCCTTCTTTCCGGGGTTTTTAAGAAAGTATTGTACAAAACACGCCATTTTAATAAGGACACCATACCGGTTTGCAGAATGGTATCATCAATATCACTGATAACCCCAAAATCGGCATCCTTAGAAGGAATCAACATTTCCCCAGGAAATCGGTTTTCAAGCTGAATATTTCTCTTTAGGGATCTATCGGCATATGAAACCTCAAATGCCAACCACCCTTCCTTATTGCACATGGATTGCAAATCGGTTTTATCCAGGGCCAGCAGAAAATAACCTTCCTTATCCGTTTCAAACTCATTTAAAGCACCATTGGGAAGCTTTATTTCTAGAGTACAGTTTCCTATTACATCTGTCTCAAAGCGTTTCCAGGAATTAATTAAAAGGTGGATAAAATTCTTCTTGGTAAGGTCAATATTTTCGTCTTCCAAGGCACGTCCCTTAACATACAAATGCGTATTGGAGCCATATGTTTGAAAAACAATAATCTGTAAAGGGTCTCGACTACTAAATAATCCCATAGTTTAAAAATATAAATTCTATGGCCATAACCAGATTAATAACACTCCTGCAGTAATAGCAATTCCGAAGGCAATTGCGATCCATCGCCCTAACTGTTTACTTCCCAACACGCTAGCCACAACCCCCTTAAAAGCTAAATTGGACATGGAGGCAATAAGAATAAGTCGCCAGCCAGTGGATGTGTTCAATGTTTCGGTTTTTATAAGTTGGGACAAAGAAAGGGTAATGGCATCTACATCCGTTAACCCGCTAATGATTGCAACCAGATACAAAGCCTCGTTCCCGAACTCCTCCTTGGCAAATGCTACGGCCAATAAAATAGCACCATAAAGCAATCCAAAGATCAATGCACTTTTAAACTGGGCGGGATTATTTGGCTCTGGCATTCTATCAGTATCCGAATCTTTATTTATACTGTAAAACAATCCAACGCATACAACGGCCATAACCACAAATTCCAACAATAAAGGCAGTAGCATTTCAGGCACTTTTTCCGGCACTACTACACCCACTTCCACCATTACCCTAGCTAAAGCAATTGCCGAAGCAGTTGTAATTACAAAGGCTGCCATTTTGCTTATAGATGCAGTATCTCTAGTTTTACGGGCATAACTTACTGTAGTTGCCGTGCTGCTAATCAAGCCTCCTAAAACACCATTTGAAATAATTCCAACTTTCTTTCCTACGAACTTATAAATAAAATACCCTAAGATGCTCAACCCTACAATAAGGGTTATCATTAACCAAATGTTTTGAGGATTTAGCACCTCATATGGTCCATAGGTTTTATTTGGCAGAATAGGCAGCACCACCAATGATATACCAGCAAAGGTCATTATGGCCGCCAGATCCTTTTCCTGTAGTTTATCTATAAATCCATGCAATCTTTCCTTTACATAGAGTAGCACTGCCATGGAAGTACCCATTATTACACCCAAAACCCTATCGCCCATCACCAAATAAGCTCCTATAGCAAACATCATCAAGGCAGCCACTTCCGTTGTCTGTCCAATATCCGGATTAGTAAATGTCTTTAATTTAATTATGTTGGCAACTATCAGTAAACCGGTTACAGCTATACCGAGAACCGGTAAAATAAACGGATTTTGATAATCCCTACTTAAGAATCCCGCCAATACACCCAAAACGGCAATAAGGGTAAATGTCCTTACCCCTACCATTTCACTATTGGCTTTCTGACGCTGAAGACCTACCAGCAGCCCTAATCCAAAGGCAATACCCAATGTGCTTAAATCATGATAATCCATTTACCGTAACGTATTAACAACCCTAAAAGTAAAAACCCCGATCAACGGGGTTTTTAAGATAATACCAAAAAATAAGTTATACAACTTACTTATTAATCTCTACCTTTTCTATTACGACTTTACTTCCGTTCTTATTGGATTTTACTGTAGTATTTTCAAAAGCTTCCAGCTGGACCTTTACTTCTTCAGCCGTTCCTTTAAACGTTTTCTCCTCTTTTTTGGTCTCACCATTTACTGTTGTGGTATAGGTAATAACGGCTTGAGCCAATTCCGGGGATTTCACATTCATTTCCATCTGTACATCTTGCTCTGTCAATCCTGTCTCAGCATGACCTCCTAATATGGGGGCAATTACCAACCCTATTAAACAGGTAAGTTTAATAAGAATGTTCATCGAAGGACCTGAGGTATCCTTAAATGGATCACCAACCGTATCCCCTGTTACAGCTGCTTTATGGGCATCCGATCCCTTATAAGTCATTTCACCGTTAATTTCAACACCAGCTTCAAAAGATTTCTTTGCGTTATCCCAAGCACCACCGGCGTTATTTTGGAATATGGCCCAAAGTACACCAGAAACGGTAACCCCTGCCATATAACCACCCAACATTTCAGCAATCATCTGATTGTCGCTTCCATAAACCAATTTACCTAAAAGAACAATTGCTATAGGGAAGCCAATGGTCAGAATTCCTGGCAACATCATTTCGCGAAGGGCCGCCTTGGTAGAAATATCCACACACTTGGCATAATCAGGTTTTCCTGTACCCTCCATAATACCAGGAATTTCCTTGAACTGTCTACGCACTTCGTAAACCATATCCATAGCCGCTTTACCTACAGAATTCATGGCCAATGCCGAAAAAACTACTGGAATCATGCCTCCTACAAACAACATGGCAAGAACTGGTGCCTTAAAAATGTTAATTCCGTCGATACCTGTAAAGGTTACATAAGCTGCGAATAAGGCCAATGAAGTCAATGCAGCAGAGGCAATTGCAAATCCCTTTCCTGTAGCTGCCGTGGTATTCCCTACGGAATCCAATATATCTGTACGTTCCCTTACAATAGGATCTTGCTCACTCATTTCCGCAATACCACCGGCATTATCAGAGATAGGTCCAAACGCATCAATAGCCAATTGCATGGCTGTAGTAGCCATCATTGCTGAAGCTGCTAATGCTACCCCATAAAAACCTGCCAAGGCGTAGGAAGACCAAATTGCCGCAGCGAATATTAGAACAGTTGGAAATGTAGAAATCATCCCCGTTGCTAAACCGGCAATAACATTGGTTCCGGCACCAGTACTGGATTTTTGCACTATGGCCATTACCGGCTTTGTACCCAATCCTGTATAATATTCAGTAACTGAGGAAATAACCCCACCTACAACCAAACCAATAACAGTGGCATAAAACACCCTTATGGAAGAAATATCCTTTAACCCTTCACCAAAAAACTCCATTTGCATGGTTTCTGGCAGCATATACTTTACCAACACAAAGCAGGCAATCAAGGTTAACGCTATAGAAGCCCAGTTGCCAATATTCAAGGCACCTTGCACTTCCTTTTCCTTGGCATCGTTGTTTTTTATTTTAACCAACATTGTTCCTATAATGGAAAAAATAATTCCAAAGCCAGCAATGGCCATGGGCAATAAAATAGGTCCTATTCCACCAAAGGCATCCTGAATGGCACCGCCCATGTCTTTAATAACGTAATTTCCGAGCACCATAGCCGCCAATACGGTAGCCACATACGAACCAAATAAATCGGCCCCCATACCTGCAACATCCCCAACATTGTCACCAACGTTATCTGCAATAGTAGCTGGGTTACGTGGATCATCCTCAGGAATTCCTGCCTCTACCTTACCAACCAAATCCGCCCCTACATCGGCCGCTTTGGTATAAATACCTCCACCAACTCTCGCGAACAAGGCTATGGATTCTGCCCCTAAAGAAAAACCTGCCAATGTTTCAAGAACTATCGTCATGTCTTCTGTTGAAGTCCATGTACCGTTCATAAAGAAGTGAAATAAGAGTATAAAAGCAGTTGTTAAACCCAATACGGCCAAACCTGCAACTCCAAGTCCCATGACAGTTCCTCCACCGAAGGAAACTTTTAATGCCTGTGGCAAACTGGTACGAGCAGCCTGTGTTGTTCTAACATTAGTTTTTGTTGCTATTTTCATTCCCATATTACCCGCCAGTGCAGAAAAGAATGCTCCAAAAATGAAAGCTACTACTATAAGAATATGTGTAGTAGGTACTATAAATGAAATTGCAGCCAATGCAATACTGGCCCCTATAACGAAGATGGTCAATAATTTATATTCTGCCTTAAGAAAAGCCAAGGCCCCTTCATAGATATAATCTGAAATTTCTTTCATTTTTCCATCTCCAGCATTCTGCTTTAATACCCAAGACCTTTTTACCGCCATAAAAGCAAGACCTACCAATGCCATAATTATTGGCAAGTAAATAATTATTGATTCCATTTGTTTGATTGTTTGTTATATAATTTGAGGGGCAAAAATAGTAAAATATGGGAGAATAAAAAAAGCAATATCACTTCCATGATATTGCTTTTTGACTTTTTAAAAAATTAAGGTTTAATACTTTATGCTTACATCTTGTTTTGGCACATCGCTATCCTTGAACCTTTGTATACATTTTGCTACAATTTCCCTAGCTTCTTGTTGCTCTCCCCATCCACCAACATCGACTTTTTTCTTTTCCAAATCCTTATAAACCTTAAAGAAATGTTCTATTTCCTTTATTAAATGCGGATTTAATTCATTTAAATCATTGATTTTGTTCCAAATCGGATCTGATACCGGCACACAAATTACCTTTTCATCCGGGCCTTTCTCATCAGTCATGTGAAAGACACCAATAGGTTTAACTTCCATAACACATCCAGGAAACGTTGCTTCCGTAACCAAAACCAGCACGTCCAATGGATCGCCGTCCAAGGCCAGAGTTTCCGGCACAAAGCCATAATCAGCAGGATACATCATGGATGAAAAAATCATTCTATCGTATCTTATCTTCTTTAAGGCAAAATCGTATTCATACTTATTCCTACTCCCTTTTGGTATTTCAATCAATACATCGAACGACGTAATTTCTTCACTGCTCATATGGTTATGTTTAATCTTACAATTTTCTAAAATAACAAAATAATATCAGGTAACGGACAATTAAATACATTAGAAGTGAAATCCGAAAGATCCCGTTACCCCAAAAGACCTAGCACCGGGGTTTTCCAAATAATTGCCCCTAAAGTTAAAATCTATTCTTAATATCTTCAATATATTGCCAACACCCACGGAGTACTCCCAATATATCTTATCATTTGGTGCCATCAACGGAATGTTTGCCGGTGAGCTCAAGGCCTTATTTTCGTCCGAAAGTTCGCCCCAAACACCCCTTAGACCAACTATTTCTCTCAAATTCCAGTTTCTCATAAAAGGAATTCGAGAAAGGAACCTACCATTAAAGTTGTGTTCCAAATGGGCCGATACATAGGTATCGGTTACAAATTCGTAAAAATCAAGATTGGAAAAGGTATTGTACACGGAGAAAAAGGTTTGGTTTCCAGGTATGGCATTAAGCAAGCCCAATGGCACCTCTCCGTAAGTTTTACCAATTTCCACCGTACTTAGCAATCTTCCAATACCTCCAACTTGCCAAGGTTGGGTATAACTAAATTGCACCTTTTTATAATCGAAATCACTATCAATAAAGTTTTTAATTCCGTTGGTATAGGATAAAAACAAGGTACTGTAGTTATCATTCACATCCCTTCTTTCCACCCCATTGCCTATGGTTCTTTTTCCGGGAGTGTATATTAGAATTGTAGAGAGATCAAATTGATTAATTTCTGAAGATAAACCTGTGGGTGAAGAAGGGTCTATATAATCTAGATTAAAGGCATTCGGCAAGGCAGAACTAAGTGTTCTATAGGAACCCCCTACCCCTATCCTAAAATTAGTGACAGGCTCCATTTCCAAGTTAAAAGTGCTAAGATCAATATTGGTAAGCCTATCATTGGAACCCACAGTAAACACAGAGGATGAGGCTATACTCCTTCCTAAGACATCGTTAGTGGCCGTTAAACTTATTCCCAATTGTTCTATATCCCTACGTTTACCACCTGAAATTATAAACCTGGATTTCTTATCCACCAGCCATTTCCCGGAAATTCCATACTTAAATTTATCGTCCCCAAAACCATAGGCAACGTAACCTTGAAGTCGCCATGGATCATTTTGTCCAAAATAGGTTCTTGCCCCTGCCCTGAGACGTATCCCTTCCGCTTCATTGTAGCCAAAAACACTATAAACATCACCCAGGTCCAAATTCCACTTATCTATCTCCACAAAGCCGGAACCCAAGATACTCACTATATTATAGTAGCTTTTAAATTTGGGCACCGTTTTTAAGGTATCCAACAATTTATATATCCCTTTTTCATCAGCATTTAAAGACTCTAACCTATTGGTTGCCCAGAAATCATCTTCCTTGTTTAAGACCAGCGGGTCAAAGGGATCAGTTTTTGCCCTGTAAAATTCATTTGGCTTGGGCTGATCAAATTTATAGTCCCCGTAGACCGTAGTCCTCTTACCATATACCCCCCGTGAATTTTCTTTTTTATTAAAGCTGAAATCGGACAACATATAATCCCTGGTCAACAGAAAAACGGAATCATTGACCACATCAAACTCCTGTTCAATATAAATCTCCTTGACCCAGTTAATATTGGCACTTTTGGTAACGGCTAAATTTATATTCTTCACCGCATAAGTAGTGTCATTCACCCAAAAGTCACCTTTAAAGGTCAATTCATTCTTTCTACGCGGATAGTAGATAATATTATAGCACCATTTGTTATCTATATAGGCACTATCTGCCAAGACATAGTTATAGGTATCAACACCGGTTTTAGACAAGGGACTGGTAAAACTCTTATCGAAAAATTTCAAATAATTATTATATATATCGTAATCGGAATACAAATCGGCTATAAAAGCAATTATTGCCTGATTATTGTTAAATCCCGAATTCTTGCTGCCAAGCACATCTTCCTTTACCGCGCCCGTCTCATTGTTGCCATATACCTTGGCGAAGGTTTCGTTCAAAAAAATTGGCAAATAGGTCTTCCCTGTTATCCGTGAGGTATCCAAATCATTAAAAACAAATTCAAGCCCCCTAAAAACCCTACTTTTCATTAAGGCACTATCTATAGTATTCAGGTCAAACTCTACCTTTTCGTATTTGTCAAACTGATATTGTTTAAACATATGGACCCCATTTTTCCGCTTTTTGGCCCATATTTTTTTTAGGATATCTATGGCTGGATTATTTTTCTTGTCAGTTTTGCCAAAATAAACTACCACCTCATCCAACTGCTCACTGGACTCTGCCAGTACAATATTCATATTGTAGGTGACTTTTGATGTAAGGGTTATTTCTTTGGTTTCATAACCAATAAAAG
Source organism: Arenibacter catalasegens (assembly GCF_002909235.1). Lineage (GTDB taxonomy): Bacteria > Bacteroidota > Bacteroidia > Flavobacteriales > Flavobacteriaceae > Arenibacter > Arenibacter catalasegens. The sequence goes on from NZ_PHQQ01000002.1 coordinate 276,637, forward strand.
ACACCAATAAGGTCGTATAGGTATTGTCTGATTCCATATAAAACCGCCCATTATCATTGGTAATGGTCCCTTCCGAAGAATCCTTGAACAAAACATTGGCAAAGGCAACAGGTTCGCCCATTTCGTCCAGTACTATACCGCCAACTTTAGTCTGGGATATGGATAATTGAACTATAAATAAAAAAAAGATTATAAGGTTTCTTGTCATTTTATAATATAAACGGACTTCTAAAAATATAGTTCCTTTCCGTTAAATTTGAGAACCGAACCAATAGACGTAACCTACGTACTATTCTTACCTATTTAAATTGATTTATAATATAAAAGCTTCGTCAACCATAAGTTAACGAAGCTAATAGTCTAATTTAAGATACGGTTTACTTGTACAATACTTTTTTAACCGCCTTTACAACATCTTCATAATTTGGCAACCATTCCGCCAACAATACTGGAGAATATGGTGCTGGAGTATCTGCTGTGTTGATCTTCACTATAGGCGCATCCAAATAATCAAATGCGTTGGCCTGAATATGATAAGTAATTTCAGTGGCAACATTGCCAAAAGGCCAAGCTTCCTCCAAAATAACCAATCTATTGGTCTTCTTTACCGATTTTAAAACCGCCTCATAGTCCAATGGCTTAACTGTACGCAAATCAATAATTTCTACGCTTATATTTTCTTTGGCCAATTCTTCGGCCGCTTTATCCGCTTCTTTAATAATTTTACCGAATGATACGATGGTAACATCCGTACCTTCCCTCCTAATATCAGCAACTCCCAATGGGATAGTAAACTCACCTTCTGGAACCTCCCCTTTATCGCCGTACATTTGTTCAGACTCCATAAATATTACCGGATCATTGTCGCGAATTGCAGATTTCAACAAGCCCTTGGCATCTTTTGGGTTTGAAGGAATTACCACCTTAAGTCCAGGACAGTTGGCAAACCAACTCTCAAATGCCTGTGAATGGGTTGCTCCTAATTGTCCAGCTGACCCAGTAGGACCCCGAAATACTATTGGGCAATTAAATTGCCCCCCGGACATTTGCCTAATCTTAGCAGCGTTATTGATAATCTGATCTATCCCGACCAAAGCAAAATTAAAGGTCATAAACTCTATAATTGGTCTATTGCCAATCATAGCAGAACCCACACCTATACCGGAAAACCCAAGCTCGGATATCGGGGTATCTATTATCCTTTCCGGTCCAAACTCCTGTAACATTCCCTTAGAAGCCTTATAAGCTCCGTTATACTCAGCAACTTCCTCACCCATTAAATAAATGGACTCGTCTTTCCTCATCTCCTCGGACATTGCTTCTTGTATAGCCTCCCTAAACTGTAGTGTTTTCATCTGTAAAATGGAATCTTTATATTAAAATGCTAAAAGCGCAAGCAAAAATAGGAAATAATATGTCAAAATTAAGTGGTTCATAATTAAAAATACTTCAAAAAAATACTATGCATGCATAGTATTTTTAAAAATTATTAAGTATCTTAGCCTCCATTTCTTAATTAACGGTCAACAAAATATTAATTTATGAAAATTTTAGTATGCCTAAGTAATGTCCCCGACACTACTTCCAAAATAAACTTCACTGACGGAGACACAAAGTTTGACACCAATGGGGTTCAATTTGTTATTAATCCCAATGACGAATTTGGTCTTACCCGTGCTATGTGGTTTAAAGAGAAACAAGGTGCTACCGTGCATGTAGCCACTGTAGGCGAGGCTAATACCGAGCCAACCATAAGAAAGGCCCTTGCCATAGGTGCAGACGAAGCCATACGCATAAACGCCATTCCTACCGATGGATATTATGTAGCCGAGCAGTTGGCAGAAATCGTAAAAAACGGAGAATACGACCTTGTGATCGCAGGACGGGAATCTATTGATTACAATGGTGGAATGGTTCCAGGAATCTTAGCTTCTTTGTCAGGAATGAATTTCGTCAATACTTGTATTAGTTTGGACATAGAGGGTAACAATGCCACAGCTATGAGGGAGATCGATGGTGGAAAAGAAAAAATAACGACCATATTGCCATTGGTAATTGGCGGGCAAAAAGGTTTAGTTGCCGAAAGTGACTTAAGAATTCCCAATATGAGAGGAATCATGATGGCACGACAAAAGAAATTAAATGTAGTTGAACCAATTTCGGCCAACAAATCAACAGACGACGTTAAATTTGAGAAGCCAGCACCTAAAGGCCAAGTTAAATTGGTGGATGCCGACAATATAGACGAATTGATCAATCTATTGCACAACGAAGCGAAGGTAATATAAAGTTACCTTTCTTTTAAGAGCTTCCAACAATGACAAAGACTTTAATAGCACTATTGTCATAATTATAAAGAAAAAAATAACAATGCCCAGTAACATTACAACTTTGACACTAGGCGCATATATAAAAAATTAAAAATTATGTCAGTTTTAGTATATACAGAATCCGAAAACGGGAAATTCAAAAAGAATGCCCATGAGGTGGCCTCCTACGCATATGAGGTAGCGAAACAAATGGGCACTACTGCTACAGCAATATCAATTAACGCCAATGAAGCGGAAAGCCTAAGTGACTTTGGCATCTCCAAGGTCTTGAACGTCTCTAATGACCGTCTTAAAACCTTTAACGCAAAAGCATTTGCGGAAGTTGTAAATCAGGCTGCGCAAAAAGAAAGTGCAAAGGTGATTATTCTTAGCTCCAGTGCGGACACTAAATTTTTAGCTCCTATTTTAACAGCCCAATTAAAGGCCGGATATGTGCCCAACGTAGTTTCGGCACCGGAAAGTACTAATCCCTTTAAAGTTAAAAGAACGGTTTTCAGTAATAAGGGATTTGCTTTTACCGAGATTAGTTCTGAAGTTAAAATTATTGGAGTTTCCAACAATGCCTTTGGAAGCAAAGAAAACAAGGCTACTGCCGTAGTTGAAGGCTTTGACCCCAGCTTGGCCGACGATTTGTTTACTACCAAATCCGTAGAAATTGACAAAGTAGCCGGAAAGGCCACTATAGCTGATGCGGACATAGTGGTATCAGGAGGAAGAGGACTTAAAGGCCCGGAAAACTGGGGAATGATAGAGGAATTAGCGGAAGTATTGGGAGCGGCAACAGCATGTTCCAAACCTGTATCTGACCTTGGATGGAGACCTCATGGAGAACATGTTGGCCAAACAGGAAAACCGGTAGCCAGCAATTTATACATTGCCATTGGTATCTCCGGAGCCATTCAACATTTAGCAGGTGTTAGCTCTTCCAAAGTAAAAGTAGTCATAAATACAGACCCTGAGGCCCCATTTTTTAAGGCCGCCGACTACGGTATTGTAGGTGATGCTTTTGAAGTTGTTCCTAAGCTAATCGAAAAATTAAAGGAATTTAAGGCACAAAACGCTTAATTTTTGTTAAATTGTGCCCCTTAAAGGGCTGCTCAAATATACTTGGTCTGTCCAGTATTTTGAACAGCCTTTTTTAGTTGATAAATTTCTATGAGTTTAGTTAGATTAAAAATAAAAGGGATATCCTATAGCCAAACGCAAAATGGTGCCTATGCCCTTATATTGAATGAAGTTGATGGTGACCGCAAACTACCTATCGTCATTGGTGCTTTTGAGGCCCAATCCATAGCCATTGCCCTGGAGAAGGAAATTAAGCCGCCAAGACCGCTTACGCACGACCTTTTTAAAAATTTTGCGGACCGATTTGATATCGTTATAAAGCAGGTTATCATCCACAAACTGGTAGACGGGGTTTTTTATTCGAGCATAATTTGTGAACGCGATAAAATAGAGGAAATCATAGATGCTAGGACAAGTGATGCCATTGCTTTGGCATTAAGGTTCAATGCCCCTATTTTTACCTATAAAACCATTCTGGACAAAGCTGGTATCTTCCTGAAATTTTCTTCAAAAGAGAAGGACAAAGAAGATTCTGACGACAGTATTATGGTTGACGAAATACTTCAAGAAGGAGAAACCGTAGAAATAAATACCGGGGCTTCAGATGGCTACAAAGAACTTAGCCTCGAAGAATTGTATGCGGAGCTGGACAAGGCCGTTGCCAGTGAAGACTACGAAAAAGCCGCTAAACTTAGGGATGAAATCTCCAAACGCAAATAAATTACCTGTAATAATTATTGGATGAGAAATAAACTTTGGGTGTTATTTGTTTTCTGCTTTATAGCTTTTCCATCCTTCGCCCAAGAAATACCCAACCCCAACCTGTTACAGAGCAGCTTGGAAATCATACCCAATCAAGGCATATCTTTTCAAAGTATTTGGAGAGGGATTTTAGGAATGTTATCCTTGATTTTTATTGCCTACCTTTTCAGTAACAACAAAAAAGCTATCAATTGGAAAACAGCAGGAATTGGACTCTTTATCCAACTTGTGCTGGCCATTTGCATTCTTATTGGTGACAAAATAGGCTTTAATGCTTTTGGGTATCGATTTGACCTTAGTTTTGTTTCGAAAATTTTTGAGTTTGGCGGGGAAATTTTTGTCAGTATTTTAGATTTTACCAGAGCAGGCAGTAAATTTCTTTTTGAAGGATTGGTAGTGGACATGGATACCTTTGGATTTATTTTTGCATTTCAGGTCCTGCCGACCATTATCTTCTTTTCTGCACTTACCTCAGTTTTGTTCTATCTGGGAATAATACAAAAAGTAGTTCAGGCATTGGCATGGTTATTAACCAAAACACTAGGGATTTCGGGTGCAGAAAGTTTAAGTGTTACCGGTAATATTTTTTTAGGACAAACGGAAGCTCCCTTACTAATAAAGGCCTATTTGGAAAAGATGACTAGGTCCGAAATACTTTTGGTCATGATAGGCGGCATGGCCACTGTGGCCGGCGCCGTTCTAGCTGCGTATATTGGCTTTTTGGGAGGAGACGATCCCATCCTTAGGCTACAGTTCGCCAAACACCTTTTGGCCGCATCGGTTATGGCAGCACCAGGTGCCATTGTTATCTCCAAAATTTTATATCCTCAAACCGAAGAAATAAACACTGAGGTACATGTTTCCAATGAAAAAATTGGTTCCAATATACTAGACTCCATATCCAACGGAACTACAGAGGGCTTAAAATTAGCGGTAAATGTCGGCGCTATGCTTTTAGTATTTGTTGCTTTTATTGCCATGATAAATGGTATATTAAATTGGACAGGCGATATTACGGACCTAAACCCATGGATCGCCTCCAATTCACCTTATGAGAAGTTTTCTTTGGAAGCCATACTGGGGACCATATTTGCTCCTCTTATGTGGCTTATCGGAGTAGATTCCACAGATATTATGCTGATGGGGCAACTTTTGGGCATTAAATTGGCTGCCAGTGAATTCATTGGGTACATACAATTGGCAGAACTAAAAAATATAGCCAACAGTACTCATTTCTCATTCAACAAATCAATTATCATGGCCACTTATATGTTATGTGGCTTTGCCAATTTCGCCTCTATTGGAATTCAGATAGGGGGCATAGGTTCCTTGGCGCCAGGTCAGCGAAAAACCTTGTCCGAATTTGGCATGAAAGCAGTACTGGGAGGTTCTATCGCCTCTTTACTTTCCGCTACTATAGCGGGAATGATTTTGGGATAAGTCAATTACCTCAAGGCAAGCCCGCCCATGAGGCATCGAAAGGAAACTACTAAAAGTAGTTCGAATCCAGCCTGAACGGAACGGCAGGCCTGCCCGTTCCGTTTAGGCGGACAAGTGCAGAGCATTCAAATCTCACTAAGTGAGTAAAAAAAAACAAATCCAGAGATTTGCTGAACACGGAAATATTCGCATTATTTCCCGTTAATAAAATTTAATAACTTCAAACCTTAGAACATCGTACCCAAGGTAGATTTACCTAATTTTGCTAGACAATTTTTTAGACTAAAATCTAAACTATACTCCCTCCTTTTTGGAGATTAACAAGGCTAAGGCATATGAAGCAATATCACGATTTACTAAACCATGTATTGGAAAATGGAACCCAAAAAGGAGATAGGACCGGAACGGGCACCAAAAGTGTATTTGGCTATCAAATGCGCTTTGATTTAGCGGATGGCTTTCCCATGGTAACCACAAAAAAACTACACCTAAAATCCATTGTCCACGAATTACTTTGGTTTCTAAAAGGAGATACCAATATTACTTATTTACAAGAAAACGGTGTTAGGATCTGGAATGAATGGGCCGATGAAAACGGTAATTTAGGTCCTGTTTATGGATATCAGTGGCGCAATTGGAATGGTGACGAGATAGATCAGATAAAAGAAGTCGTAAACTCCCTTAAAACCAATCCCAACAGTCGTCGTATGTTGGTTTCCGCATGGAACCCGAGTGTTCTACCAGACACCTCATTATCATTCTCGGAGAATGTCGCCAATGGCAAAGCGGCATTGCCCCCATGTCATGCATTTTTTCAATTTTATGTTGCCGACGGAAAATTGTCCTGTCAATTATATCAAAGAAGTGCAGATATATTTTTAGGTGTTCCGTTCAACATTGCATCCTATGCCCTATTCACCTTAATGATGGCACAGGTTTGCGGATTGCAACCTGGCGAATTCATTCATACCTTTGGCGATGCACACATCTACAACAACCATTTTGAACAAGTTGCCCTGCAATTAAGTCGTCCCCTCAAGCCTTTGCCAAAAATGGTTTTAAATCCTAATGTAAAGGACATTTTCGACTTTAAATTTGAAGATTTTAGTTTGTTGGAATACGACCCGCACCCACATATTAAAGCAGTAGTAGCCATTTAAAACATTATTCCTCAGTAGAAGTGTAAGGAAAACTTTTTTTCTAGACTAATTCTCAGTGATAGTCAAAAACCTGTTACAAAATGAAACGGGTTAATTCCCTGTTTTTTTGGGTTAATCATAAGTCGCGTACATTTCTTAATTTAGGGATAAATATTGATATGGTCCTTACAGGTCAGATAACTGATTTTTTTTTAGAAACTAGAAAGCATACTGAAACCATATGCAAGCCTCTGGAAATTGAGGATTATGTGGTACAGCCTATAGTAGATGTTTCTCCCCCAAAATGGCATTTGGGCCATACCACATGGTTTTTTGAAGAATTCATCCTCAAAAAACACTTTCACGACTACAAATCATTCGATTCCAACTTTTCATTTGTTTTCAATAGCTATTATGAAACGGTAGGCAAAAGAGTAATTCGTGCCGATCGCGGCAACCTTTCCAGACCTTCGGTTGCCAAAGTTTATGAGTACAGGACCCATGTTACACAAAACATGAAGCTGTTTTTAGATCAGGGAATAACGAGGGAGATTGAGGAATTGGTCGAAATAGGCATCCATCACGAAAAACAACATCAGGAATTATTATTAACGGATATTAAATATATACTTGGCAATAATCCACTTTTGCCAGTATTTTCGTCTTCCCACAAAGAACATATCCCTGATGATTACAATCAGGAATGGGTAAAAATTGCTGAGGGCATCTATAGTATTGGACATAATTCCGATGAATTTTGTTATGACAATGAACTAGGCTTTCATAAGGTGTATCTCCAACCATTTTCCATATCCAATAAGTTGGTGACCAATTTGGAATACCTAGCTTTTATGGAGGATAATGCTTATAAAAAATTTGACCTATGGCATGCCGAAGGATGGGATTGGGTTAAGAACAATCAAATCAACGCCCCGCTCTATTGGCACCAAATAGATGATGATTGGCACAATTACACCTTAAATGGACTGCAAAGCATAGACTGGGAAGCGCCCATTACCCACATATCCTATTTTGAGGCTTATGCTTATGCACAATGGAAAAACTGTCGCTTACCAACAGAATTTGAATGGGAAATAGCCTCCCAATATTTTAATTGGGGCAAAAGATGGGAGTGGACGGAAAGCGCCTATTTACCTTATCCAAATTATAAAAAAGCGAGCGGCGCCCTTGGCGAATACAATGGCAAGTTTATGGTAAACCAGAAGGTGCTTAGAGGTAGTTCTATTGCCACACCAGCAAAACATGCAAGGCACACATATCGCAATTTCTTTCCGACCAATCTACGATGGCAATTTACAGGGATTAGATTGGCCAAATAACAATAATTTATGGAACAACAAACAATAACAGCACTTGACACTAAATTCCAAAAGGATGTATATAACGGCCTAACGGATTTCCCAAAGCACTTATCCTCAAAATATTTCTACGACCATAAAGGTGATAAGATTTTTCAGCAAATTATGAATATGCCAGAGTATTATTTAACCAGTTGTGAATACAACATATTGGATTTGAATAAAGCTCAAATAACGGCCCTGTTTGCAAAAGAAACCACTAGCATAAATTTATTGGAACTTGGGGCTGGTGATGGCACCAAAACCAAAATATTATTAGAGCAATTATCGGGTACCGGAATAGATTTTAAATATATTCCTATCGATATTAGCCAAAATGCCCTGGACCAATTGGAAACTTCCCTTTCCTTGGATTACCCAACCGTAAATGTTGAGACAAGACAGGGCACTTATATTGAAACCCTAAAAGCCATAAGAAAGGAAGGGAATTCCAGGAATATAATCCTTTTCCTAGGTTCCAATATTGGAAATCTATTGCATGACCAAGCTCTTGGATTCCTGTCGGAGTTAGAAAGATCTATGGAAATTGATGATATGATCTTACTGGGTTGCGATCAGAAAAAAAATCCACAGACCATCTTGGATGCCTATAACGATCCGGCCGGAATTACGGAAGCCTTCAATAAAAATTTACTAAAGAGAATAAATTCGGAATTGCAAGGGAATTTTGAATTGGACAAATTTTTGCATTGGGAAACCTATGATCCGCAAACTGGTACGGCGAAAAGTTATTTGGTATCCAAAGAAGCACAAGAAATCCATATAAAATCTATTGACTTAGTCGTTAATTTTGAGGCTTGGGAAACAATCCATACCGAGATTTCCCAGAAATATGATGATAGTGACATTACCAACTTGGCAAATGAGGCCGGCTTAAAAGTTTTGAATGCCTTCACGGATTCCAAGAAGTATTTTAAGAATTATATCCTGATAAAAGAATAGAATTAAGGAATATCCCCAAAAGAAAAATTTATATGAACAACATTAAAAACCAAAACAATGAAGGCCATCTGGAATAGTAAGATAATTGCGGAAAGTGATGATACCATTGTTATTGAGAACAACCATTATTTTCCTGCCGATAGTATTAAAACGGAGTATTTTTCCCCTAGCACAACCCACACTATATGCCCTTGGAAAGGTTCTGCTTCTTATTATAATTAATGGTGGATGGTGCAAAGAACAATGATGCGGCTTGGTATTATCCGGAAATAAGCGATCTAGCGAAATCGATTCAGGGAAGAATCGCATTTTGGAAAGGGGTTACTGTAGAAAAATAAGTTCTAAAGGAACGATGATAAATAAATATTCTCATTAATCTGATACCATTGAAGTTAAATATCAATGGTATCAGATATAAATAATTACAATTCCAAAACTGAATTCTCAGCACCAGCGAATTCATTCCATTGGTAACGATCAGCCTCAGCCTCGTTAATGAAATTACCATCCACTATATACTTAAATTCATATGTTTGTTCTTTAGGTAAATCGAAAGTCCCCTTGAAGGTTCCATTTTTCAATTTCTTAAGTGCACTACCTTTTGGGCTCCAATTATTAAAATCTCCTACAACCGCAACCTTCTTGGCATCTTCTGCAGGAACTGAAAAAGTTACCTTGCATACTGGCTTACTCTTTAAATATTGTTTTGTAATTCCCATAACCTCTAAATTTTAGATTAAAGTGCAAAATTACATCATTAAATCCCTCATTACCAATGACCAATGTCATTTTTATCATTTTCTTAAAATAAGTTTAACAATTGACCTACTTTAATAATTTAACAGGGCAAAATTCCTAAGAAATTAACATTTACTATTTTTCCTTAAGGATTCCTATAATCTTATCTATCTCATTTTCTGTATTGTAGAAATGAAAACTTAAACGAATACCGTTTCCCCGCTGGGCACAAATCACATCCTTCTCCAATAATTTAGCATATATATCCTTATTTGCCGAAATATTAAAAATAGAACTATGTTCTTTTCGCTTTACAACGGAATCTTCTAATAGCCCTAAATTCCCAAACTCCATTTTTGCCTTTTTAGATAGCTTTTTAATTTGGTCCGAAATAGTCTCCATACCAATGCCCGATAGAAACCCTAGAGAATAATTTAAACTCCCAAAATTAAATGTATCCAAATGTCCAGGCTCAAATTGTTTTGCGAAGGACACCTTATCTTTGCCATTCAAATACGCATTTGCCGAATTAAAACCAACAGAGCGACAAGTAAATTTGGCAGCTGTTTCATCTGCAAATAACATAAATCCGTTTCCGTATCCTCCAAGAAGCCATTTATAGGAACTGCCACCTACAACATCTATTCCTGAATCCTCAAAATTAAAAATATCGGTACCCAAATATTGAGTACCGTCCGCTATGATCAAGAGATCAGGGAACTTCATTTTTAAATTCCTTAAGAATTCCAGATCAACTTTGATGCCATTTAACCATTGCACCAAGCTTAGGGCCAGAACATTGATGTTCTTGGATTTGATATTGTTATAAATATCTTCCTCCAAACCCTCGGTGACCTTTACATAGTAGGTGGTACACTCCCTATTCTCAAAAGGCCAATTAACGGAAGGATAATCCCCTTCCAACAACAATACATTTCTTTTGCCTCCCATTCCTTCCAATAATAAATTGAGTCCAATGGAAAAATTGGGTACCAAAGCTACATTTTCAGCCTTACAGCCAAAGAATTTTCCAACGGTATTTCTGGTTTCTGAAATAAGTACATTACTTTTCATTTTCATCATACTCCCTCCAATAAGGAAATCAAGGTCATGTTCCTGACGCCAATCCAGAAGACCATCATAAAGCAAACCTGAGGTGGCTGTATTTACATAGGTGTATTGACTTAAAACTGGGAATTGTTTAATAATCTTTTGCATATCCAAAGATGTAAAATTTGTATTTATGGTATCTTTGTCTAAAGATAGGAATTAGGATGTTCTTCAAGAATAAAAAAAAATCACTTATAGAAATTGAGCAGCATGAACTCTTGGAACATGCTCAAACTAGGATAAAACAAAAAAAGAATCTGTTTAGCCACTTTGTGGTGTTTTTGATCGGAAGTGTATTTCTGATCATCATCAATAAAATACTTAAGTATGGCGTGGAATACAACTGGTTCGTCTGGGCCATTACCTTTTGGGCCTTTTTGTTCGCCATTCATATCTTTAACGTATTTGTTACCACAAAATTCATGGGCTTGGAATGGGAGCGGGCGCAACGCGAAAAATTGGTCTTAAAACAAAAACATAAAATAGCCGAATTGCAGAAGGAGATCGAAACCGACTTTCCTTTATCCAACATTAATAAAAAAAAAGAATAGTGAACATTCTATCTATCATAGCTGCTGCCGCAGAAAACAACGCTTTGGGCAAAGACAACGACCTATTGTGGCATTTACCCGACGATTTTAAACGGTTTAAAAGTCTTACCTCAGGGCATAAAATAATCATGGGTCGAAAAACTTTCGAGAGCTTCCCTAAACCTTTGCCCAATAGAACCCATATTATTATCACCAGGGATAAAGACTATACCGTAAACCATACCCATTGCATTGTAGTACATTCCATTCAGGAAGCATTGAACTTGGTAAAAGGCGACTCCTTATCCTTTATTATCGGAGGAGGCGAAATCTACCGGCTTGGATTGGAGCATGCTAACCAAATAGAACTTACCAGAGTGCATGGGTCTTTTGAAGCGGACACCTTTTTCCCTGATTTTGACGAAGCTAAATGGCAATTGACAAAAGAAGATTACCACCCTAAGGATGAGCGACATAAATATGATTTCACTTATTTAACGTATATGAAAAAGTCATAATAACGACCACTAAGGCAAAAAGTTAAAAGTCCAAATATTCTGCCCTATAAGGAACCCTATCCTCCTTTAAAAAGGATTTTAAAACTAAAATATCCCCGTTTGTAAAAAATTGATGTTCTATATCTTCTTGATCCAAGCTGTTTAGTAAATAAAATTGCTGTAATACGTTTTTGGTGTGTTTGGCTACCCCCTCCCCAGAGTCAATAATCTCAATATTATTTGGTAAAATTTCCCTTATCAAGGGTATTAAATATGGATAATGAGTACACCCCAGAACCAATTGATCCATCCCTTGGCTTAACATTGGTTCCAAATAGGTTTGCAATAGCTCCCGGGTTTTGGGGGTATGAACCTCTCCTTTTTCTATAAGCTCCACCAAGCCTGTACCAACTTGATCAAGCACCTTTATGCCATTAGCGTGGATTTCCGAAGTACTATTGAACAAGGCACTTGTTAAAGTCCCCTTTGTAGCCAATACTCCAACAGTCTTAGTTTTGGAATTCAAGGCTGCAGGCTTAATAGCAGGTTCAATTCCTATAAGTGGTATGCTGTAGCTGGCCCTAAGCTCTTTAATGGCGTTAGTAGTAGCCGTGTTACAGGCAACAACTATAAGCTTACAACCCCTTTTTAAAAGTAATTCAACATTTTTAATACTAAGTTGTAGAATTTGCTCTTTTGATTTTTCACCATAGGGGGCATTCTTACTATCGGCCAAATAAATTGTTGATTCATGTGGAAGAATCTTATTGATTTCACGCCAAATTGAAGTGCCTCCAATGCCCGAATCAAAAATACCTATAGGACCTTTATTCATTTAAAAAAAGATAAATCAGCCATAAAGTTACATTAATATTGCTTTTTGCAAAGGTTCTTTAATCGAATTTAAAATCCTTTTGCCTCAAACCCTGGTCACCTTTATTTAACATAATTTCAAACGAATAATGCCTATTTAATAACATTCCACCATCTCTTTAACCTCTTCTAAATTCAATCCACCGTAATTTCCTGAACTCATTAAAAGTAGTACTGAGTTGTCATATTCCTGACCAAAAACAAAATTTTTGAAAATTTCGGCCTCTGTAAAAATTTGTAAATCGTTCCGAACAAAGGCCTCTGAAATTTGTTCTGGGGTCACCTCTTTTAGCTTTTTAATTTTAACCGATTCCGGCAAATAGAAAACCGCTGCTATATCGGCGGCTTCCAGCGCACCCTTATACTCCTTTAAAAACTCGGGATTAAAGCTACTATAGGTATGTAATTCCAAACATGCAATTAATTTTCTATTCGGATACTGCTCCTTTACGGCCATGGTCGTGGCCATTACCTTGCTCGGTGAATGGGCAAAATCCTTATAGGCAACAGCGGTCTTTCCCTCTGCAATTTTTTCCAATCTTTTGGAAGCCCCTTTAAAGGATGCTATTGCTTCATAAAAGTCATCCTCATCCACGCCCATATTTTGGCATATCCATTTTGCCCCCGCCAAATTGTTCAAGTTATGCTTCCCGAAAACCTCAATAGGCATGGGCCCCTCTGGAGTCTCCAAAATAGTTTGTCCGTTTTCAACAGCATATTGAGGAGTATGATATGGGAGTTTTCGAATAGCATTCTCGGATGCCTTTACCACCTTATCTACTTCCAGGTCTTCTTCATTATAGGTAATACTCCCTCCTTTTACGATGCTATCCACAAAAATTCGAAATTGCTCCACATAGTTATCATAGGTAGGAAATACATTAATATGATCCCAAGCTATTCCACTTAAAAGGGCAATATTGGGTTTATATAAATGAAACTTTGGCCTCCTATCTATTGGCGAGGACAAGTATTCGTCCCCCTCCAAAACTATAAAATCGTTCTCCTCGGTAAGGTGCACCATGCGATCAAATCCGTCCAGTTGTGCTCCAACCATAAAATCTACTGGTTTATCATGATAATTTAGCACATGCAAGATCATAGAGGTAATAGTGGTCTTGCCATGGCTTCCCCCAATGACAACCCTAGTTTTATTTTTGGATTGTTCATATAAAAATTCTGGATAGGAATATATTTTCAATCCTAATTCCTGTGCCCTTAACAGCTCTGGGTTATCTGCCTTGGCGTGCATTCCTAAAATTACCGCATCCAAATTGGAGTGTAACTTTTCCGGAAACCAGCCAAAGGGTTCTGGTAAAAGCCCCTTAGCTTTCAACCTAGTTTTGGAAGGTTCAAAAATTACGTCATCACTTCCCGAAATAATATACCCTTTATGATGTAATGCCAAGGCCAAATTGTGCATTGCACTGCCTCCGATGGCAATAAAATGAATATGCATGAAAAAATCAATTTAAGGGGTAAAGATAATCATTGTTCAAGGCTATCAAAAATGTTATTGAAAGGTTTCATTTTAAGGAAAATAAATAGCTTCAAACCCAAGTTGCCCTGGACCCTTGAAGGAACCTATCTAAGGGTCGAGACATTAAACCAGTTACCCCGCCAAAAAGGCGGGGTTCGTTCGACTATCCCATTTCAACACGCCTGCGGCTTTTGAAATACGGACCTCACGAATAAGACCGAAAAGCATCGTTAAAACCTGATTATTTTTTAATTTAGTACCAAACAACCCAATTGATGAAAATAAAACTTGCAGAAATTGTTTCTAAGGAAATTATGCCCGGCTATCATGGAAAACTTATTCATGCACAAAATATGAGTTTGGCCTTTTGGGAAGTAGAAGAAGGTGCTAAAGTTCCAGAGCATAAACATATAAACGAGCAGGTAATGCAAGTGCTCGAAGGGAAATTTGAATTTACTTTGGGCGGTATTACCAACACCTACGAACCAGGAGACCTGGTAATAATCCCTTCAAATATTCCCCATAGTGGGCGAGCGCTGACTCCCTGTAAATTAATGGATGTGTTTAGCCCAACAAGGGAAGAATATAAATAAAAGGCCCTTCCTAAAGGGATCGGGTTTAAAAATTAAAAAGGATGAACATATCACTTAAAAATAAAAAAGCATTGATAGGTGGCAGTAGCCGCGGAATAGGCAGGGCCATTGCCCAGCAGTTGGCACTAAGTGGCGCTAGTGTAACAATAATGGCCCGTAGTGAGGATAAATTAAAATCTCTCGTATCAAATCTTCCTACTGATAATGGGCAACGCCACCAGTATTTGGTGATAGATAATTCCAATCTTAACAGCTATAAGCAAACTATTGCTGATTTCTTTAAAACAAATACAGTTGATATTTTGGTTAACAATACCCAGGGACCCGCAGCGGGAGGGGTCTTGGAAAAAACATCAGAAGATTATCAAGATGCGTTCAACCTACTTTTTAAGACCGTGGTATTTACAACGGAACAGGCCCTCCAGGGAATGATTGCCCAGAAATATGGACGAATTATTAACGTAGCCTCTGTTTCGGTAAAGGAACCTTTGTCCTATTTGGCGCTGTCCAATACCATTCGGGCCGCAGTAGTTACCTGGTCCAAAACCTTGGCTTCCGATGTTGGCCAATACAACATTACAGTGAACAGTACCTTGACAGGATATTTTAATACGGAAAGGTTAAAAGAACTTAATGGTGCCAAGGCTAAATCCTTGGGTATTCCGATTGCTGAAGTTGAAAAGCAAATGCTCACCCATGTTCCTGTTGGCCGATTTGGCAATCCAGCGGAATATGGCCATTTGGTTACTTTCTTAGCATCCGAGTACGCCTCCTTTATAACCGGAACCAATATTCCAATAGATGGTGGGTTGCTTAAATCTCTATAAATTGTTGGCTTCGGAACAGAATTCCCCGCGTTTCCAACTTTGCCCAAAAGTATTGGGCTCTTAAAGGAAATTAATGCTTCTATAGACTGAGAAAAAAATCGGTGTACTTCGGAAGCAACGTTGGTATTCTTTTTGCATCTAAGCACTTCAAGGTCGGTTTGCTCATTCAAAAGTACAGTTTACTCATTTACCCTTGCGATACCATAATATATAGCCCAATTTTGTTTCTTAAATTATTACGATGAAAAAGATAGCAACAATATTCACCATAATTCTATTCTCTCAAATGGGACATTCCCAATCTATCAACGATTCTTATACAGCGCTTTGGGAAAGGGTACAAAAATTTGAAAAGGAGGCACTCACAAAATCCGCCCTAAATATTGTAGCCTTAATTTCCAAAAAGGCCCAAAAAGAGCAGAATTCTGTTGAGATCATAAAATCCCTTTTATACACCTCCAAATACGCCTTAACCTTAGAGGAAGATGCCCAATTAAAAATAGTGCAAGACTTTAAATTGGAAATAGCCCAAAGCCAATTCCCCACCACCAATATTCTGGAAAGTTATTTGGCGAATATGTATTGGCAATATTTTCAACAAAATAGATATCAATTCTACGACCGTACAGAAACAAAGAAAAAAGTAGATTCTGTTGACTTTAGAACCTGGGACCTAACCACTATTTTCCATGAAATTAGCATACATTTTGTTGCCTCATTACAGAATTCATCGAAATTACAACAGCTAAAAGTAGCTTCGTTCAAAGAAATCTTGTCAGAACAAAAAGGCTCGGAAACTTTTCGCCCTACCCTGTTTGATCTTTTAGCCCATTCAGCCTTGGATTTTTATAAGACAAGTGAAACCAGTATTACACGGCCAGCTGATAAATTTGAACTGGATATGCCCGAAATACTATTTGAAGCAAAACAATTTGTTGAACAAAAAATTAGTAGTGATGACGAAACTTCTCTGCAAGCCAGGGCCATATTGGTTTATCAGCAACTCTTGGAGATGCACTCCAAGGACCCCTCAAGCTTGGCATTTGTGGATGTTGATATAGAACGAATAAAATATATAAGGGAACATGCCGTATTCCAGAATAAGGACCAACAGTATTTGGAGGTGTTGCAGAACACGGCCGAAGCACTAGGAAATAATAAAAACTCAGCCTTATACCTATATGAAATTGCATTGTTGTACCGCGAATGGGGTAATACCTATCAACCTAATACCAAAGAAGTACACCGCTGGAAACAGAAAGAAGCCTTGGCAGTTTGCGAATCTGTTATAAGTCAATTTCCAAATACTAGGGGCGCAGAAAAATGTAAAGCTTTAAAATCAGAGATTCTTTCCAAAGACATTCAATTGACCGGGGAAAGATATATTCCGACCAACAAGCCTTCGCGTATACTTGTAGAATATAAAAACCTGAATGAGATTTTTTTATCAGCTCGCAAGATTTCCCAAAAGGAAATAAAACAGCTTAACGAGCTATATCCTGAGGACAAGAAATTAGCATTTATTCAAAAGCTAAAGGAAGTTAAAAAATGGGATGCAAAACTCATTAATGAAAAGGACTATCAATCCCATAAAATTGAAATTCCCTTACCTGAATTGGCGGACGGGTCCTATATCATTTTAGGCCTCCCAAATCCTGATGCACAAACAACTTTCTCCTTTAGCCCTATCCAAGTCACCAATCTGGCATTGGTAGAGAGTCAAACCAACACGGATCATCACTTCCAGCTAATTGATCGCAACCACGGAAAACCCATTTCAGGGGCTACCTTAAAATTCTCCTATAATCTAAACTACGAAAGACCTGTACTGACCAAGACTTTGATTTCCAATGAAAAAGGCATGGTAACCCTTCCCTTATCTAACCAGCGCTGGAACAATGTAGATATCCTGGTTAGCGCAAAAGATGAAGAGGCCTTCTTTGATGACTTTTATGTTAATCGCAATTATGACCAAGGGGAGGGAGACAACCTCTATTCCTGTTTTTTATTTACGGACAGAAGCATTTACAGGCCGGGACAACCCTTATATTTTAAAGGATTGGCGATAGTGCAAAAAGATGATAAATCCTCCGTACTTACCAAAACTAAATTAACGGTAAGCCTTATAGATGTTAACCATCAAGAAGTTGCCCAACAAGAATTTAAGACCAATGATTATGGTTCCTTTTCAGGAGAATTCATATTACCCAACAACGGACTTACAGGTAATTATTATCTGAAAGTAGATTCTGAAGAAGTTGATATTAGCGGTAATAGTTATTTTTTAGTGGAAGAATACAAACGTCCCAAATTTGAAACCGCCTTAGATCCGGTTAAGGAGACTTACAAGGTTAATGATAGTATATCCGTTCAAGGTAAGGCCACTGCTTATGCAGGAAGCCTTATTACCGACGCCAAGGTAAGTTACACCGTACGCCGGGTAGTCTATTATCCAAAATGGTATTATTGGCACCTACCCTATTTTGATGGCACCCCTCAAGAAATTGCCCATGGCAAAATAATTACTGATGCCAATGGAAAATACACCATTAATTTTAAGGCCCTACCGGACCTAAGTATTGCCAAAGAAAATTTACCCACCTTTAATTATGAAGTTACCGCTGACGTCACAGACCTCAATGGCGAGACCCATAGTGCAACTACCATGATCAACGTTGGATATCATGCGCTTACCGCTGATATCCAAATTGCAGACCTCCTAAATAAGGATATAAAGAATCCTAAGATTACTATTTCCACCAATAACCTAAACGGGCAATTTGTTCCAGCACAAGGAACCTTGAAAATGTATAAACTAAAAGCGCCCGGCAATGTCTTAAGACCAAGACCATGGGCAGCGCCTGATTATGATGGCTTTGGAAAGTCCAAATTCAAGGAAATTTATCCGCATGAAGCCTTTGGTAAGGAAGACAATTCCGCCTATTGGGAAAAGGGTGAACTGGTATGGGATTCCAGTTTTGATACAGGAAAATCTAAGGAAATTAGCCTAGGTACCATTAAAAAATGGATGTCCGGTAAATATGTCATAGAACTGGAAACTAAGGATAAATTTGGACAACTGGTAAAGGATATTACGCAAACTACTTTATACAGTGATAACGACAAGAAGTTGGCCGACAATCAGCTTTTTCAAATCAAGTCGGACAAAAGTACTTATGAAATAGGGGATAAAGTACAGCTTAGCTTCCTCTCTTGTGCCGAGGATATTTCTATCTCCGTATTCATTGAAAAAGACCGGAAAGTTGTGGCAACCCATATCATTGAATTGCACAATAATTCTAAGTCTATCGAAATTCCCGTTACGGCGGACGACCTAGGTGGATTTGCCATAAGTTATAGTTACTCAGCATTTAATTCATTTCAAACGGGAAGCCTTTCCATTGCTGTTCCCTACCCCAGTTCGGACCTTGAAATAGAAACGCTTACTTTCAGGGATAAGTTACTTCCTGGAGCGGAAGAAACTTGGTCCTTTAAAGTTAAAGGGCCTAAAGGAGATAAGGTAACGGCAGAATTGCTGGCCAGTATGTACGACGCCTCATTGGATGCTTTTCAAGGGCATCATTGGAATTTTTCCCCCAATTACAGAGGACAATATTATACCCACGGGAATCTGAATGCCAATAAAAGTTACGGGATTACCTCTTTTAACACCTATTTAAATTTTGGGGACGGTTTCGCCTATGACCCTCAGTATTATGACTCCTTGGATTGGTTCGACTTCCATTTTGGATATGGCTACGCCAGGAGGGAAAGAATGATGATGAAGAGCAGTGCCCCGGGTGCCATAATGGAAATATCAGCGGATAGTGAAGCCCTGGAAGAAACAGTAGTGACCGGTTTTGGGACACCAGCTCCAGAAAACAAGGCGGGCAGCCAAGTTCCACAGGACAACAATGTTGAAAAGGATGGGTTTGATGATATTCAGATTCGGAAAAATCTTCAAGAGACGGCTTTTTTCTTCCCTCAACTGCTGACCGATCAAGATGGTAATGTGACTTTCAGCTTTACAACGCCCGAAGCTTTAACCAAGTGGAAATTACAGTTGCTGGCACATACCAAAACCTTGCAAAGTGCCACTACTACTTTGGAAACGGTCACGCAAAAGAAATTGATGGTTACCCCCAATGTACCTCGATTTTTACGTGAGGGCGATAAAATAATTATAAGCACAAAAATTGCTAACCTTACGGACAAATCGCTTAATGGAATAGCGAGGCTGGAATTGCTGGATGCCCTAAGCGGTAAAGATATCACCCATGAATTATTGATTACTGATGACAGTCTAGGAACAGCTAAAACCGAAAATTCCTTTACCGTAGATGCCAAGGGAAATACTCAAGTATCCTGGAACCTAAAAATTCCAGAAGGAATTGAAGCAATCCAATATAAAGTAATGGCAAAAGCGGGCGATTTTAGTGATGGGGAACAAAATGTACTCCCTGTACTTACCAACCGTATGTTGGTTACCGAAACCTTACCAATGTGGGTACGAGGTAATGAAACAAAGACCTTTACTTTGGAAAAACTTAAAAATATCAATTCCACTACCTTAAAGCATCACCAACTTAGCCTGGAAATAACTTCCAACCCAGCGTGGTACGCGGTACAAGCCCTACCTTATTTAATGGAATACCCTTATGACTGTAATGAGCAAATATTTTCGAGATTCTATGCCTACACCTTGGGTGGATACATTGCCAATTCCAATCCTAGAATCCAAGAGGTATTTAAGCAATGGGCCAATTCAGATGCCTTATTGAGCAATCTTGAGAAGAATCAAGAATTAAAATCGATTTTAATTCAGGAGACACCCTGGCTGCGAGATGCCCAATCTGAAAGCGAACAAAAGAAGCGTATAGCATTGCTCTTTGATCTTAATAAATTGAAGAATAATCAGACCAATGCCCTTAACAAACTAGAACAGAACCAAATGTCATCCGGTGCTTGGGCTTGGTTTAATGGCGGTCCGGAAAACCGGTTTATCACACAACATATTATCACTGGCTTAGGGCATCTTAAAAAACTAACATCCACCGAAGGACGAGAAGGAGCATCCGGGACCAACAAAGGCGTTGACCCTAAAGTACAGGAAATAACAGAAAATGCGGTTGCTTATTTGGACAAGGAGTTTGTAAAGGAATACGAGCAAATGAAAAAATACGCCAGAAGTCTGAACGATGATCACTTGAGCCAGACCCAGCTGCATTACCTATATATGCGCAGTTTTTTTCCAGACATTTTAATCCCTAAAAAGGTTAATGAAATTATGGAATACTATAAAACACAGGCGCAAAAATTTTGGGTAAAGCGGGATTTGTATTCCAAGGGACTTCTTTCCCTTTTCCTATACAGAAATAATGATACAATAACTGCCAATAAAATAATCAAGTCCTTGGAAGAAAATAGTATTACTAGTGAAGAATTGGGTATGTATTGGAAAGAAAACACCAATTCCTGGCATTGGCACCAAGCACCAATAGAGACCCAGGCACTATTGATCGAAGCTTTTTCTGAAATTAAAAACGATGTTAAAACTATAGACAACCTTAAAATATGGTTGTTAAAGCACAAACAGACCAACCAATGGAAAACTACAAAAGCGACCACAGATGCGGTATATGCACTACTATTGCAGGGAAGTGACTGGTTATCCATAACGGATGCTGTTGAGGTAACGGTGGGAGGAGAAAAAATTGAAGCTTCCAAACTGGATAATGTTAAAGTGGAAGCCGGTACTGGATATTTTAAAACCACTTGGACCAAAAACGAAGTAGTTCCGAAAATGGCGGAGGTTCAACTTGTTAAAAAAGGAAATGGAATTGCCTGGGGAGCCTTGTACTGGCAATATTTTGAGGATTTGGACAAAATTACGACTGCAGATACACCTTTGAAATTAAAAAAGAAAGTGTTCTTAAAAACGAACACAGATACGGGTGAGGTAATATCGGAAATCAATGACGAAACACGATTAAATGTGGGCAATTTGGTTCGAATAAGAATTGAATTAAGGGCAGATAGACCCATGGAATTTGTGCATATGAAAGATATGAGAGCTGCTGGATTGGAACCCATCAATGTACTTTCCAGTTATAAATGGCAAGACGGACTGGGCTTCTATGAGAGCACTAAAGATGCCAGCACAAATTTCTTTTTCGACTATTTGCCAAAAGGAGTTTATGTATTCGAATATGACTTAAGGGTTAACAATGCAGGTGATTTCAGTAATGGGATTACTACGATACAAAGTATGTATGCACCAGAATTTAGTAGCCATAGTGAGGGGACAAGAATTGCAGTGGAATAGCAAAAAAACATAAGATTAATAAAAAGGTATTGCTTTTTTTCATAATTTCATAAATAACTAACATAAAACCAAAGAATTATGAACTCTACCTTTTTTATTGCATTGCGTTTTGTTTTTGGACTTTTCCTTATCGTCTTTGGGGCGAATAAATTCTTACATTTTATGCCTGCAGGGCAAATGTCCGAAGCGGCTATGAACTATTTTTCAGCTTTAATGAGTACAAATACCCTTTATGTGGTAGCCATAGTGGAAATTCTTTCCGGACTTTCATTATTGACAAACAAATTTGGTGCTTTGATGATGATTATCCTTATGACCGTTTCGGTAAATGCATTATTGTTCAATGCATTTTTGGAACCAGGTTCCATTGGCCTAACTTTAGTCTTGCTTGTTCTTAATATAGTGATGCTCTACGCCTACAAGGACAGATATAAGGATATACTTAGACCATAATTTTTAATAAAAAATATTCCAAAAAATAAGAAGCGGGACCAAATTATTGGTCCCGCTTCTTATTAACAATATTACAGATATTTAATATGTAGATTGTATTAAACTTATTTTCTACTTTTTGGCGGGTATTTTTCAAAGGTTTTGGCAACCAATGCCTGTAGTTTTTGCTCCCTTTCATTGGGAGAACTATTTTCCCTAAGGGAACTTACCGTAATGGCCTGCCAAAATAGTTCATCCTTCTGGCTATCCACAAAATCAATCTGAATTTCCCGTTCAACATTTGCTGCCCCCACTGGAATTCCTATAGACATACCTCCACCTACATTTCTACCACCTCCACCTAGGCCCACACCTACGGTATTGTTTCTTGGTGCTTGAAAAGACCTACTCATAATTCCTATTAAAAATTCCGGCTCTTCGGACAACAAAAAGCCTTTACCGCGCATAATGGAATCTATGGCCCTCAATAATCTTTTAGAATCCAATTCACTTAAACCAATATCCATATCCGGATAATAATTATAGGTGGTATATTTAGAAAAATCGGTGTCCCTATCGTAGTCATAATTTACACGAATAGTACTACAAGAAACTAAAAAGACCAATAACACGAATGGGATTATACTTTTCATTATTCAGATTTTTATACGAGCATGTTTAAGAGATTGTGTACAATTTCTTAAACATGCTCTAAAATAGCAAAAATTATTAATGCCGTTTTTTATGAAGGTAAGTATTCGTTAAAACGCAAGGCAATAGGTAGCTTGAATAGCTATCTGTTCAAAAAAATAAATGAAATTATTTATTTAGCATTGCCCATAGTCTGTCCTTTAGTTCTACCAGTCCCATCTGGGCTACCGATGAAATAAACATATATGGAATATCCTTAAAATCCTTGTCCAGCTCAAGCCTCATCTCCGAAATAAGCTCTTCATCCAGCATATCCGACTTAGAAATTGTTATCAATCTGTCCTTGTCCAACAACTCTGGATTATATCTTCGAAGCTCATCTAGCAAAATCTCGTATTCTTTGGAAATATCCTTGCTATCGGCCGGAATTAAGAATAGTAAAGTAGAATTCCGTTCTATATGTCTTAAAAAATAATGCCCAAGTCCTTTCCCTTCCGCTGCGCCTTCAATAATACCGGGAATATCCGCAATAACAAAACTTTTAAAATCCCTGTATTCTACAATTCCCAAATTGGGCTTTAGAGTAGTAAACTCATAATCCGCAATTTTAGGTTGGGCAGAAGTAAGTACAGATAAAAGGGTAGATTTACCCGCATTTGGAAAACCTACCAAACCAACATCTGCCAATACTTTTAATTCTAAAATAAGGTCCAATTCCTGTGCACTAACACCGGGTTGTGCGTATCTGGGTGTCTGATTGGTAGCTGTTCTAAAATGCCAGTTACCTCGACCCCCCATACCGCCTTCCAAAAGAATTCTTTCCTCCTGATCTTCGGTAATCTCCATCAACACCTCTTGGGTCTCAGAATCTTTAATGACCGTTCCTAAGGGTACGTCCAAATATACATCCTGGCCATCAGCACCACTACTACGGTTCTTACTACCATGTTCACCGTGACCTGCCCTAAAAGTCCTTGTAAATTTAAACCCTAATAGAGTCCATAAATTTTTATTGCCTCGGACAATAATGTGACCCCCACGACCACCATCACCACCGTCTGGCCCACCTTTTGTTATAAACTTTTCCCTATGTAAATGCACAGAACCTTTTCCTCCTTTACCGGATTCCAAGTGCACTTTTACATAATCCACAAAATTTCCTTCAGTCATTTTTTTAGCTTATTTATCCATGGTCCATCAACACCTGGCCACCATATGTCTATAATTCAACACCTTAAACCCTAAAATCGCTGTAGGTTCCAATTATACAAACCAACCAAGGCCTTCATTATTAATGACGATTGTTGCCTAGACTTAAAACTCGCTTTTGGCCAGATCTTAAATTGCTTGTAACTCTTCAATTACTTTTGCCAAGCGGCTAGTAATATCCTCAATAGAACCTATTCCGTTTACACTATGAAATTTCCCCTGATCGTCATAGTAATCCTTTAAGGGGGCTGTTTTTTCATTGTATTCATCAAAACGGTTACGTATCATTTTTTCATCCTGATCATCGGTCCTGCCACTTACCTTACCTCGCTCCAATAATCTTTGTATCAATACTTCATCGTTAGCCTCCAAAGCAATGGTCGCATCAATCCTCATTTCCTTTGTTACTAAAAAATTATCCAATGCCTTGGCTTGAGCCGTTGTCCTAGGAAAACCATCAAAGATAAATCCACTGGCTTCAGGATTTTTTTCTACCTCGTCCTGTAACATCTTAATGGTAACCTCATCGGGTACTAATTCTCCCTTGTCAATATAAGATTTTGCCAATGTGCCCAGTTCCGTACCATTTTTAATGTTATAACGAAAAACATCTCCTGTAGAAATATGTTTTAAATTATATTTATCCTTTAAAAATGAAGCCTGCGTGCCCTTTCCTGCACCAGGTTTTCCAAACAAAACTAGGTTTATCATGTGCTTTTGGTTTAGTTGATATACTTCTCTTAAATTTCTTCCCAATTCATTATAATCCAATCCATAGCCCACTATAAATCTATCCTCGATTTTCAAACCAAAATAGTCTATATCATACTCCCCGTTATAAACCTCAGATTTGTAAAACAAGGTGGCAATTTTAAATTCCTTTACCTTGGTATTGGAAAATAAGTCGATTAATTTTTTAACGGTCCTACCGGTATCAATGATATCTTCCAAGATAATAACACTGCGACCTTCAATATTCTCGGGAACGTCCAACAAGGTCTCCACTATTCCTGTAGACGTAAGTCCTTGGTAGGAGCTTAAGCGTACAAAGGATACCTCGCAAGGGTATGGATAAGCCTTTAAAAAGTCTGAAACAAACATAAAGGCGCCGTTGAGGACCCCCACAAAAATGGGAGTTTCCTTTTTATAATCCACAGCCACCTGGTCTGCAATCTTTTTAATTGCGGCCATAATTTCACCTTCACTTATAAAAGGCTTAAAATATTTGTCGTGTAGCTTAATCAAGGCTGTTGTTTTTATAATAAATTTAAGATGCCAAATATAGCACTTTGATTTCTCTTTTTTAACGGTCTAAGCCTAGTTTCTAAGATTTAGATGTATTTTTGTTCCTAATATACAATCTACTTTAATACAAGCGAATCATTTCCAATGAACTATTTTTCTTCTGAATTTAAACTAGGAATACTAGGAGGCGGTCAATTAGGTAAGATGCTTTTGTACGAAACAAGAAAATTTGACATCCATACCAAGGTAATGGACCCGTCTGAGGAAGCCCCTTCAAAAATAGCCTGCAATGAGTTTTTTAAAGGTGATATAATGGATTTTGATGCGGTATACCGCTTTGGCAAAAAAGTAGACCTGTTAACCATTGAAATCGAGAACGTAAACCTGGATGCCCTAGAAAAACTGGAGGATGAAGGCTTAAAGGTATTTCCGCCGACCGGTGCATTACGCATTATACAAAACAAGGCAAAACAAAAATTGTTCTACATTGACAATAGTATACCCACAGCAGATTTTCAGCGTTTCGCCTACAAGAGTGAGATTGAGGACAGTATTACCAATGGAGGTTTGAAATTTCCTTTTATATGGAAAGCTACCCAATTTGGATACGATGGACAAGGGGTTAAAGTAGTTCGTAAATTGGAAGATTTAAACGGTCTTCCTTCCGGAGAATGCATCACCGAGGAGATGATAAATTTTAAAAATGAACTTGCCGTTATTGTCGCCCGTAGCGCCAGTGGGGAAGTTAAGACGTATCCCGTAGTGGAAATGGAATTCCACCCCGAGGCCAATCAGGTAGAATATGTATTATGTCCTGCCAGGATAGATGCCAAGGTGGCGGAAAAAGCTCAAGAAATAGCGTTACAATTATCCCATAAAATAAAACATGTTGGGCTTTTGGCAGTAGAAATGTTCCAGACACAAGAGAATAAAATTTTGGTAAACGAAGTAGCTCCAAGACCCCACAACAGTGGTCATTATAGTATAGAAGCCAGCTACACCAATCAATTTGAACAACATATCCGAGCTATTTTGGACCTTCCATTGGGAAATACTGCCAGTAAAGTTGCTGGTATTATGGTGAATTTGGTTGGAGCCGAAGGACACACTGGAAATGTTGTCTATGAAAATATGGAGGAAATATTGAAACTAGAAGGTGTCACCCCTCATATATATGGAAAAAAGCAGACCCGGCCTTTTCGAAAAATGGGTCATGTAACCATTGTAAACAACGACATTAGTGAGGCTAGAAAAATAGCCGAACAAGTAAAGAACACGATAAAAGTGATAAGCGAATAAGAAATTTTCAATGATATGAGTAAAGTAGCGATAGTTATGGGTAGTACTAGCGACCTCCCTGTTATGCAAGAAGCCATTGATATATTAAAAGGTTTTGATATTGAGGTAGATGTTGATATTGTATCGGCACACCGTACACCGGAAAAATTGTTCGATTTTAGCAAGAATGCCCATATAAAAGGATATTCCGTAATCATTGCCGGCGCAGGTGGCGCAGCCCACTTGCCAGGAATGGTGGCATCCATGTCTCCTTTACCCGTGATCGGTGTTCCTGTAAAAAGCAGTAATTCTATAGATGGCTGGGATTCTATCCTATCCATTCTTCAAATGCCAGGCGGAGTCCCTGTGGCTACTGTAGCCCTAAATGGCGCAAAAAATGCCGGAATTTTGGCTGCACAGATTATCGGAAGTTCGGATAAATGTGTCCTGGATAAAATTATCCTGTACAAGGAAGGCCTTAAGCAAAAGGTAATCGCCGGCGCAGAAGAAATGAAAAAAAGCACAAAGTAGTCTGCATTAAGTGACATATTTAAGAATTCCAATTCCAAATTAAAAAACACAACACCCCAAAATGAATCCGTTGTTAACCTCTTTCGATACAGCTCCATTCTCCAAGATTAAAAATGAGCATTTTAAACCTGCATTAATAAAGGCAATAGATGACGCTAAGGCCGAGATAGACGCTATTGTCAATACCAAGGAGTCTCCCACTTTTGAAAACACTATAAAAGCTTTGGATTTTACCGGACAGCAATTGGACAGGATATCCAGTGTTTTTTTTAATTTAAATTCCGCAGAGACCAATCCAGAAATCCAGAAAATAGCCCAAGAGGTCTCTCCACTGCTTTCAGAATTCAGTAATGACATTACCTTGAACGTTGAATTGTTCAAGCGCGTTAAGGCCGTATACGACCAAATTGATACTTTGGAATTAACCACTGAGGAACAAACCCTATTAGATAAAAAATATAAAAGTTTCAGTAGAAACGGGGCTAATTTAGCTGAGAATAAAAAGAATCGCTTACGGGAAATTGATACCGAACTATCCAAATTAAAGCTTCAATTTGGAGAGAATGTTTTGGCCGAGACCAACAAATTTGAAATGCACATTACCAATGAGGAGGATTTGGCCGGTCTTCCTGATGGAGAAAAAGAAGCTGCCGCCCAATTGGCAAAAGCAAAGAACAAAGATGGCTGGTTGATTACCTTGGATTATCCAAGCTATATTCCATTTATGAAATATGCCGACAACCGAAAATTACGCAAGGAATTGTCCATTGCATTTGGAAGCAAAGGTTTTCATAATGATGATTTGGACAACCAGAAAAACATAATCAAGATTACCAACCTCAGGCATGAAAGGGCCAACTTATTGGGTTATAAAACACATGCCCATTACGTATTGGAGGAGCGTATGGCGGAAACCCCGGAAAAGGTATATCATTTCCTTAACGAATTGTTGGAAAAGGCAAAACCTGCAGCAGAAAGGGAATATACCCAGTTGGAAGATTTTGCTAAAAACCTAGATAGTATAGACCAATTGGAAAAATGGGATGGCGCCTATTATTCTGAAAAATTAAAGCAGAAGTTGTTCAATCTGGACGATGAAAAGCTTAAACCATATTTTAAACTGGAAAATGTAATTGCAGGAGTATTTAAAGTGGCCGAAAAATTATTTGGCCTGCAATTTGAAGAAGTTTTTGATGTAGACAAATACCACCCAGATGTAAAGACTTATCGCATTTACAATCAGGACAAAAATCTTGTATCGTTATTTTATGCCGACTTCCACCCAAGATCGGGAAAACGGGGTGGGGCCTGGATGACTTCTTACAAATCGCAATATGTACAAAACGGAATTAATGTACGCCCGCATATTTCCAATGTCTGCAATTTCACCAAACCTACCGCTAGCAAACCTTCATTACTTACTTTCAATGAAGTAACCACCTTATTTCATGAGTTTGGACACGGATTACATGGTATGTTGGCGAATACGGTCTACCCAGGGCTTTCGGGCACTTCCGTATATTGGGATTTTGTAGAACTCCCGAGTCAAGTAATGGAAAACTGGTGTTACGAAAAAGAGGCCCTGGAATTGTTTGCAACCCATTACCAGACTGGCGAAGTAATTCCAATGGAATTGGTTCAAAAAATAAAAGACTCGGCAACTTTCCAAGAAGGAATGGCCACATTGCGACAAATAAGTTTTGGATTGTTGGACATGTCCTGGCATGGGACGGATCCGTCAAAGATTACGGATGTTAAGGCTCAAGAAAGTTTAGCCTTTAAGGATACCGATCTATACCCCGAATGTCTGGAAACCTGCATGAGTACCTCATTTTCCCATATATTTCAAGGAGGATATTCCTCAGGCTATTACAGCTATAAATGGGCGGAAGTATTAGATGCCGACGCCTTTGCATACTTTAAGGAAAAGGGGATCTTCAACAAGGAGGTGGCAACTAAATTCAAGGAGCATGTACTCTCTAAAGGAGGTACAGAAAAGCCGATGGAATTGTATAAACGTTTTAGAGGAAGCGAACCAAAGATCGAGGCATTACTGAAAAGGGCCGGATTATTAAGTTAATTGCTGATCGTGCTCTAATAATTATAAAACCCTCATATAATACTGCAATATTATTTTATGAACACTAATGTACCGGATTGGCTAATTATATTGGGAGGTATTGGTCAGATCTTCACTGCATTGATCTATCCGTACATACGTCATAATGTATTTGATTGGTACAACGATGTAAAACAATTAAAGCCTCTCAACCAAGAAATAGCCAAAACCTATGGCCGATACATCCAAGGTCTTAATTTTTCATTTGGATTAATCGCAATACTTCTAACAAGTGATTTACAAAACGGATCACGATTGGCTCTTGCATTGACTGGTTTGATAGCAGCCTATTGGATTGGCAAAGTTATTACACAGATAGCGTACTACCCGATGTACCAAATTCCGCAGAAGTCTTTATTTAAGATTGGTAGTTATTTCATGAACGCACTATTTATCTTATTTGCTTCTGTATTTACTTGGCTCTTTATAAACAATCTTCTACATTATATATCGTCTTAATCCTCATTTACAGTCCGGATCTATCCTCTATCTTGGGATTCAGCTGTTTTAAATGGGCAATAAATGCACGTTTCTCCTTTGGAGAGATGATAACACTTTCATATGTATTGTAAAAAATCTCCAGCCTATCCAATGAAGCAGCCGGGGCACTAATGGGGTTATTGGTTGCCTCAATTTTTGTAATGGTATCTATTTGAATGGTCCGTTTGATCAGAAATCCACTTTTAACACGGAACACACTGTCATCAACCTCATAATTGGTAAACAAAAAAATATAGATAATAAAAAGAAAGGTCAATAATAAAATTATTGGACCAACTCCATCAGAATTATTTATCATTAAGTAGACAGGAGCAACCACCATAAGCACAATAACCGGAACAAGAAACCAACCAATTTTTGACTTATATTTTACCATATTTAATTCCGTATACCAATTAATGGGGTTTTCGGCGCTTTCAATAGTAAGACTTAGACCCTAACATTAATTTCCGTTTTTAACCGCATCATAGCCGCCTTCCAAATTCACTACATGCTTGTAGCCCATGGACTTTAGCTTTTCCTGAGCCTTAAGGCTTCGGCCTCCCATCTTGCAGTACACATATATTGTTTTGTCTTTGTCCACGGCACTAAAATGTTCCATAAAATTAGGCTCATACCAATTAACATTTTCGGCATTCTCCAAATGCCCGGCCCCAAATTCCTCTGGAGTCCGTACATCTACCAAAATCCCTTTATCAAGTAATTCTTGATTAAAATCGGTTATTGGCATTTTGCTCACAGCTTCCTGCGAACAACCTGTTTGCAGTATTAATACTACCAAAAAAAGAAATATTGCTCTCATATCTTATTTACTTATTCAAAAATAAGAATTCTACTTCAGAAAAATCACTTATTTTTGAAATGACAAACAGGTATGACAAAACAAGAATTAAATCCGGATATATGGGTCGATAGTTATTCCGATTACCTCTTTAATTATGCGGTAAGTCGGGTTAACGATTCGGAAATAGCCAAAGATTTGGTACAGGAGACCTTTTTTGCTGGTTTAAAATCGGCTAAAAATTTTAAAGGGGAGGCTGCCGAACGCACTTGGTTGATTTCAATTTTAAAAAGAAAGGTAATTGATCATTATCGCAAAATAAACTCCAAAAAAGCGAAATCTATGATCCGCATCACCCAAAACCAAAATAGTGAGGCTGATAGCAACTTTTTGGAAGAACAAGTAGCGGACCCAATGAGTCTATTGGAAAATAGTCAAATAGAAAACGAGGAATTAGGCCTGGCCATTCAGGACTGTATCTCCAAGCTTCCAAAAAAACACGCACTGGCCTTTACCCTTAAAACCATAAACGGACTTAGTACGGAAGAGGTATGTAAGGAGCTAGAAATTAATCCGTCTAACCTTTGGGTTATAATCCACAGAGCAAGAACTGTTCTCATGGATTGCCTGAATAACAATTGGTTTAAAATATGAAGACCTGTAAGGATGTTGAAGTAATTTGCACGAAAGTACAGTATAGGGAAGCCTCTTTTCTTGAGAAAATCAAGATCAGACTTCACTTGTTGTTTTGTAAAACCTGCAAAACTTTTTCCAGTAAGAATACAAAATTAACTACACTCTGTTCCCAAGCCAGTCTTAAAACACTTCCTATAGAAGAAAAAGAAAAGATGAAAGAGAATTTAAAATCAAAGGCCTAAAAAGGTATCCAACCCTAAAATACAGACCCACCAAAAAATAGGAATAGCCTCTACCCAAAAAGAGGCAAAATATGGAGTTTGTTTTCGTTTAGTAATAAACATAAATATTCCCAACATTAAAAACACCACCCCTTTGCTTATAACCTCCAAGTATGTTAAGTCGTCTTTGAGAAAGGTTAAAGAGAAAAAAACTACAACGCCCAAAGCTGCATATACTTTTGTGTTTATAAAACCAAATCTTTGAGGCAAAGTTTTAAGTTCTGGATCGTCATATTTCAAGTCCCTTATTTCAAACGGCACCATTAGGATCAAGACCATCAAAAATCGTTGCACCCCCTCCACTCCAACATCCCAGTCCATCGTCTTATTTGCAGCAATGACCGGCAGAACGACCGTTGTACCAGCCCAGACCAAAGCAACTATAAAAATTTTAAGTCCCCCTAAATTTCTAAGATTTTTAGTGTTAGGCAATAAAGGAATGGCATATAAACTAGTTAAAATTGACAATACGACAATTCCTATCCATGTATCAAAAGACATAAAATAAGCATGATATAAGGCAAGGGCTCCCGCAATAAAACTAAATGCTTGAATATTTTTGTGATAGGCGTTAGCTACTAAAAAATACTTTTTAGCCTCCACCCCGTATTTCACAAAATTGTAACAAGCAATTGTTCCAAAAAAAGCCAAATACGAGATATGGTTGTCCCTAGACAGTCCAAAAAAAACACAGGTAATTTCAATAAATGCAAAAACTGATATGGCAACATGTATACTGGCATCCAAATAAAAATGAAATATGTATTTAAGCCAGTTCATAAATTAAAAATAACAATAGTGTTTATAACCTCTTCTTTTAGTTAAAAACTTTGAACGAGTTCGAGGTAAAAGCTGCAAAATAAACATAAATAATGAGTATTTTTGCTCACCTATATTTTTGATTAAAATAGCTTAAATTATGAGGACAGACGTATTTGCCTTACGCCATATAGGCATTAGAGAAGAGGACCTTCCACAAATGCTGAAAACCATCCATGTAAACTCCGTGGACCAGTTGATTTCCGAAACCATTCCAGACGATATACGTCTTGCAAAACCTTTGGCTTTGGACCAGCCCATGAATGAGCACGAGTATTTGTCCCACATTCAAAATTTATCAGAGAAGAATAAAGTGTTTAAATCCTATATCGGATTAGGGTATCATGAAAGTATAACTCCTTCCGTGATAAAAAGAAATATTCTGGAAAATGCCGGATGGTATACGGCCTACACTCCCTATCAAGCCGAGATTGCCCAAGGTCGACTGGAAGCCTTATTGAATTTTCAGACCGTAATTGCGGAACTCACTGGAATGGAATTGGCCAACGCCTCCCTTTTGGACGAAAGTACCGCCGCTGCAGAGGCTATGGCCATGTTATTCGATGTTCGAAGTAGAGACCAAAAGAAAAATAATGTTTTAAAATTTTTCGTTTCAGAGGAAATATTACCTCAAACATTATCCTTATTACAAACAAGGTCAACACCTTTGGGAATAGATTTAATTATTGGCAATCACCAAGAATTTGAATTCAGCGATGATTATTTTGGCGCTCTATTACAATACCCTGGAAAATATGGTCAAGTCCATGATTATGCTCCATTTATAGCCAGTGCTGCAGAAAAAAATATAAAAGTTGCCGTGGCGGCAGATATATTGAGTTTGGCAATATTGACTCCTCCAGGTGAATTTGGTGCAGATGTTGTGGTAGGGACCACTCAACGTTTTGGCATTCCTTTGGGCTATGGAGGTCCCCATGCGGCCTTTTTTGCAACAAAAGAAGAATACAAAAGAAGTATTCCTGGAAGAATTATAGGTGTCACCAAGGACATTGATGGCAAGACCGCTTTGAGGATGGCTTTACAGACCAGAGAACAGCACATTAAACGGGACAAAGCCACATCCAACATTTGTACAGCCCAGGTACTATTGGCCGTAATGGCAGGAATGTACGCAGTGTATCACGGACCAAAAGGATTAAAATATATTGCAAGTAAAGTAAATTCTTCCGCTACTACATTGGCCGAAAGTCTTGAAAAATTAGGCCTATATCAGACGAATACTTCTTACTTTGATACCATAAGCATAAAAGCTGATTCTTCAAAAGTTAGGCCCATTGCCGAAAAGTACGAGGTTAATTTCCTCTATATTGATGCAAACACCATATCCATTTCTTTAAACGAGGCTACATCCTTAAAAGACCTGCAACAAATAGTAACTATTTTCGCCGAAGCTATTGGAAAGAAGTCTATTCCTTTAAATGCACTGCTGCCCCAATCTGCGATTGAAAACAACCTCACCCGTACTACAACGTATTTGGAGAATGCTGTATTCAATTCCTATCATTCAGAAACCGAATTGATGCGGTATATAAAAAAATTGGAAAGAAAAGATTTGGCATTGAACCATTCCATGATTTCCTTGGGCTCCTGTACCATGAAGTTGAACGCGGCTTCGGAAATGCTCCCTATTAGCCTTGCTCGCTGGGGAAATATTCATCCTTTTGTACCAATTGAACAAGCGGAGGGATATCAAATCATTTTAAAAGAACTGGAAAAAGACCTTAATATTATCACCGGATTTGCCGGAACTTCTTTACAACCCAATTCTGGAGCACAAGGTGAATTTGCAGGCCTTATGGTAATTAGGGCCTATCACGAATCCAGAGGGGAAGGCCATAGAAACATATGCCTTATACCTGCCTCTGCCCATGGCACCAATCCTGCATCTGCTGTTATGGCGGGAATGAAGGTAGTGGTAACCAAAACCGATGAAAATGGCAACATAGATGTAACCGATTTAGGAGAAAAGGCTGCTTTGCACAAAGACAATCTTTCTGCTTTAATGGTAACATATCCTTCCACACATGGTGTATTTGAATCCTCTATTAAGGAAATAACAAAATTGATCCATGATAATGGTGGACAGGTCTATATGGACGGAGCAAATATGAACGCACAGGTTGGGTTGACCAACCCCGCAACCATTGGTGCCGATGTCTGCCACTTAAACCTGCACAAAACATTCGCCATACCGCACGGTGGTGGTGGACCTGGAGTGGGACCTATTTGTGTAGCAGAGCAATTGGTTCCGTTCTTGCCCGGAAACCCAATAATAAAAACAGGAGGAGACAAGGCAATTACAGCTATATCGGCAGCACCTTGGGGAAGTTCTCTTGTCTGTCTTATATCCTATGGATATATAAAAATGTTGGGGGAATACGGTTTAACGCAGTCCACAAAGACAGCCATACTAAATGCAAACTACATTAAAAATAAACTGAATGGAAAATTCGACGTTCTTTATACCGGAGAAAAAGGAAGGGCGGCCCACGAGATGATTATTGACTGTAGACCCTTTAAAGAAAATGGCATAGAAGTTACCGACATTGCAAAAAGATTAATGGACTATGGTTTTCATGCACCTACAGTCTCTTTTCCTGTTGCCGGGACACTTATGATCGAGCCCACAGAGAGCGAAAGCTTAGCTGAATTGGATCGGTTCTGCAGTGCTTTGCTTTCTATTCGTGAAGAAATAGATGCTGCTTCGATTGAGGATAGCAACAATGCCCTGAAAAATTCCCCACACACTTTGGAAATGATAACCAGTGACCAATGGGATTTTCCATATACTAGACAACGAGCAGCCTTCCCATTGCCTTATATTATTGAAAACAAGTTTTGGCCAAGTGTAAGGAGAGTGGACGACGCATATGGAGACCGTAATTTAATATGTACCTGCGCACCTATGGAGGCTTACATGGAAGCATAGAGACCTCAATGAAACAAAGCCTTTTAAAGCCTTTCAATTAAATTTGAAAGGTTTTTTTCTTATTAAATCTAAAAGCAGTATAATCTTGGACATCATATCAAATATTATGCGCAATCAACCTCCAAGGTCAATTGTTTTATATTTATACTTTTAAATTCACATATTATTATGAACATTGGAATTACTGGCACTGGTTCTTACCTACCATCCATTGTAACAAAAAATTCAGATTTTGAAAATCATGATTTTTTAAATGAAGATGGCAGTCCTTTTACACATCAAAACGAAGTAATAATTCAAAAATTTAAGGGTATCACAGGAATTAGCGAAAGACGCTATGCTAAAAATAACCTAAACACTTCCCAATTGGCATTTTTTGCGGCAGAAAAGGCTATCGCCGATGCTAAAATTGACAAAGAGGATCTGGACTATATAATTTTTGCACATAATTTTGGTGATGTAACCGAAGGCAGATCCCAAGGGGACACCCTTCCGAGTTTAGCGACAAGGGTAAAACACCAATTACAAATCAAAAACCCCAAATGCGTCGCATATGACCTCCTATTTGGTTGTCCAGGCTGGATTGAAGGTCTCATCCAAGCAAATGCGTTCATTAAAAGTGGCATTGCAAAAAAATGTCTTGTCATAGGAGCCGAAACCTTATCAAGGGTAGTGGATAGGCACGACCGAGATTCCATGATCTATTCTGATGGCGCTGGTGCCACCATTTTGGAAGCAAAAGATAGTGCTGGCCAAATATTGGCCCACAACAGTGCAACCTATGCCAATGAGGAAGCGTTCTATTTATTTTTCGGCGAGTCAAATTCCAAAGCTACCAAGGAAGATAAGCGGTATATAAAAATGTACGGCCGAAAAATATATGAATTTGCCGTAACCCATGTACCTCAGGCCATGAAGGACTGTTTGGACAAAAGTGGTGTTCCTATCTCCGAGTTAAATAAAATATTCATTCACCAGGCCAATGAAAAAATGGATGAAGCCATAGTAAAGCGTTTTTACAAACTTTACAATATGGAAATGCCCGATGACATAATGCCGATGAGTATCGAGAAATTGGGAAATAGTTCAGTAGCTACAATACCCACCCTGTTTGATATGGTGAAAAATGGAAAAATGGAAAATCAATCGATAACAAAGGGAGATGTTGTTATATTTGCCAGTGTTGGAGCTGGCATGAACATAAACGCCATAGTTTATAGGGTTTAATCCCAGGTCCGCTATACGCTTTTTCTAATATCTTTGTTTCTGGTTATTGGGTTATTCCTTGGTAAACCACAAAACGAACAATTTTAAACCACAAACCGGATTACAACTGATGTACGAGAAAACATTTCCAAATAAACGTTTTAAACATACCCTAGCTTTTCTTCAAAAACATGTATCCACGGACCAATCCATATTAGATCTTGGCATTGAAAATCCCTTTTCCAAGATTATGAAAGAAAATGGATACACCGTAGAAAATACAAAGGGAGAAGATTTGGACCTTGATTTTACTTCTGCACTGTCCACAAAAGCTGAAGTTACAACAGCCTTCGAAATCTTTGAACATTTATTAGCTCCATTAAATATTCTCAGCCAAGTAAAAACAGATAGATTGGTGGCGAGCATTCCTTTAAAATTATGGTTTTCACCAGCATATAGAAGTAAGACCGACGCATGGGATAGACACTACCATGAATTTGAGGACTGGCAATTTGACTGGTTACTTGAAAAGGCGGGTTGGGAAATAAAGGATCGGGCAAAATGGACCAATCCTGTCAAAAAAATAGGTATTAGACCTCTGTTAAGGAGTTTTACCCCTAGATATTACATTGTTTACGCGGAAAGAATAGCCGGACATCGTGCAAATTCCATTGGAGCCCATGAGCGCGAAAAGAATTAGGAAATGCACCATCAGCAAGAAACGCGAATAACGATCAACATCTAATGTTTAAACCTGTGCAATGCACACATCTTATAGGTTAGTAAACTAGAAAACAAATACAATTATACAGGTGAATTATTATATTATTATCCCTGCACATAATGAAGACCTATTCTTAAAGGAAAGTCTGCAATCTGTGGTGAAACAAACCATGCCTGCAAAAAAAGTTATTGTAGTAAATGATAATTCAACAGATAAGACAGAGCAGATAATAGACCATTTTGCTTCAGAACATGAATTTGTTCACAAGGTCAACACCAAATCCTCCACTGCCCATATGCCGGGCAGTAAAGTCGTCAATGCTTTTAACAAAGGATTGGAACTGTTAGATGACGACTATGATTTTTTAGTGAAATTAGATGCCGACATCATTCTTCCAGATACGTATTTCGAAAGAATAGCCCAGATATTTTCAAACGACCCAAAAATTGGTATAGCTGGCGGATTTATCTTTGAACAGGACAAAAACGGAGAATGGAAATTAAATCACCCTATGGATAAAAATCATGTCCGTGGTGCATTTAAAGCCTATAGAAAAAGTTGTTTTAAGACCATTGGGGGACTAAAGACCGCCATGGGATGGGATACGGTTGACGAGTTGTTGTCCCAATATAACGGTTATAACATATATACCGATACTTCCTTGCATGCCCAACACTTACGACCATTAGGCAATGCTTATAACAAAAAAGCCAAACTACTTCAAGGAAAAGCGATGTATACTATGAGGTACGGTTTTCGAATTACCTTGATTGCTTCCCTAAAAATGGCCCTAAAACAAAAAAAACCAAAGGCATTTTTGGATAACCTGCAAGGCTACCTTTTAGCAAGGAAAGAAAAAGCAGATTTTTTGGTAAGCCCTATAGAAGGCAAGTTTATTCGCCAGCTAAGATGGAGAAATATAAAAGCCAAACTTTTCAAATAAACGAAAAGTTTGGCTTTTATATTTATACTTGTATTACTATTTGTTGATTACCTCTGCAATGGGCTCTCCTGTAGTACCTGAAGGAGCATTCATTCCCATTAAAGCTGCTATGGTAGGAGCTATATCAGGAATTTCTGTTCTATTAACCGTACTCCCTTTCTTTATCCCTTTCCCATAAAATAACAATGGTGCATGAGTGTCATAATTCCATGGAGAACCATGTGTTGACCCTGTATCTCCGTATTTCCCACTTCCAGGATCGAAGACCATCAATACCTCTCCAGAACGTTTTTGATTGTATCCATTTTGAACAATGTAGGGGAGTCCTCTTGTATATTGATTTTGCCACATCTGATTGGCCGTAAATACATTATATATGCCATCATATTGTATTAACTCCAGCGCAATAGCCTCCTCTACTTCAGCTATCTCCAAATCCAAACCTTTAATAACCTTATAATCTAGAAACAATTGATTGTTGGATGTATTCTTCAAAATATCAGTAGTCCCAAAGGTATATTTCAGATATTCCGAAAGTCTATTATTAAAATTATCGGACGCCAAGGCCGCTGCCGGAAGTTTTTGATCCCTTAAATAAGCGGGAACATCAATGGCGGCATGATCCGCGGTTAGAAAAACAGTATACTCCCCAGAACCTACCTTTTGATCTAATCTACTAAATAGCCTTGCCAAGTCCTTATCCAGACGTAAATAGGTGTCCTCAACCTCTTTAGAATTTACCCCCCATTTATGCCCAACATAATCCGTACTTGAAAAACTTATAGCCAAGAAATCGGTAATACTATCTGCCCCCAGTAATTCCTTATCAACTGCCTCTATGGCAAAGTCAGCTGTTAAACTATTCCCATAGGGGGTACTTTTTAGGATACTATACTTACCATTATCATCCCACAAAGCTGCCAAATCATGTGGAAATGTTGGAGTGGACTGCCCTTTAAAAAGCCCCTCATAATGATTATTATCCGTACCACTTTCCAAATAGGTATTCATATCTTTCAAGGTGGTCCAAGGCTTTTTGTATTGATTTACACTTTTTTGCGCATTAAATTCAGTTACCCATTTAGGCAATTCGTTCATATAATAAGAACTAGTAATCCAGTTACCTGCATCTCCTCCATCAAACCAATAAGCCCCATTCGCAGCATGTCCACCAGGCAAAACAGCTCCTCTATCCTTTATCGCAATGGCAATTACTTTCCCCCTCATCTGGGTATGCAACTTTACTTGATCTGTAATTGTGGTTGTTTGCATTCTATGTGGGGACATTTTACCGGCATCGGAAGATGTTCCAACAGAATTATAATTATTATCACCTGCACAATAAACACTTTCATCGGCATATTTATCATACCAATCGTTGGCGATTATACCATGTACAGATGGAGTTGTCCCCGTATAAACAGAAGCGTGTCCAGCACCGGTTACCGTTGGCGCATAATTAAAATGATTATTCTTACAATTGAAGCCCTCATTTACCAATCGCTTAAATCCGCCTTCTCCATAATGATCCCAAAAACGAGTTAAATAATCGTACCGCATCTGATCTACTACAATTCCGACCACTAATTTCGGTGTTGTAGCAATATTAGGCACAGCGATTACCTCCTTGTTCTTTAAGGACTCAACCTTATCTTTTTTAGATTTGCGTTGCGCATTCACCTTCCCAGGATTAAATCCCACAAACAGCAATAAAAATAATAGCAGTAGACTTTTATTTTGCATTTTTAAATTTTTAAAAAAACAAAAATATAGAAATAAAACCTTTAAATTTTAAATGGAAGTTAAATGATTCTTAATATTGTTATTTTTACATTCCTAAGCAATATCACATATTGAATGAATTACCTTGCATCCATCGGCAGTTATTTTATTATGATCATAGAGGTTTTTAAAAAACCCACCAAATGGTCAGTAATGAGAACTTTAATTTTAAAGGAAATTGACGAATTGGTCTATGGTTCCATGGGCATTATTATTTTCATTTCTTTTTTTATAGGGGGAGTAGTTGCCATACAGACGGCATTGAACATAACCAACCCGCTAATTCCTCGAAATTTAATCGGCTTTGCCACTAGGCAATCCGTAATCCTAGAATTTGCACCTACATTCACCTCCATTATTATGGCTGGAAAAGTGGGGTCCTACATAACGTCCAGTATAGGTACAATGAGAGTAACGGAACAAATTGATGCCCTAGAGATTATGGGCGTAAACTCATTGAATTATCTGGTTTTTCCAAAAATAATAGCCATGTTGTTTTATCCCTTTGTGATTGCAATAGCTATGTATGTGGGTATATTTGGAGGATGGACAGCAGGTGTTTTCGGAGGCTTCAGTTCCAGTGCAGACTTCGTTGAAGGTCTACAATTAGACTTTATTCCCTTTCATATCACTTATTCCTTTGTTAAATCAATAGTATTTGCACTAATAATTGCCACCATACCGTCCTTTCACGGATACTATATGAAGGGAGGGGCCTTAGAAGTTGGGAAGGCCAGTACTACCTCCTTTGTTTGGACTAGTGTTGTTATTATTATTGTAAATTACATTTTAACGCAATTACTTTTGGGCTAATGATAGAAGTAGACAATATTCATAAATCGTTTGGAGACGCGCATATTTTAAAAGGTGTCAGTTCCAGCTTTGAAAAAGGCAAGACCAATTTGATCATAGGGCAAAGCGGATCGGGAAAAACAGTTTTTTTAAAATGCCTTTTAGGCCTTTTCACTCCTGAAAAGGGTTCTATCAGTTACGATGGAAAAATGTATGCCAAACTATCGACTAGAGAACAAAGGGATTTAAGACAGGAAATGGGAATGGTTTTTCAGGGAAGTGCTCTTTTTGATTCCATGACAGTCCAAGGCAATGTTATGTTCCCCCTGGGCATGTTTACCAAACAATCCAAATCAGAAATGCAGGATCGGGTAGATTTTGTACTAAAAAGGGTCAATCTGGTTGATGCCCATCATAAATATCCATCGGAAATTTCTGGAGGTATGCAGAAAAGAGTTGCTATTGCAAGGGCCATTGTAATGAATCCAAAATATTTATTCTGTGATGAACCCAATTCGGGACTAGACCCCAAAACGGCTATCCTCATAGACAATCTTATTCACGAAATAACCCAAGAATACGACATTACCACTGTAATCAATACCCATGACATGAATTCTGTTATGGAAATTGGTGAAAAGATAATATTCCTTAAAAATGGCCTAAAGGAGTGGGAAGGCAGTAACAAGGAAATTTTTAAAACCGATAACGAAGCCGTAACCGACTTCGTATATTCCTCGGAATTATTTAAAAAAGTACGCCAGATGTACATTGAAGAACGGAATTAGGTTTGTTCCTCCCGGACCTGAACCTTAGAGTTCTTTAACCTTAAACGCAACCATTCCGTTAGCTTTTGGGAATCCGTTTTTATTTGCTTTGCAGGCAATCCTTTTTTCCACTGAACATTAAAAACAGGGATAGTATCCAGTTTATTAAAGTCTGTTGTAATGGTATATGAAAAACCCAAACTGGTTAAATTTTCGTAATTCGCCTTGGCTTCCGCGCTAATTTCCTGAAAGGGAATCTGCTGATCAACAATTTTGCTCATTTTGCCAACCTCCTCCTTTAAAACCTGAATTTGTTGTTCCTTACTGAGTAGTTCCGCTTTTTTGGATTCGTACAATTCGCTGACATACTTCATTTGATCTAATTCCAAATTTTTAGATCCCTGAACAATCTTCAATTCCACATTTTTAAGCTTATTAAAAGTGTTTTTCTGGGAGTTCCAAGTGGCAATCACATTATCTGGAACGGTTTCGTTCCCCATAAATACCAATTCTATATAACCATCCTTCCCATGATTGTATTGAATGTCGGTTAAATTCTCTAAATACCGGCCCTCACCGGGCAATTTGTAGGGTACAACATTATTGGTCACAAACTGATTGGCTTCTTTTTTAAATAGAGACTCCTGAAACACATCGTAAAATGTAAATCCGGCAGGAATCATTACTAAAATTGCCACTATTGATGCCATTCTGGCTATGAACCTTCTACGTTGTGAATTGGCATAGCGCACCATAGGAAAACGCAATAATTTTATGACCAAAAAAGTGGCCAACCCAATAAAAATGGTATTTATGGTAAAGAGATACATGGCCCCAGTGGCATAACCAAAATTCCCTATTGCCAACCCAAAACCAACAGTACATAAAGGCGGCATCAATGCTGTGGCAATGGCCACACCAAAAATAACGCTAGCTATGGTACCTTTTTTGGCACGGGCAATAACCAACGCCAATCCCCCAAAAAAGGCAATCAGAACATCTCGTATATCTGGTTCAGTACGTGCTAGAAGCTCTGAAGACTCATCTCTTAAAGGGAATAGGTAAAAGAATAAAAAAGCAGTAATAACACTTAGCGCTACCATCACAGCGAAATTCTTTAATGACCGCCTTAAGGTATCAATGTCATTGATGGCCAATGACAGCCCCATACCTAAAATAGGACCCATTAAGGGCGAAATTAACATCGCACCTATGACTACCGCCGTGGAATTGGCGTTAAGCCCTACAGAGGCAATAAAAATGGAACAAATTAAAATCCATGAGGTATGTCCTTTAAAAGGAATATCCGCAATAATAGATTCCTTGGTTGCCTCTTGATCGGTGTTCTGACGAATGTCGAGCAAATCGCTGAGGAATTTTTTCGTGCTTCCCAACAGCCCTTTAAAATCCTTCTTAATGTCTTCACGGCTACCTTCGACCACTACCTGATTCTTATCCTTATTCAAATTTTCCTCCATAACTATCCTAAATGT
Organism: Arenibacter catalasegens; assembly: GCF_002909235.1. Taxonomy (GTDB): domain Bacteria; phylum Bacteroidota; class Bacteroidia; order Flavobacteriales; family Flavobacteriaceae; genus Arenibacter; species Arenibacter catalasegens. Next base: position 319,807 of record NZ_PHQQ01000002.1, read on the forward strand.
GCCCCAAATTTATCCTTTACCTTGGCAAGTATTTTTTTTATGTCCTGCTCCTTAGATTTAGGGTATATCAGTAAAACCTCCTCTTTGTCCACTACAATATAATCTTTTAGGCCATCAATGACTATTATCTTACCTTTTGGGGAGCGGATGATATTCCCTTGGGCATCCTCGGCCAAAACTTGGCAGTTCACCAAAGCATTATTATTATCGTCCTTATCCAACTTATCGTAGAGGGATCCCCAGGTACCTAGATCATTCCAATCGAAAGAAGCAGGTAGGACAAAAATATTTTTGGAGGGTTCCAAAATCGCATAATCAATGGACACGTTATCTGCCCTAGGATAATTTTCATTGATAAAAACCCTTTCCTTGTTGGTATTGTAATATTCCATCCCACTCTGGAATAAAGCATATTGTTCTGGTTGAAATTTTTTAAAAGCATTAACTATGGTATTTACGCTCCACATAAAAATACCGGCATTCCATAAAAAATTTCCTTGTTTTATAAAATCCTTGGCGGTTTCATAATCTGGCTTTTCCCTAAATTGTCGCACATTTTTTAAAGGTGCATCATTTGCCTTGTCAAATTCTATATACCCAAAACCAGTATTGGGAAAAGTTGGCTTTATGCCTAAGGTGCATAGGACATTTTCTTCACTACATTTATCAAAACAGGTTATAACATCTTTGGCAAATGCCTCCTCATCCTCTATCCAATGATCACTGGGAGCCACAATCATAACCGCATCGGGATTCATTTTCTGAATTTTTAGGGCAGCATACAGTATACATGGAGCCGTATTGCGCATAGCCGGTTCCAGCACTATTTGTTCCTGTTGTATATCTGGCAATTGCTCAATGACAAGTTCGTTATATCTTTCATTGGTCAAGATTAATATATTTTCGACCGGAATAAATTTGGACAACCTTTTAAACGTCTTCTGGATCAAGGTATCCCCTGTTCCCAACATATCATGAAACTGCTTAGGGTAGGCAGTTGTGCTTATTGGCCAAAATCTGGACCCCACTCCACCAGCCATTAAAACGGCATAATAATTTTTATTCATATTCTCTTCTCTAATCTTTTATTAATTCTACCTCGGCATTGGGTTGAAAAAGATACACCCTGCCAGTAGCCACCTCAACACATTCGTACCGCTTTACCCTTTTATTTTTCTTTTGAAATAGTTTACCATTATATATTCTAAAGATACTGCCATGCGGCAGCTCAAAAATATAGGATTTTTCCTTATCCTGAATATCAAATTGTTTCAAGGCCAATGACAACTTAGCATCCGTATCACTACTCGCCTTTGGGTTTCTAAAATGGCTGGCTAACATAGGCAAAAGATTAGTAGGGAAGACTTCTGGCCTTAAAAATGGTAACATTAAATATTGAAATGACCTTTTCCACTCCAAGCCGTGGGGTTTTATTTTCCGACCATATTTCTCAAAAGCAACCAAATGTGCTATTTCATGGACCAAAGTAATTAAAAATCGATATTTATTTAAAGTAGCATTGACAGTAATTTGATGAGTCCCATTGGGCATCCTCCTATAATCACCATGACGGGTAACCCTCTGATTTACAATCTTTAGGTGAACGCCGTTTTCCCTTATAAGTTCCATACTTAAACCTACCGCCCTTTCAGGAAGATACTTTTCCAAAGTGTCCTGCATAGCAACAAAATTAGAAATTAAAAGATCTTAATCGAATTAACACAAAGAATTTATCCACAATTAAGTTAAACCTTGATGAAAAATAGGATAATAGTCAATATTTACATTTTTATTAACTACCAAAGACAACTTCTTTCAACTAAATTTGTATTCCCAACAATCATTGAAAAAAATAACTATTATATTATATATGAACGATTTAAGAACCACCAATAAGCTACTCCTTATTATCGTAGTGCCCCTAGTGTTTTATTTGCTAAAACTTCTTTCATTTATCTTCATCCCCCTCATTTTCTCTATGTTTATCGCACTATTGTTCCTGCCGATCATGCGTTGGCTAAACAAAAAGAAGGTATCCAAACCCATCAGTATTTTTATTGTTATACTGATTTTTATAGGAGCTTTGAAAATTGGCGGGGAACTAGTTCAACTTACCAGTAAGGAAATTCTATCTGCCGACAATGCGTTTTTCCAAAAAGCGGAGACCAAACTAGAAGCCTTATTAATAGGCATGGAGGACTATCTAGGCATACCCTATTCCAAGGAAGAAAGTATCATTAATAATATTATCCCCAAAGAAAGTATGATGAAGAACTTTGGGACAACATTGGACTTCATTGGAAATACGCTTACCATGATTTTAATGACGGTATTCTTTGTAGTGCTTTGGCTGGCAGAATCCATTAACGTCCAAAAATTAATGAACAACACCCTTCTAAAACAAAAGCATACCTCGGTTAAAACATTTGTTAAAGTGGAAAAAGATATTATTAAATTCATTAAGGTAAAATTCTTGGTCAGTCTTTTTACAGGAATAGGATTTGGGCTGGCATGTGTATTTTTTGACGTAAGCTTCCCTATTTTTTGGGGGTTATTCGCTTTTGCAATAAATTTTGTTCAAATGGTGGGATCCATCATTTCTGTAGCCCTTCTAGCATTATTTGCGTTCGTTGAATTGGAGCCTTCAAGTACCCTTTTATTCTTTGTGATTTCTATTACCGGGGTACAGGTTCTGTTTGGATCAATATTGGAACCTATATTTATGGGCAAGTCCTTTTCTATAAACATAATTACCGTATTGGTAATGTTGATGCTTTGGGGTTATATCTGGGGCGTACCAGGATTAATTATGGCCATCCCCATTACCGTTTTTATCAAGATTATTCTGGAACAATTTCCTCAAACCAAAACAATAGCCAGTCTTATCTCCGGAAACAAACCACTAAAAACCTAACTAAAAAAAGGCAGTGGACTACAGTTTTAACAAGGATATCAAATCCTTCATTTGTTCGAATGTTTTGGTAACTTCCTTTTCAAAATTGGGATCTTCATTGTGCAGATCATACCCATACACATCAAATCCTCCAGAGGTGGCTGCAAGCGCTCCCTTATAGGAATCTTCTATTACCAGACATTCATTGGGCAAAAAACCCATAGCTGCTGAAGCATGTAAATAAATTGCCGGATCGGGCTTCCATTTTTCAATATCATAACAGCTGTAGATATTATCATTAAAAAAGGACAATAGACCAGCAGTAGCCAAATTCTTTTTAATTTTTTCCTGGGGGCCACTGGATGCAACACAGAACGGAACAGTCAATTTCTCCAGGACCGCCTGAATACCATCTACCGGTTTAAGATGCGTCGAAAATATTTGGTAGGATCTATGGCGATATTCTCTTTCAAAATCCAAGGGCAATGATTTTTGGATGATCGCCTCCACTTGTTTGATACTGTCCATTAAAAAACCACCTTTAAAATGCTGCATGGCATAGGAAATATCTATCTCAGCCCCATTTTCATTGGCCATATCCACAAACACCTGATTACCCAACACCTCGCTATCAACCAAAACCCCATCACAATCGAATATAATACACTTGTATTCTTTCATTATCTTTCAGATGATTTAAGGAGTGGAATTGGAAACCTGTAGCAATTTACCATTGTAAAGCTTATTTCCATTAAGTGCAAAATCCTTTATATAGTTTGCCATTTCCAAAGCGGTGGTAGGTGCCAAATAGCCAGGGAAAGCTTCCTCTAACATTTCTGTCTGCACGGCTCCAAGGGCCAACGCATTAAATGATGGTCCGGATTCCTTAAACTCTTCCGCCCATAATTCTGTCATTGTAATTACGGCGGCTTTACTGGAACTGTAGGCAGATAATCCCGGAAATTTCACACTACCCTGTACACCTCCCATAGAACTTATGGTAACCACATGTCCATCTTTGGGCATCAGCGGGATTATTTTTTTAGTAATGCTTGCCACTCCAAAAACATTGACTTTGTACACCTCTTCAAATTCTTTCATAGAGGTTTCCAAAAATGGCTTATTCAATAATTTGCCAGCATTATTTACAAGAACATCTACTTGTTTCCAGTTCTTTTTCAAGAAATCATCCAACTGGTCATAATCCGCCAAATTTGACAAATCAAAGGAAAAACTGGAGATATTTGAATGTTCCAATGCCGCAATGGGCAAATTATTTCTTGACAGGGCCAACACCTTGTGCCCTTCATTGGCGAATAACTGCGCCATTTGAAAACCGATTCCCCTACTACTTCCTGTAATTATAATATTCGCCATTATTTGTATTCTATTTCCCTAGTAGGGGAGTTTATAATATTTTTTAAAATCGGAATAGTTTTGTTTACCAATAAGGCCATATGATCAAAATCCATTATGGTAGCCTCATCACCTACCTTATGGTAGTGGTCAAAATTGGTAAAGTCAAAGGTACAAAAGGTCTGGGAAGGAACTCCAAACTCCTTGTGAAACGGATAATTATCCGATCTCTGAAACAAATTGAATTCTTTTGCTGTAGGTAAAAATCCAACCAATTTCTCTTTGGCATAGCCATTGCAGATATCCGCCAAATTAGATTCCTCATATCCAGTTACATACATAAAGTAATCTTTCCCTACCAAAGGAACTCCAACCATTTCGAAGTTAAGCATGGCGTATAGGTTTAAATTTTGATCTTTGAGTTTTTTAGCCAAGTGCTTAGACCCTAAGAGTCCCTTTTCCTCGGCACTGAACAAGACGAAAATTATACTGCGTTTATTCTTTCCAAATTTTCCGAAATAACGAGCAAATTCTAAAACGGCTGTGGTCCCCGAAGCATTATCATTGGCTCCATTGGCAATAAGATCATCGGATACAGGGACAGCTACACCTATATGGTCATAGTGTGCACCAATTATTACAAATTCATTTTTCAATTTTTTGTCCGTGCCTTCAATATACCCCACCACATTATACGCTGGCTTCTCAAAATTGGTCAAGGTATCCCTGTAACTTTCAAAATAGGGCCTAATCCCATTATTTTCGAAAATTTCTTCTATGTATTCAGCAGCCATTTCTATCCCCTCAGTACCGGCTTCCCTTCCCTTTAGCTCATCTGAAGCCAAATAGGTTATTATTCCACCTACCCTTTCCACGGTAGAAAAATCCAACATAGAGCCTTCCTTTGCAACGTTTAGAATAGCCACATCATTGCTAATTGTGCTAGACCCATTGGCCCCATTCGTTAGCCTTACGGTTTCGTTTATCTTGGTAGCACCACAACCCACAATTAGAGAAAGGATTGCAAGACTAATTATGTTTTTCATATAATAATTTTTAATGATTTTGTATACTTATTAAAAAATATTCATTCTCATTCCAAGGCTAACGAGAGGCATGTTAGATGCACAAACAAAACCATATAGCAAGAAGAAATGATACAGGTTTAAAGATAAAAAAGCATCCTGAAAATCAGGATGCTTTTTCTATTATTGTTTATGGACTTTATCTTGATGTTATTCCCTCTTTCAATGGCTACAAACGCCTTAACCCAAAAATTCAGAGCAAGAAAATACCTTTCTGGGACTATGCCAGCATGGTAACCGGATTCTCCAAGTATGCCCTTAGTGTTTGCAAGAACTGGGCCCCTGTGGCTCCATCAACTGTTCTATGATCACATGCCAAGGTTACCTTCATGGTATTCCCAACAACGATCTGTCCATTTTTAACTACTGGCTTTTGGACAATTGCGCCGACAGATAGTATGGCAGAATTAGGTTGGTTAATAATTGAGGTAAATTCAGAAATCCCGAACATCCCTAAATTAGAAACGGTAAAAGTACTGCCTTCCATTTCAGCTGGACTAATTTTCTTATTCCTTGCCTTACCTGCCAAATCCTTTACTGAAGCACCTATTTGAGTTAGCGTCATTTGATTGGCGAATTTCAATACTGGCACCAAAAGACCTTCATCAACCGCAACTGCCACTCCTATATGCACGTGGTGATTATATCTTGTAGTATCATTGTTCCATGAGGTATTTACTTGTGGATGTTTTTTTAACGCCATAGCACAAGCCTTTACCACCATATCGTTATAAGAAACCTTGGTATCTGGCAAGCTATTGATTTGTTCTCTTGAAATCTTGGCATAGTCCATATCAACCTCTATGGTCAAATAGTAATGCGGTGCGGAAAACTTAGATTCTCCCAGACGCTTGGCAATTACCTTGCGCATTTGAGAGTTCTTCACTTCTTCAGTTCCCTCTTGCCCTACTGGCAAATTAATAGGCGCCGCTACAGCAGCTTGTGAAGACACTGCCTTATCTTGAGACACTGCTTTTTCCCCCGTTTTCTGAGCAGGCTGATATTCCTCAACATCCTTTTTTATTATTCTACCTTGATCTCCACTGCCCTTAACTTCCCCTAAATTAATTCCTTTATCCTGAGCTATTTTCTTGGCCAATGGCGATGCAAAAATTCTTTGACCATCATTAGTGGTAATAACCGCAGATTCCTTATTGTTGGCAGAAGCACTTTCAGACTTTTTAGTTTCTTCGGGAATACTTTCTACTTTTGCAGCAGAACCTGCACTCAATACAGCATCAACATCCGTACCCTTTGGTCCAATTACGGCAAGTACAGAATCTACGGGTGCTGTTTCCCCTTCCTTAATACCTACATACAGTAAGATACCTGAATAAAAAGACTCAAATTCCATGGTAGCCTTATCGGTCTCTATTTCGGCTAGAATATCCCCTTCTTCAACTTCGTCCCCAACTTTCTTCAACCAGCTGGCAACTGTTCCCTCTTCCATAGTATCACTAAGGCGTGGCATATTTACTATTTCCACCCCCTCAGGGATTTTAGCAGCTTCACTTTTTGCCTGTGGCACCTCCTTTTCAACGGTCTCAGGCGCAGGTTCCTCTTGTTTTTCCTCCTTGGCATCTGAGGAAGAATTGTTCAACAATCCTGAAATATCCTCTCCTTTTTCACCAATTATGGCTAAAAGTGTATCTACCGGTGCTGAATCTCCCTCCTTAATTCCAATATATAATAAAGTTCCTTCATTAAAAGATTCGAATTCCATGGTTGCTTTGTCGGTTTCAATCTCCGCCAAAATATCACCTTCTTCTATCTTGTCCCCTACTTGTTTTAGCCACTTAGCAACAGTCCCTTCTTCCATGGTATCGCTAAGTCTTGGCATATTTATTACCTCTGCCATTTACTTATATTTTATGTTGTACAAATGGATAATCTTTTTGATCGTATACCATGTCATATAATTGACTTACAGGCGGATAATCCGATTCGTCCGCAAATTTTTCGCATTCTATAACCAACTTTTTCACTTTGGCATCAATTTCCTTTATCTGGGCATCCGAAGCATATTTATTGTCTTTTATAACCGTCAATACTTGGGATATTGGGTCGATTTTCTTGTACTCCTCAACCTCATCCTTTGTTCTATAATGTTGGGCATCCGACATGGAATGACCTCTATATCTATAGGTTTTCATTTCCAGAAAAGTTGGACCACCTCCAGACCTGGCGCGATCAATAGCTTTACTCATTTCCTTGGCCACTGTAACCGGATCCATTCCGTCTACAGGTCCACAAGGCATTTCATATCCCAAACCTAATTTCCAAATTTCCGTTGAATGTGAAGTTCTTGCGACTGATGTTCCCATGGCATAGCCATTGTTCTCACAAACAAATACAACGGGTAATTGCCAAAGCATTGCCAAGTTAAAACTTTCGTGAAGTGAACCTTGTCTAACCGCACCATCACCCATATAACATAAGGTTACGGCATCTCTCTTGAAATATTTATCTGCAAAAGCCAATCCAGCTCCCAAAGGAATTTGACCACCTACGATGCCATGGCCACCATAAAAACGGTGTTCTTTGGAAAAAATATGCATAGACCCACCCATCCCTTGGGAAGTACCGGTAACTTTACCGTAGAGTTCGGCCATTACTTTTTTGGGATCAACACCCATCCCTATTGGTTGAACATGGTTCCTATAGGCGGTAATCATCCTGTCCTTGGTAAGATCCATTGCGTGCAATGCTCCTGCAAGAACAGCTTCCTGTCCATTGTAAAGATGTAAAAATCCACGAACTTTTTGTTGAATGTATACTGCGGCAAGTTTATCTTCAAACTTTCTCCAGAACAGCATGTCCTCATACCATTTAAGGTAGACCTCTTTGGTTATTTTTTCCATTAATTGATAATTTATGTAGTATTTCGCATTTATCAAAAACAAGTTTAAGACAAAAATGGAGAACAAAAATACATATATAAATCAATAGGAAAAAAAATTAAATCAAAAGCTTCCAATAATGCTATTATATGCAACAAAATAGGGAATAGTTGAGAAATTGCTGAAATTTAAAAACATAATGCAGTAATTTTTAAATCTAACCAAGAAAAGTACTATTGAATGCCAAAGGAAGAATATCAGAAACAGAGCTACACTTTAATATCTCTCCCGTCTCCCCGGACATGATTATAGAGATAGGGCTATTTTGTTTTATTTCGTATTCAGATACGGACTGCCTACAATTCCCGCAAAGCGCCGCCGGTTTATTGACCACAAAATTTTTAGAGGTAGCGCTTACGGCAATGCTCTGAATAGCAATTCCTGGAAATTTTGAAGAAGCATAAAATATTGCTACTCTTTCTGCACATAAGCCTGATGGATAGCACGCATTTTCTTGGTTGTTACCGGTAACAATTTCGCCATTTTTCAATAATACGGCTGCACCAACATTAAATTTCGAATAAGGGGAATAGGCTTTTTTCCTCGCTATCACTGCCTCTTTCAGTAGTATTTGATCTTGATCTTCAAGTTCACGGGCAGATTCATAAACCACAAGATCGAACGATATCCTTCTTATATTCATATTTGATCAACGCTATACAATTAGTCAAAAATAAGTAAAACCTGCTTGTGGGCAGGTTTTACTTAAAACTATAAACGATTTATTACCTTAATCATTCAAAAATTCCTCCCCTAAATTAAATGTAAGGGAAAATCTCAACGTATTCTCCAGAGGGTTTCTCACCTTTGAAGAAGAGAATAAATAAGACAAGTCCACTTGAGCCGATTTAAATCTAAATCCAGCACCTAAGGTGAAAAATTTTCTTGAGCCTTTTAAATCACTTTCATTAAAATAACCTGTCCTTAACATAAACGCATTTTGATAGGTGTATTCCGCTCCAAGCGCCCAAGTAAGTTCTTTTAACTCTTCACTAAAACCATCCGGTGCATCACCGAATGACTTAAAAACTCCTTCAAAAAAAGTAGTTTGCTGATATTGGTCATTATCAGTTCCATCTATGACACCATCATTATTATAATCTTGTGGTGTTGGCACCAACAATTTATTAAATTCCGTAGTTAGCCCCAATACATTATCTTGATCCAAAATAAAGTCAAATCCAACACCGGCTTTCAAATTGGTAGGTAGAAAATTCTCTTGGCCAGCATCATCATATTTAATTTTACTTCCAAGGTTTGAAACATTAAAACCTGCCCTCCATCGGCCATCAAAGCTACTATAAGCTATTTCCCTTGACCGATAATACCCAGAAACATCCACTGCGAAAGAACTCGCCGCTTTAGAATCCTCGCTGCCGTTATCTGGCAATTTGAGATTGGAGCTGATATATCGCCCTGAAACGGCCATGGAAAAGGTTTCGCTAAGTTTTAAGGAATAGGATCCGTCAAAAGCAACTTCATTGGGTTTGGCCAATCTTGCCTGATCACCAGCAAATTGCCTAAGTTCAATTTCTCCTAAAGTAAAATATCTAATCCCAAACGCAAAGGCACTTCTTTCATTGATCTTACTATGAAAACTGGCACTTAACAATGCTATATCCGTTATTATACTTTCCAAATAAGGGGTATAACTAAGTCCGATTCCCATTTTCCTTTCTGCAAAGGCAAATTTCGCGGGATTCCACTGTTGCGAAAAGGCGTCTGTAGAAGTGGCAACCCCCATATCTCCCATACCTGATGCTCTCGCATCTGCAGCAATAGTCAAAAAAGGCACAGCTGTTGTAATTACCCTGTCTTCCTGTGCAGAAACTTTACACACTATTAGGAGTAAGAAAAGTAGTGATAATTTTTTCATTTTTACTTATTATAATTAAGATTTGGTTCCTATCATAATTCCATAAAACCTAAATTTATTCATTTGGGTTCATTATAGTCAAACGCCCTTTTTCCAAATATCTTATATAAACTACAAAAAAAATATAGCCCACTATACCTATTGTAAGGTCATGTTATAAATATATGAATAACTATTGTAGTAAACGGTTGCATCTAAATTCATATAATTGATATTTTTTGAAGAATTATCAATTGTCCATACTATAATAAATTTTAAGTCGTTATTGATGTTAAGCGATGCTTTGGCATTTTAAATAATTTGATTAATTTTTTTCTATTAACAAAATATTATGCCTTAATCATCGTTTTATATGCCGAAAGCGACACAAAATATTAATAAAATATGAATCGCAAACTCCTTTAAGAAGAAGTTTGTCTTTTGAACTCAAGTCCTAATTATGAAAAAACAATTCATCAAAGTTGTACTCTCTTGCGCTATTGTAGCTGGTGGTTTTTCAAGTTGTAAAAACTCATCCTCCTCAAAAAATGTTTCAAGAGCTACCGGCTGGAATATCAACGCCAAGGAAGGTGGATTTCAGTACAATTCAGACTTTAAAGAGCAAGAAACTGCGCCTGGTCTAGTCTTTGTAGAAGGTGGGACCTTTACAAAAGGACAGGTTCAAGATGACGTAATGCACGAATGGAACAACATTGCCACTTCGCAGCACGTACAGTCTTTCTATATGGATGAGACTGAGGTAACCAATGTAATGTATTTGGAATATTTAGATTACCTAAAGAGTGTATATCCCCCTGAAAACCCAAAATATGTACATATTTACACCGGGGCTTTACCAGATACCTTGGTGTGGAGAAACAGATTGGGGTTCAATGAAACTATGACCAATAATTACCTGCGTCACCCAGCTTATGCGGAATATCCTGTAGTAGGTGTTAGTTGGATCCAGGCAACACAATTTGCAGAATGGAGGACAGACCGAGTTAATGAGGTAATGTTGGAAAGGGAAGGCTATCTTTCAGAAGAGGCTAAATACAAAGTAATTAACGGCGAGGCTGAAGGAGGTTTTAGCACTGAGGCCTATTTGAATAAGCCGGAATCTGTGTATAACGGCCAAATAGATTCTTTACAAGGAAAAATGAAGAAGGATTCAGTTTCCGTATTTGCTAAAAGAAGTTCAGGAATAATTTTGCCAGAATACAGATTACCTACGGAAACAGAATGGGAATACGCAGCCCAGGCACAAATTGGAAGTAGGGAATACAACAACTATAGAGGAAGAAAAAAATATCCTTGGGAAGGTGACTATACCAGAAGCGGTCAAAGAGTTGGCAGAGGAGATCAATTGGCCAACTTTAAGCAAGGCAAAGGTGATTACGGCGGAATTGCCGGATGGTCAGATGACGGTGCGGATATAACAGCAGAAGTTAAGTCTTACAAACCAAATGATTTTGGATTATATGACATGGCTGGAAACGTGGCCGAATGGGTGGCAGATGTTTACCGACCCATAGTAGATGATGAGGTGAGCGACTTTAACTATTACCGAGGGAACGTTTATATGAAAACGGCCATTGGAAAAGATGGAAAAGTAAATGTAATTCGAGATTCTATAGTTTATGATACCTTACCAAACGGAAAAATTGTAGCAGTAAATTTACCAGGAGAAATAAAAATGGTGCCTGTAGATGAAAAAGAAACCTTTTTAAGAACTAATTTCTCATCAAGTGACAACCGTGGGTATAGAGATGGCGAGCCGGGGTCTACAAGATTTTACGACAGGTTTAGTGAGGGAGAAGAGGACGAACAGAAAATGTACGACTCCCCAGTGAGCAAAGTACAAGTGGACTCCACAGGAAATATCATAAGGGCTTATGACAAATCCAACAACAGGACCTCATTGATTAATGACGAGGTCAGGGTTTTCAAAGGTGGATCTTGGAGAGATAGGGCCTATTGGTTAGACCCAGCACAAAGAAGGTATTTACCTCAATATATGGCAACGGATTATATCGGATTTAGATGTGCCATGTCTAGAGTAGGTTCCAAATCCAAGACAAAAAACAAGACCCCAAGAGGCAAGAAAGCCAAATAGGTTTTACGCTCAAAAAAATATTAAGAAGCCCTTTGTAAAAAGGGCTTTTTTTATATCTTAGATTTATGACAGTAGAGCAAATACACCAACTTTTTTTAAAGTTCCCACAGGTTTGTACCGACACTAGAAAAATTAGTAAGAATTGTTTCTTTTTCGCGCTAAAGGGTGATAATTTCAATGGAAATGAGTACGCAGCGGAAGCTTTAAAAAAGGGTGCTGCATACGCTGTTATAGATGAAGGGAAAACTGCCGGTAATGCCAATCTAATATTAGTTAAGGATGTACTTACAACACTCCAAAATTTAGCTCAATTTCATAGAAATTATTGCAAAGCAAAGGTAATTGGTCTAACTGGGAGTAATGGTAAAACAACTACAAAAGAACTCATTACCAATGTGCTTTCAAAAAAATATAAAACTATTGCAACTAAGGGCAATCTAAACAATCACATAGGCGTTCCATTAACCCTACTTTCAATAGCTCCTGATACCGAAATAGCTATTGTGGAAATGGGAGCAAATCACCCTAAGGAAATAGATTTCCTCTGCCAATTGGCAATGCCAGATTACGGATATATCACCAATTTTGGAAAGGCACATTTAGAGGGATTTGGTAGCGAGGAAGGAGTTATTAAAGCCAAGAGCGAGCTATACGACTATCTTACTAGCCATGATAAATCGATTTTCTTTAATGCAGATGATCCAATTCAAAAAAACAAACTAGGTTCTGTAGTAAAAAAATTCGGGTATAGTCAGGATGACACCCAATTCTTTAACATAAAGCTTATTGGTGCCGATCCATTTGTTCAGATAGCAGTTGACAATACCAATATTTCGACTCAACTTGTAGGTCGCTATAATTTCACCAATTGCTGTGCAGCTATTTTAATAGGGAAATATTTTAATGTGGACATTGTTAAAATCAAAGACGGATTAGAAAATTATGCACCACAAAACAATCGTTCCCAAATAATTAATAAAAATGGGCATCATATAATATTGGATGCCTATAATGCCAATCCTACAAGTATGACTGCTGCACTAGAAAGTTTTCAGCAATTAAAGGCCGACCATAAAATTATTTTTTTAGGGGATATGTTCGAACTTGGGAAAACCGCAGAAAAAGAACATCAAGATATTTCCGATCTAGCCATGGAAATGAAATTTGACCAAGTGTATTTAATAGGGGAGAACTTTTTTAAAACAAAAAGTAACCTAAACAAATACAAATCTTTTGAACAGCTAATGGAATTACTTCAAAATAATACTTTGGACCACGCCACGATACTTATTAAGGGGTCCAGAGGCATGGCCTTGGAAAGGATACTCGATTTCTTATAGCCAATTAAGATCGAGGTGTTTTTTTTGTGGGACATACTGGATTCGAACCAGTGACCTCTGCCCTGTCAAGGCAGCGCTCTAAACCAACTGAGCTAATACCCCATTACTGTAATTACAGAAAATAGTGCGCCAAAATTACACCAATTTTAAGAGTTTAAAACAACCTTATGCAATATTTTTCCAAAATTAAATTTATTATAGGATCCAAATAGGCATAATTATTTCTTCAACCATAGAGAAATAGAAAAACTTTTAAGACTGAGCCCCCAATAGAAAATAAATAAAATTAAATTTATACCGCACATATTAAATTTAATGAACAAGAAAAAGCCGAACCCTTGAAATATTCCATTGTAATTCTTCTATTCAGTTTTATTTATAGCCATGCCCTCTTTGGACAGCATCAAAATTCAAAAATAGTATTTGTTATTGTAGATGGCATTTCCGCAGACGTCATAGAAAAATTAGACACACCTAATTTGGATGCAATTGCCAAGGTGGGCGGGTATACCCGTGCCTATGTTGGAGGCATAAAGGACGGCTATTCAGAAACGCCTACTATCTCAGCAGTGGGTTACAATAGTTTGTTGACCGGCACCTGGGCCAATAAACACAATGTATGGGGCAACAGTATTAAAGATCCCAATTATAATTATTGGACTGTTTTTAGATATGCAAAAGAACATAAGCCCGAATTGAAAACAGCCATTTTCTCGACTTGGTTGGACAATAGAACAAAACTCGTCGGAGAGAGCCTACCGCAAACCGATCACCTACTCTTAAATTATCATTATGATGGCTTTGAATTGGACACCCTAAACTTTCCCCATGACGAAGACCGACAGTACATTCATAAAATTGATGAAAAAGTAGTTAATGAGGCCGCTAGATACATCAAGGACCAAAGTCCGGATATTTCATGGGTGTACCTCGAATATACGGATGATATGGGACACCGATATGGAGACAGCGAGCAATTTCATAACGCCATAAGCATTATGGACCAACAAATAGGGCGACTATCGGAAGCTATGGAATATAGACAAAACAACTATAGCGAGGATTGGCAAATATTCATCACTACTGATCATGGGAGAGACAAAGAAACAGGCAAGGGACATGGTGGGCAAACAGAACGGGAGCGTTCCACATGGATCGTAACCAATTCTCCCGATGTAAACGATTACTTTAGGAAAGGTACACCTGGTATAGTAGATATTTTGCCTGCCATGATTAGAAGTTTGGGAATTTCACCAAAGCGCGATCGAGTTTTCGAAATAGATGGGGTATCCATTACAGGACCGATTTCTATAAGCGATTTAAAGGCAACCCTCCAAGAAAAAGAGTTAACCCTTAGCTGGAAAAGCTACAACAGCAATGAAAAACTGAAAGTTTATCTAAGTACCCGAAACGGTTTTAAAAATGGTATTAACGACCGTTATAAATTAGTCCAAAAAGTAAAGGCCAGTAGCAATAGGACACAAATTAATTTAGGCAAATACTCCTCCAAATTTTATAAAATAGTAATCGAGGGAAAGCACAATTCGTCCAATACTTGGATTATTTTGGAATAAGGCTTCTTATCTGCTTAGGCATACACCCCAAACATAAAAATAGATCACTTCCCGATTGAACAACCATTTACTTTTAAGCAGATTGTGCAGAAAATCTTACCAACTATACAATTCCCGTTCAAGGGATTACATATACTTACTATCTTCCGTAAGAATTAGAATGGATCTCTAGTTTTCCAATTAAAATATAAAAGCACTTTCGGTTTTTAAACCGTCCATTTTAGTGTAATTATATAACTGATTGTAATAATTATATAACATAGAGCTTCCCCTGTTTTCGACATTTGTATAACCTTAAAAAATAATTATCATGTCACAGATCATAAGCATTATACTCATACTGAATCTTTGCTTTGCAGGAGGAACTATTTTAGTAATTCTACATGGAATGTTTTTTTCAAAAAGGATCCATACGATAGACCTGGATTCCATTTACGATTTGGAAAACAGAAAAAACAATGAGGGGCCAAAGAATCAATTTTAAACTTTTACTCCTTCACGGCATAGCACATTATAACGATATGGGCTACTATTTAATGATTTCCCAAAAGCCGTAGATAGTAGTCTATATCACCATCTGCCATTCTTGTTATTTTTATTATCCTTGCCTTAACAATTTAATATTTTCAAAATCGATTTTGAGTTCTGGGAATTCACTCATTTCTTCAAGCCATGCATCCCCTATCCTAATTCTAATTATACCGTGATTAAATGCCACATATACGGTCTTTAATTAAATGGGTAATTTATCCATTCAAAAGGCCTCGATTCTCAAAACTTCAATTTGATCATGTGGTACAAACCAAACTTCTTTCTTTTAAAACTTGTACGTACAAGTAAAATTATTATATTTACTTAATCACGTTTTAAAACTTGTTTACTAACTTCTTCTAGATAATAGGAATTACTTGGTGAAAAAATGTCAATTGAAAATACGCACCTAGAAACAGACCATAGAGCTCGATAAAAACAAAAAGCACCTATATGAAAATTGCCATGCTAGGCTCTGGCTTCATTGCCCGATTTTATGCCGAATCGCTACATTCACAAAGACGAAAAGATCATTTGGTGATGGTCTTCTCACGAAATAAGGAAAACGCCAAACGGTTTTCAGACGATTATAACCTACCGCACTACACTACCTCAATGGTAGAAGCTATTACACATCCTGAGGTTGAGGTGGTTCTTATATCCCTACCCAATCATCTACATGAAGCAGCTGTACGCGAATGTGCCAAATTTAAAAAACATGTCATCTGCACAAAACCTTTAGGACGTACGGCCGAGGAAGCCAAACGCATGTTGGACTTCGTAGAGGAAGCTGGCATTTTTGGAGGATATCTGGAAGATTTATGCTATACCCCAAAATTCCTTAAATCCATGGAAAGTATACGGCGTGGTGACATTGGTAAAGTACTTTGGACAAAATCAAGGGAAACGCACCCTGGGCCACATAGTGATTGGTTCTGGGACAAGGAAAAATCTGGAGGAGGCGCTATTATCGACTTAGGTTGCCATTGTGTGGAAATTAGTCGAAATTTTATTGGTAAAAATATAAAACCCTTGGAAGTCATGTGCTGGGCGGACACCCAAGTACATCCCATAGATGCCGAAGACCATGCCATTGGACTCGTAAAATATGCCAACGGTGCCATTGGGCAATTTGAAGTAAGCTGGACGTTCCGTGGTGGAATGGATCTCCGGGACGAGGTCATGGGCACAGAAGGCACCATTTGGATCAATAGCTTTTTACGGACCGGCTTTGAAATGTTCACCACAGGAAAAGGAGGTGATGGCTATGTTGCCGAAAAGGCAGAATCCAATTCCGGCTGGCTATTTCCCGTTGGAGACGAATCGCACGAACTTGGTTATCCCCATATGTTTACCGATATGTTTACTGCTATAGAAGAAAAAAGACAGCCTCTTGAAACATTCTATGATGGTTATGTCGTGAATGCCATTCTCGATGCGGCTTTCAAATCTGCAGATACCAAACAATGGGAGCCCGTTATTTTAAAGGATTGGCGGGGTGATGAACCTGAAGAAATCGAAAAAAAATGGAATTCCTTTGATGATGACCACTATTTAATAAAGGAAGAAGTGTTACCCAACGGGGACACTAAAGCGATATTAAAACATAAACAAACAGGTGTAGTTACGCAAAAAGTAACCCACGGCAAAAGATAAAATCATATTGCCCAAGTCGGTAATAAGTAACTTTTGCTCCAATCATTATCGGAGTAATTAGACCTACTATAAGGTAGAGAATACTTTAAAAATAAAACATAAATGTACTACGTGGCGTACATGCCCTTTACGAAAAAAGCATCTATGGATTACCTTACAAAGTACTATGGATTTTAAAAACAGCACTTATATAATAATGGGCGGCACAACCGGAATGGGACTGGCCGCTGCCATCGCCTTAAAGGCAAAAGGCGCCAACCTAATGGTAGTTGGAAGAAACTCCGAAAATTGCCAAAAAGCGGAGGAAATCCTAGGTATGGGCAGCATTAGCATGGATGGTGACGCCACCAACCCAGAGACCATTAAAACAGCCATTAAAATAACACATAAGACCTTTGGATACATTAGTGGACTATTTCACGTTGCCGGTGGAAGTGGTCGAAAATGGGGTGATGGAGCATTGGATCAACTAACATTGGAAGGCTGGAACAAAACCATGGAACTAAACCTGACTTCCCTAATGTTGTCCAATCAGGCCATAATAAATTATTTCCTTGAACATAAAAAATCGGGAACCGTTTTAAATATGGGGTCAGTGTTGGGCTACTCCCCTTCCCCTAAATATTTCACCACCCATGCCTATGCCGCGGCCAAATCAGCCATATTAGGTTTTTCTAAATCGATTGCAGCCTATTATGCAGAGCACAATATCAGAATAAACGTTATTGCCCCAAGTCTGTTTGTTACCCCTATGGCCCAAAGGGCAATAAAAGATGATAAAATTTTAGAATTCCTCAAAACCAAACAACCCTTGGACGGAGGGCGCCCCGGGGTTTCGGAGGACATCAACAACGCCGTATTAATGTTCTTACATCCAGATTCTAAATTCATCACCGGACAAGTTTTAGCTGTAGATGGAGGCTGGAGCATTAGCGAAGGGCAGTATGGTTAAAATACATTTGACAGGACTTCAATTAAAGAATACAAAAGCATAATTTAAAAATGAGCGTAACAAAAGAGTATCTAGCAAAGGGTAAAGAAATTATCTCCGTTATAGCGGAACAGGAATCGAAGATTCAAGAAGTTGCCCAAATTTTTGCCCAATCCATTTTAGATGGACGAATGGTGCACCTTTTTGGATCTGGCCACAGCCGAATGATGGTGGAAGAAATGTGGCCACGATATGGGTCCTTTCCTGGCTTCAACCCTATAGTAGAACTTTCTTTATCCTTTCATAATTTGGTGGTCGGTGCCAATGGGCAGCGTCAAGCCATGTTTCTTGAGAATGTATCCGGCTTGGCCGCACGAATTCTACGTAATTTTGACACTAGTCCGCAGGACACCGCCTTGGTTATATCCTCTAGTGGGTGCAATGTGGTTCCTATTGAAATGGCAGAAGAATTTCAAAAAAGGAATATAAAGGTAGTAGCCTTGGTAAGTAAACTGCATCTGGAAGGTAGTACCTCAAAAAAATCGGATGGTAGAAAATTAACAGATTTTGCAGATATTGTATTGGATACAGGAGCACCTCTGGGCGATGCCATGATATATTTAGAGGGCTTGGACTCTCCCGTTGCACCTGGTTCTACCTTAGGCGGGGTTATGCTTATAAATTGTATCAAAGCGGAGGTCGCCAAAATATTACATGAGAATGGAAAATCGCCTAAAGTATTGAGCAGTGGTAAAATTGTAGGTGAAAAACGCGCCGTCGACCTTTTCGAATCGGCTTATGACGAACACGCCCATTTGATAGCAAAATTATATCAAAATATAGGGAACAAATCCAGTGAAATTTAATAGCGCAGCACCTATATGCTATGTTATTATTCCCTTTTTGGATTTTAACTAATAATCATCATGAACTTTTCTCCCGTAATTTCTAAATCGTTTCACACAGACATCCTCATTATTGGGAGCGGTAGCGCAGGTTCTACCGCAGCCATTGCCGCATCGAAAGGAAAACACAAAGTTACATTAGTGGAGCGTTATGGTTTTCCAGGTGGCACCTCAACCCAGATGCTGGATACCTTTTACGGTTTTTTCACTCCATCAGAATCTCCAAAAAAAATTGCAGGTGGCATCCCCGACACAATAGTGAATACCTTAAACCAATCCGGTGATATTTTCCTAAGGCCCAATACCTATGGTGCCGGTACAGGTGTTAATTACAACCCGGAAAAGCTAAAACTCGTTTGGGACCATCTTTTACAACAAAATGGGGTTCAAATTTACTATCATTCAACATTAGTGGGAGTGGAAAAGGCGGGAGAAACATCCACTTGCATTTTTTTCCATAAAGGAATTGGCTTTTTTTCCATAACAGCAAAAAGGGTTATAGACGCATCGGGTGACGCGGATTATTGTCATTGGGCAGGTATCCCTTATGAACGTGCCGGCGAAAAAGAATCAGCCCAAAGTATGACCACTACCTTCCGTATGGCCAATGTAGAACTGAAAGAATACGAGGCTGCAGGAGGAAAAAAAATGTTGAAAGAGAAGATGGCAGAAGCTTATGAAAAAGAAACTTATGGCCTTCCCCGCAAGGAAGGTTCCGCACATGAAATGTGCCAGCCCAAATGCATTTCTACTGTGGCCGTAAAAGTGGTAGATCTAGACCCTTTGGATTTAGAAGGCATTACCAAGGCCGAAATAGAAGGTCGCCGGCAATCCTTTATTTTTGAAGATTTTTTCAGAGCGGAAGTTCCTGGATATCAAAATGCCAAGATCATAGGGCTTTCCCATCAAATTGGAGTAAGGGAGACACGACGGGTATTCGGCGAATATCGCCTTACAAAAGAAGACTGTATAAACGCCAAGACCTTCGATGATCAAATTTTTCTTTGCGGCGCCCCGATAGAAGACCATCGCAAATCGGACAAGGGAGATTCGGAAACTTTTTGGCAATATGTACCCAAAGGAGGAGCTTATGGGGTTCCCTACGGTACAATTGTACCCAAAGAGAGTCAAAATACTTGGGTCGTTGGCCGTTGCTTCTCGGCCACCCATGATGCCCATGCTTCTTGCCGATCAATGGCACAGACCATGAGTATGGGGCAGGCAGCCGGTCTGGCTGCCAAGATCTCTTTGGATACCGATCAAAATGCAAAAAATATCGATTTTAATAAACTACAGGATGCTTTGATAGCAGTTGGTGCAATTTTAGAAATGCCTGATAAAGTAGCGGATACATCCCGAAACGGATGGGAAAATAATAAATAAGATATGTCTCAAGAATTCTTTAGAACTGTTTTGGGCGACAAGCCAACTTCAGAAATGGGTTTGACCTATTCCCATGAGCATATTATCATAGAAGATAGTTATGTAACCGCCGCACACCCAGAATTTTTATTGAACGATGTAGATAAAATTTCAAAGGAGCTAAAAAATTTTTATAAGGAGGGAGGTAGAACCGTTGTAGATACCATGCCCGCCAATTGTGGTCGTAATATATTGAAATCTGTAAAGGTAAGTCGGTTGAGTGGGGTAAATATCATTGTGCCCACAGGAATCCATTTGGAGATTTATTATCCCAAAAATCATTGGAGATTTAGCTATACAGAAGATCAATTGTCTCAACTTTTTATCGCGGATATTGAAAACGGCATTGATCAATTTGATTATTCCGGACCTAATGTATTGAGGACTGAATATAGAGCAGGACTTATAAAATTGGCTACAGGAAATAACCCTATTGACAAGCATCAAGAAAAAATTTTCAGGGCAGTGGTCAATGCTCATTTGGAAACAGGAGCCCCAATTTTAACACATACCAATTTTGGAAATCAGGCCTTGGAACAAGCCAAACTGTTTAAAAAATTGGGAGCAAACCTAGAACATGTGGTATTGTCCCATGTAGATCGAGCAAAAGAAATCAACTACAACAAAGCCGTACTCGATATAGGAGTTCGAGTGGAATACGACAGTGCCTTTCGCTGGAAAGAAAACGAACCCAACTATACCTTAAAACTCTTGGAACACCTTCTTCCCGAATATCCCGATCAAATTACCTTAGGAATGGATATGGCCAAAAATGCCTATTGGAAAAGTTACGGAGGTGGCCCAGGATTAAATTATCTTATCGAAACTATCCCCACATTCCTAAAATCCAAAGGACTGGAAGTCCATTACAAGAAATTATTTTTTGACAATCCCAAAAGATTATATGCCTTTTCCAAATCCTAATCCCATGCGTTGACCGGCAATTGATTATCCAATGGATTGGATCGTTAGCATCTAAAATAAGGTTCTAACCAATTGAAAACACAAAACCCTTGTGTTACAGAAAGTAACTATTTCTTATGGGATATTCAGCGGTATTACAATACAAATCCCCATAAAGGTTCAAATTAGGCCTACTGGTCCTAAACCTAATGGAGATATGAAGAATTGGGACACCAACCTCCACCCCTAATTTGTCTGCTATTTCCTTGGTAGCGGCTATCGACCTTAATTCTTGTTCCGCCCCCATTATCTCTATTAAGTATTCTTGACTAAGGGTTTTAAAAAAAGAACCCTCTACAAATTCATCTGACTTAATGGGCTCCAAAGCGTTCAAGGCATACCAATTATTCTCCAAGACCACTGGTTTGTCTTCTATGTAGCGTACTCTTTGAAAATAAACGCATTGTGAACTTCTTTCATCTTCGGATAAAGGAAAAACTATAACTGGATCCCATTCCACTATTTTAGGCTCTTCCGTCACCTTGGTCTTTACATTATAATCCGTGGAACCCGAAAAACCTTTGACAGACAATAGTCCTAAATATTTACCCCGCTCCAGGACCTTACTGCCCTTACCGTGTTCCTTCTCTATAAAACCCTCCTTCAATAATTCGTCCAAGGCTTTTCTAACCGTTGTCCTAGTAGTGCTGAACTGCACACAAAATTCATTTTCCGAAGGCAAATAACTATCGGGCGGATACTTTTGTGTTTGTATCCTTTTTTTTATATACTCCTGAATCTGATGGTATTTCTTTATCTTTTTCACTTTTCAATATACTGGTATTCTAATCCTAAAATTTATTATCCCTCAGCCACTTTACAAGAGCAACGTAAATGAAGTCCTCTTCATATAAACCGCAAAGATTGTACAGACAAGTTAATTATTGAGAGAATTTTGATTTGTACTCACTACAAAAATAAACTATCCCCAGCTTGTTTCCTAACTCATTGACCCAACCATCATAACACCATAAACGATAAATCATTTCCCGAGCTTTAAACAAACATATATAATGTTGATTTTTAGATTTTTACAATAAAAACAAATTATCTGGCCCACGGAGACGACTTCAACACATCTCTATCACTTGGCGCAATTATAAAAACCAACCCCAACCATATTAAACTAAGAATGGCCATCTCAATTTTTCACGGAAAATGTCCTGTAATTTGAAATTAAATTTTAACTTGTATGCACATGTTAAAATAATCAATTTTCCATATGGGATTTATAAAGGGAATTAAAGTCAAATTATTATCTCTAGGTATTTCCACCGCCATGGTCTGTTCCTTTACAGGGTGCACAGATCCTAGAAATGCGAACTACACAACCCCTGAACTTAATTTCCAAACTAATATTGACAATGATTTTAGTGTGCCAGAAGGATGGCAAGTGAGCTTATGGGCAGAATCCCCTTCCTTATATAATCCGACAAATATGGATGTAGACGAAAAGGGAAGAATTTGGGTTACCGAAGCTGTTAATTATAGGGATTTTAATAACGACCCAAAACACCACCTAAATTTCGACCAAGGAGATCGGGTAATGATTCTAGAAGATACAGATGGGGATGGGATAAGCGACACCTCCAAAGTATTTGTCCAGGATAAAGACCTAGTGGCCCCCTTGGGCATAGCAGTGGTTGGAAACAAGGTGTTCGTGTCCTGTGCACCCACCTTATTTGTCTACACCGACGAAAATGGGGATGACGTGCCCGACAAAAAAGAAGCTTTTCTTACTGGGTTTGGCGGCTTCGACCATGATCACAGCCTACATTCGCTCGTCGTAGGTCCAGACGGAAAATGGTATTTCAATACTGGAAATGCCGGACCCCACGGTGTAACCGATAAAGCCGGTTGGGAACTCCGTTCTGGAAGCGTCTATACTGGGGGAACTCCATACAACGATAAAAATGAGCCCGCACAGGTCAGTGATGATGGCCGCATTTGGGTTGGCGGTCTCGCCCTGAGAATGAACAATGACGGTACCGGCCTAGAAGTTGTTGGCCACAATTTTAGAAACTCCTACGAGGTGGCGTTGGATTCTTATGGTAATATGTGGCAAAACGACAATGATGACCAAGTAGTGACCTGTAGGGTAAGTTGGCTTATGGAAGGTGGCAACGCTGGTTATTTTAATGCTAACGGCAAACGCACCTGGCAGGCGGACCGCAAACCGGACCAGGACATTTTTTCTGCCCACTGGCACCAGGAAGATCCAGGTGTTATGCCCGCTGGGGATAATTCAGGAGCAGGTTCTCCAACCGGGGTAGTCGTCTATGAAGGAGACGCCTTTGGTCCAGAATATAGGGGCATGCTCTTAAGTGCCGATGCCGGGCGCAATGTTATATTTGCGTACCAACCTTCACCCCAAGGCGCTGGATTTGACCTAAATAGGCGCGATTTAATTACCTCAACACAGGAATCTACCGAAGGTTATGTTTGGAACGATATTGATGAGGATAAACGCAAGTGGTTCCGACCCAGTGATGTAGCCGTTGGAACAGATGGCGCCATTTACGTAGCCGATTGGTACGATCCAGTGGTAGGTGGTCACCAGATGAAAGACACCTTGGGCTACGGCCGAATCTATAGAATTAGCCCTAAAGGAAAAGTACTTAAAACCCCGAAAATAGATCTGACCACTACCGAAGGCCAGATCTCGGCCCTCCTCAATCCCGCAATTAATGTAAGAAGCCAAGGCTATGAAAAATTATTAGAGCAAGGTGAACAAGTCTTGGACGAGATTAAAAAAATATTGGATTCAGACAATCCCTATCACCAATCACGGGCTATCTGGCTGTTGTCCAATCTTGGATCCAAAGGAAAAGTGATTGTAAAAAACATATTGAAAAATGAAGCGGACCCACGATTAAGGCTAGTAGCTTACCGTGCCTTGAAAGATGATTCTGAATCCTTTTTAGATTTTGCTTCTATTGCGGTCCACGATCCTTCACCACAAGTAAGAAGGGAAGTCGCTATTTCCTTGCGCGACAAGTCTTGGAAGGATAGTGGCCAATTGATCAAGGAATTATTTAACGGCTATGATGGCAACGATGCATGGTATCTGGAAGCATTGGGAATGGCTGCGGACGGAAAGGAAGAAATGATCTATCAAGAAATTCTTAATGACCAACCCCAAGACCCATCCAAATGGTCAGATGCCTTTGCGTCACTTGTTTGGCGTATTCATCCAAAATCGGCCATTAATGCCTTAAAAGACAGGACCATTGCGGAGGGCTTATCCACTGAACTTAAGATTCAAGCTGTAGATGCCCTTGCCTTTATTAATGATCGGGATGCAGTAGCTGCCATGTTCGACATTCAAAAATCAAGCTCTGACAATACTGTAAAGGAAATGGCCCAATGGTGGCTAAATTTCAGAAAGAGCAACGACTGGCATGCCCTATGGGACTGGCAAGCAGAAAGCGGTGAAGGCTATGGTATTCCTGATGAAATTGCAGGTTTACAAGAAACCCTTTTGAACAAAGAAGCGACCATAGCGAAAAGAATCAACGCAGGAAAAGAAATGGCCGGGAGTTTGATCGGAGGTCGGCTGTTGATAAATCTAGCCGCTATGGATAAACTTCCAAGTGAAATAATCAATGGAATTTCCGAAGACATTTTCAACAACCCTACCTTGGAAATTCGAACTTTGGCCAGTGAGCATTTTTCAAAACCCGGGGGGAAGCAATTTTCTATACCTGCACTCTTAAAATTAAAGGAAGATACTGCAAAAGGTGAAAATGTTTTCCTCTCAAAATGCATAAGCTGTCATAAAAACGGAACTACAGGTAACGACATTGGGCCAGATCTATCTTCGATAGGAGAAAAATTCGACCAAACAGCTTTGTTGGATGCCATTATTAATCCCAACGCTTCCATCGTATTTGGTTACGAACCAGTTATGATAAAAACAATAAGTGGTCAGGCCCTGTACGGTTTTCTGCTCTCAGAGGGAGAAACTACTGTCCTAAAGGACATGACCGGAAAACAGATGGTTATAGCGGCTGACGACATTGAAAGCAAAGAGAAAATGAAAATGGGCATCATGCCAAATGCAATATCCCTAGGTCTTACGGAACAAGATTTAGCCGATCTTTCCGCCTACCTATTAACGCTTAAAAATAGCAATCTATAGACATTAGATCCATTTAAAAAATGTGTTTATGAGCAATTCAATAACAAGAAGGGATGTATTAAAATCCTCAGTTGGAATATTCGGTTTAAGTATTTTAGGTGCGTATGAAGTTTTTGCCAGGGACAATGAACGGCGATTTAAGATTGGAGCCTGCGATTGGTCCATTCAAAAAATGTCGGAAGTAGAGGCTATAAAAGTTGGCAAAAAAATCGGATTGGATGGTGTTCAGATCAGCTTGGGGAATCTGGGCAACAATATGCATTTAAGACATGAAAGGATTCAACAACAATATAAAAATGCCTGCTCCGAATACGGAATTGAAATTGGAGGAATTGCCATTGGCGAAATGAACAACATTCCATATAAATCGGACCCACGAGCAGAGCAATGGGTTTCAGATAGTATAGATGTTGCCAAAAAGATGGGCGTGGGAGTAGTATTATTGGCTTTCTTTCACAAGGGAGACCTCAAGCACGATTTGGAAGGCACCCAAGAAACGATTCGCAGACTTAAAAAAGTATCGGAAAAGGCGGAAGACAAGGGTATAATCCTAGGCATTGAATCCTGGCTAAGCGCGGAAGAACATATGGAAATTATTGACGCAGTTGGTTCTCCCAACGTACAAGTATATTACGACGTGGCCAATTCCAACAAAATGGGATACAATATCTATGAGGAAATCCGATGGTTGGGCAAAAAAAATATCTGTGAATTCCACGCCAAGGAGAATGGGTATTTATTGGGACAAGGCAAGGTAGATTTTAAAGAAGTGAAAAAAGCCATAGATGATATAAACTATGAAGGATGGATACAGATTGAAGGTGCCGTTCCGGAAAATGCTGATATGTATGATAGTTATGTTCTGAACAATAAATATATTAGGTCCGTTTTTTAAACTTAGGTTTATATACGTACATCATATTAAACCAACTTTTTGCTATTCTGTATGTACCGTCCAAAATACCTACATACCATGGCACTATGGACATAGAAATACTAGAAGTACTTAGAATCGGTTAATGTAATTGCTTGTTAGATTTCTCCAGTGATCCATTAATTGATATGACACAAAAACTTTAAGGATTAATAAACTTGTTTATCCTTTGCTTGGTAAATATTCGGGCTTTCCTGTGCTACCAAGGAAAAGGCAAACAACAATAAGGAAGATAATGGTAATCTATTTTTCATAGGAAAAGACTTTTAGGTTAATTATTACCTATTTGTTTTTTACTTGGTGAAATATACATTTTCCGGGACTTTGGATTTCGAAAAAGATGGACCCTCCCAGCTCAATTCCAAAGAGTCATCACCCTTGGAATCACTACCGCAATAAATTTTAATAGGATGATAACCTGCTTTTAGGGTAATTCTCCCTTCTCTGGTTGTACCAGCCTCATATCCATAATCGGCATCAATCACACTTGCCTCGTGAATTTTTAAAAAGCCTTTAGTTCCGGACTTCATAGAAAAAGTATATTCCCCATCCTCGGGAATATTAATATATCCCTCAAAAAGCAACAACTCCTCTTTATTCAACTTTATTCCTGAAAAATCAAGGGAAGTAACCTTACCCATTGCAGTAGCCGGTAATGAATTTAATTGCGGTAACCAAGGAGCTGGGTTTTCGTAGGCCTTCCAACTGAGTCCGTTGGTTAATCCGTCCACGGAACTTGCGGTAATGGCTGCATTGTCATATGGTCTTTGGGCAGTTGCATTGGGCATGCGTACCTGCAGTACTCTATCTTTAAAAGTTTGCTGCAACTCCTTCATATAAACATTACCTGCTAAATTATTAGTCTGTTGGGTATCGCTGATAACATTGTATATTTCAAAATCATCATCGGCATTTTTAATATCATAACGGAGTCCGACCAAGTCACCTATCCTCATCATTTGCATTTCTTTCCTTAGTCTTTCGCGGTTACTGGGTGCAAATTCGTCGTAATTAGGGGTTTTCTGTCCTTGAAAATATTCCACGTAAATTGAACTTTCCTGTTGTTCACCTTTACCTGTCAAGGCAGGCAACAAGGAAACCCCATCAGTATTTGCAGGTGCTGGAGTACCGGCAGCAGCAGTAAACGTTGGCAACCAGTCATAAGATATAGAAGGTGATTTAACCACGTGGCCAGCCTTAATTTGGGCGGGCCATTTGGCTATAGTAGGTATTCGTTCGCCTCCTTCCAGAAGATCTCTTTTAATTCCGTCAAAGGGCCCAAAACTGTTAAAAAAATTAGCTTCATAAGGCTCTTTTTCTAGATAGGATTCAATGGATGGCCCATTGTCAGAACTAAATACCACCAAGGTGTTTTGATCGATATTTAGATCGGATAAT
This sequence comes from Arenibacter catalasegens, assembly GCF_002909235.1. GTDB lineage: Bacteria > Bacteroidota > Bacteroidia > Flavobacteriales > Flavobacteriaceae > Arenibacter > Arenibacter catalasegens. The sequence goes on from NZ_PHQQ01000002.1 coordinate 347,807, forward strand.
AGCTTTAAAATATCACCTACTTGATCATCGATTCTCCGGGTAGTCGTGGCAAATCGCTTATAGACATTAGGCCAAGCCACTTCAGGTGTAGCTTCATTATTATCATGATCATAGGTAGCCTTGCTATAGTCTGGATGTACCCAGGAATCTATGGTTCCAGATGCTGTATTTATCATTTGACCAGGTTTCCCGGTCCACTGTACACCTCCATTTAATCCTCCCCCATCGGGATAGGCTTGGGTAGGCAGTTCCAAAACGGCATGTGGGGTATCAAAGGCCAAATACATAAAGAAGGGTTGCTTAGGTCCTTGTTCCTTTGTTTGGTCCACAATCCATTTCTTGGCTACGGCAGTCCATAGATCTCCGGTGTAACATTTATCCAAATCCTTACTTACTTCTATCTTATTCTCATAGACTTCCTTTGCACCCCTATAAAGGCCTTCTTTGGGATAATGCTCATGACCATCCCTGTGACGCATATAGCCATAATAATAATCGAACCCACGGTTTACGGGATGCGCAGGCCAGCTATCTCCATCCTCTGACCATTTACTGGACCCCATCAATCCCCATTTTCCAATGGCGGCAGTGGTATAGCCCAATTTCTGAAGTACGTTGCCCGTTGTGTGGTTATCTGCCAAGGCCTTGTCGAATTGATTATTCCTAACATTGGCATGACCTTGACTTAAGCCAGACAGAAGTGAAGCCCTTGAAGGTGCACAAACGGGTGCAGCGGCATAATGATGGGGCATTAAGGCACCTTCAGAAGCCATTTTGTCCAAGTGTGGGGTTAACACCCAAGGCTCACTACGGTTGTTGACCTTCTGCCTTTGATTTTGAAAAAACGAGCCCACATCACCGTAACCCAAATCATCTGTTAGTATATAAATAATATTGGGCCGTTCACCATCCACGGTCGGTGGCGCTACTTGGGCGTATGGATTGTTCCAACAAAGACAACCAAGTAAGAGCAATAGAGGTGAAAAACATGAGGAGTAAAGATTACTTATTTTAAAATTTGACATTATTTAATGTATATTATGTTGAGGTTATTTAAATTTTAGTTTTAGCAGTAAATCATCCTTATTAATTCTTGACTATACTTCCCAAAAAAATCAATATTATTCAGCAATAAAATTGAGGGATTATAAATTAACACCTGTTCCTTGTAAGGAGTTATCGTGACCCCAAGATCACCCTATTCCCATATACCCCTAGGTCATCCGTTCCATAATCATCGGCTACAAAAAGAATAATATTAGGCCTGGATATCGCCGTCTTTTTGGTCTCTGTAGTTTCACTTTTATCAGCACAGTCCTGAAACAACAATCCCATAATGATGATATTAATGGCTGGCCTAAAATTCATTATAACGTTATATTCAGCTATAATTTTACCGAACAAAAAACACACAGTGACCCCAGCTATCTGTAATTTTCTTATTTACTTTCTAGGAGATTTAATGGAATACCCCTGTTGTTGATAGGTTTGTAATATGCCCTGCATTCCCTTAATAATTTCTGGATATTGACCGTAAAGGTTATTTTGCTGTTCGGCATCCTTGTCCATATCGAAAAGTAATCCTGCTGTTTCAAAATCTTTATACTTTCTAAGTTCCTTAAAACTATCGGGCATTTTGGAATGTTCTCCGGAAGGGCCATTAATATAAAGCCATTTCCCCTTTCGAAGTCCCCAGATTTTCTCATTGGTATTATGTACCGTAGCCTCTCGTAAAGGAGAGCCATATACTTTACCTTTTAATAGTGGTGTTAAATTATAACTGTCCGGTGCAGAATTTTCAGGTAGGCTTGTATTGGTAATCGATGCCAGTGTTGCCATAATATCTACTTGGGATATGACTTCTTTGGAAACGGACCCCGGCGCAATGTGATCTGGCCATTTTACAATAAAGGGCACATGGTGGCCACCTTCCCATACATCGCGTTTTAATCCCCTAAACTCTCCCATACTAAAATGGTCGTATTTTTCAGCCCTTGCAAATGCGTAGTGTTCCGGTCCGTTATCGGAAGAAAAAATAACTATTGTATTCTCTTCCAGCCCATTCTCTTTCAAGGCCTTTAACACTTGACCAGCTACCCAGTCTGTTTGATAAACATAATCACCGTAGGGTCCTGCCGAAGATTTGCCCTTAAATTCGTCATTTGGAATTATAGGAGCATGGGGAGATGGTAACGCAAAATATAAAAAGAAGGGTTTACCAGGATCCTGTTCGTTTATCCATTGAACCGTTTTTTCAGTCAGCGTCGGCAACACCTTGTAAGGGTTCCAATCTTTTACTTTGGGTCCTGGTCGAAACTCCCATTCCCCTTCCTCAATATCATAACCTACATTATGGACATCCATGACTTCCGTAGGCGGCTCAACAATCCGATCATTCTCTACCCAGGCATAGGGTGGGAAATTAATGGTCCCATCCCCAAAATAATAATCAAATCCTCGATCCAAAGGCCCACCTCCAATAGGCTGACCCCAATCTATATCTTCTGGCTGGTAGAATTCCCGTATTTTCCCCCATTGCATTACCCTTCCGCTAGGATCATTTTTAAATTCCCAGTTCCACCCCAAATGCCATTTTCCAATACAGGCCGTTTTATAACCGTTTTCCTTTAATACTTGCGGAAGTGTAACATCACTTTTGTCAAAAAAAGGTGTTCCGAAGGCTCCCACAATACCGAATTGTCTCCTCCAATGATAAGTTCCTGTGAGCAGTGCATACCTACTTGGGGAACAAATGCCTGAAGAACTGTGAGCATCAGTAAAGCGCATACCTTCAGAGGCCAACTGATCCAGATTTGGAGTTGGTATTTTTGAATTTTCATTCTGACAATTGAGATCTCCATATCCCATATCATCGGCATAAATGATCACAATATTAGGTTTCTCCATTTCCCCTTTTTGACCAAAAGAGTAGTAGCCGATCAACAGAAATAAACTTAGTTTTATACTTAAATAGTTCATTCAATTAGTATTTAAAATAGCCCTTTTCTTTATTCTGGTAGATCAGAAAAAAAACAATAGACGCTAACCCTCTTCTTACTCGGTTCCCTCCTGATACATTTAAGTGCATTTATTCGCTCTCCGGTATTGTAATCCAACCGCTTCCTTTAATAAAATAAATATCAAAGACATAGCCCTTTTCCAGTGATCCAGGATCTCCCTGAGCAATAAGCCCTTTTCCATTTGAGTGCAAAGGTTTTTATTTGTACCGTATACTCGGGAAGATCTGGCAAGCTATTGATACAATGCTGATCTTTGTATCTATCAAATTTCTATTCTTTCCTCCTAGTCATGTGTTTTTGGCACACCTTATTTGAGTTCCAAGTCTTGGATACCCTCAACGCTACTACCTCTAATCTTTTCAAAATCCCTAATTAATTCCTTAAGTTTTTCAGGATTGGAAAGTGCCAAATTCCCCTTTTGACTAGGATCTTTTTCCAGGTCGAACAGTTGATAATCCTTTGCATTGCCCAACTCAATGTTTACCATTTTGTTAATTGGCGCCCCCTTATATGGTGGAATCATTGCCCAATTACCTTTTCTAAAGGCGGTTCTTGAAGTTGCTTCCAATACCAACTCTTCCCTTCCGTCCTTGGATTTACCCATAAATGCATCCAAAAGATTTTCACTATCCTCACCTATCTTATCACTTCCAACCAATGTAGCCATGGAGGTAAGCAAGTCTAACTGACATACCAAGGCGTCAGATTTACTAGGAGTTATGGTACCTTTCCAATAGGTGATAAATGGCACCCTGGTACCCGCATCGTATAAACTGTATTTGCCACCTCGTAAAATACCTGAAGGGGTATGATTACCCAATTTATCTACGGAGTCGTCGTAATAACCATCGTTGACTACAGGACCATTATCGCTTGAAAAGACGATTAATGTATTTTCAAGGATCCCTTCCTCCTTCAAGGTTTTCATAAACTCACCTATCATCCAATCAGCCTCCAAAATAACATCCCCTCTTGGACCCATTCCTGATTTTCCTTCAAAACGCGGGTGCGGAGTTCTGGGTACATGTGGCTGTTGTAAAGCATAATAAAGAAAGAAAGGTTCCTTTTTGTGATCTTTCACGTACTGTTGGGCCTTGGCCAGAAAATGGTCGGCCATATCAACATCGCTCCATTTGGCAGCCTCCCCACCTTTCATAAATCCAATTCTCGGTACACCGTTAACAATACTGTTGTTATGACCATGATGCCATTTCATGGTAGTTAATTCTGGATTTTTCAAGCCTGTTGGCTCACCTTCAAAATTATTGTCATAGCTCACTTCTATGGGATCATTGGGATCTAATCCATCTACGTGACCGTCGGCAATATACACTGTTGGCACCCTATCCTGGGTTGCTGCAAGAATATAGGAATAATCAAAACCAACTTCATTGGGACCAGGTGACACTCTTCCATTCCAATTCACATTCCCACTGCCAAGTCCCAAATGCCATTTACCCACAATACCAGTGGCATAACCTTCCTCTTGCAACATTCTAGGCACAGTCATTTGAGCCGTATCAATTATCAAAGGAGCAGTTCCCGGTAATATTTTAGCATCTTTGTTGCGCCAGGGATACCTGCCCGTTAATACAGCATATCTACTAGGTGTACATGTAGCAGAAGAGGCATAACCGTTGGTAAACTGTACTCCGCCATTGGCCAAAGCATCCATATTAGGAGTGCTGATCTCCGTAGCACCATAGGCACTCATATCACCATAACCCAAATCGTCCATGTAAATAAATACAATATTGGGCTTTTTGGCATTATCATCGGCAGTCACCACTTTCTCTTCCTTAGATTTACATCCTATCAAAAGCAGGACAACCAATACGGTCTGGATTAAATTCCTTTTAATAATTCTCATTTTTTCAATTTAGGTAATTTTAATGATTTTGGTTTTAGAAGCTAATAAGGTATAACCCATATATATTTGATCGCACCTTTCCACATATTTTATTTCCCGATAAACGAAACGTTATTAAATCAATCGATTTTGGCTTGATATTGGTCATAACGGACAGCTTATTTTATCTAGAACTTTAAACATACAGGTTGTGAAAGAGATATCTCATTTCCAGTAAATTTAAGGAGACCCGTCTTTTTATCAACTTTAAAAACAGTTATGTTATTCGATTTTTGATTGGCCACCAATAAAAATTTTCCATCGGGCGATAAGGTGAAATTCCTAGGCCAATCCCCTTGAACCTGTACGTTTTCTTTCAGTTTTAAATCCCCATTATTGGATACTGAGAATACGGCTATAGTATTGTGACCCCTATTGGAAGCGTACAGAAATTTTCCATCGGCACTTATGTGAATATCGGCACAGGCGTTTGGTCCTTGGTAGTCATTAGGGAGCGTACTTTTTTTATCAATTTTTGTATATACTCCCGTGTTGTGATCCACCTCTGCAGAAACAACTGAACTCGACAGCTCATTGATAATAAAGGCCATGTTTTTCGTTGGGTGGAAAATAAGATGTCTGGGACCATCCCCAGGATCCAATTGTAACCCGACTTGCGCTTTATCCAGTTTTTTCTCAGAATTTATTGGATAGGTCAAAATCTGATCTATCCCCAAATCTACTGCATATAAAAAATTTTCGTTTTGGGAAAATTTTACGCAGTGGGCGTGTGCGAATTTCTGATTGGCATGCGGGCCACTACCCGTATGTTGTATCCCTTGTGGATCATTTAGCATTACCCCCTTTTGATCCATGGGATATAGCACAATACTGCCAGAACTATAATTTGCCGCAGCAAGAAGATTTTCATTGGGACTTAATTCTATATAACATGCGCCATCACCTTTACTGGTCAAGTTGCCTACTCTGGTCAGGGCTGTTTTATCTTCGTTCCATTGGAATGCCGATACACTCCCCGGTTTTGTTCCGTTTGAAGAATAGACCATCCCGCCATCCTTTGAAAGGTATAAATAACCAGGTTTCTCCTCTTTAGCCACATGTTGACTGTTAGATAGTTTGCCGGTTTTAGTATTAAAGTCGAGCTGGTAAATGCCTTGTTCGTCCCCTTCGGCAAGGGTCCCCACAAGGAGTTTTACATCCCCTTTTTGAATGTATAGTTCAGCGCTTGCCAAATTGTCCTTTTTGGATTGATCTTTACACCCGACCATTACCACCAAAAGAATAATAAATGCTAGATAATTTGAAGGTCGTTTCATGATGAAAATGGAATTGATGTTGTTAAATATATTCAATTGAATTTAAAACCCCTTTACTTCAGCCTTTATCTTCGCAAAATGCTGGCCAAGGCCTTCAAAATTTCTTTCCTCGATCAACTTTTTGTTAAAGAGGGAACTTCCCATTCCCACCCCAACGGCTCCAGCCTCAAAAAAAGATTTGACGTTCTCCAAAGTAACTCCACCCGTTGGTAAAAGCTTTATATTGTTAAGTGGGGCAGAGATGTCCTTAATAAATTGAACTCCAAGCTGAGTAGCAGGAAATATCTTTACTGCAGATGCCCCTAAGCGCCAAGCTTTATAGATTTCGGTTGGAGAATAGGCCCCCGGGAAAATTGGTATCTCTTGGGCTACAGCAGTATTGATAACCGCTTCATCCAAGATCGGAGTTACAATAAACTGGGCACCTGCCGCTACGGCCCTATCGTAATCTTCCATATTACAGACCGTTCCTGCCCCGACATTGAGATCCTGAAATTCGCTCCTTAGTTTGGAAATCATCTCTGTTGCCCCAGCGGTATTCATGGTAATTTCAATGGTGTGCAGACCTGCCTTGAGATAGGCCTTGACTATATCCCGCATAACATCAATGGAAACTCCTCTTACAATACCAACTATAGGGGCCCTATTATAAAGTTCCCAAGAAAATGATTCATTATTTGACATGTTGTTCTAAAATTTTTCGTTGTCCAACCAATAAGGCCTTTTCTATATATTGTGGATCAAAACAAACAATTCGCTCCAAAGGCAGGAACGATTTCAAAGCCAATTGGTACAATTCGTTCTGGATTCCAGTGACTGCAAGGTACACGGTTTCGCTCTTTTCTTTCAAATGGCTCAACTCCGCCCCTATCAACAATCCCGATAAATAATAATAGTTTTCCTTACTTGAGGTTTTATGTATTAAACTATTTGCCCTAATGGAAAATAGCGAGGCCATCTGTTGGTTCGCAATTCCTTTTTTAACACCTTCCGCAAAAATATCCTTAAATGAAGGGCTCCATCCTACTTCTTCCACTGAAGCTGACAAAATAGTGTGCTTCCTTATAACTTCAAATAATTCGCCCGTCATATAGGTAGTAAAATCTATAAATCTCCCGGCATCAAAAAGAATATGTTTACTGTGGGTGCCAGGTAATACCAGAATACCCTTTTCATCCCTAGGTAGATAATCGGTTAGTCCAATGGCCTGAATTTCTTCCCCTCGCATTACATCGTTATTAGTTCTAGCCCCAGAAATTAAAAGAAGGTCAAATTTGCCCCCAAGTGAAAGCCAACTGCTTATCAGTTCTTCTCCACTAAAGGCCATGGGCAATTTGCAATACTCCAATTCCTGCATCCCAATGGAAGAAGACAGCATTCCAGAAGCAACTAAATAGTTGTTTTCGACCCCGTTTAAATCCAACTTTTCCAGCTGCGACATCAAATATTCTGCAAAAAAATCCTGTTGGGACCGTACCTTTTGCTGTGAATATAACTGATAGCATTTTTTAATCCCTAAATCGGTCCTGATTTCGGAAAGCACCTTTAATGAATTGAAATCCACCAAACGGAGTCTAAAATTGGACGTTCCCCAATCACAACTTATAAATTTTTTTTGTAGCTCCATGATTGTTACAAAGCTTTAGTACTCTTTTTTTATGTGGTAATCGTCATGTATGTAGGTTGAACAATACTGGCCAATACCACTAGTGTTGTTACAACAGAGGGAAGGTAAATATTATATTTAAGTCCGTTCGGCTGTACGTCAACAAATACCAATTTTTTGGAAAAATACGCCATTTTATTTTATCTCCGGAATATACATAGGAAGCAAGTCCGGCTTCCCTATAGTTGCCCATTCAATTGAAAAACAACATTATGTTGATGTAGCTTAAAATTTATGAAAAAATAAAATCGAACCCTAAATAAGCACTGAGACCAAACAAAAAAGCACCTAATTTCTTGGAAGCCTTGTCTTTGTTACTTTGGACCCTAATCTTCGTTACATAATTATTATAGTAATCTAAAAAGTATTTTAATCATTTATTGCAACTATTCCTGATTTAACCTTTGAAGTAAAACCATTGCAAATCCGGAAATACTAGACTTTTCTTAGTATGACTGGTTTCTTCAGAATTTGTTAGAAAGCCAGGTTCCAGCACTTCTCTCGAGAAAGTAAATAAGATTTCTAAATAAACCTGAAATTTGGTAAATTTTATTTCCCAAATTTAAACACCCATACTCCCATAATCCATTGTTGATTAATCAACTTTTCACAGGGTGCTCAGTTTTTATATTGACTGGCTGATTGGCCTCTACATCAAAAAGTGGTGTACCTACGAAATCTGGATCGATCGTTATAGAGGGTTCACTTTTTAAATAAATCAATGACCCCTCAAAATTGGGATATTTTTCCCTGAGGGCATTATACTCTGGATTTACACATTCCTTGCCCCAAATCCCCAACATAAATTTCAAACCAGCTTCCTTTTCCCCATATTGCCCTTTATCGTCCGTTTCAACAATCCATTTATCCAACACGGATCGGTATTTTGTCAATACTTCTGAATATTCCGGATTCTCTGCCAAATTGTTCAATTCAAAGGGGTCTGCTTTTAAATCGTATAATTCTTCCGAAGGGCGTTCATCGGACATAAATCGATCCTGTGCCTCATTTAGCTTTCCTTCGGCATGCAATTGCTTCATCACCCCTACGAACTCCACCTTGTCAAAATCCATATAAGTAGGCTGGGAATAAGGCCTATCCGTCATAAAATTCAGAATATACTTATGATCCTTTGATCGTACAGACCTAATGCGGTCTACAGTGAAATCGCAGCGATCCCTGGTTGAAATTACATATTCCCTTGGCGCCATTGAATCATTAAAAATGTTCCTGCCTTCCATATATTCAGGTACGGGAATACCCGCCAAAGCCAGTGAGCTGGTACCAAGGTCCAAGCCACCTACCAGATCATTATTAACACTGCCCGGTTTAAGTTTTTTATTACCGTCTCTAAAATCTGCAATAATCAAGGGTACATGTAGTCCGCCATCATAAAGAAATTGTTTGTTCCTGGTCAAGCGCATACCATGATCTGAGAAGAAGAAAACAATGGTGTTTTTAAGCAGATTGTTTTCTTTTAATTTATCCATAATCTCACCTACTTTTTCATCGGTAATCTGAATTGCGTCCAAGTGATTGGCATATTCTTCTACAATTGCAGGGTGATTCGGTAAATAGGACGGCATTTGAATTTTAGATCGATCTACCGGGGAAGTTACATTTTCCTTGAATTTGGAATTAAAAATCTCCTTCCCCCCATACATCTGTATTTGTCCAAAAAATGGTTCCTTTCCTGATAGCGTTGCAAGATCCAATCTTACTCCTCCTTTACCATACAAAGGATGATATGTATAATCTTGATCATAAAGTTCCCTTCTATCATAAATGAAATTATAGTCATCCTTACCATTATTAAATGTAAAGTATCCTTCCTTCTTAAACAGCTCGGGAATGGTCTTCAAATTCTCTGGCAAATATATTGCCGATTCAACAGTCCTGGAACTATGATGGTTCTGGGCACCAATAGTGGTAGACATAGTCCCGGTAATGATGCTTGAGCGACTGGCCGAACAAACGGGAGCAGGCATATACACATTAGTGTAAAGAACACCTTGTAAAGCAAGACTGTCTATATGGGGGGTAGCAACAAGAGTCTCGCCATAACTCCCCATAAGTGGAGCGGTATCCTCTAAATATATCCAAAGGATATTGGGTTTAACGGTATGCTGATCCCCGTCTATTTTTTCTGCACTATTATCCTTACAGGATACGAGTAATGTCGCTGAAAAAGAAATTAGCAAGATGATTTTTTTCATTATATAATTATGCTTTAAGGATTTACCCTTTTTAATTAGTAATTATTCAAAATTATTTTTCAACTGTTTTCAAAGTGCCACAAATTGAACAAGACCAGAAGGTGGTACCTCAAAAACTGATATTCCCTGATTCAATTTAATCTGTTTGTTACTTACGGTATTCCCCATACAATCCGAAATAATACATTTATACTGTCGAGTTTGGCCCGTATTATCGATTATAATTTTTTGTGAAGACTTTGCATTTACAACATCGAAGTCCAATCCTAATGTCGAATCAATATTTACAACTCTCTCAGAAAAAATAGTGGTAATCATTTTCCTGCTGTTTTTTCCACGGATCAACGGATAATTCATTAAAGGACTTTCGGCATAGAATTCGCCTTGAAGCAGAACATCTCTATTCTTTAACCAATAGGCCGTGTAGAACTCGATCATTTTATTATGGTCTTTAGGAATGTCTGCCAAACGAACGGAAATCTGTGGTACAGAAAACAAAACATTAAGAAATTGTAATGCAGCTGTTTCAACTGGATCCTCGTAATGCCACATAAGCATGTCCGCATGTACAGACGTACTGCCACTTATAAGCCTAAGGTCGGTTGTTTCTACCCTATTGACCATTGCGGCATTCGGGCAATCCGAAGCTCTAAGCATATTGCCATATTTTCGCATTAATGGTCCGGTATATGGCTGTCTAAACTCAATCAAAATATTAGGTTTAATATCCCGTAGGGATCTCATTAAGTCGGTCATTAATTTATCGGTAGCCAAATTTACAGAAGCATAATCCCTACCATCCTCAGCGGTAAGAACTGTGTTTTCATTAGCACGAAACCTTCCTATAAAATCTAATTTAAAACCATCCAGATCCCATTCTTCAATTGCCTTAACATATGTATTTATGATAAACTTCCTTACCTCCGGATATCTTGGGTCAAGGACATAGGTTCCTTGGCCCTCCCAATAATCCAGAAACTTGCCTTTCATTTGTGCATAGGCGTTGGACTTCTCCCCAACAAATGGTACGGCATACCACAGCATAAATTTCATACCTATGTCGTGCACATCCTTTACAAGTTGCTTTATTTCAGGAATCCGTTCCGGTTGCCAATCACCTGTAAAGGCATATCCTCTTTTACTATCCAATGTTTGCCACCCGTCATCAACGATCACAGTCTCATAACCCATTTCTTTGGCCTGTCGACATTCTTTTAGAATAGCATCGCTACTTATATTTTGGTGATAACTATACCAGGTTGAATATACCGGCAGATTGGCAGCTTCTGGGACCGGGGCAGGTTTATATAGATCAAAATTCTCCCACCAGCCACTTACCTCTTTTAAAGATTCTGAAAAATGAACAGCACGAGTATCTAAATATAACTTTATAGCGTATTCCGATATTTCTTTATGTGGCTCGGAAAAAAGTTTGATCTCATTATAGATCACACCATTCTCTTCTTTTACCGAAGTGCTGGTAATAACTGTATTCAGGGCTTCAGAAACGGCAAAAGTCTGACGATTTATATCGTCATAACCATAAAGTGTTATCACAGGAGCATCCCTAGCCAACATAGACGTAACTTTCGCTGGTCCCCAATCAGGTGTGATGGTCTTGTCCAAAAACGCTTTACTACTCCAATAACCGGCAATATTGGTTGCAGGGGCAGACCACTTTATAGATATGTTCTCGGGAGTAAATTTTTTATCCCCTTTTAGGTTGATAGTGGCTATATCAATCCCTTCCCGCTCTGTGGATGTTAAAACTTCAATTTCATAATTATTTGCCTCATAGGTAATAGTTACTTGGTTACCCGATAAGGTAAATGACTTCTTCGAATCTTGGGAAGATGCAACTAATGTTAAATGAAGAATAACAAAATGGATAATTATGCTTTTCATATGATTAATTCTATTAATTAATATAGTCCTATTTAATCTATGATTACCCTTGCTTCACCACTCTTGTCCTGCTCCCTTTTATGTTATTATCATCTAAATAAAAATCTTGACGAGGGTTGGATAATTTTTAATTAACATCAATTTCGTTTAAGCCTCCGCCTTGGACAACAAAAGATCGGCATATCTTATTATCCTGAAGTCATGACCACTTTTCCACTCCAACATATGGTAATCCGGCCAGTATTTAAAGATAGGAATTTTATCTGGTGCTTGTAATATAATCTCATCTTCCAGATTAATTTATTAGTATATGATCTGCTCTTTTCTATCATCGTTCCGATCAAAAGAATTAAAAAAATCATAAGCTAGATTTTTGGTACCAGAAATGGATTGGCTGGACAGTTTAACATCATCGCCATTGACAATGCCTGTATAACTAATCTCAGCACAAGAGTGGGACATAATGGCGTTAGCGGTACTCTCGATTAACAATGTTGATGGAAAGGAGTAAATTTTTTTGTTTTCCTTTTTCGAATTTTTGACCAAACAAAAAAGGCTCCCAATTTCTTGGAAGCCTTGTCTTTGTTACTGTGGGCCCTACTGGGTTCGAACCAGTGACCCCCTGCTTGTAAGGCACGACAACAGTGGTTTTATATATATCCATATTGTTTTAAATGTACTGATATAGAGCATATTAGTAATATATAAATTCATATTAAACCAAATAAACCCTATATTTGTTTATAAATAGTTTATAAATTTATAAACAAATGCTAACGACCAAAGTCCTTCTCAATAAAGTGCGCCAGAAAAAAGATGGCACCTATCCTCTTGCAATAAGAATAACCTATAACAGAAAAACTATATACCTGCCCCTAGGATTTAATTTACATGAAAAAGATTTCGATGCCAAAAATCAACGTGTTAAATCCTCGAACAGGATTGTCTTGAATACGACCAGGCTAAATAACCATATCCAGGAAAAACTAAAAAAAGTATACGATACTATCATACAATTGGAGGAAGAAGGAAAAACAGAAAACCTTTCCATGCCCAGCCTCAAAAAAGCGATCGAAGGAAAATTAGTCGGTGGAAAGGACTTTTTTGAACTTACGGACGAGATTATCGAGGAGCTTGAAAATGCCAGAAAATATGGAAACGCTCAGATATATAAGAACATGAGGAACAAAATAAAAAAAATCCACAGTAAAGAATTCCTTCCCTTTACCAAAATCGATTATTCCTTTGTAAAACGTATGGAAACCGAACATTATGGAGCAGGTTATGGTGCGGGAGGACTTAGCGTATATCTTAGAACATTAAGAGCGGTATACAAAAGGGCTATTAAAACCGGAACCGCTAAGGAAGAGAACAATCCCTTTAACGACTATTCCATTAAGAGCGGGGTGCCAAAAAGAAAGTTTCTAAATGGGGAACAATTGGAAACACTGAAAACCGCCAAAATTGTGGGATCACACTTGGCCAAAGCTAGAGATCTCTATATGGCCTCATTCTATTTACGGGGCATGAACTGGATGGATATGTCACTCCTAAAAGGCAACAGTATCCAAGGTGATTTTGAGCGTATAATCTATATAAGGTCCAAAACAAAGAATAAGCTATTTTCTATAAAAATAACCCCAGCGCTTAAGGAGATCCTAATTACATTTAACGATGGGATAATCGGCACCAACGATTACGTTTTCCCCATCGTCCCCAAAGGTAATCATGGAAGCCAGGTCCATGAGACAATTAAGAATAAACGCAAAAGACTGAACCATTATCTTAAACAATTGGCAGAAAAATTGGAGCTCCCGCCGTTTACTATTTATACTTCACGGCACACCTATGCCAATATTCTGAAAAGAAGCGGCGCACCTAGCAGTGTAATCCAGGACAGCCTAGGCCATACCACAGAAGCCATGACCCAGGTCTACCTCAACTCGTTCGAAACGAATATCATTGACGATTTTGATGCCAAAATAATGTAGCGAAAAATAGGTAAAGGGATTAACCAGGGATCCGGCAACCAAGTCCCCACTTTTACCATCTCTAACCATAAAATAGTGACCACCATCTACCCTGCAATACTCCTGAAATTCACTACATATCAAATTGGACAGCTCTTATGAGAACTTTCTACTATATATTGTCACTATATTCGATTTGTTGCCAATATATAGTTTTACTATATTTACACCAAAATTCCAGCTATCACCATACCAAGTTTACATATCGATACATTAAAAAAGAATTTTAAGAACGCTGCTTCCATTTCGGTGAACGATATTTTCATGTTTTATTTGAAACAGGACGAAACCTTAAAAAAACCCACAGTAAACTGGCGCATACATCAATTGGTGGAAAAGGGTGTAATGCAACGGATAGGTAGGGGAACATACAAACTTGGCCAACAAAAGGAATTTGCTCCATTGTTGTCCGAAGACCTCAAATCCATATATGGGAATCTCAAAGAAAAGTTTCCATTCCTGGACGTTTGTATTTGGTCTACACAGTGGCTCGTTTCATGGATGTTACATATTCCCTTTATACATGAGACGATCATTGAGGTCGAAAAAGGTGCTGAGGAGAGTGTCTTTTACTTTTTAAGTTCTGAAAGGGAAAATGTCTTTTTAAATCCCAAAAAGGATATTTTGGAAAAATACGCCAAGCACGCAACAGATATAATTATCATCAAGAATTTAGTGACAGGATCCCCATTACAAAATATGGACAACGTCCAGATCCCTACCCTTGAAAAAATATTGGTCGATCTGCTCGTGGATATCGAATTGCTTTCTGCTTACCATGGACGCGATCTGGAAAGCATCTTTGAAAATGCCTTCAGATATAACACCATCAATATGGACAAACTCCTCCGCTATGCAGGAAGAAGGGGGAAAAAAGATTTCGTAGAACAAAAAATCAAGGATATATTGGAATAATGATCTCATCTAAAAGCCTACATATCGATTGGATAAGCTCCAAGACATCCGAATTTCATGCGGATCCCATAATAATCGAAAAAGTAATCCGGGCATTGGCCCTATTGGAAGGCCTTAAATCCGCCGATTTGGATTTTATTTTTAAAGGCGGCACTGCCCTAATGTTGATGATCCAGGAACCCAGACGATTTTCGATCGATATCGATATCATTATAACTGATAAAGGACAGGACATTGAAGGTGTTCTGGAAAGAGTTGTGGCAGTGACCGACTTCATTTCTTGGGAAGAACAAAAAAGACATACGGCTTCCGCTATTGAAAAAAGACATTTCAAAATATTTTACCGGCCTCAAGTAAAAATGAGGGGAGATACCAATTATATTCTTTTGGACATAGTCTTTGCTGAAAATCCCTATGTTTCGACACAGGAAACCAATGTGTCCCACTTCCTATTATCGGAAGAAGGTAGCCCCGTTACGGTCTTAACTCCAACTCTTCCGGCTATTCTCGGGGATAAACTGACCGCTTTTGGGCCGAATACGACTGGGGTCCCAATGACCAAACCAATGGACGTTCTTAAACAAGTTTATGATATTGCCGGTATTACCGATAGATTGACTGTTCTTGACGGGGTCCGGGAGAATTTCATCAAGGTAGCGAAAGGAGAGTTGGCTTATAAGGGATTGAATCCAGATAATTTTCAGCCGATCATTGATGACATCGTTAATAGTTCATTCAATTTTTGCACCTACGGAAAAGTTGACAAAACCTCCTATGTCACCATGCAGTCCGGAGTAAGCAAACTATCATCTTATATCTACGGGCCAAAGTTTCGAGAGGCACAGGCCCAAATTGCTGTGGCCAAGGCCTCATATATCGTTAAGCAGATCGAAAAAAATAGCACTGAAATCGAACATTATGATCAAGGGGCCGATATGACGGAATGGGTCATCGGCGAACATTATTATTCAGGATTGAACAAACTCAAGAAACACAACTTGGAAGCTTTCCACTATTGGCACAAAATCTTTGCAAAATAAGGCGCCCTTTTTTCTTCTTCCCCCTATCCACAAAAAACCGCACGATAGTACGCAAGCGTTAGGGATAGGAACGGCATTGTACGGAGCAGGGCTATAGTGTTCGTTACCTTGGAAAGCGACAGCGGAGCTCTTCCAAGACTTACGAAACCTTATGGCCTGCGAGGGCGATACAGTGGATAGCCCGGCTAACGCCTAAAAACCTAAAAGAAAACTCCTGAGACACTCGATATTTTTTGAAATGATTTAGTTTACGAAACTACTTATTCAATCTCTTCAGGGTCTGTATCGTATTTCTCATCCGAATCTGTATTGATTTCTAAACGTCTCTTTTGAACCAGTTCCAGCTTCTCGTCCTTATCAAATTTCAGTTCGAATATCTTTTGGTTGCCCTTGATGGATTTTTTGAAATCCGAGAGCAACACCTTTTGCATAGAAGTGATTTAGTTGTCTTGGACTATGCGTTGTACATATATTCCGTGAAATTTCCAGGTGGTATGTCGAGTTTTCGCAAAGAAAACCTATATTGAAAGTCCCCTGCCCTTGTACTTCGAGTAATCCGTAAGTTCGTCCTTGAAGCCGTTGAAAACTTCTTCCTCTTTGTTTTTATTGCTTCCCAATAAATTGCCCAGGGCATAGATACCTTGTCTTAGGAGACGGGCCTTTTCGGCATCAATCCGTTTTTTAGAAACGGCCAGCAGAGTTTCCTTGAATCCGTTCTCCATATGGTGTTCCAATATCTCCAAAGGCAGATTGGGCCTAACCCCGTCCAAAACGAACAAATAAGCGGCCTTTTTATATTGTCCTCTATCCAATAAATATCCCGACCATAGATTTTTCAAATTGTCCCGTCCATCGGTCCTAATATCATCTAAGATTTTAACTTGATTATCCAAGGTCTTGTTCAGGTTGCTCAATGACTCCAGATAAGCCTGCGTTTTCTTCGGAAGAGGAACACTGACTTGATACTTGGAATATATCGAACCGATACAAAGTTTCCCTTCCTGTTTCTCAAAATAAAAGCCTTTGGCATTGAAAAACTCCATATAGTCGTCCGGGGATTTTTCAAAGGATACCTGTAGACGCTCGGCATATTTATAATAGGCCTTCAGGCTTAGGCTTTCAAATTGTTGCCTGTATTTTGGGTTCATAGCAGCGTAAAGTTCGGGAACATCAATGGCAAGAATATCGCCGTTGGGCGTAGGTCGATTTCTTTTGTCTTTTTCTTGTTCAGAAGTCCGCCCAATACTTTTTCATTTTCTTTGATAAAGCCTCTGGAGACATATAAATCGTTTTGCTTTGGTAACAGTATAGCACCAATATCCAGCTTGACTTTGTGTCGGTAGGAATTCACATAGGTCAGTAGGTCATTGTCATATTTGGCTCCGAGACTGTGCAGAAGCTCGAAAAGGACTTCCCTTTGCTCTGGTATATCAAAAAGCTGTTTGTCGATGGCCTGTATTATAAGTCCTGCCTTTACCTGCAATTCCCGTTCTTTCCTTGTCGATTCCGCCCTATAAAGCAAGTCTTTTGTAATATCGAATTGCGCCTGTATCAAATCGCCCAGGTGGCGGTTGTCCGTCTGAAGATACTTTTTTAGAAATTTGAAACGTTCCGATTTGACCATTTCCGTTACTAGGGGTTTTATGGGCATTCTATCGATATGCTCCGAATAAAGTGTCTTGCTCCCCGAAGCTTTATGGGTGTTTTTGTAGGCTTCCCTGATACATCTTTGAAGCTCCAGTTGCAGTTGTTCGCTTTCCGCATACATCTGGGTATATTCACTTTCAAACAATGTGGGGCTTTGAAGGATTCCAATATCACCCCCTATTTCCCCGCTCTTGAGAACATAGCCCGATTTGTCATAAATGGTAAAATCCACGAGTTTCCCTTTCGCATCGTAGTCTAGCTTACAATCCAATTTTTGATGGGCTTTTAAGATCTCTGGAAGGTGTCCGGGATTTATAGTCCTGAAAAGTTTGTAAGTGGTACGCAGTTGTTTTTCCAGCCGTTTCTTGACCATCGGCAATAGTTTTGAGCTTTTGTTACGGTCAAAGACCTTTTGAAGTTTGGGTCCGCTCAGCTGTGGATGGACGGTATAACCATTGATGAACCTTGACCTATAGCCATCCTTTATGGAAATTCCGTAGGCCACCCCTACTCTGTTATTGTAGTTTACCTTCCTTACCTCAATATGGTGCGCTTTTAGCAGTTCGGACAACTCCTTAAAGCTTCGAACATTGTATTTCTGCATGGTGTTGTTTATGATATCCTGGATATAGAACCTGACTCCGCTAATGTCTTCGTTCTTAAATTGTGGATTCTGATGTATTGGGAGCTCCTTGTCCTGTCGTATTCCGGGAGACAAGGAGAGCCCAAACTGCTTTTCTAGGTGTTTTTGGGTGGCTACGGATCTTTTAAAGTCATTGGAAAGGTTTATTTGCAGACAATCCTCCTTGATGGTGGTCGAGACGATATGGACATGCTCGTGCTTGGTATCGTGGTGGCGCACCACCATATAGGGCTGTTCCCCATAGCCCATATGTTCCATGTACGCTTTGGAGAGTTCAAAAAAATCCGTGTCCTCCAATTGTTCGCCACGGGGAAGATTAAGGGTGGCGTGCACATACCTTCTTTCCGAATCGTGCCGATTTCCCAAATAGTCGAGTACCCTTCCAAAAAACTTTGTGTTGGTATCGGTATCGGAATAGGTGTTCTGGAAGTCGAGGATGGAAGACTCAGGTTTCCCAAGTACATATTTCAATACCCCTTGTACATTGTTTCGATAAAGTATCCTTGCTATCATTTTTAATCTTTGGTGTTGATCGTTTCTATCAGTTCGAGCATCAGTTCGCTGGCCATTTGCATCTCCCTTTCTAGGTTGGCGTTCGGGCTTCTCATGTTTTTGTAGTTGGCCACCTTCACCAGTCGGTTGATGTTGGTGCCTATTCTGTTCAATTGGTAACTGAGGTTCGACCTACCAACTGGGAACCGCTTCTTTTTATTTGTTTCTCTGTTCAGGATAAGTTTTCTCAAAAATGGTCCGACCGTTCCTCTTTTCCGAAAATCAAGATTATAGGACTACAGGATAGTCTTTACCTTTTCCAGTTCGGTACCATTGAACCGAAGCGTTATGGTATGTTCCCGCTTCCTGTCCCCCAAACGTTTTCTTCCCCCTTTATTGATTGCCATTTTTAAGCTTATTATTCATTTCTTACCTGCGTCAAGCAGGGTTTTCACTTCGTTAGAAGTAGGCATTTTGCGTTGCGCAAAACATAACTTGCTATCCGTTTCACGGATAAATATAGGTAATCAATTTTTAATATAACTATCTAATAATCAGATATTTAACTTGTATAATCATACAAGACCAAATAAGATTATTTGGAACCAATCGAGGAAATTATCTGGTCCAATATGCTGTTGAAAAAATAGAAAAGAGGCATGAAAATGTTTAAGTTTTTTGTGGGTAGGGAGAGAAAAGTTCAAGCGGTTTTTTTACCGCTTGTTCTTTTGTGCGGCACCGAGGTTGTCGTTTAAAACTGGAACGGAAAGACTTCACAAACATACCGGCGAAGCGTGTCCGCATGGGGAGGATTGTAGTGGAAGGTTTGTGCGACTTCCGCAGGGGCTTGGGAAATTAAAAAGTCGAAGAAGAATCATTCAAATTAACATCAGAAAAGTCATAGTACATTCTGACCTAAACTCTTAACAAAAGGTGCATTCTGTAAAGAGTACTAATTGGTTTTTTAGAAAGTATATTTAAATGCAGGTTTAAATACATTCTAGTTTTAAGAATATAGTCCCATAAAACGTTCGTAACTGTTACAGGAGTGGTTTACGCGCAAGAAATCGACTTAAGCAGACTGCTTAAGGAGCCTTTAGAAGAACTGGTTTTGATTGGATTTGCTAACAAAAAATGGTCAGGTAGCTTTGGTAGGCATCTATATTCGTCCTGAAAATGCCAAGGGAGGGTTTCCTTGCTCCTTTCTTAAGGTACTTTTTCAGGTTGAAGGCAATTGCCGCCATGAGCATGACCTTATGTGCACCGGCCTTGCCCAGTTCGCCTATTTTTCTTAGACCGTAGAACTGGGTCAAACTACCGAATACGGGCTCCACTGTACTTTGACTTGGTTTTTTCATTTGTTTGCCCCTTTTACTATGTTGTCGGCCGTAAGCCCTTAAATATTGTTCGTCATAAACCGTTCTGGTGATTTTTTTGCATGATGTATTTGCTTCACATTGAGATTTCATGGGGCAGACCTTGCAAGCCTTCGATGATGCCCGGTAGCTTTTCAGTACGGTACCATCCCGGTTTGTATGGAATCCTTTGAAAGGTAAGGGCCTGTTCATCGGGCAACTATATTCGTCCTTTTCCTTATCATAGGGAAAACCTTCTATCTTAGGTTTGTATTTCCCGAAAACGGGTATCCATCCAGTAACCTTCCTTTGTTCGAGAAAATCGTAGTTGGCACCATTGGAATAACCTGCGTCCGCCAGGAGATCCGTCATTATGAGCTCGTTCTTCCTTAAACGGTTCTGGACCCGCAGGCTGATATCGGTCAGGTACTGGCTGTCCCTGTCGTCGGCAAACTCCGCCTGGATATGCGAGATGACCCCTTCCGCGGTATCCACCTCCATACTTTAATGGTAGTTTAGCTTTCTGGCCTTGCCCGGCTTTACCGATATTCGGGCATCCGGATCATTGGGGTTAAAGTGCATCTTGTTGCCAGGCAGGCGTGCTTTTTTTGTGGGATGCCCCGGCAGGGGCGTACCGGACTGTCCCTTAAGTTTCGCTGGTGTTTCTCTACGCGCTTCAGCTCGTGCGCAGGAGCGGAGATAAATGCGGGGGGTACAGTTCCCTCATGTTTTTCGATAGTTTCCCGATTTTCTTCCGACACTTTTTTCAAGTGGTCGCCTATGGAGGTGGCCGGCACTTTTACCACTACGCTTTCCATGGACGCATTTGCTTTTATCGGGGCCGAATCCACCGCCTGGGTATGGCCTGATACCATTCCGCTGTCGACACACAGGGCAAATACCTTGTTGAACAATGTCCCGAACAGGGATGTTGGGTAAAGTTGCCCCGTCCTGCAGATTGTTGAATGCCATGGCAGATCCTCGTCTATGTCATAACCCAGAAAGTAGGGCACGTCCATTCGCATGAAGCAATGTTCCACCAGTTTTCGGTCGGAGGTGATGTTCTCAAGGTATCCCGTAATCAGTAACTTAAAAAAGACCACGGGGTCGATAGAGGGGTTGCCCGTCTTACCATAAAGTTCCTTCGTTTCCTTATAAAGAAAACTTAGGTCAAGCGTTTCGCGGAGTCTTCTGTAAAGGTTTTCCTTTGGAATCCGGTCCGATAACCGGAAGCTGAGGAAGAGTTTTTCGGTATAATTCTTCCTGCCTTGCAGGTCTTTAATTTACGGATTTCCGCACATTTATAGAGGCAAAAATTGATGTTTATCGGAGTTCTGCAACAGCCACGTTCGTTTTGTGAATCCCTTCTAGAATAACATATTAAAATGTAACCCATATACACTCCTTAACTCAAAATTTAAATTTCTATAAAAGTTAAAATAAAGTTAAATATAAACAGACTTGTCTGTTTATTAAAAATGTACCCTATATTTGTCCTATGAGAAAGTTAGGTGTAAAAGAACGTATCATTGAGACAGCTTCAGATTTGTTCTATAATCAAGGTTATAACCAGACAGGTATAAACCAGATTATAGACGAGGCAGGCGTAGCCAAAGCTAGCATGTATCAGCATTTTAGGTCGAAAGAAGACATTGCTGTAGCATATCTGGTTGGTAGGCACACCATGTGGATGGGTAAATTAAATGATTGTGTTTCTTCACAAAAACCATCAAAAAGTAAAGTAATAGCGTGTTTTGATTATCTTATGGAATGGCTCACAGATAACAATTTTAGAGGGTGTGGGTGGCAGAATATCATAACGGACTTACCAGAAGGACACGACAAGATTAGAAATCAGGCAGTGCTTCACAAAAATGATGTTCGTAAATGGATTCATGATTTACTTAAACAAGTGAGTGAATATAGTGATCAACAGGCCGAGGAACTGGGTGATGAGGTATTGGTTTTAATTGAAGGTGCCATAATCTTATCTCAAATACAAAAGGATGATTGGCCTATTCAAGTTGCAAAAAAGGCCTGTATAAAATTACTCGTCTAATTTCCAAACATTAAAAATATGATAAGAAACCATACTAAAAACTATTAGAGTATCAAATTATAAACAGACTTGTCTGTATGTTTAACAATCAAAAAATAACATTTGTAATCATACGGCATATAGACAAGTATTTTAAACAATAAGTAATGAAAAAAATAGTCCCTCCTTTTACATTGGAAACCGCAGCACAAAAAGTTCAACTAGCAGAAGATGCCTGGAACAGCAAAAACCCGGAAAATGTCTCTATGGGCTATAGTATCGACTCACAGTGGAGAAATAGAGATAAATTCTTTGCCGGTAGACAAGCTATAGTTGACTTCCTATCAGATAAATGGAACAAAGAACTGCACTACAAGCTCAGAAAGCATCTTTGGTCCTTTACCTACAATAGAATATCCGTTCGGTTCGAGTACGAATGGCAGCAAGCCACAACCGGACAATGGTACAGAACCCATGGAAACGAGCATTGGCAATTCGACAATGAAGGACTTATGGAAATAAGAGACATGAGTGCCAATGATATAAACATCAAAGAATCAGAACGTAAATTTAAATAGAAACAAAAACCAAAGTAAAATCTTAAAAGGAAACATTATAAGCATACCGAATTGGTAAATGAAACATAAAGTAAGAGATTAAGATACTATCTCCTCTAAAAAGAAACATATACTGTGGAAGTATTAATTAACTAAAAATTATTTCAACAATAATTACTAAAAAGCAAAAATCATGAAAACATTGAACAGCAATCGAATTTCAAGTCAATCTAGAAGCACAAAAAGTTTCTTTTGGAATAGTAAAAGACGACACAAATAAGAAGGCCTTATTGAATTACAATTAATTAATAATAAAAAAACAAAACAATATGAAAACATTGAAACCTTTAACAATAGAAGAAGCAAACGAAAATTCACAAGCAATTTTTAAGGCAGTTAAAAGTAAGATCGGTATGGTACCAAATCTGTACGCAACTATGGGCGTATCAGATAAATTATTAGGAGGTTTTTTAGCCTTTACCGAAACCCTTAAAAGCGGAGAATTTACTGGCAAGGAATATGAAGCCATTGCTTTGGCCACATCGCAAGCAAATGGCTGTGCATATTGTTTATCAGCTCATACAGCAATTGGAAAAATGAGTGGGTTTACCGAACAAGATACCCTTGATATTAGAGACAAGTCAATCGCAGACTCAAAATTGAATGCTTTGGTAACATTAGCAAGCGAATTGGTCAACTTAAAAGGGCATCCCACAGAAACAACAGTAGACAATTTCTTAGAAGCCGGTTACAATAGAGCTGCATTTGCTGAGTTAATTGCAATTGTTGCACTAACTACTATTACGAACAATATATATCATAATGGTGGCTTTGAAATCGATTTTTCAAAAGCTAAAAATATTGAACAACTGCAATTAGCATAATTAATTAACACTTAAATAAATCAAAATGAAAACACAATTATTCAAATCTGCATTAGTACTGTTAGGAATGGTACTTGCAACAAACAGTGCTTATGCACAATTACCTGATCCGGGATTCACAATTGACGGAACAACAGCCATTGTAATAACTGATCCACAAAATGATTTCTTAAGCCCCGATGGAGTGACATGGGGAGTTGTAGGCGAAAGTGTTACAAAAAATAACACTGTTCAAAACTTAGAGACCATATTCAAATTAGCAGAGGCTAATGGCATTAAAGTATTTATCTCTCCTCATTATTATTACAAACATGACCATTCATGGAAATTTGAAGGCGCCTTGGAAAAACTAATGCACAATATAAACATGTTTGATAGAGGAGATCAGTTGAATAAAGAGGGGTTTGAAGGATCTGGAGCAGACTTTTTAGAACGATATAAGAAATACATAGACAAAGATTTTGTGACTGTTGTAGGACCTCATAAAGTTTATGGTCCAGAACAAAACGATTTAAGCTTGCAACTAAGAAAGCAAAAAATAGACAAAGTGATTTTAGCAGGAATGTCTGGAAACCTTTGTGTTGAATCACATATGAGGGAACTTTTAGAGGATGGATTTGAAGTTGCTGTCGTTGGAGATGCAACTGCCTCAGCTATTATTCCAGGTTATGATGGAAACGCTGCTGCTCAAACTAATTTTCGCTTCATTGCTAGTCATGTTTACACTACTGAAGAATTAGAAAAAGAATTTAAAAATTAATTATTAACTATTAAATTTAAATAAAATGAAAACAACTATTAAATCATTAATTGGAACAGCCTTACTGGGAGTATTGGCTTTAGGATTATATTCCTATAAATCTACTGAACCAACAACTACAGAAAAGCATGTGATGACTATTGAAAGTTCAAAAACATCTTATAAATCTGTAACAGTCAAAGGAGTAAATGTTTTTTATCGTGAAGCTGGTGACGCAAATAAACCAACTATTTTATTATTACATGGTTACCCAACATCGTCTCATATGTTTCGCAATTTAATAACAGACTTGTCTGTTCATTATTATGTATTAGCTCCAGATTATCCTGGATTTGGTAGAAGTGAACAGCCTTTAATGAAAGACTTCGATTATACTTTTGACAATATGTCAGCCATAGTGGAAGGTTTTTTAAAAGAATTAAAAGTTAAAAAATATAGCATTTATTTAATGGATTATGGTGCACCAATTGGGTTTAGAATTGCTGCAAAATATCCTGAAAGAGTACAATCGCTAATTATTCAAAATGGTAATGCATATGAGGAGGGGCTGAAAGACTTCTGGATTCCTATTAAAAAATATTGGAACGATTATACAATTGAAAACGGTAAGCCATTAGAAGGTTTTCACTCACCAGATGGCTTAAAATGGCAATATACACATGGCGTGCAAGACACTATAAAAATAAGTCCAGATAACTGGAATATAGACCTACAGCATTTAACAAGAGAGGAAAATAACGAGATTCAATTAGCTATGTTTTATGATTACAGAACCAACGTACCATTGTATCCAGAATGGCAAGAATATTTTAGAAAGCACCAACCACCAACATTAATTGTTTGGGGTAAGAACGATTACATCTTTCCTGCAGACGGAGCACATCCATATAAGAGAGATTTAAAAAATTTAGAATTTCATTTATTGGATACAGGACACTTTGCTCTTGAAGAAAAAGGAGATGTCATTGCTCACCATATTTTGAATTTCTTAAATAAGAATAATATTAAATAAATAGTGATTGTTAGTTAGTTAACAGCAGTCAGTTCGAGTTTCATTTTTCATAGTGTTATAGATAAAAAGAGTTAACTCTTCTCGAACTGACAATCACTTAAATCATCAATAGTCATGAAATTGAATTATTTGAATTCATAATTTAATCAATTCAATTCAGAACGAACGTTATGAAAAGAATAGGAGTAAACGACTATAAAATCATATTTATCATCAATAAATAAAGAACTATAACAAATTTAACAATTAAAAAAATAAGTGAATTTCACTGCAGCAAACTCGAAATTGCTAATGCAAGTAGAAGAGTGCGTTGGAATTTTAATTCACGAGCAACATCATTATTAAATATTAATATAAAACAACAAAATCATGAAAACAATTAATTGGAAAAAAGCAATTCTTGCTGGGTTTTTAGGAACTATCCTATTTGATTTAGTCGGATTGTTAATTACAGGCAACTGGTGGGATTTACCCGCAATTTTAGGCGCTAAAACTGGTCTTGGATTAGCATATGGAGTCATAGGACATTACAGCAATGGAATATTACTAGCCATATTATTTGCAGGAATAGCACCTTCGATTTGGGGACCAAAATGGGCAAGAGCAATCACATTTGTAGTTGGTGAGACAATAGCACTAGTATGGTTATTTATGTTACCATTATTAGGTGCAGGAGTTGCAGGAGTAGACATGGATCCAATGATGCCTATAATTACTTTACTTCGTCATATAGCATATGCTATCCCTTTAATCTTTTTAATTAACTACGATATTATGCCAACAGTAAAACCTGTTAAAAAATAACATCAATTAATAGCAGTCTATAACATGAGAACACATATACATTACATAAACAAATGCATAGAATTAGGTAATAACGCAATGTTAAATGGTAATCCTCCAGTTGGATCTATACTTGTAAAAGATGATACAATTATAGGTACAGGTATTGAAGCTGGAAAATCAGGAAATGATATTACTAAGCACGCAGAAATTGAAGCCATTAGAGACGCATTGATAGAGAATCAATCATTAGAAAACTCTTTTCTTTATACCACTCATGAACCTTGTATAATGTGTTCTTACGTTATTAGACACCATCAAATAAAAACAATAGTATTTGGAATAAAATCAAAATATGTTGGTGGTGCCAGTTCAGAATTTAAAATCCTTGAAACAGAAAGTGTACCAAGTTGGAAAGAAATACCAGAAATAATTGAAGGTATATTAGAGAATGAATGCTTAGCGCTTTCAAAATTACAATCAAACTAAAAAATAGATTTGAAAGAGACCCAAATGAGAAAATTAACTACACCCAGTTTAATCATAGGATTGAACGGATGTGACCAATCAACTTTGAACAAAGAAAACACAATAAATCATGACACTAAATAAAGCATCTAACTTTTTTAAAAGTTTAATATATGAAACGAATAATAAGTCTGAAATAAAAATTTATAACGACTTCACTCTTATTCTTAGCAACCTTGAAAATAGAGATTTTTCTAAAGAAGAATTAGAAATAATAGAAATGAAACTAAATAGTTTGAATTTAAAATCAAACCCTCAAAACAAAAGAAAATTCTTTAGTAAAACACTCAATGAATTTAAGAGGTTTTTGAATAAAACATTCTCTTTAGTTTCAAAGAATTACTACACCAATTTATACATAACACTAGGAGCTAGTTTTGGTATCATTTCAGGAATTATCATCGGAGAGCGTTTTGAGAAGTCTTTAGGAATTGCCCTAGGAATAGGTGTTGGAATGATAATAGGGTTATTTATTGGTAAATCTAAAGACGCCAAAGCTCTTAACGAAGGCAGAGTGATAAAGTAAAAAAAGTCATTAAAAAAATTAATCAACTAATAAATATAGTCATGGCTAAAAATTTTGCAGAAATAGCATTCACAGATGCGGTAAAAAAATTACAGAAGAAGTATGGTAGTCGTAATAGCTATGAACGCATGGAAAAATTTAGCGTGATTGATGGATTGACTAATAATGAGATGACATTCATTGAAAACCGGGACAGTTTTTATTTGGCCTCCATAGGAGTCAAAGAATTTCCATACGTACAACATCGCGGAGGTCCAAAGGGATTTTTAAAAGTACTAGATACAAAACGCATTGGCTTTATTGATTTTATTGGAAATAGACAATACGTTTCGGTTGGAAACATATCAACCAACAATAATGTTTCACTTATAATGATAGATTATCCTTCAAGAACACGGCTAAAAATATTCGCTAAAGCTGAAGTCGTCGAGCTTAAGGATAAGCCAGAATTATACGAGTTACTAGATTTAGATGATTATAAATTCCGTCCAGAACGTATGATATTGTTTCATATAGAAGCCTATGATTGGAATTGTCCGCAGCATATAACGCCTAGATATACCGTTGATGAGATAAACGAAGCTTTTTTACCTCAACAAGAATATATTACCTCATTAGAAGAAGAAATTAAAGTACTAAAAGGAAAAATCAAATTTTAAAAATCATATAAGATGAAAATAGCAATAAACGGAATGGGCCGTATCGGAAGAGCTGCCCTAAAAGTAATATTAGAGACTCCAGAATTAGAGTTAGTAGCTGTAAACGATATTGTTTCAGCGGAAAACATTGCGTATTTACTAAAATATGATTCGGTCTATGGCATCTATGAAAAAACAGTTTCATTTGATGATAATAGTTTAGTAGTTGATGGCAAAAAAATTAACCATACATCTATGAGGAATCCTGAAGAATTACCTTGGAAAGAGAATAAAATTGATTTGGTTATTGAAAGTACAGGATTATTTACAACCATGGAAAATGCCGAAAAGCATATCCATGCTGGTGCAAAAACTGTTATGATTTCTGCACCAACAAGTAGTATTAATGTACCAACTGTGGTTTATGGTGTTAATTCAGAACAAGGAAATACCAGTATTTTTTCATGTGCAAGTTGTACAACCAACAATATTAGTCCTATCGTAGAAGTTTTAGGACGACGACTTGGGATAAAAAAGGCAATCATGACCACAGTTCACGCTTATACAGCATCTCAAGGTATTGTAGATGGACCTTCAAAAAAGAACTTTAGAATGGGACGTGCTGGAGCGGCTAATATTATACCTACATCAACAGGTGCAGCAATTGCCACGACCAAAGCTTTACCTGAATATGCGGGGAAATTTGACGGCATCGCACTTCGTGTTCCGATTCCTGTGGGATCTATTTCAGATTTAACTTTTGTGACGAAAAGACCAGTTACGGTTCAAGAAGTGAATGGAATCCTTAAAGAAGAAGCACTTACTGCACGTTACGCAGATGTTTTGGACACGACTTCCGAACCTATCGTATCCTCCGATATTGTAAAAAGTCCTTTTGCGTCAACGGTCGACC
This sequence comes from Arenibacter catalasegens, assembly GCF_002909235.1. Classification (GTDB taxonomy): domain Bacteria; phylum Bacteroidota; class Bacteroidia; order Flavobacteriales; family Flavobacteriaceae; genus Arenibacter; species Arenibacter catalasegens. The sequence goes on from NZ_PHQQ01000002.1 coordinate 376,561, forward strand.
TAAGTATGACCCGAGTCGTGGATGGAGATTTATTAAAAGTGATGACTTGGTATGATAATGAATGGGGATTTACCAATCAAATGATTAGACAAATTTTAGAAATAAAAAATAATTAGAAATAATGAAACAATTTAATAAAATGGAAAACACAAAAAAATTAATTCAAATTTTAACTCGAATTCAAATCATAAGTAGCATTGTCTGGGCTATTGTACTTATCGTTTGCTATCAAGTATTGGGTGATACAAATAAGCAGATTAGTCTTATACTTATTTGCGGTTTCTTTCTTGAATTTTTGCTTATAAGTTCATCTAAAAAGAATTTGAAAAAGCAAATTGTGAAACCCGAAATATAAATATTATCAGAAAAGAGCAACTCAATTTGAATTCCCAACTGATTTGTCCGACTGGACTATGTTTAGTATAACGAGAAATGCCATAAGAGCAGATGATTTTAAGGTATTTGAAAAATTAATAAATGCATTTAAATCGACAGAATTCATCAGCAGATTAAGGCTAACCAGAGCCTGTTCAATTGCAGAATTTTATTTAAAACACAAAGAATATGATAAAGCAATTAACTTGTTCTTGTTTTTGGCAGAAAAATATCCGAACTCTGGAAGACCTCTGAACGGATTGGGAGACACTTACAAGGAATTGAAAAAAGAAAAAAAGGCTTCTGTATATTATAAAAAAGCCAAAAAGGTATCTGAAAATAATTCTAACAAATTTATTAAAAGACAAGCTTAAGATGTATACAAACCGCTAGCAGTAAGCGAAAAATAATCGAAATATGAAAAAAACATGGATATTACTATTGGCACTTAACTACATCTTAGGATTAGAGTTGAGTGCACAAACAGAGTTTGAGTCAATCAATACAACACTTCAAAACTATATAGAGGGAACGGCAAATGGAGAACCAGAAAGGCTGAAAAGCGCATTTCAATCAGATTTCAATTTGTTTGTTATTAACAGTGATACTTTAAGAATAATTGATGGCAAAGGTTATATAAAAAGAGTAGAAAAGGGGAAAAAGTATAATCGAGTTGGGAAAGTAATCTCTATTGATTATGAAAATGATGCTGCCACAGCAAAGATTGAAGTTTACTTTCCTGAAAGGAATAGAGTGGCTACGGACTATCTACTACTTCTAAAAATTAATGGTAAATGGAAAATAATGCATAAGATTATTAACCTTAAAACACTTGATAAAAATCAGAATAAAAAAAATAATGCTCCAAATGAAATTAATCTAATTAATGAAACCCTCATTAACTACATTGAAGGGACTTCAAATGGCGAACCCAATAGATTAAAAAAAGCTTTTCATAAAGATTTCAATTTATACTACATAAAGAAAGACTCTTTGAGCGCCATAGACGGTGAAAAATACATAAACAACTTCAAACTAGGCAAAAAAAACAACCGCATTGGCAAAGTACTTTCTATTGACTATGAAGGAGATGCTGCCATTGCCAAAATAGAGGTACTAATGCCGGATAGAGATAGAATAGCTATTGATTATATGTTGCTTTTAAAAATTAAAGGAGAATGGAAAATAATCCATAAATCCTTCACATCTAAAAACTATGGTAATTAAAACAGTTTATGCAAGCTATAATCAAATAAAGCCTACTGCTAACAAAGAACTGAGCTAAAAAACAAACCTTTTCTTCGTCAAATTTATACAATATTATTCTAGGCTCAAAATATAAACAGCAGTACACAGAATAAATCAATTATGCTATAAAAATCTAAACAAATTATTCGGAAAATGAACAAATTTAAAGTAGCTATTTTAGCCTTTGGAGCACATCCAGATGATGTAGAATGTGCAGCTTCAGGTGTAATACTAAAACATATAGCCTTAGGAAAAACAGTTGCTATTGTAGATATAACTGCTGGAGAAATGGGCACGTTTGGCACACCAGAAACAAGAGCGAAAGAAGCTAAAGAAGCTTCTGAAATTTAAAAATCAAATATAGAGAACAATTAGGATTAGTTGATGGAGCTATAGAAAACAATGAAAAAAGCAGATTATTAGTCATTCAAGCAATTAGAAAATACCAACCAGGAATAGTATTAGCTAATGGTATTAATGATCGTCATCCAGATCATGCAAATGCGGCTAAACTTGTAGCAGATACTTCATTTATATCGGGACTTAAAAAGAAGGAAACCTTTTTTAACGGAGAAATTCAAGAATCTTGGAGGCCTAAATCGGTTTATCATTACATACAAGATTATTTTATTGACCCAGATTTTGTCATTGATATTTCATCTGAGATGGATAAAAAAATAGAAGCGATTAAAGCCTATGAGTCGCAGTTTGTAAAACCAAAAGAGAATGAACCAAATTCAATATTGGGATTGTTAGATCAAATAAAAAGTACCAATAGTATTTATGGAAGACCAATCAACGCTATATATGCCGAAGGTTTTACTGTGAATAGATATTTGGGAGTGAATAATTTTTTTCAATTGAAATAGAATCAAATAAAAAAATCAAACAAAAATGAAAGAATTCAAAAACAAGATAGCCATAATAATTGGCGGCACAAGTGGTATAGGCTATGTAACCGCTAAAGCCTTATTAGATCAAGATGCAACAGTTCACATTGTAGGCAGAGATATCAATAAAATTGGAGAAGCAAATAATTTATTTAAACACCAAATCGATATTTCTCAAAAAGAGGATGTTGATAAATTTATAGAAAAAATAGAAGACTTACATAACATAGATTACTTAATAAATGCTTCTGGTATCTTTTCGCCAAAACCATTTCTCGAACACACAGTCAAAGATTACGATGCTTATCTGAACTTAAACAGAGGATTCTTCCTTATAACACAAGCTGTCGCAAATAAAATGAAAGAATGTGATGGCGGATCTATTGTAAATATTGGCTCTATGTGGGCAAAACAGGCCATAAAAGCGACACCTTCTTCGGCATATGCTATGCAAAAAGCAGGATTACATGCATTAACGCAACATTTAGCTATGGAGTTAGCAGATTATAATATTAGAGTCAATGCGGTTTCTCCAGCAGTTGTAAATACTCCTGTTTATCATAGCGTTTTTGGAGGTGAGAATGAAGCAGAAGAGGCCCTTGAAGGATTCCATGGGTTTCATCCTATTGGAAGAAACGGAACAGCGCAAGATATAGCAAACACGATAATACACTTACTATCTGACCAAACTTCTTGGGTAACCGGAGTTATTTGGGATGTAGATGGAGGTGTAATGGCAGGTAGAAATTAAACCTTAATAATCATGAATAGGAAATTATTAGGCAGCATATTAATTATAACATTTATAATTCTCACATTCTCTGGGTTGTTAATGTACTTTCTTCCTTTTGAGAAAAGTACAGCATCACTGCACACTTTTTTTGCTTTACTATTTATATTAGGAATGGTGTTTCACATTATAAATAACAAAAGACCTTTGTCTAATTATATAAGTGGTAAAAACCAAAAAAGGTTTAAAAAGTTTCAAAGTCCATTTATCTTTTCAATTATTATTTTGCTATCTCTAGGTGTTTATTTTGATACTCCAATATTAAATTCAGTTTACAATTGGGGAAACGAAATGAGAAACAATCAAATAGGTAAAACTGAAGAAACTTTTGACTATCAAATAATAGAATTAGAAAAAAAATTAGGAAGTCATGAAATTGCCATTGAATTAAAAAAAGGAAAAGGATTTCAATATCCTTTGTTTGCTGTTTGGGCTGAAGACTCGATAGGTAACTATATAGAAACCTTATATATCTCTAGAGTAATTTCGTCGAGTACTTTTGATTTTGGAAAAAAAGTTGATGATAAATGGAAGTCTGCAATTGTAAGACGTCCAGAGGCACTGCCCTATTGGTCACATAAAAGAGGTATAAAAGCTTCAGATGGCCTTTTTGTGCCGCTCAATAACGCATTTGATTTAGACGCGGTCTCTGGAGCCACCGCAACAAGTAATTTCATAGTAAAATCAAAAGGTAATTTAAATAAAAACAGTAAATATAAGATTTTTGTAGAGGTAAATCAATCCTATGATTGGAATGAATATTATAGTGAAAATAGGTTTCCTAATGATTTAATTTACTCTGGGACTGGGCAAGTAGGACAACCGTCCTTGATTTATAAGGCTGAAATTAATTCCGATGAATTTAAGACAACTCCTCACTATGTCATGACTTTGATTGGACACGGTCATCATTCGGGCAAAAATGGCGATTTGTATACAGATTTAAAAAATATCACAACCGCAAAAACAATTGTGGATAGAATAATTATATTAATTAAAAAAAGTAAAGCAAACTATGAATACAATAAACATAAATAGCAAATTTGAGCTAATTAATGACTTATGGACGCCAAGAGTTCTAACAGAATTAAACGGGCAGCAAGTCAAAATATCTAAAGTAAAAGGTGAATTTGTTTGGCATGATCATAAAAACGAAGATGAATTATTCATAATCCTAAAAGGTTCTTTGAAAATGATGTTTAGGGATCGCACAGAGATAGTCAAAGAAGGTGAAATGATTATGGTTCCTAAAGATGTAAAGCACAAACCCGTTGCTGAAGATGAAGTTTGGATGATGCTCATTGAGCCAAAAAACATCGAACATACAGGAGATGTTAAATCTCACTTAACAATAGATAATTACGAAAACATATGATAAAGCAACTAAATAGAGTTGTTGTTACTGGAATGGGTGCAATTACACCTATTGGTAATTCTTTAAATGAGTTTTGGGATAATCTACTTGCAGGTAAAAGCGGTGTAGATTCCATCACTAAATTTGATACGACCCATTTTAAAACAAAGTTTGCTGCAGAGGTAAAGGGTTTTGACCCAAATAACTATTTTGAAAGAAATGAAGCCAGGAAATACGATTTGTTTACTCAATATGCTATAGCCGCTTCAGACGAAGCAATTCAACACGCTGCTTTAGACTTTGATAAACTTAATAGAAATAAAATTGGTGTCATATGGGGATCAGGAAATGGTGGCATTTTAACTTTTCAGGAACAAGTGGAAGATTTTGTAAATAATGATAGAAAACCAAGATTCAACCCTTATTTTATTCCGAAAATAATTGCAGATATTCCTTCAGGAGTAATCTCTATTCGAAACGAATTAAGAGGCTTGAATTTTTCAACTATATCAGCATGTGCTTCTTCTAATAATGCCATAATAGACGCTTGTAATTATATTCGTTTGGGTAAAGCCAATATCATTATTACTGGAGGTTCTGAAGCACCAATCAATGAAAGCGGAATGGGAGGTTTTAATGCCTCTAGAGCACTTTCTACATTTAATGAAAACCCACAATTAGCCTCCCGTCCATTTGATGTGAACAGAGATGGGTTTGTTATGGGAGAAGGTGCTGGAGCTTTAGTCCTTGAGAGCCTAGAGTCTGCCATAAATAGAGGTGCTACTATTATTGCAGAAGTAGTTGGTACCGGTATGGCAGGTGATGCCTATCATTTAACGGGGACACATCCTGATGGTGAAGGCGCCTATTTAGGGATGCTTGACGCATTAGAAGATGCAAATATAGGTCCTGATGAAATTGATTATGTAAACGCCCATGCTACTTCTACAGCCATGGGAGATGAAAGTGAATTAAAAGCAGTTGAGCGTGTTTTCGGTACAAGAAAAGAGTTAAGTATAAGTGCAACTAAATCAATGACAGGACATCTATTAGGTGCAGCTGGAGCAATAGAAGCTATTATTTGTATAAAAACAATACAAGACAGTTTAATACCACCTACAATAAATACAAAAGAAATAGAACCAGATTTTGTTGGAAAATTCAATCTCACATTACAAAATTCTGAAAAGAAAGAGGTGAAATATGCTTTGAATAATACATTTGGTTTTGGTGGACATATAGCTTCAACTATTTTTAAAAAATATAAAGATGAATCTTAAAAAGGTAGATATATTAGCTTTTGGAGCACACCCAGACGATGTAGAATGTGCGGCTTCAGGAACTTTATTGAAGCACATAGCAACGGGAAGAAAGGTAGCAATCATTGATTTAACTGCAGGAGAATTAGGAAGCTATGGCGGTGCAGAAATAAGGTTGACAGAATCCAATGAGGCATCCAAAATATTAGGGATCTCCATAAGAGAACAGCTTGGAATAAAAGATGGTGCCATTGCAAACAATGAAGAAAACCGGCTGTTATTAATTGAGGCTATTCGGCGATATCAACCAGATATTGTTTTAGCAAATGCTTTATATGACAACCATCCAGATCATGCCGCCGCAGCAAAGTTAGTTGCAGATGCTTCTTTTCTATCTGGTTTAAAAAAAATAAAAACGCAAGATTTTGGCAAGAACCAATCGAAATGGCGACCTAAGGTTGTCTATCATTATATTCAAGATCAGTTTATAGCACCGGACTTTGTCATTGACATAAGTGAGCATATAGAGATGAAGTTACAATCCATCAAAGCTTATAAATCACAATTTGTATTACCAAAAGATATGAATCCTAATTCTATAATAGGTTTGCAAGACCAGATACTAAGCATGAATAGTATTTATGGTCGACCCATAAACGCCCGATATGCAGAAGGATTTAATGTAAACAGATATATTGGCGCTGATAATTTTTATCAATTAGAATAAACTAGATATGAAGAAAATAGACATCGTTGGAGGCATAAGCTGGACCTCAACATTAGATTATTATAAATATATTAATGAAGGTATCAATCAAAAACTTGGTGGACTTAACTCTGCAGAGTTGATGATATATTCTTTAAACTATTATGAATACCAGAAACTTGATAACGAACCCTATACCGATGCAGCTTTAAATTTGTTACTAAATGCCGCAAAAAAATTAAAAGAGGCCGTGAAAAATGTAGAATTCTTCCTTTATAGATTGACAACAATATTTGCATAAACACAACAATTGATCCTGATCCTATAAAATTGTTTATAAATAGTTTATAAGCTCAAAAACAAAAAAGGCTCCCAATTTCTTGGAAGCCTTGTCTTTGTTACCGTGGGCCCTACTGGGTTCGAACCAGTGACCCCCTGCTTGTAAGGCAGGTGCTCTGAACCAGCTGAGCTAAGAGCCCCATTAATCAGTATGTAAATTCGATTCTTGATTTCTCCAGAAGCGAGTGCAAATATAGTATAGTTTTTAATTTTCCCAAAGGAAAAAATAGAAAAATTTAGACAATTTCTGCTACAACAAAAGTACTCCCTCCTACAAACACAAAATCAGTACTTTTAGCAACACTTAATGCCGATTTAAGCGCTTCATTTACAGATGAATAAGCCAATCCGTTCAAGCCATATTCCATTGCCCGAGTTTTAAGCACAACCTCATCCAAACCTCTTTGAATATTAGGTTTGCAAAAATAATAATGGGCTTTTTTAGGAAAAAGGGGTAAAATCTGCTCCAAATTCTTGTCCTTAACAAATCCAATTACCAAATGTAGATCCGTAAATTCCTGTTCCTTAATTTGATCTACTACAATGGTCAATCCTTCTGTATTGTGGGCCGTATCACAAACAACTGTTGGATTCTTGCCCAGAAATTGCCATCTACCCAACAATCCCGTATTTTCTGAAACCTTCATTAAGCCATCGGAAATATGTTTTTCACTAATATTAAAACCTTTTAATTCCTTAATACTAGCCACCACCCCCTTAACATTTTTGTTCTGGTAACTCCCCAACAAAGAAGTTTTAAAGTTTCCTGGAATTACTTCGCCTGCAAAAATTATTTTCGCCCTTCTTTCGTTGGCCACAGTAGTAAAAACAACTGCAGTCTCTTCTTGAAGTTCACTTATCACCACGGGTACCCCAGGCTTAATTATTCCAGCCTTTTCGTAAGCTATTTTGGCTATGGTATCCCCCAACAATTCTACATGATCGTAGCCTATATTTGTAATCAACGAGACCTCGGGAGTAATTATATTGGTTGAATCCAAACGTCCACCAAGCCCGACTTCAACAATGGCAATATCTATTTTATCTTTTTCAAAGTATTGAAACGCCATTCCAACAGTCATTTCAAAAAACGAAAGGTCATGGGCTTTTAAAAAAAGGTTGTTTTCCCTAATAAAATCAACAACAAATTTTTTACTTACAGGCTTACCATTAATTCTGATCCGCTCTCTAAAATCCTTTAAATGGGGTGAGGTATACAATCCTACCTTATACCCAGCTTCCTGTAAAATAGAAGCCAGCATATGACTACTGGAACCTTTGCCGTTGGTCCCCGCCACATGTATACTTTTAAATTTTCGTTCAGGATGGCCCAAATAGGCCGACAGAGCAAGTATATTATCCAATTTACCCTTAAATGCAGAAATTCCCTTTTGTTGGTACATGGGTAGTTGTGCAAACATCCATTCCAAAGTTTCCTGATAGGTCATTTATTATTGTCTGTTGAAGTTAGAACAAAGTGTTGAAACAATACCATCACTGCACTTTAATAGCAATTGAAAAACGTAAAAATTAGTTTAGGAAATAAATCTAGGGCATTGTAGAAAAAATTTATTCGCCCAATTTAAAATTCACTACTACAAAACCAACTTGTTGGCTAGGAGCATTGGAATCCAAATTCCATTGGTGCATAAAAGCCGTTTTCTTTGCGGGTTCCATTAGGCAGGGATGCGTATTGGTAGATCCTTTTTGCCCAGGTTCAGCACTAATCACCTTTCCATTTCGGTCCACTATAATTTTAACAACTACCCTTCCTTCTTCATTACATTCCTGCTGAACCTTCCCTTTGTTCACCAAGGATCGTCCATTAAGTCCATAACCTCCAGTACCAGTACCACTACCAGACCCAGGACTACCGTAATAACTGGTTGCATAGGGGTCTCCGTCCGGCTGACCCTTATCTCCTGCCTTATTATCATCGCCCTCGCCACCAGAAGCCGTTCCTTCGGACTTATTAATACCCCCGATCAACTCATCGAGCTTATTCTTTTTTGCCTGTTGTTCCTTACGAACCTTTTCTTCAGCTTCCTTCTTCTCGCGAGCAACCCGTTCCGCTTCGGCCTGTGCCTTTTTGACGGCCTCATCTGCCTTGCGCTTGACTTCTTGCTGTTGCTTTATTTTTATGGATTCCTCACTTTCCTGGGTAAGTAATTTTTCGGCAGGTTTCTCCTTAGCTACCTTTTCCTCAGGCACCTCTTCTACCACTTCTTCCACCTTCTCCTCTTGAACCTTTGGCTCTTTGATAGGGGTATTAAGGGGTTCTGATTTAATTTTTTCTTTAGGCTGCACCCTACCACTACCAAAATCGGTTGTACCAAAATTGACAGAAATGCCATTTTCTATTGGAGGATCTAAATAAGTGAGTCCAATGTAAAAAAGCAATAGCAATAGCACACTTAGCAGAATTGTGGTAAGTGTAAAAGATTTTTTCTCGTGTCTCGTGTTAAGTAATGACATTAATTTGGTCGCACTGCCAAAATAACCTTATAATTATTTCTATTGGCAATATCCATAACGTTTACTGCCTCTTTTATGGCAACGCTCTCTTCTGCCCTAAGAATAATAGTAGGCTTCTCTTGTCCTTTTAGTGCCTTTTTTAATTCAATTTCTATATATTGTCCGTTAATCTTCTCGCTGTTTACAAAATATTCCAAATTCTTATTAATGCTTACCGATACGTTTTGGGTATTGGTAGATTTACCTTTTGCTTTGGGCAACAACAGATCCAACGCATTGGGCGAATTAGCAGTCAGCATAAAGAAAATAAGCAATAAGAATACTATGTCCGTCATGGAGGACATGCTAAAATCTGGACTAACTTTATTTCTACCTTTTAGTTTCATTTGTTATGTTCTAAAGAGGTTCGTTCAATAAATCTAAAAATTCTACCGCATTTGCCTCCATTTTATGAACCACCTTATCCGTTCTGTTCACCAAATGATTATAACCTATATAAGCAATAATACCTACGATAAGCCCAGCTACAGTCGTGGTCATGGCCGTATAAATACCTGAGGCCAAGGAACCCATTTCTGCTTGCCCGCCACTGGATGCCATTTGATGGAATGCCAAAATCATACCAATTACTGTTCCTAAAAATCCGATCATTGGTGCTGCTCCCGCCACAGTAGCCAGAACACTAACATTTTTTTCCAATTTATAAACTTCAAGGGTACCCGCATTTTCAATAGCTGTATTAATATCGTCCAAAGGTTTTCCTATTCTGGATATTCCCTTTTCTGTTAACCTGGCCACTGGTGAATCTGTTTGTGCACACAATATTTTGGCCGCCTCCAATTTTCCATTGGTAATGTGATCCCGTATCTGGTTCATAAAATTGCTATCTATTTTAGAAGCTGCTTTTATAGCAAAAATGCGTTCAAAATAAATATACAATGCCACAAATAGCATTACAAACAAAACACTAATAATCAAGATACTCCCTGTACCGCCATTTACTATTAAATCTATAACAGAAAGTGTCTTTTCCTCAGACACAACTCCCTCTAATCCTGCCTCTTGAGCAAGGTCTTGTATCAATAACATATATATATCTTTATTTAAGTTGCCTTAATAACGGTCTTTTGTCTATTAAATTATGCGTTTAACACTAAATTTCTAATTAAAATAAATCCAATGGCACCTGCAGCAAATCCTAGGAAAGCCAACCATGCTATTTTCTTGAAATACCAAAAGAAATCTATTTTTTCCATTCCCATGGCTACAACACCAGCTGCAGAACCAATTATCAACATACTTCCTCCTGTTCCTGCCGAATAAGCTATGAAATGCCAAACTGGATCATCCATTCCTACGGAGAACATTCCAATACTAGCCGCTACCAGCGGCACATTATCTATCACAGCAGAACCAACACCAAGGAAAAGGACCACCAAATCCGATACCAATTCTCCCCCAGACTCGGTTCCCAACATAGGCATTACCTCATCCAAAGTTCCTGCAAAATGGAACAGCATGCCCAGAGATTCCAAAGCTGCTACCGCCATTAAAATGCCCAAGAAAAAAAGAATACTGGGTAATTCAATTTTGGAAAGCGATTTGTGCACCGGACTGTGATGTGCTTCTGCCTCACTTTCACCATCTATATTGGAAATACTGAATTTAGAACTACTATAAATTTCTGCAAATGTAGCTACCAATGCCAAAGAAAGCATCATCCCTACGTATGGAGGCAAATGGGTTATTGTCTTAAAAAAGGGAACAAAAATAATAGACCCTAATCCCAAATAAAGCATTGTAGCCCCATATTTAGTTTTACTGGGCTCAATTTCTTCCAGATCACTTTCTATATTTCCCGAAAATGCCTTATACCTGCTGGCAATAAAAGTTGGCACTACCATGCATATAATGGAAGGTACAAGTACATGTTCTATTAATTGTGCTGCAGAGACTTTATTGGCAATCCACAACATGGTAGTAGTAACATCACCAATTGGTGACCAGGCACCTCCCGCATTGGCCGCAATGATTATCATACCTGCAAACCAAAGTCTGGTTTCCCTAACCTTAATTACCTTTTGCAGAATTGTAATCAATACAATTGTTGCGGTAAGATTATCAATAATCGCAGACAATATAAATGCCAAAATAGCGAACAACCAAAGTAATTTCCTTTTACTCTTCGTTTTTATAAATCCTTTAATCGTGGCAAAACCATCAAAATAATCTATTATTTCCACAATAGTCATCGCCCCCAGAAGGAACACCAATATTTCTGCAGTTTTACCAAGATGATGTAATAAAATTTCATCTATATGCGTAGGCTCCAACTCCCTGAGCTCAGCATTAACCTCAAAAACCGGCATATGAGCCAAAGCTATAACTGCCCATAAAAGAGCCATCATAGCCAATGCGGGGATTAATTTATCTATCTTAAGGTTGTGCTCCAGGGTTATTGCCAAGTAACCGGCAACGAATAAAATAATAATAATGGTCTCCATACTATTAATGGTTAAGTTAAATTAATTGTTTTAATGCAATCTCAAATCCGGTTTTACTGAGATTGACTTTTGAATTATTTTGGTTAAATATATTTAAAATTGCGCTTCTAATGGTATTCGAGGTATCATTAAAAATAAGTTCGTCATCCATAGCCACCCGACCTTCCATAAAATAGGCAAAAACTCTGGCCATGCCACAATTGGAAATAAAATCGGGAATTAAACTTACCCTCTCGTCCGTATATTCCATAATAGAACCAAAAAATATTTCCTTATCCGCAAAGGGCACATTGGCTCCACAACTTATAACCTCCAAGCCAGTATTGATCATTCGTGATATCTGATCTTTGGTTACCAATCTGGAAGCGGCACAGGGAACAAAAATCTCTGCCGGCAAATTCCAAATTCTTTCATTGATTTCAGAAAATGGCATAATATTGTCCGCAAAAAGAGTATTCCCCTTTTTATTCAAAAAAAATGACCGAATTTCCTCGACCGAATATCCCTTTTCATTAATCACTCCACCAGCCCTATCAATAATCCCCACCACCTTTGCTCCCATTTGGGACAAATAGAATGCCGCTGCGGAACCTACATTACCAAACCCTTGCACAATAGCCCTTTTTCCTTCTATCTTACCACCGTGGATGTCATAAAAATGTTTCACCGCTTCCGCAACTCCATAACCGGTTATCATATCAGCTACGGTAAACTTACGTGATAATTGTGGTGAATATTGACTACTCTCCAAGACCTTGATCACACCCAATCGCAATTGGCCTATCCTATTTATTTTATCCGCTTCTGTTGGTTTAAAATGACCATTAAAAACACCCTCCTGAGGATGCCAGACCCCAGCGTCCTCCGTTATGGGGATTACTTCATGGATCTCATCAACATTTAAATCCCCTCCAGTACCGTAATAACTTTTTAACAAAGGTGCCACGGCATGGTACCATCTTTTAAGCACCCCCAATTTCCTTGGGTCGTTAGGGTCAAAATTAATACCGGATTTTGCCCCTCCAATTGGAGGCCCAGAAACCGTAAACTTTACCTCCATTGTTTTTGCCAAAGACAGGACCTCGTTTAAATCCAATCCTTCCCTCATTCGAGTACCGCCACCTGCAGCCCCACCACGCAGTGAATTAATAACTGTCCACCCTTCTGCTTCTGTCTCTGGATCTTTCCAGTTAAAAACAATTTCAGGGGCTTTGTTTTCATATATTTTTAACAACTCTTTCATTATACTTTACAATTAAACTATTAGAATCCACTAGTATTAATCCGGACTTTTCAAATCCTTGGGTATATATTACCACCGTAACTAATGTTGTCTCATAATTGTTAAGTTCCTATACAGATAAAAAAGTATTCAACCGAACAAATATAAAAATATAGATTAGGTTTTAATGTTTTTATTCTCCATTATTATTCCATCGTATACTCGTATATTTGTAATATTCTCACTATTTTATTAAAACACATGGATTTTACGCTTTCGGAAGAACAGATAATGATACAGCAGGCGGCAAGGGATTTTGCTCAAAATGAATTACTGCCCGGAGTTATAGAAAGAGACGATGCCCAAAAATTCCCTGGCGAACAGGTAAAACAAATGGCGGAATTAGGTTTCTTGGGAATGATGGTGGACCCTAAATACGGGGGAAGTGGTTTGGACACTATTTCATATGTACTTGTTATGGAAGAACTTTCCAAAATTGATGCCTCAGCTTCCGTAATTGTATCTGTCAACAATTCTTTGGTATGTTGGGGGCTGGAAACTTTTGGCAACGAAGAGCAAAAAGAAAAATATTTAAGCCGATTATCTACTGGACAGAGTCTAGGGGCATTTTGTCTATCCGAACCAGAGGCAGGTAGCGATGCCACTTCCCAAAAAACAACAGCTCTGGACAAGGGCGATCATTACATCTTAAACGGAACCAAAAACTGGATTACCAATGGAAACTCCGCCGACATCTATTTAGTGATTGCACAAACGGATATTTCAAAAGGACACAAGGGAATAAACGCATTAATAGTAGAAAAAAACGCCCCTGGTTTTGAGATTGGCCCCAAAGAAAATAAACTGGGCATACGAGGCAGCGACACCCACTCCCTAATCTTTAACGATGTTAAGGTCCCGAAAGAAAATAGAATTGGCGAAGATGGATTTGGATTTAAATTTGCCATGAAAACACTCGCTGGAGGACGAATAGGAATAGCGGCACAGGCATTAGGTATTGCCGCAGGCGCTTATGAACTGGCCCTTAAATACTCTAAAGAACGAAAAGCCTTTGGTACCGAGATCAGCAATCACCAGGCCATCGCCTTTAAACTAGCGGATATGCACGTCCAAATTGAAGCGGCAAGGCATTTGGTATACAAAGCTGCCTGGGATAAGGACCAAGGAAATAACTATGATCTATCGAGTGCTATGGCCAAGCTCTATGCCTCCCAGGTAGCCATGGACACCACCATAGAGGCAGTACAAATTCACGGTGGCAATGGCTTTGTAAAGGACTACCATGTGGAAAGAATGATGCGGGATGCCAAAATAACGCAGATTTATGAAGGCACATCTGAAATACAAAAAATAGTAATTTCAAGAAGTATTTTAAAAAAATAACCATAGTATCCCCTGTTTTTTAAGGGGTAATAACCAAATAAATTTAAATAATATAACAAGACCCCCTTCACTTAATAGGGTGTTTGGTAAAAAAAACCTAATTTACATTATTAACCCCCTATTAATAGGAAAAACATCAGTATTAAAACCTTAATATTGAGGAAATCCCAATTTAATAGGCTCAAATATCAGAATATGCATTTTTTTTAACGTTGAATTATAAACGTTGAATTTCTTACACACTATTTGACATTGCACTGCATTAAATGCAAATATTTTGATATTTTTGAATAAATATGATAATTTATGAAGCTGAGAAAACAAGGATTGTACCTACCGGAATTTGAACATGATAACTGTGGCGCAGGATTTATTTGTAGTCTTAAAGGAAAAAAGTCGAATGATATTATTCATAAGGCTCTAGAAATATTAGAAAAATTAGAGCACAGGGGAGCAGTAAGTTCCGATGGTAAAACCGGTGATGGTGCAGGGATTCTTATAGATATCCCACACGACTTTTTCCAAGACGTGTGCAGCTTTGAGCTTCCCCAACCTGGCAGTTACGCCGTAGGAAATGTGTTTTTACCCCAAAAAGAAAACCAAAGGGACTACTGCATTGAGGTTTTCGAATCCAATATTAAAAAACAAGGTTTAAAATTATTAGGATGGAGAGATGTTCCTGTCAATAGATCCATTCCAGGAAGAATAGCAGCGGAAACCGAACCATTCCTGAAACAATTATTTGTAGCACGGGAAAACGACGAACAGGACTTCTTCCACTTTAATTTAAAATTGTTCATAGCTAGGAAGGTTACAGAACATACCATCAATGCTTCTAAACTATCCGAAAGCAAATTTTTCTATGTTCCAAGTCTTTCAACCAAAATCATCATCTTCAAAGGGCTCCTTATGCCAGAAGATATCAGTTTATACTACAAAGACCTTATGGACCCAAGGGTAGTAACCCGTTTAGCCCTGGTTCATCAAAGATTTTCCACCAACACTTTCCCAACTTGGGATTTGGCCCAGCCATTCCGCTATATGTGCCACAATGGGGAAATAAATACCCTTAGAGGCAACGTATCAAGAATGCTCTCTAGGGAAGAGTTAATGAAGAGCGATTGGTTTGGGGATGAAATAAAAAATATCATCCCGATCATATTACCTGGAAAGTCGGATTCGGCCACCATGGATATGGTTGTAGAACTATTGTTAATGACAGGAAGGTCGTTACCAGAGGTAATGATGGTACTGGTACCTGAAGCTTGGGAGAAAAACAATGAAATGTCCGAAGCCAAAAAAGCCTTCTATGAATATCACTCTTGTTTAATGGAACCTTGGGACGGACCTGCCTCCATACCTTTCACCGACGGAAACTACATTGGTGCTGTATTGGACAGAAACGGTTTACGCCCATCAAGATATTCGGTAACTAAAGACGGTTATGTTATTATGTCCTCAGAAGTTGGGGTTGTGGATCTTGAACCAGAAAACATTGAATTGCACGGACGATTGGAACCGGGAAAAATGTTCTTGGTAAACATGGAAGAGGGCCGTATTATTAACGATGAGGAAATTAAAGAAAAAATTGCGCTAAAGTATCCCTATAAAAAATGGTTGGACAAAAATTTGGTCCACCTTAAGGACATTCCTTATAATGATTGCCCACTCTTCTTAAACGAAGCTTCTGTACAAAAAAGAAAGGCCATATTTGGATATACCCTAGAAGATATAAACACTATTATTCTTCCCATGGGAAAAACGGCAAAAGAGCCACTTGGATCTATGGGATCCGATACGCCAATAGCTGTTCTTTCCGAACGCCCACAATTAATTTACAATTATTTTAAGCAATTATTCGCACAAGTTACCAATCCTCCCTTGGATGGTATCCGCGAAGAACTTATTACAGATATCAGCTTAACCCTAGGTAGCGATCAAAATATTTTTGAATTCTCCGAACTTCACTGTAGAAAATTGAAGATTCAAAATCCCGTCATATCCAAAGAGGATTTGGATAAGATAAAAAATTATGATTCCAGCCCGGACTACAAAGTAGTTTCCATTTCCATGCTTTATGATATAGAAAAAGGACACAACGGTCTGGAAGATGCATTGGAATCTATATTAAACCAAGCAGAACAGGCTATTGATGATGGCGCAAATATTATTATACTATCAGATAGAAATGTAAGTAAGGAAAAAGCGCCTATTCCTGCTGTTTTGGCCTGTTCATTTGTTAACAGCGGGTTACAACGATTGGGGAAACGTTCCAAATTGAGCGTTATTATTGAATCTGCCGAGCCAAGAGAAGTACATCATTTTGCTTTATTATTTGGCTTCGGGGCAAGTGCAATAAACCCTTATTTGGTAAACGAAATAATTGCAGAGCAAATTAAAGAACACGATATTACCGAATACACTTTTGAAGAAGCCATCAACAACTACAATAAAGCTGTTGGCAAGGGTGTTCTCAAGGTAATGAACAAAATTGGAATTTCTACCCTCAACTCATACCGAGGTTCCCAATTATTCGAATGTATTGGAATCAATACCAAGGTAGTAGACAAATACTTCCCTAACACTCCAACTAGGATACAGGGGATTGGACTTTATGAAATAGAGAAAGAAATTGCAAAACGTCATGGTAAAGCATATTTGGATAAAGAAATTGCTGCCAATTTAGATTTAGAAATTGGCGGACAATATCGTTGGAGAAGGGATGGAGAAAAACACCTTTTCAATCCATTAAGTATTGCCAAACTTCAAAAAGCAGTTCGAAACAACGAACCAGAATCCTATAAGGAATTTGCCCAAATGGTAAATGAACAAACCAAGGATCTGATGACTATTCGTGGGTTGTTCGAATTCTCCAATTACGACCCTATTCCGTTGGAGGAAGTTGAACCATGGACAGAAATAGTAAAACGCTTTAAAACTGGCGCCATGTCCTATGGCTCCATCAGTAAGGAAGCACATGAAAATTTGGCTATAGCCATGAATAGAATTGGCGGGAAGAGTAATTCCGGCGAAGGTGGTGAGGATGCCGATCGTTTTTATAAGAATCAAACTGGGGACTGGAAAAACAGTGCCATAAAGCAAGTTGCTTCCGGAAGATTTGGGGTAACCTCCAATTATTTGACCAATGCCAAAGAAATCCAGATCAAAATGGCACAAGGTGCAAAACCTGGTGAAGGAGGCCAATTACCTGGACCAAAAGTAAATCCTTCCATTGCAAAAACCAGAAGTTCTACGCCGTATGTGGGTTTAATTTCACCCCCGCCACATCATGATATATATTCTATTGAGGATTTATCGCAATTAATATTCGATTTAAAATCTGCGAACCGTAAGGCAAGAATCAATGTGAAATTGGTTTCTGAAGTAGGTGTTGGCACCGTAGCAGCAGGTGTTTCCAAAGCCAAGGCAGATGTTATTTTAATTTCAGGCCATGATGGTGGTACAGGAGCATCTCCCTTAACCTCATTAAAGCACGCTGGACTCCCATGGGAATTAGGAATCGCCGAGGCACAACAAACCTTAGTATTGAACGATCTAAGGAACAGGGTAGTTCTGGAATGTGACGGTCAGCTAAAAACTGGAAGGGATGTAGCAATAGCCTGTTTATTGGGCGCCGAAGAATTTGGATTTGCTACAGCACCATTGGTAGCCTCAGGATGTATTATGATGCGTGTTTGTCATCTAAATACCTGTCCTGTCGGAATTGCAACACAAAATCCTGAATTGCGTAAGAAATTTGAAGGCAAGCCAGAGCACGTTGTCAACTATATGTACTTTGTAGCCGAGGAGCTTCGGGAAATAATGGCACAATTAGGCTTTAGAACCATTGAAGAAATGGTTGGACAAGTACAAAAATTGGACCGTAAAAAAGCTTTGGAACATTACAAGGCCGCCGGTATAGACCTAACACCAATTTTATATCAGGTAGATGTGCCCAAGGGGACCAAATTCTATAATACCCAAAAACAACAACACGATATTGACAAATCCATTGAGTTTGAAATTATAGAAAAAGCCCATCCTTCCCTATTTAGAAAAGAAAAAATTTCATTGGATTTCCCAATCCATAATACAGATAGAGCCGTTGGAGCTATTACAAGTAACGAAATTTCCAAAATCTACGGAGCAGAAGGACTCCCTGAAAACACCTTGAAGCTAAACTTCACGGGTTCTGCCGGACAAAGTTTTGGGGCTTTTGCAACAAAAGGCCTTACCATGATCGTCAATGGAAATACCAACGATTATTTAGGTAAGGGCTTATCCGGAGCTAAACTAATTATAAAGGTACCTTATAAATCCACCTTAAAACCAGAGGAAAACGTAATTACAGGAAACGTTACACTATATGGAGCAACTTCGGGTGAAGCCTATATTAATGGAAAAGCTGGTGAGCGTTTTTGCGTAAGAAATTCCGGAGCAAAGGCTGTCGTAGAAGGTATTGGAGATCATGGTTGTGAGTACATGACCGGAGGTATCGCCATTATCCTTGGTGAAGTAGGCAGAAACTTTGGAGCTGGAATGAGTGGTGGTATTGCCTATATCTTTGATGAGAAAAATACCTTCACAAAAAATTGCAATACAGAATCTTTAAATCTTTTAAAGGTAGAGGATGATAATGATATTGCAGAATTAAAAGGGCTTATAGAAAATCATTACAATGCCACACTTAGTCCAATTGCCCAGAGGATATTGGAGAATTGGGAAGATTATTTACCAAAATTCATCAAGATTTTCCCTGAGGAATACAAGCAGGCACTGATACGTTTAGAAAAAGAAAAATTAGAAACGATATAATCGAAATATGGGAAAGATTACAGGATTTTTGGAATTCGATAGAAAAGTAGAGGAGTACGCTCCAGTAGATAAAAGAGTTCAGAATTACAAGGAATTTACAATTCCGATGAAAGAAAAGGAGCTTAAGGATCAAGGTGCGAGATGTATGGACTGTGGTATTCCATTTTGTCATAGTGGGTGTCCTTTGGGAAATTTAATCCCTGATTTCAATGATGCAGTTTACCTTGGGAAATGGGAAAAGGCCGCAAAGATATTACACTCCACTAATAATTTCCCGGAATTCACTGGAAGATTATGCCCGGCACCTTGTGAAGAGGCTTGTGTTTTAGGTATTAATGAAGACCCGGTAAGTATAGAGAACATTGAAAAAAATATTGTTGAAACAGCTTTCAACAAAGGATGGGTCGTTGCAGAACCCCCTGCCAACCGAACTGGGAAAACTGTTGCTGTTATTGGATCGGGACCTGCAGGTCTGGCAGCAGCCCAACAATTAAATAGAGCCGGACATTTGGTTACGCTTTATGAAAGGGATGAAAAAGTTGGAGGTCTTCTACGCTATGGTATTCCAGATTTTAAGATGGAAAAGAGTATCATTGATAGAAGGGTAAAAGTATTGGTCGAAGAAGGTATTATAATTAAGACCGGTGTTAATGTGGGTATGGATATTTCAGCTACAGAACTTAAGGATCAGTTTGATGCCATTGTTCTTACCGGAGGAGCTACCGTTCGAAGAGGATTACCCATAGAAGGGTCCGACCTTAAAGGAGTTACACAAGCCATGGATTTCTTAAAACAGAATAATAAGCGTGTAGATGGCATAAAAGATCTAGGCGAAGAAATTAAGGCCACTGGGAAACACGTTGTGGTTATTGGAGGGGGAGATACCGGATCTGACTGTATTGGAACTTCCATCAGACACGGAGCTACTTCTGTAACCAATTTCGAAATTTTAGGAAAACCTCCGGTAGGCAGACCTGAAGACCAACCTTGGCCATTTTGGCCCATGCGCCTCAGAACAAGTTCTTCCCACAAAGAAGGAGTTGAGAGATTCTTCAGCATTTCCACCAAAAAATTTATCGGCGATAAAAATGGGAATCTAAAAGGACTTATTACTTCGGAAGTAGAGTGGATAACCGTACCTGGACAACGCCCTACTCTTAAGGAAGTTCCGAATACGGAAAAAGAATGGCCATGCGAATTAGCACTATTGGCAATGGGCTTTACAGGATCCGAAATGACTATCGCTGAGCAATTGGGCCTTGAGGCAGATTCCCGTACCAATATTAAAGCTAGTGAAGCAGATTATAAAACCAATGTACCAGGTATTTTTGCTGCCGGAGACCAAAGAAGAGGACAATCCTTAATAGTTTGGGCCATTTCTGAAGGTAGACAAGCCGCATACCATGCAGATACCTATCTAATGGGAACATCATATTTACCCCTAAAAGGGGAAGGAGATTTACCTAGGGTTTAACACCTTTTGTAATTACTCCTATTTACTGCTAAATCCAACCTATTAAAATGGGTTGGATTTCTTTATTTATAAAGCAAAATCTATTTGTAATACACTGGGCATATCCCTATCACTTTCAAAATAATTAAGGGACCAATCAAAATTCACTTTAACCAATCCAGGAAGCAACTTCGCCAATATTAATCTTATCCAGAGTATTTGGTTAACAGGTCTTAGCAGCAGCCAACATAATTCTACCGCCCCATGTGGTTGCCCAGACAAATTTTACACTTGCCATTGTAGCAACCAATTAGGAAAGGATGTCCTTAACTACATGTCCATGAACGTCGGTTAATCTATAGCGTCTACCTTGGTGTTTAAAGGTGAGTTTCTCATGATCCATACCCAACAAATGTAGAAGTGTAGCCTGAAAATCGTGTACATGCACTTCATTTTCTATTACGTTATAACTAAATTCATCCGTTTTCCCATAAACCATTCCGGCCTTTACCCCTGCCCCGGCCATCCACATAGTGAAGCAACCCGGATGATGATCCCTACCATAGTTATTGGCTGTTAGCCTACCTTGTGAAAAACTAGTTCGTCCAAATTCACCTCCCCATACCACAAGTGTATCTTCCAACAAACCTCGTTGTTTAAGATCTTTGATCAGGCCAGCGGTCGCTTGGTCGGTACCTAGAGCCTGCTTCTTTATACCATCAGGTAGACCACCGTGTTGATCCCAGCCCATATGATACAACTGAATAAATTTTACATCCCTTTCTGCCAACCGCCTGGCTTGCAAACAATTGGCCGCGTAAGTGCCTGGTATTCTGGCATCGTCCCCATATAATTTATAGATATGGTCTGGCTCCTCTTTAGTATCCACAGCCTCTGGTACAGAATTTTGCATCTTGTACGCCATTTCGTATTGATTAATTTTTGATTGTATCTCGGTATCCTTCCAAATATCATATTGATGACCATTTAGCTCCGATATATAATTCAAAGCCCGTCTTCGATCTTCATCATGGACTCCATGGGGGTTGTTCAAATAAAGCACAGGATCCTTGCCCGACCTAAATTGCACTCCTTGATGATGTGATGGTAAAAAACCATTGCCCCATGCCGCCGAACTTAAGGGCTGGGCTCCGCCTCCTTTAGACAATAATACTACAAAATTGGGTAAGTTTTTATTATCACTAGCCAGTCCATAACTAAGCCAAGAACCTATGGAGGGGCGCCCACTTTGCTGACTACCAGTTTGCATAAACATTACTGCAGGTTCATGGTTAATGGCATCGGTACGCATGGAGTTAATGATACACAAATCATCCACCACTTGGGCCGTATAAGGAAAAATCTCACTAACCCAGGCACCTGATTGCCCATATTGTTGAAAATCGTAAATAGACTTAACCAATGGGAACGTAGATTGACTGGATACCATACCAGAATTTCGTTGGGTTCCCTGAACCGATGGGGGTATTTCCTTTCCGTGCCATTTTGCCAATTCCGGTTTATAATCAAAGGTTTCCAATTGTGAAGGTCCGCCACTTTGAAAAAGATAGATTACCCTTTTGGCCTTTGCCGGAAAATGGGTAGTCCCTAAAACACCTCCCAAATTGTTATGTGGGGCTCCACCCAACAAATCATTCCCATAAAGGGATGAAGTAGGGCCCAACAAACTGCTCAGGGCAATAGAACCAAATCCTAAGGCCGATTTTTTCAAAAATCCCCTACGGGTATCCATAAACTCCATGTGTTTTTTAAAATCTTCCATATGCCTTATTATCTGATCGTATATCCTTCAAATGTATTCATCACGCTGTTTACAACGGTTGCCAAGGCAGCCAGTCTAACCGGATCCAAACCAGCCTTAACCTTAGAACTTCCTATACTAACATAAGCTAAGGCATCCTCGGAAGCCCCGGAAAATCGCTCCAATTCCTCATTATGAAATTTAGTTAAGACTCCCAATTCTGTTCTATTTGGATTTCTGCCAGTACATAACACGTATGCCTTTTGCAATTGAAGGTCCACATCTCCTCCATAATCCGAAATCAAGTTTTCGGCCACCACTCGGGAGGCTTCCAGAAATTGGGGGTCATTCAGAAGCACCAAGGCCTGCAATGGAGTACTGGTCTGTCTGCGCTTTACCGTACAGACCCCTCTTTCCCCCACGTCAAAAATCATCATGGACGGCGGAGCCGACGTTCTTTTCCAAATGGTATACAAACTCCTCCTATAGAGGCCTTCACCTGGTTCTTGTAAGTATTTATAGCGCCAGGACTTATTACTAATTTCATCCCAAAGCCCATCTGGCTGATAGGGGTAGACACTTGGACCTCCAATCTTAGACGACAATAGACCACTTATGGTCAGCGCATTGTCTCTAATCATTTCGGCTGTCATGCGAAAACTTGGTCCCCTTGCCAACAGCATATTTTCCTTATCCCTTTCTTCAAGTTTGGGGGTTAACATGGAACTTTGCTGATAAGTAGCGGACATTACTATCAATTTGTTCATTGCCTTTATATCCCAGCCCGATGC
The DNA here is from genome assembly GCF_002909235.1 of Arenibacter catalasegens. Classification (GTDB taxonomy): domain Bacteria; phylum Bacteroidota; class Bacteroidia; order Flavobacteriales; family Flavobacteriaceae; genus Arenibacter; species Arenibacter catalasegens. The sequence goes on from NZ_PHQQ01000002.1 coordinate 399,948, forward strand.
AACAAATTCAATCGCCAACCAATCTAACAATTTAGGATGGGACGGCAAATTGCCCTGATTTCCAAAATCATCGGAAGACGGCACCAAACCTGAACCAAAATGCATCTGCCATAACCTATTCACAAAGACTCTGGCAGTTAGCGGATTATTCTTATCAAATAACCATGTTGCAAGTCCCAGCCTATTTCTAGGAAGGTTGTCACCAAAAGGAAGTACCGCTTCCGGCACATCCGGAAACACTTCTTCACCTTGAGCATCATATACTCCTCTTTCCAAAATGTAAGTGGGTCGTGGTTTCGGTAAATCACCCATGACCATAATTTCCTGAATAGTATCTAAAATTTGATTCTTCTCTCTGTTCAATTCCCGAATACGCTCCTTTACGCTATTGAGCTCATGGCTTTCCCGCATCATAAAATGTGATAATAATTGGGCTCGATGCTTAGAGCCCGTAGTGTTCTTAATAATTTCTTCAGGAAGAATTGAATCATAACTATAGCCGACCTCCAATGCCGACAATTCAGTATTGTGAATCTTAAGTTCATCAATCCCTCCCTTTATGAAAGTCTTCATATGATTCCTAATTCCCATTCCAAAACCATTAAAACCATAGGTATGCAAATCGGGCTGGAACAAAATGGACTTATAAAGATGGTCTATTTCAATTTCTACGGCGATTTCCTTCCCATTTAAATACATATGAAGTCCACTTCCTTTTCCTAAACCATCATAGGTAACAGCAATATTTGTCCATTCTTTTTCCGGTATATCCTGCTTGGCCTTGATCTGAATTGCATTTGTTGGCCAAGAGAATGCCATAATAAATTTAGGTCTGTTGTTTTCTAAGAACATGGAATATCCTTTAAGCCCTAATCGCAAGTCTTCACAATGGTAAAACAAGGCAGCGTCATCATACTGAGTGTCTGGATAAACGCTCAGCGAAACCGTAAAAGGATCCGTTTGGTCAAACCAACCCATTTTCGTCGGTAAGCTTATGGAAGTAAAATCATTTAAGAAAACACCATTGTTCTTGTCTCCTTTCTTTATAACAGGTTCATTAATCACCGCAGCTTGGGAATTAACAACCTTATTGGGACTGACATATTTCTTATTGCCCTTTTCCACAAACGAATCAAAAGGATAATAAGCACTAAGACTACTTGAATAACCCTTCTCTACGGATTTTCTTATTATAGCTGGGTTTAACGACCACCTTTCAAAATCCTTAGGTACCAAACTATTCAAAGATTTTAGTTGTGCCTCCGCTTTATTAATATTACTATCTACAAATGCCAATACCTTATCCGATTCCTCATCAGTCAAAAGAAGTGATGGTCCCGCAACTTGACCAGGTCCATAGACAGCAGAACCAAATTCATTGGTGCTATTGAAGAATGCTGACATCTCATAATAATTTTTCTGACTTATGGGATCGTATTTATGATCATGGCATTTTGCGCATTCCATACTGAGTCCCATAAAGGCCTTGCCTACACTTAGCACCCTATCGGCAACATATTCCACTCTAAATTCCTCAAAAATAATTCCTGCTTCAGAATTTTTCTTGTGCAATCTATTAAAGGTAGTTGCCAAAACACTTTCTTTGGTTGGATTAGGCATAAGATCTCCCGCCAGTTGCAAGGTGGCAAATTCTTTATAGCTCATATTATTGTTGAAGGCCTTGATCACCCAATCCCGATAAGCACTAAAATCCCTATGTTTATCATCCAAATACCCATCACTTTCAGAATAACGCGCTACGTCCATCCAGTCTGCGGCCATTCGCTCTCCATAAGCCGGGCTTTGCAAAAGCCTATCCACCAAATTTTCATAAGCATTAGCTGAAGTATCCGACACAAAATTACTTATCTCTTCCAGCCCGGGAGGAAGGCCTGTTAAATCAAAGCTCAATCGTCTGATCAAAGTCTCTTTGGAAGCCATTACGGATGGCTTCAATTTTTCCATTTGAAGTTTATTATAAACAAAATAATCTATTCCATTATTTACCCATTCAGTCTTACCTATCTGAGGTAGTTTCTCTTTTTTAGGTTTAATAAAAGACCAATGGGGTTTATATTCCGCTCCCTGTTCTATCCATTTGGCAAGGATCGCAATTTCCTTTATGCTCAAGGACAAATTAGATTCCGGTGGCGGCATTTTCTCAGAGGGATTCTCTGATAGAATACGTTTAATTAAATTACTTGCCCCGGGCCTTCCAGGAATAATGGCCAATGTCTCGGATTCCCCATGAGCTGAAAGTGCACTTTCAGCGAGATCCAATCGTAAGTCTGATTTCTGATTATTCGTATCCGGACCATGACATGCAAAACATTTATCGGAAAGAATTGGTTTAACGTGATAGTTAAAGTCTATTACATCTGGAGTTTGCTTCAGCGCCACTTCTACTTCAGCAGGGGCGTTCCAACCACAGCTATTAAATAAGAGTGCCAGACCGACAATAAAATATATTATATAATGCTTCATGGATTTAAATCATAATTGTTTATCCCAATGTATTCTAGCCAAGACCACTCTAAATAAAATAATAAGCTATTTTTTTGAACATATATTTTAATAATTAAACAAACAAAGGAACACCTATAGGCCCTTTAATTAAATTACGTTTTAATTTACCCCTTATACCTGACCAATTCAAATATACACAAGGTTTTTAACTGTTAATACCCAAATAAACTGTTTCGTTAACTGTTAATAAATATTGATTATATTTAAACTTTGGTAATATCTAATGAAAAATAACCATAAATACAGCCAAATTATTACCAAAATAATTGCCAGCAAATCCTTTGGCTACTCCAACACCTATTCCAACTTACTGCAATATTTAGTCAACAGTACCTTACAAAAGAACATTCCAAAAGAAACCACAATTGCATCTGAAATACTGGGAAAAACGGACTTTGACCCATCGCAGAGCACTTTGGTAAGGGTTTATATATATAACCTTCGCAAAAAGCTAGGGACTTACTATTCTATAGAAGGAAAACATGATAAGATAATCGTTCAAATCCCAAAAGGAAGTTACGAGGTAAGATTTGTTGAAAAGAAATTAGTTAAAAAAAAGGATTCCAATTTTTTCAGCAGAAAATTTACGATTACACTATCCCTATTATTAATTCTTTCCTTGGCCTATAATGCCTTCTTGTATCCCACCAACTACAACACCAGGCCCATAAACAAAGACGGCCTATGGAAGGACCTATTGGGGGATAAAAAACCACTAATGGTAATCCTAGGAGACCTTTTCATATTCCAAGAGGAGGATACCACAAAAGGTACTCAAAAAATAATAAGGGATCCGTTCATAAATTCCATGGAGGAATACGATCAATTTGCCCTTGAGCCCACCCGAACCAATTTAAAATATGAACCATTAGGCTACAGTCTTCTTATATACAACAGCGCCCTTTGGATCAAAGATTTAAGTGAAATATTTTCGTACAACCAAAGTGATTTTACGATTCGAAATATGGGACGCTTTAACCCCAAAGAACTCCCGGATAACAACTTTATGGTCGTAGGGATGATGAAAACATTTGGACTATTCAAGGACTATTTAAAAAGTTCCAAATTATTATATCGTATCCAAGACCAAAGCATTGTTTATCGTGAGAACCCTGAAGGAACCGAAACAGTTTACCGTCCTTATGGCGATCCAAATGGACACCATACGGATTACGGCTTAATTACCAAGGTACCAGGCCCAAATAATAACAACATATATTTATTTGGAGGCATATGGGATACTGCTGCTTCGCAAAGTTTAAAATATTTCACATCTCCAAAATTGCTTAATGAATTGGAAGAGGGATTAAAAGATAAATTTGGAGAACTCCCCAACTATTACCAGGTACTACTCGAAGTCAAGGGAATAGACAGAATGGAATTGAGCTCTAAGATTTTGATTATGGAAAAGATCACTACAAAATAAAAAACCTGTGAAGATAACTTCACAGGTTTGCTTTTACCCTTTCACTTAGTTAGCCTTATTAGGACATATGTAATAAATGGGCAACAGCTTCCCAACCAATTAAAGGGAAAATTTTATACGCCATTGTTAATTCCATGGTTTCCCAGTTCCCTGAAGTAACCACATTTTTGAATATGAATGATCTGCGGTCTGGCCAGTGGGTACATTCGGGGTAATTTCCAACCTATCCACCGCTTCATTATAATTGGCAAGATATTTAGGATCTAAATTAGGTGAGGGATACATATAACGTAATGGAAGTTTATCACCATACAAAGTAACCGGCCCAGTTTGAAGGTCGGGATAGCCCGTTCTTCTCCAATCGAACCAAGACTCGATACCCATCCAACCAGAAATCCATTTTTGAGAAATAATGCGTTCCAATTTGTCAGTTGCACCATTTAGGTCTACATCTGGATTGCTATAATAGGCCGTAAAATCATTCCCTGAATTCGCTAAATCTACACCATAATCATCCCAAGAAGCTTTAATTGCATTTTGATAATGTACGTCTGCACCACCTGAAATACCAAAATCACCTTTTAATGCCGCTTCGGCCAATAGAAATTCAACCTCGCTATACGTCATTAATCGCACTTTTACGTAATCCTCCACATTCTCCCGGTACCTGCCGTGCAAAAAGGAAATATATGGGCTTCCTTCTGAAGGAAATTGGGTTACATCACCTCCTTTATTGTATCCAAGCGCAATACTACCCGCCAAGCCTGGAGGTAATCCAACATAAAGCGAATAATCAATTGGCAATGTATTGCCTGCAATAGGAGGAACACGTGTTACATCTTGAGGCTCCCCATAGATATTAACATAATCCAAGGGTGTAGGCTCCGTAACAGTATCGTCCCATTGCCTAACCACGGGCAACACCCAACGTTCTAGCCTTGGATCCTGAATACTTACCAATTTATCTACGATAGTAGCGCAAGGCTTATTACTAAATCCAGGATTTGAAGAATTCAAAGACCCACCCGGAGCTGCATTATAACCTGCTACTCCTAAAAATTCCATGACAGCAGAATCTGAGCCGTCCTGAAAAACAAAAGCACTAGCCGCTGTAAACTCTGCAACGGTGTTTATGCCCAATGCATTCATCTCCGAACGCTTGTTATCCAATCTCATAGCATATCTCAATCGAAGTGAATTGGCAAACATCCTCCATTTTTCCGGGTTACCACCATAAAAAACATCCGCAGATGCTGCAATTGGCGAAGAACTTAAGTCCACATTGGTCAAAAGCTCATTGGCCGTCCTTAAATCTTCCAGTATTCCTTTATAAATCGTTTGTTGCTCGTCAAACTTTGGAAAAAATATTTCATCATTGGCGGACAAGCTCTCAGAATACGGGCAATCTCCATACAAGTCAGTGACCAACCCAAAAATAAAAGATCGCATCACTAAGGAAACCCCTTGAAAAAATTTATGGTCCTCTGCAACCCCCTTGTTATAAATAATCTCATTGTTTCTGAGTATTTCATAATAATTACCCCAAGCTTCAGGGGCCCAATCATAGCTATTTACTCTTAAAGCTTGAAAATCAGTACCTCTTTGGGAATATTGCATCGCACCAGAGATATTGTTTGCTTCAAGACCAAGGCTATTATACGCCTTGGCCGTTTCGGTCAGCACATAAGTCAACACATAATTAGAAGATACATCTTCCGCATTGTTAGGATTTACATTAATATCCTCTATATTATCGCATGCCCCTATAAATAAGAAACATGGTATCAATAAAATTCTATATAATTTCTTCATTGGTTTTTTATTTAAAGGTCAATATTTAGTTTAAACCCATAAGAAGCTACCCATGGCAGAGTATTGTAGTATTCAATTCCTTGAACCCAATTGCTACCTCCCTTAAAGGCCCTTTCCGGGTCAAAATTAATGCCTGCTTCGGTCCATTCAAATAGATTCTTTGCTATTAAAGAAACCGATACTTTTTGCAGTCCAGCCTTCTTGATCAAAGTCATTGGAATGTCATAGGTCAAAGCCACTTCCCTAACTTTTACATAGGTAGCACTGTACATATTATGCTCTGCAAATTCCCTGGCCGAATTTTTGTTGGCATCGAACGGGGTTTTCCAAATAGTTCCAGTTCCTCCAAGGTTTTCCACAAAAACTTTCTCGCCATTAACAACCACTTCCCTAACTCCAGGATGGAAACTGGCATCATTTTCCCTGCCTAGCGATGGATCGCCCCAATCAAAACCACCTAGTTCCTCGGTTCTTCCTCCTACCCAATATCCAAAATAGTCATCCGGATTCGCTTTAATTTGTCCTACAATATCACTATTTTGATCATAAGGTGTACCAGAAAGAGTGTTTTCTAGCTGACCATTATTCCTAAAGAATCTCATAGATCCTGAAAAGAATTCCCCACCCTGACGCCAATCAATATTCGCCGATAAGGAAAGAGCCTTATAGGTGAATTTGGGCTGGAAGCCCATGGTAAAGTCGTTATTGAAGTTCCCAATCTTCTTCAAATTCGCCGGATCATTATCCTTTTGCAATAAACCTCCATTGGAAATAATGGGGTATCCAAAATATGGGGAACTTTCATCCTTTACGGTCAACACCGGTCTAGCATAGATATCCCCTATAGTTTCTCCTACGTAAGTCCTAACGATAGCATCTCCTTCTTGTCCAAAATTGAAGAACTCCATACCATCCGCAAGTTCCTTGATCTTGGTTCTGTTCCTGGACACGTTAACATTCAAGTCCATTTTAAAATCGCCTGCTATGATAGGAGTAGAGGTCAACCCAATTTCCCAACCATTACTGGCAATAAGGCCTGCGTTGATCAATTTATTGGTCGCTCCGGATTCAACTGGTACTGAAATATTTAAAACCTGGTTTTCATTTTCAACTTCATAATAGGTCGCCTCCAAGCCTAGCCTATAGTCTAACAACTTTAAATCGATACCGATTTCTTTTGAGGTGGCTATTTCTGGTTTTAACTTGCTATTCCTAAGGACACCATCTTGGTACATACGCTTGGCATCTCCCCAATCTGCAGTGGCAGCAAAATATTGCTGCAATTGGTACGGGGCCACGTCATTACCCACTTGTGCCCAACCGGCACGCAATTTTGCAAACGGCATCCACGAAGGCATGGTAAACATATTGGATAACAAAACACTGGCAGAAGCCGAAGGATAGAAATAGGAATTGTTTTCCGCCGGCAAGGTACTAGACCAGTCATTTCTTCCAGTAATGTCTAAAAACAACATGTTCTTATACCCTACAGATACCATTCCGTATATCCCATTAATTTTCTTCTCACTAAACCAGCTTGCATAATTCACGGTTCCAGGAACAGCATTGGAAATAGTAAACAAGCCCGGAACTACCAAAGAACTGGCTACATTGGACAAGGAATTATCGTAAATATTTAAATTACTGACGCCTACAAGGGAATTCACATCCCATGAATCATTGATTTTTTTATTATAAGCCAGTATAAAATCAAAGTTGGTTTCTTTATGGTATATAGATTCTATATTATATCCACCTTCCCTTTGGTCATAGTTGCTAAAGGCCGTTTTGGCATTTCTGCCCTCTGTATAACTATCTCTAGAATAGCGTCCGGTTAGGACAAGGTCTTTGGCAACGTCCCAATCAAACTGGAATTTGGCAACGGTCCTGTCCCTTAAGAACCCAATGGTATTTTCATGGACCAAAAACCAAGGGTTGTTCTGCTTTTCTTTGTATTTCAATTGTTCAATATCCTCTAAACCAGGTAGCCAATAATCTTTAAGATCATTAATATTGACATGTGCAGACATTTCATAAACACTTCTTACAACAGTGTTACGGCCACCATCAACAACAGGACGGTTATCAGAACTAGTTTGGGACACCCCTATATTGCCCTGAACCTTAAGTTTAGGGGACAATTTATAACTGCCATTAAGATTAAATGATTGGCGCTCCAAATCCGTATTGGGAACAATACCTGTATTGTTCATATTTCCTACCGAAATCCTAAAATCACCTTGGTCGTAATTACCGCCCACGGAAACATTATTGGTATAGGTAATCCCTGTTTGAAAGAAATCCGTGAGCCTATTGTCATAAGAGACCAAAGGAGCTGGCTGCCCATTGGTATTCCATTGCACCCATTGTTCCCCTGCGTCCAATCTAGGACCCCAGCTTTCGTTTTCCTCCTCCTCGAAAATTTGGACACCCGCCTTGCCAGGTCCAAATTTTGTTTGGTAATCTATATACCTATAAGGATGATCAAAGGTTACGGCAGAACTGATATTGATTCCTAGCCCCTTTTTAACACCGCCACCGGTACGTGTAGTAATCAATACCACTCCATTCCCGGCCCTAGACCCATAAAGAGCAGCCGCACTTGGCCCTTTTAGAACTGAAACATTTTCAATATTACTAGGATCCAAATCAGATATGGCATTTCCCATATCAGCACCCTCATAAAAATTATTAAGACTATTTACTATTGGAACACCATCTACTACAAATAAGGGTTGGTTATCACTACTAAGTGAGGTAGCCCCCCTTATGATCATGTTTACGGAAGATCCCGCCAAGCCATCCATTTGAGAGATACTGACCCCTGTAACCTTCCCCGCTAGTGAATTAAGAACATTCTCTTGTGGTGTTAGATTTACAGCATCCCCATCAACTTCAGAAATGGAATATCCTAAGGATTTCTTTTCTCTTGATATACCTAGTGCTGTAATAACTACTTCATCCAAGCCCGCAGCACTTTCGTCTAGGGTAATCGTTAGATTAATTTGTTGATTAACTGAAACCTCTTTAGTAGCAAAACCAACATAAGAAACAATTAAAGAGGCATTGTCATTACTGATTTTTAAGGAAAAATTACCATCAAAATCAGATTGTGTCCCATTAGTAGTCCCCTTTTCAACGATACTCGCTCCCGGTAAGGGTTCTCCGTTACTATCCACAACTATACCAGAGATTTCTCTTTGCAAAACTTCCAATGGTTCGGCTTTTACCTTGCTCAGTGGTTTCATTCTCAGTTCCTCCATCCTCTTTTGGGTAAGGATTACCTGTCTGTTTATCACCTTATAATCCGTATTCGTGCCACCAAAGAGCAAATCAAGCACCTCCGATATTTTTTTCTTTTTAAGGTGAACAGTTACTTTCCTGTTAAGGTTAATTTGATTGCTCTCGTATAAAAATCTAAACTCGGACACATTTTCAATCTCCTCAAAGATTTGGGCAATAGTAAGGTTGTCAGCTTCTAAGGTTAGTTTAGTTGTCTGAGAGTAGGAGTTTGCTTGGATTTTAAACAACGAAACTATAATTAAAAGTGTTGTTAATTTCATTTTCAAGTCCATTTTAGGAATTTGCCATAGCAGCAAACACTCAATGAAGTATTTTTTCATAATTTTGTAATGATTAAATGATTTTTGATAACATTATTTAATTCACAATTCTTAGATCGGGGAATGGTCTCAAGCATTTCCCGATTTTTTTTAAATTTATCTAAAGGCTTTTTTCATTGGCGGTTGGTTTTTAATTAAATTGTATTAGTCGATTATTATATCACGGTCTATTATTTTATAATTAAATGGATAAATTTCACTAATTGATTTCAATACGTCTTCAATACCTTCAATCTCCGTGCTAAACCTAGCATTCAATTTAATCTCATTTAATCGAAGGTTATTATTTTGGATAGACACATTGTACTTTCGCTCTAGCTTTTTGGCCATATTGGAAAAAGAAGAATTACGAAATACCAATTCTCCATTAATCCAACCTGTATAGTTCTCAACATCAACTTCTTCAACAGAAATGCTATAACCTGCTTTATGCCATGAACCTTTTGATCCAGGTTTCAACATTACGTTGTCATTAGGAGTTATAGTATTACTCATCTTTACCGAACCTTCTACCAACACTGTATTAATTTCTGCATCCTCGTTATAGGAAGATATATTAAAAATGGTACCCAAGACTTCAACTGCCACTTCATCTGCATGTACCACAAAAGGATGATCCTTATCCTTTGCTACTATGAAATATGCCTCCCCTTCAATAAAAACCTCTCTATTCCCAGAATTCAAGAATTTAACGGGATATCTCATCTTGGTTCCTGAATTAAGATGAACCAAGGTGCCATCGGATAATTCAACATCAAACATTTTTCCAAAAGGAATTTCCAATTCATTGTAAATTAACTCCCTAATCTCAACACCACCATTATAGCTTATTTTGTTTCCCTTTTGCACACCCAATACTTTACCCGTCATGGAAATAATTTCTTGACTTTCTCCCTCTCGGATAACCTTAACCTTATCCCCGCCGATTTTTAATTTAATAGCGGTTTCGGAAATAGGTATTTCAATTTCAGAACTTTGAAATTGATAGACTAGGTAACTAATTGCCATAAACCCGGCAAAAATTGCAGCATACTTTAAAATTGATGTCCACAAGGGAACAACTGGCTTTTTAGAAGTTGCCATTTTCCCAAGAAGTTTACCCCATTCTTCATCCGTATCCAAGTCCTCCAAAAACATTAAGGCTTCTGAAACCAAATTTTCATCATAAATTGAACCTACAATTTCTCTTTCACTTTTGGTCAAACGTTCAAGTACATCACTGTCCAATGTCCCAGAATCACGGATACTTTTTAAAACAAATTTTAAATTTTCTATACTTGACATTTGATGCACTTTATTATAAGTTGATTAAAAATGGAAATAGGGTGACAATAATTTATCTTTTTTTAAGAATTTGATAAATATTGATATTAATTGGAATTAAATTACTATAATTGAAGCTACAAATCAACCAATAGCACAATTAACCGGTCTTAATTTACAAGGCGGAAGATTGGAAAAAATAATGCCTTTACAACCTAAAATAAACAAGCGGGAATTGGAGGAACTCTTTAAGGAGCATTATCCAATGTTGTGTCTTATTTCCTTCAGCATAGTTAAGGATAAAGATGCCGCCAAAGATAATGTGCAAGATTTTTTTATCTCATATTGGCAACGAAGGGCATCCATCTGCATAACAACTTCATTCCAAGCATATGCCATTAGGGCTGTAAAAAACTTGAGTTTACTTTCATTGGAAAAAGCCAAAAAAGAAAAAATCTTAATCCAGGAATTAAACACCCCGGAATATGAAGACCTTAAAGTTTTTGAACCCTCCAATACTTTCGATAAAATTCACACCCTTCTAAATCAATTGCCTGAAAGCAGGAAACAAATCTTTATATCGGCAATTATTAACGGACAGAGTTATGCTGAAATAGCAGAAACGAACGGAATCTCAATCAATACGGTAAAAACACAGATGAAAAGAGCTTATGCCTTTCTTAGAACTGAGGCAACCGAAAATATTTTAAGCTTTTTTCTATGGTCAACGATTATATCATTTGTTTTGTAGGACTACAAAACACACTTGGAAGTTGTAAATAATTTTTTGAATTAAAAGCTGACTTTCCTAGATTCACCTTGTTTTAGATTCATTTTTTTTGATATTCCTTTATATACCATGCTTATTTTACCTCCACTATGAGCAACAATTGTAGCCGAAGTCAGTTTGCTATTTTTCCATTCCATTTCCAATTCAAAATTTCCTCTTGCCTTAATCCCTTTTATACTTCCGCTATCCCATTCCTTTGGTAATGCAGGCAATAAATAAATAATTCCTTCTTCGTGAGATTGCAATAGCATTTCTGCAATGCCCGCAGTAGTTCCAAAATTTCCTTCGATCTGAAATATTTTCCTTTTTTTACCCGTGTTGGAAACAGTACCCATTCTTTCGCTTATGGATTGTGGATAAATTAAATCGAACATATTAGTGGTGATTTGACTTGCTAATAAACTATTTACAGATTCAAGTGCCTTTTCCGAATTGAATAAACGTGCATAGAAATTTATGGCCCATGCTTTGCTCCAGCCTATCAAACCACCACCTGAAGCCAATCTTTTGTCAATCGTATTCTTTGCTGCCTCAAATAATGCAACATCTTTCTTTGTTATTTGGTTCGAAGGATAAAGTCCGAACAAATGTGAAATATGCCGATGTTCTGGCTCTACCTCCTCAAAATCTTTATACCATTCTTGAATGGTACCATCTGCACCAATCTTATTTTTTGGTAATTTTAACAACGCTTGTCTTAAGCTACCTTTCATTTCATTTATACCTAAGATTTCTTCAGATTTTATACAAGCTTGAAACAACTCTCTTAAAATTTGATTATCCATAGTAGCAGAAATTGTATTCTGCATTGCCTTACCCGTTTCTGGATTAACATAAGAATTTTCTGGAGAGTAAGATGGTGACGTAATTAATTCTCCATCCTTATTTTCTATTAAAAAATCCAATGCAAATTTTGCAGCCCCTTTCAGTACTGGATATGCAGTAGTTCTCAGATAATCTTTATCCAAAGTAAAAGTATAATGTCGCCATAAACTTAACGACATCCATGTGCCTGCCAAGGGAAAACAATAACCGTTGTTGAACTGAGAGTCCAAATTTGAACCTGAAGGAGTGGTTCTGCCAAATGGATTTAAAACATGATGTGCCATCCACCCATCTGAACCCAAATAATTTTGAGCAGTTTCCTTACCCGCCTTGGCAACTACTACCATAAAATTAGAGAGAGGATCAAAAGTATCTGATAAATTGCAGATATCGGCAGGCCAATAATTCATTTGTAGATTAATGTTCAAATGGAAATCAGATTCCCATGCTGCCCATTCATCTTTATTCCAAATACCTTGTAGGTTTGCAGGTAATTTAGCGTTGTTGCCTGAACTTGCCAACAAAAGATACCGCCCGTATTGAAAGAATAGCTGTGTCAGATAATTGTCATTAATTCCACTAGCCGCGGCTTCAATACGTTTATCCGTAGGTATTTCATCTATTTCTATATCACTTAACTTTAAGGATAAGGTGTTAAATTGTTTCGTATGTGTAGCAATATGCTTAGCCCTTACTTTTTCATAAGGTTCGCCCATTGCCCGTGTTAGAATCTTATGAGTTTCAGTTGCTGGGTCAATACGCCGGTCAAAATTCAGTATGTTTACATTATAATCTGTAGTATTTGTTACAACTAGCGTAAATTCACTACTGTTTTCTATGATCAGTTTGTTTCCAACCGACCTTACTTTACCATCAACGGGAACTATGGCAATTTGCGTAGAAAATTTCATATGCAACCCACCTTCACCAGAACCATCTACATTATCATCAAAATCATTTACATCGTCAAAAATTTGACCACTAATTGTTAAAATATTATTCTCATCGATATCCTGTTCAATGTCCTTAAAACGATCAAAATAAATAGTGGCACTTGTTTTTACGTTATCAAGACTTTTAAAATGATAGAAGATGGCGTCATACTCCGCCGAAATAAAAGATTCTCGACTAAAGCGCTTACCATCAACTGAATAACTAACAGTAGTCATGCCTTCATTCATAGAAAGGTCGCGATAGTAGTCGGAGTTTTTACTCTTATGATTAAAAGCAATATATAAATCGCCTAGCGGCTCATATGGCCTTATAGAAGTTGGCTTAACCACCAAATTTTCCATACCGTAGTCACGGGCTTCATCAAACTCTCCATTAAAATTTAATTGCTGAAAGGTTTTGTAGTGCTCACGAACATTAGGAGGATATGGATTCTCTGGTTTACCTGCCCACAAACTTTCATCGTTTAATTGAAGATGTTCCTTTTCTATGTCCCCAAAAACCATTGCACCCAATCGTCCATTCCCGAGAGGCAGTGCGCCATACCAGTCATTTGATGGGCTATCATACCACAGCACTGATTTAGAGTTTTGGGCATTAATAACAACTGTTGCCATTAATAATAGTGGTAAAAAGTAATATTTTTTCATTTTCATGTCCTATGTTAATCCGTAGTCACCCTACTGCCCCACCAATTGGCATTGGGTACAAAATCTTCGGACAGGACATTCAACCTTTCCTTTTCCAACCTTGGCAACATTTCATTTAAGATGTTATCTTTTCGCTTCTTTGCTAAACCTTCATCGTATTCTGAATCCTTCTCTGCAAATCTAGCCCCAACCTCCAAAAGCCATGTTTTAAGTTCCTCGCTAAGAGCTGTTGCAACCTCTGGATGATCAGAAATTACATTGTTTTGTTCTGCTATATCTGAAGGTAAATGATAAAGCTCTTCCCTATCATCCTCCCAATAATGTATTAGCTTCCATTCCTTTCTACGAATAATGGAAGAGGGTTCACCACCTTGATTACCGTAATGTGGATAATGCCAATACAAAGGCCTATCCAAGTCCAATGCTTCTCCTTCCAACAGCGGGCGCAAACTTATTCCATCTACATGTTGTTCCGGTTTTAGGTCTATATTTACCAAATCCAAAATAGTCGGATAAAAATCAGTTCCTATTACAGGAAACTCGGTTGTACTTCCACCATTTTTCAACCAAGGAACTTTAATAAAATAAGGCTCACGAATACCACCTTCCCATTGATAACCCTTTCCTCCCCTTAAAGGAAGGTTACTAGTGGAAAAAGAATCCCCGGACGCAACTCCTCCATTATCTGAAGTAAAGACTACAATGGTATTTTCCTCTAACACAGCATTTTTAATGGCATCCAAAACAACTCCAACCGCATCGTCCATACTTTCTACAAGTCCGGCATAAATAGGATTGTCCTGCACAATACGAATAGGTAAAACATTTTCCATTTTGTATCCCCGCTCATCCAGGCCACTTCCCAGAGCTTTATCTCTATATTTCTGCCATTTTTGATTGGTAGTTTGAATGGGGCCGTGAACGGCATAGAACGAAAGAAAGGCAAAAAAGGTTGAATCCTTGTGCTGTTTTATAAAATCAGCTGTTTCGTTACCCAAGCGCATAGTAAGATTCTCACCTTGAACTTTGTTTGGTAATTTTGGATTATCCCAAGGTGAAAAATATCCGCCCATAGGACTTCCCTTATCCCAACCTCCCTTATTGATTTGAAAACCATGATCCTCAGGATAGGAACCTTCCGGTCCTAAATGCCATTTACCTGCAAAGAAGGTTTTATAACCTTTCTCCTTCATGGCTTCTGCCAAAGTAATATCCTTCTCCGGCAAGGCATGCACGTACTCGGCCGGTAGTAATTTATCGTGACGATTATGAGATCTCCAAGCTTCACCAGATGCTGCCCCTATCCAATCCGTGATTCCATGTCTTGCCGTAAATTTCCCAGTCATGATACTTGCTCTGGACGGACTACATACCCTACTAGCGGCATACCCTTGAGTAAACACCATGCCTTCTCTAGCCAATCTATCTATGTTAGGTGTTTCATAGAATTTACTGCCTGTAACACTTAGATCCACTAGACCAAGATCATCAACCAATATAAAAACAACATTAGGTTTTTGTTTGAGGTTTTCAGGTTCTGATTGACAACCAACGGTAAGAACCCCAAGAATTATACCACTGATAATTTTGGTTATAGGACTAGGTAAGTACATTTAAATTTTAATATTGGTTAATCTTAAGGCAAAGGTTTCACCATAATATCCTTATAATAAATAACACTTTTAGGATCATGACCTTGTAGCGCAAACGTTCCTCCTTTAAGAACCCTATGCTGGCGTTCCCCTTCGTCGCGTTTAGGATGTTCTGGTTCGGTATAATCTACTACCACTATATCATTTATTTTAATAATAATTCTTTTGCCTTCTACTTTAATATATTCCGTATACCATTCATCATCGCCAACATAGGTTTCCATAACATTGACTATATCATATAAACTACCGGTACGTTTCCAATCGCCTTGGGAATTGTTTACCTGTACTTCATAACCATATACTGGCCAACTGGCCTCTTGGTAGCGTGTATGGATATAAATACCGGAATTGGAACCAGGTTTGGTCATAACGCTAGCCTTGAATTCAAAATTATCAAAATCATGGTTCTCCACATCCCCCACATAAAACAAATGGGCCTTAGGTCCTTCAACCTTAATTGCACCATCCTCGATGGAAAAAGTATGGGCATTTTCCCCAACTTTCCAACCATCCATATTTTTGCCATTGAACAAGGAAATCCAACCATTTTTTTTCTGTTTACCCCCTACTTGACCTGTAATTGTACTAAAAATTCCTAGGCAAAGCACTAGGCTCATTAGATATGCAAAATTGTTTTTCATTGTTTTATTTTATTAATGAAGAGACAAGATATCAAAAAATGACTTACGGGAAAGACATTCTAGGAACTAATTTTGGGAAGGTTATGTGGAAGTTGGGACCAAATAAAAAAAAACCTGTTACCAAGGCGGTAAAGAGGCTTTGTTCCAAGACTTTAGGACAAAAAAAAAGTCCCTTCATCGTAGGCGGGGGGACTTCAAAAAAAGGCGGCGGCGTATTAGTGACTGCCGCTTTGTAGAAGCGAAGCGCAGTACAAAGGCATGCAGGAACTAATCACGCCCTAGGCGTGCCATTCAATGACTGCCCATTGGCACAAACAAAGTGCAGTGGCCATGGAAGCAGGGACCGATCACGCAGTGGGCGTGCCATTTGTTGGATATTGTACAAAAAAAAAGTCCCCCCATCTTGCGATGGGGGGACTTCAAAAAAAGGCGGCGGCCTACTCTCCCACTTGGTGTAGCAGTACCATCGGCGCAGACGGGCTTAACTTCCCTGTTCGGAATGGTAAGGGGTGGGCCCCGTCGCCATGGCCACCTAAAATCTTTGTACCGCAAGCTTCTTGCGATACCTAATATCGTTGACATAATAATGGGACAGGGCGGCCGGATCGGTCGCACTAAAATAAACTAAAGTACACGTACGTAAAAAAAAAGGTTTGTTGCGCCCCCGCACAAGGCGGGGACGGCGTTTGCGCAAGCCAACGGGCAATTAGTACCACTCGGCTACGGACATTGCTGCCCTTCCACCTATGGCCTATCGACGTGGTCATCTCCCACGGCCCTTTAAAGAAATCTCATCTTGTGGCGGGTTTCGCGCTTATATGCTTTCAGCGCTTATCCCATCCCGACATAGCTACCCAGCAATGCCCCTGGCGGGACAACTGGTGCACCAGCGGTCGGTCCAACCCGGTCCTCTCGTACTAGGGTCAGGTCCACTCAAATTTCTAACGCCCGCAGTAGATAGAGACCGAACTGTCTCACGACGTTCTGAACCCAGCTCGCGTGCCACTTTAATGGGCGAACAGCCCAACCCTTGGGACCTTCTCCAGCCCCAGGATGTGACGAGCCGACATCGAGGTGCCAAACCCCCCCGTCGATATGAGCTCTTGGGGGAGATCAGCCTGTTATCCCCGGCGTACCTTTTATCCTTTGAGCGATGGCCCTTCCATGCGGAACCACCGGATCACTATGCTCTACTTTCGTACCTGGTCGACCTGTATGTCTCTCAGTCAAGCGCCCTTGTGCCATTGCACTCTGCACACGATTGCCAACCGTATTGAGGGCACCTTTAGAAGCCTCCGTTACTCTTTTGGAGGCGACCACCCCAGTCAAACTACCCACCACGCACTGTCCTCCCATAAGGGAGTTAGGCCCCGGACAAACAAAGGCTGGTATTTCAACAATGACTCCACCACACCTGGCGATGCAGCTTCAAAGTCTCCCAGCTATCCTACACATTGGTTGCCCAAGGTCAATACGAAGCTATAGTAAAGGTGCACGGGGTCTTTTCGTCCCACTGCGGGTAACCGGCATCTTCACCGATACTACAATTTCACCGAGCTCATGGCCGAGACAGTGTCCAGATCGTTGCACCATTCGTGCAGGTCGGAACTTACCCGACAAGGAATTTCGCTACCTTAGGACCGTTATAGTTACGGCCGCCGTTTACTGGGGCTTCAATTCAATGCTTCTCCTTGCGAATGACATCTCCTCTTAACCTTCCAGCACCGGGCAGGTGTCAGGCCCTATACTTCATCTCTCGATTTTGCAGAGCCCTGTGTTTTTGATAAACAGTCGCCTGGACCTCTTCACTGCGGCCCCCCCATAAGGGGGGCGACCCTTCTCCCGAAGTTACGGGTCTATTTTGCCTAGTTCCTTAGCCATGAATCTCTCGAGCGCCTTAGAATACTCATCCCAACCACCTGTGTCGGTTTGCGGTACGGGCTGCTTCACTTGGTTTTCTCGGAGGATGTTAAGCTGGATTATCACCTTGGCCGGAGCCTCGGTGTACTATCGGGGCGTCACCGCTCCCTTCAACGTACTATTCCGTCAGTACGCACCAACGCCACATCCCCGTCACTTTTAATGTGAGCAGGTACAGAAATATTAATCTGTTGTCCATCCACTACCCCTTTCGGGTTCGCGTTAGGTCCCGACTGACCCCCAGCTGATTAGCATAGCTGGGGAAACCTTGGTCTTTCGGCGTGCGGGTTTCTCGCCCGCATTATCGTTACTTATGCCTACATTTTCGTTTGTAGCTCCTCCAGCGGCCCTTACGGATCGCCTTCAGCGGCACTACAATGCTCCCCTACCCCTCCAAATAAATGGAAGTCACAGCTTCGGTGATATACTTATGCCCGATTATTATCCATGCGGAACCGCTCGACCAGTGAGCTGTTACGCACTCTTTAAATGAATGGCTGCTTCCAAGCCAACATCCTGGCTGTCAATGCAGTTCCACCGCGTTATATCAACTTAGTATATACTTGGGGACCTTAGCTGGTGATCTGGGTTCTTTCCCTCTCGGACATGGACCTTAGCACCCATGCCCTCACTGCGCAGAAACATTTTATAGCATTCGGAGTTTGTCAGGAATTGGTAGGCGGTGAAGCCCCCGCATCCAATCAGTAGCTCTACCTCTATAAAACTATCTACACGCTGCACCTAAATGCATTTCGGGGAGTACGAGCTATTTCCGAGTTTGATTGGCCTTTCACCCCTACCCACAGGTCATCCCAAGACTTTTCAACGTCAACGGGTTCGGTCCTCCACTGTGTGTTACCACAGCTTCAACCTGCCCATGGGTAGATCACACGGTTTCGCGTCTACTACTACTGACTATGGCGCCCTATTCAGACTCGCTTTCGCTACGGATCCGCACCTGAAGTGCTTAACCTTGCCAGTAAAAGTAACTCGTAGGCTCATTATGCAAAAGGCACGCCGTCACCCCACGAAGGGGCTCCGACCGCTTGTAGGCGTATGGTTTCAGGATCTTTTTCACTCCCTTGTTCAGGGTTCTTTTCACCTTTCCCTCACGGTACTGGTTCACTATCGGTCTCTCAGGAGTATTTAGTCTTGGCGGATGGTCCCGCCGGATTCATACAGGGTTTCACGTGCCCCGCACTACTCAGGATACCGCTATCGATAATGTTCTTTGCTCTTACGGGACTATCACCCTCTACGGTCCCTATTTCCAAAGGGTTCTGATTCATTGCACATCGAATGTCGCGGTCCTACAACCCCGATATTGCCGAAACAACATCGGTTTGGACTAATCCGCTTTCGCTCGCCACTACTTACGGAATCACTTTTGTTTTCTCCTCCTCCGGCTACTTAGATGTTTCAGTTCACCGGGTTTGCCCCTATTGCTAGGTACTATACCTTCAGTATAGTGGGTTGCCCCATTCGGATACCTGCGGATCATATCGTGTGTGCCGATCCCCGCAGCTTTTCGCAGCTTATCGCGTCCTTCATCGCCTCTGAGAGCCTAGGCATTCCCCATACGCCCTTATCTAGCTTGTCGCCAGACCTTTATGTTATTCGCGGGCCCCCCTTCCGCGGCAGCGTCCAAAGGGCCCTTTATACTTGTACTTTACTTTAATTTCGTGTTTCTTTTCAGCGTACGCAAAGACCTGAATCTTGATGCGCACCCTGTCCCAATATGTCAATGAACTTTTTGGCCAGTCCCGTTATCCCTTTTACGGCCTTTGGCCAAGATAACGGCAATGTATTGCCAATGTGGAGAATATCGGAGTCGAACCGATGACCTCCTGCGTGCAAGGCAGGCGCTCTAGCCAGCTGAGCTAATCCCCCGTTTTCCTATAGGTCGGCCGGTGCCAGTCAATAGTCGGCAGGTTTCCCAACTTCTAGTATTTCCTAATTCAATCTTTCAATCAATGAACGTATGCCCAAGGGCAAAATCGTAGTCTCAGGCAGACTTACCGCTTTTAGCGGCATAGACTTCTCGTCCGCACCTCGTCTACTTTGTAGTCTCAGGCAGACTCGAACTGCCGACCTCTACATTATCAGTGTAGCGCTCTAACCAGCTGAGCTATGAGACTCACTATAGTTTATTTTTGGTATTTATAAAGACAGAAATCGAAAAAACGGGCCCTTGA